>JBEKQQ010000024.1:0-55201 GCA_049519555.1 Acetobacteraceae bacterium
TTTCGCGAAACGCCTGAACGCCTTCCTGCCCGTCGCGCGACGCGAGGCAGTCCATCACTGCCGGCAGGCGTAGCCCCTGCGCTTCCGCTGCACTCAATTGCGCAGAGCGACGGACCGACTGCTTGATCGCGCGCAGCGACAGCGGTGCACAAGCCAGGATATCCGCCAGCCAACGCTGCACCGCATCGTCCAGGGACGCGCGAGGCACCACCTCATTCACCAAGCCCATCGTCAAGGCCTCAGCGGCACCCAGACGGCGGCCGGTGAGCAGCATTCCCATCGCCTGGCGGAACGGGATTTGACGTTGCAGCATCACCATGCCGCCATCGAGCGGCAGCCGCCCAACGCGTGGTTCCGGCAGACCAAAGCTGGCCTCCCCCGCAGCGACGACAATGTCGCAACCGAGCACCATCTCGAACCCGCCACCGAGTGCGTGACCGTTGACCCGCGCGATGACCGGTACATCGAGCGTCGTCCGCAACGAAATACCGCCAAACCCGTTGGGATTGCCAAAAGCCCAGTACTCCAGGCCGGACTTTCCCACATTCTTCATGTCGGCACCGACACAGAACGCCCGCTCGCCGGCACCGGTCAGCACCACCGCGCGCACCTCTCGGTCGGCTTCCAACTGGTTCCAGATAGCGTCGAGCGCTGCCTCGGTCGGCTGGTCGATCGCGTTCATCACCTCGGGCCGGTCGATCGTCACGTAAGCCACATGACCGTCGATGCGCAACGTCGCGGTCATGCCAGCACACCCTTCGCACGCAATCGTTCGATCGTTTGCTGATCGTAGCCGTGTTCGGCCAGGATCTCCGCCCCGTGAACCCCCAACTTCGGAGGATTATGGCGCAACACAAAGCCATGGTCCGACAAATGCACCGGCGAGCCGACAAGCCCCAGTGATTCGGTGTCGCCCTGGGCATGCACGATCATGCCGTTGATGGCGGTTTGCGGATCGGCCAGAGCGGCACCCAGATTGCGGACCGGGGAGCAAAGCAGGTCCAACGCTTCCAGCCGCTCGATCCAATGGGCGGTGGAATTGGTGGCGATCCGCGCCCGCAAGATGGCATGTAATGCAGTGCGGTTTTTCATACTGCGGGCGAAGCTGTTGAAGCGTTCGTCCAGCGACAAATCGTCGATGCCAAGCGCCTGGGAGATATCGCGCAGCGGGTTTGCCTTGAAGGCGCCGACGATGACGATCGCTCCATCGGTCGTTGCGAAAGCGCCGGTATGCGGCATCGAGCCCCAACTGAAATCCCGGTCTCGCATCAGCCACATCGCGGCTTCCTGCATCTGCATCGCCAGCATGCTGTCGTACAGCGAGACAGCAACGATCTGGCCGCGTCCGGTGCGATCCCGTTGCAACAGCGCGAGCAAGACTCCTTGCACCAGATGCATACCGGCCGAATAATCGGCCAGCGCAGTAGGATATATCGTTACCGGATCAGATGGATCGCATTTCCGCATCATCACCCCGGTCATCGCCTGGGCGAGGATGTCCTGGCCACCTTTATGCGCATATGGCCCCTCAGTGCCAAAACCCGTGCCGAAGGCATAGATGATGCGCGGGTTGATCTCCGACAGCACGTCGTAGCCGAGACCCATCCGTTCCATCACCCCGGCCCGGAAGTTGTTGACCACCACATCGGCGGTTTTTGCCAGAGTGCGCACGATCTCCAGGCCGGCGGGCGACTTCAGATCCAGCGCGATGCTGCGCTTGTTACGGTTGAGGCTGCAGAACACCGGGTTCTGCATTCCGTCGGGATCGTTGTCGATCGAGGAACGGGACAGGTCTCCGGCGCCGATCCGCTCGACCTTGATCACGTCGGCGCCGTAATCGCCGAGCGTTTGCGTCGCGCACGGCCCCAACATCACCTGGGTGAAATCGATCACCTTCAGGCCTGACAATGGTTGGCTCATGACTGGGCTTCCAGCACTCGTGCGTTGGTTGCGGGACGATCACCGGGATCAGCGCCTTGCTCGCGCAACCGCCGCTGCAATGCCGGAACGTCGATATCCCGAACCGGACCGCCGGAGTTCAATGCCATCGCCGCGGCAACGCCGGCTGCTTCGCCCATCGCCATGCAGGGCGGAATTTCCCGGGATATCTTTTGCGCTGACGACGTGGCGGAGTAATGGCGGCCGGCGACCAGCAACTGATCGATGCCTTTAGGCAACAACGCGCGATACGGCGTGTAGTAATCGCGGCCCCGGGCGACGCTGTCCGGAAAATGTATACGTTGCAACACGTCTTCTTTCGTCACTACATACTCGCCGTCGAGCAGACGGGTCTGCCTGACGCCGACCTGCGGCGCTACGTCCACCACGTAGCATTGCTCAAAGCCCGGCGAGTTGGCCCGAACGTAATCGACCAGCGCATGGATGCGGCGACGGCCTTCGAATTCCGCTTGCGTCAGATCCTCGACTTTCATGCCGTCCAGGCCGGTCATGTGCGGGCAGTTGCACCAGACGATGCCAGGCAGCGGCGTCTTCAGCCACCAATAGTCCCAGGAGCCTCCAATGATTTTTCGGGTCGCCATGTCGATGGTGCGGAAGCGGTCGGGCTCCTCGAACTGGAACCGTTCTGCGGCATCGGTATCGACGCCGCCAAGGCGGAAGACGGTGGTGACCATGTAGGCGCCGTCGATGAATTGCGCACCGGCGTCAGCCGCGACATCGAGATCGCCGGTGGCGTCGATGACGATGCCGCCCATGATCGCCTGACGGCCGGCTTTGGTTTCCACTACGACGCCGGTGGCGCGGCCATTCTCGACGATGGCGCGGGAGAACCAACTGTGCAGGCGAAGCTCGATTCCGGCCTCTTGCACCATCTCATCCGAGACGCGTTTCCAGCCATCGGGGTCAAACGCTACCGAGTAACAAATCGGGTGCGGTTTGGTGTGCGTGTTGAAGTCGAACAAGCCCCAGCGCGACCATTTGCGATACATCGCCGGATCGTGCCCGCGTTCGGCTTCCGGGGGCCAGACAGCCAGCCCGTGGCGTCCCATACGCTCGATCATTTCGCCGCAGATGCCGCGCACGGTGATCTCCGCGCCGTTGCACATGTCGTCCAGCACCAGGACCATGCCGCCCGAGGCCAGGCCGCCCAGATACGGATAACGTTCGACCAACGTGACCTTCGCCCCGTTGCGAGCCGCTGCGATCGCTGCAGAGAACCCGGCCGGACCGCCGCCGACCACCAGAACATCGGCACGCGAGACGATCGGAACGGCACCGGCGCCTTCAAGGTATTGGCCCGTCATCGTCACGTCTCCTTCACAAGTTCGTTACGTCGGGCTGCCAACTGATCACGACCCGTTCGAGCAACCGAATGGTCAGGAAGAACAGCACCGAGAAGCATGAGCCGCACAACACCGTGGCATAGAGCAACGCTGAATCGAAGTTGTAGGTCGCCTGAATGATTAATGCACCGATGCCTTCCTGCGAGCCAATCCACTCGCCGACGATCGCGCCAACGACCGAGGTACTGGCCGCGATCTTCAGTGCGGAGAACAGGTACGGTACCGAAGTCGGCAGACGCAGTCTGATGAATACTTCCCGCTTGCTGGCAGACAACACGTGCATCAGTTCCATCGCCTGCGGGCTGGCCGCTTCCAGCCCGCGCACCATGTTCACCAGTGTCGGGAACAGGCAAACGATTGCGGCGATGGCAATTTTGGGCGCCAGCCCATTGCCAAGCAGCAAAATCAGAATAGGTGCTTTGGCAACGACCGGGATTGAATTGACCAGCACGGCGATCGGGAAGAACGCTTCCTCCATCGTCTTGCGATGCACGAAGACAGTGGCGATGACGATCGCCGTCAGGTTGCCAAGCAAGAAGCCGCACACTGCCTCGATCGCGGTCGGCAATAGGTTCGCCATCAGCATGGGGAACTTCTGCCAGAGCGTGATGGCCACCACTTCCGGCGACGGCGCAATGAACGGCCGCACATGAAAGACGGCGATCAGCGCCCACCAGATGAACAACAGACCGGCGCCGCCGGCCAGAGGCAGCATGCGGCGGCGCAACCTGAGACGGCGTTGCGCCTCACGCCAGGCTGCGTCGAGATCATCCTCGGCCGCCGGTCCGGCCTTACCTGCCGATGCGCTGGCAAGCGTCACGGACATCAACAGGTCTCCAGCACAGCACGCAGATGCGCGGCGAGTGCAGCAAAGCCTGGCGTTTCCCGCACCGAGAGCTGCCGCGGTTCCGGCAGGTTCACCGGCACAAGTTCGCGTACCCGGCCTGGTCGCGCGGCGAGCATCAGGACCTGTTGCCCGAGGAAGGCGGCCTCATAGATGCTATGGGTGACGAACACGATCGTTGTGGCGGTGTCGCGCCAGATGCGTAGTAATTCCTCATTCAGGCGGTCGCGGGTGATTTCGTCCAACGCCCCGAACGGCTCGTCCATCAGCAATATTCTCGGGCCGCCAAGCAAGGCGCGGGCGATTGCCACGCGTTGGCGCATCCCGCCCGACAATTCGTGCGGCAGGGCTTTTTCCCAACCGGAGAGGCCGACGAGATCGAGCAACTCCTGCGGCCCAGGAGCGCCCGGGGGAAGGGTGCGGCGTCCACCAACCTCGAGCGGCAGGCGGACATTGCCGATCGCATCGCGCCACGGCAGCAAGGCAGCGTCCTGAAAGACGAAGCCGATTTGCCGGTCGCGGCGGGCCTTCGCGGGTGTCTGACCGAGTACCGTTACGCTGCCGGCCACCGGCTGAACGATATCGGCGATCACGCGCAGTAACGTTGACTTGCCGCAACCGGACGGCCCCAGCAATGTCAGGAAGCCACCTTCTGCCAGCGTCACCGAAACGTTGGCCAACGCGGTAACCGAGCCGCGATCGCTGGAAAACCGCACCGTGACATCCCGGCACTCGATGGCAACGCCCGCGCGCGTTGCCGGCATCGTTACGGTTTCGCTCATCAACCGATCTTCGGGCGAGTATCTGCGGTGGCGTTCAGGATATCGAGGGTCATTACCTCGTCGACCGACGGCGTGCGTTTGGTGAACTGACCGAGTTGACTGTAGAGCGAAATCTGCTCCTGCCAGATTGCCGGATCCATTGTGCCAAAGCCGCCGGCCTTGGTGGCGGGGGTGAAGGTAGCGTCCAGCATGACGTCCACCGCGGCGCGCTCATCCGCGGCGACGAGGTTGGGAAAGTGTTTGACCAGAAGCTCGACGGCCTTATCGCGATTGGCGTAGGTAAACGCCCAACCTTTGGCGGAGGCGCGCATGAAGCGGACCAACATGTCCTTCTTGTTCAGCAGCGTGTCGACAGTCGCGTAATACGGGCTGGCATAGAGCTTCACCCCGGCGTCCCACAACTTGAACTGAACCCGGTCGGGGCCGAGCACCTTCAACGCCGTGGTGTTGGTCACCCAACCGGTGATCACATCGACCTGGCCGGTCATTAGCGGCGTCATTTCCGAGCCGATGATGACCACCTGCACGTCCTTGGGGTCGATGTTGTTCTTGGCGAGCAACGCGCGCAGCAAGATCGCTCCGGTCGCCTGAATGCCGACCTTCTTGCCGCGGAAGTCGGCAGCGCTGCGCACCGGATTCTGTTTCAGCGAAAAGAACGCATAGGGATGTTGCTGGGCTGACACCGCGAAGCATTTGATCGGGATGTCCTGCGACACGGCCAGCATCAACGACGGGCTGGACGAGACCTGTCCTACCTCGTAACGGCCGGACGCGACGATCGCAATGCCGTCATTGTTGGGGCCGCCAGGTTGGATCTTGAAGTCCAGGCCTTCCTGTTCGAAGTAGCCCAGTTCGAACGCGGCGACTTCGCCGATCTGGTTGCCGCCGCCAAGCCAGCCAAGCTGCATGTTGACGGTCGTCGCGGCAGCCGATGCGTGGTCGCCAATGGTGATGATCGCTCCGCCGCCGGCCAGCGCCAACCCGGCTTTCAACACATTCCGGCGCTGCCAATTGCTGCGTTGATGTTCGGCGTTTCCCATGGCTAGCTCCTGTTGACAGCTCGGATCACCGTAATGCACCGAGTGGTCCGGTGCAAAAGCCGTTTTCCTTGTCGGTCCCGTTGCAGCATCGCTCGGCATGCGACGGGCAGCGGCCCGATTGTGCAACGGCGTCACGCGCCCTACGGTTTGGGTCGCAACCAACGTCCGGCCGCCGAAGGAACGTCATGGTTCGCGATCGAAGGGCAACAGGAGGAAGACATGCCGTTCATTGCGTCGAATGGCCTCGCGGAGGCGGGCACCAGCAAGACCATCCAGGCCGGAGGGATGCCGGTGCATTATCACGACATCGGCTCCGGCGATCCGGTGCTGCTGCTGCATTCGTACGGTCCCGGTACCACCGCGTGGATTACGTTTCACAAGGTGGTTGGTGCGCTGTCGCAGCACTTCCGCTGCATCCTCATGGACATGCCGAATTTCAGTAAGACCGGGCCGATCGTGTATCAGGAGGGCGTGCACGCCGTGCAGGCGCGCACCGGGGTCGCCTTGCTGAATGCGCTTGGCATCGAGCGGGCGCACTGGGTCGGCAACTCGCAGGGCGGGCAGTCGGCGATGGTGGCGGCGATTTCCTACCCCGAGCGGGTGCGGAGATTTGTTATGGGCGGCTCGCACATCGGCACCGGCGGCGATCGTTATTTGATGGCCAATCGTCCGTCGGAGGGCAACCGGGCCACGCGTCAGGCGCAGGATGACCCGAGCCGAGAAAATATTGCTCGATATCTGCGCGTGCACATCGATGATGAGAGCCTGGTGACCGACGAACTGGTGGATTACATCCATCACGCTCATACGTGGTCGCCGGAGTTCATGGAGGCGCGGCGGCAATCGGTCAGTCTGCCGCACGACTACTCGCCGGAACTTGCGGGGATCCAGGCGCCGGTGTTGTTGATCCATGGCCGATACGACCGGATGGTGGCGTTTGAGGTGAGCATCGCGATCCTGAACCACATCACTGATTCTCGGGTCGTGCTGCTCAACAACTGCGGTCACTGGGCGCCGTTCGAGAAACCGGCGGAGTGGACCGCGCACGTGCTGGCGTTTTTGCGGGGGTACTGAGGGGGATCGAGGGGGCAGCTTGCTCCGCCCGGCTACTGTCCACCGGCGACGGCCTAACTGTGGAGAGCTAACTCGACATCCACGATCGGGCGAATTAGAGCGTCAGCCGAAACGCCAATCCTCATGTTCCACCAGGTCAGGCAACCTGATGCATCGGAGACCCTCAGCCAAACAAACGTCCGGGATACGTTGCCTGCCCGGATCTTCCTCTGACACTACAACCATGGGCGGCCGGTTGGCAGCAGCCAGTGCGATGACGAATGGATCACCGCCGGATCGACCCTTAACGGTGTCAACCAAGCGCGGATACAATCCCATTATACGAACAATTTGCTGTTGGCACCGGTCGTCAATTTCGACGAAAAGGCGGTCCCTCCGATCCTTGCACCGGTCGAATATTTCGTCGTCCTTCCTTTCCATCTCGTGATAAACCTCTATGCTTGTGCGCAGACGCCCTTCGTCAATGAGTGTGTCAATTCTCGTCCACACAAAGCCGAAATTCTTTGGTCGATAAATCCGTCGCCAACCGCGAATCAGAGCACTACTGTCAATGCTATAAGTTGGCAGGACTAGTGGCGGCGCTCAGCTCACCGCGACCCTGCCATCTGCTCAAGCCTTGGAATATGCTTCGTCTTGATGCCGAGATAACCGACAACTTCACTCAACGAAAGCCGGTCTTGGTAATAGTTCTCGAGGATCATTTGGACCAGCGGTCGACCATAGTTGCTGACCGTTTCGAGCGGCATGTTGCGCCTTACCTCAACGTCAGCAGTTTTGGTCCGATCCAGCGCCTGCAGAGCTAGATATTCAGCCTGATACTGCGCCCTCTTTCGACCATAGAATTCCCAGGTCGTTCGTCCAAGCGTCAGTAACCGGCGCAGCAACATTTCGCGTCCACACCAAAGGACCGCGCAAGATCAGCGATCTGCAGATCAGTCCAATCGGTGGCACGTTCACTGTGCGCGGCTACCCGGGGGTCGGACAGCAGACGGTCGCCAGGCACGAGGGCTGCTGCTGCAACTTGATTGCAAAACACCTCGACCGCCTGTTCCTCCGGTGGCCGTGATGCATCGGTATCGAGATCGGATGCGCTGTCCAACGATCTCCGGGTTCTCCGAGCGTTCGGCCTGAAGCGTGAATGCTTGCGGCTCCTCGCCGATGTCGGTCAGTAGCTCAATCGCGAGTTCGCGTCGCTCCGTCGCGCGCCGCCATTCAAGAACGAGTTCGGGCGGCAAGCGACGCAGGCCTGTGCCTGGAAGCCGTCGAAGGTCTCGGATTACTTGAAAACCGGCAGGCACATTGGGAAGGTAAAAGACCGCGAGAGGTCGCTTATAAAGGTCAGCCAATTTACGAAGCTGAGGAATTGATGGTGCATCGCCGCCGTCCTCGTCCTCCCAGGTCGCGATCCGGATTTCCTCGATTCCGAGTTTTGCCGCTACTTCAGCTCGGCTGAACCCTGCAGTGTCTCGTGCCCAGATCAGCACCTTTGGGTTGCATAGAGCCTTGATTCGAGCGGCCATTACAAAAACACACTCAAATTCTTATCCAACAGCACATTCGCATCCAGCACGATCGTCCGCTTTGCAACTTTCCATCCGCCATCCACCTTCCGCAGCACATCCTCCCGGTATCCCGACAGCAACTGATGATCCGTTTCCAGGTGCGAGCGGTACACCAGAAACGCCGTCCTCGCCCGCACCTCGCCGTTCTCCGCCGGTTCCGCTTCCAAGTTCCCGATCATATGCCGCGTGCGAGACGGTGGATCCTCGGCCCAGGCCATGCCGGTATCCAGCCGGGCCACCCGCATTTGCAGATAGCGCTTGTCCTCCTCCAGAATCGCCAGATCGCCCAGTTGCGTCAGTTCCCGATGCGCCTCCCGCCGCGGCACATTCTTCCGCCGCGGCATGAAGTACAACACATCGTCCGTGAACAGCTCGAGCCACTCTTTGAACTTCCGTTCATCCAGTAGCCACGCCTCGCGGATATAAAATGGCATCAGCTCCAACCACAGCGCCTGCTGCGCCGTCAGCGTCACGGCCGCCGCACTCCCGCGCTTCGTCGCCATCGCCCTAACCCCGCATCGTCGCGGTGCCCTCGAACCGGGCACTGATCGGGTCGAGCGGGATGTCGGCCCAACTCCCCGCGTTCATGAACTGCTCCCAGCGCTGATAGAACAGCCGCTGATTGTTCTCGGAAATGTAACGTTCAGACACCAGCCCCGGATAATCCGGATGCGAGCCAGCGTGCCCCACCCCCATCGACAGATCCTGCGGCACATCGCGTGCGAACCGGCTGACGCTCGATTCAGTCACCTGACGCCAGTTGTCGACGTCATCCTGTTCGAACATGCCGGCGGCACCGTTGTTGGCCTGGCTACCGATCCGGATGGCGTTTTTCAGTTCCTCGGGAGCATCGCGGTCCAGCAGCACGAAATGCCAGAATTCCGTGCGCAGCGGCCCCCGAGGCAGCGCCAACCGGAACCCGAGAATTCCGTTCGGGAAAATCGAATGGTTGCCCAACTGCACCCGCCGCGCGCGCAGCTTGCCAAGCCGCCGCTCGACCTCGGCCTTGGTGGCCTCGTGGTATTCATTGAACAGTTTGAACACCGCCTCCGACACGCCGTGCACGTAGCGCGGCTGGTCGTCATCCGCATCGCGAAACGTGATCGCATGTCCGTTGACGAAGACGTGCTTGTTCGGGCTGTTGAACTGATCCTCGTGCGACAGCCGCGGCCGGCCGAGGAACCGGGACTGCACCGAAGCGCTGGACAGATGGCTGGTCGGCACGTGATAATTGTCCGAGCAATTGTCCACCATCGTCTTCCAATTGGCCGGCTCGAGCCATTTCATCGGGCCCAAAGCCTGCATGCCGCCGTCGAGCCGATTGAACACGGTGTCGAGATACCAGCGCGCATCGCCGAGGTAAGCTTCGAGGCTCGGGGCATCCTTGGCCCAGGTGGCAAAGATGATGCCCGCATAGGTCTCCACCCGCGCCTCGAGCAGTGCCAACGATGGCCGGTCGAGCGCATCATAATAGGCCTCGGTTTCCCCGGGGACTGTCTCGAGGCTGCCGTCATTGCGATAGGTCCAGCCGTGATAGGCGCACATGAAGCGTTTGGCATTGCCGTCGTCGCAGCGTACCACGCGGTTGCCGCGGTGGCGGCACATGTTCAACAGCGCGTGCAGCTGGCCTTTTCCGTCGCGAGTCAGGATGACCGGGTCCTCGCCCATATAGGTGTGGAAGTAATCGTCAGGCGCGGGCACCAGGCTCTCATGCCCGATCATCAACCAGGCGCGCCCAAAGATCTTTTCCATCTCCTCGTCGTAGATCGCCTGATCGCTGAAGATGCGGCGGTCGATTTTGCCGGTGGTGGGGTCAATGACGGCGTATTTCCGAGTGGCGTCCATATCCGGATCCTCTGTCTTGCCACCATGATAACAGCACACTGGGCGGATCAGCAGGGGGGTTGAACGTGCCCTGCTATGCCGCAGACGACCGCCGTCGGGCCTTGGCGGTCATCGGCACGGTCTGACGCACCGGTTGACGCCAGGCCAACCGCGACGGCATCGTCCCGATCAATGCCGCGCAGTACAGGTTTGCGCAGCAAGTGACGAGCGGCGGCCAAAAGGGGGAGTTGACGGTGCTCGCAACCGATGGGCGGATAGTCCGCCACTGCTGTGGTCTGGCGCTCGTCGCCTTGTTGTCGCTGTCCGGCTGCAAGAAGCAAAACGCTTTTGTTGCGCCGCCGCCGCCTCCTGTCGGCGTTGCGCACGCGCTGCAGCAGGAGGTAACGCCGTATCTCGAACTGACTGGCAACGCTCAGGCGGTGAACCAGGTCGATCTGGTCGCCCGTGTGCAAGGCTTCCTGCAAGAAATTGACTATCAGGACGGCGCGGCGGCGAAACAGGGTGATACTCTGTTCGTCATCGAGCCAGCCCCCTATCAGGCACGGCTACAGCAGGCCCAGGCATCACTGGCGTCGGCGCAGGCGCAGCTGGCGCAAACGGCGGCCGAGTATAAACGGCAGGCGTCGTTGGGCCGGACCGACTTTTCGTCGCAGTCGCAGGTCGATGTGGCGCTCGCCGCGCAACAAACCAATCAGGCGAATGTCGACAACGCGCAGTCCGGTGTGACCCAGGCGGCGATTACCCTGGGTTATACGAGGGTCACGGCGCCGTTCGACGGTCAGGTGGAGGCGCATCAGGTGTCGATCGGCAGTCTGGTGGGATTCAGCGGACCGACCGTTCTGGCAACGATCGTGCAACTCGATCCGATCCGCGTGATCGGCTCGATCAGCGAGCAGGATGTGTTGCGGATCAAGGACACCATGCCGAAGCGCGCCTTCGGGCCGGCGGAGATCGCGAAAGTCCCGATCGAGGTCGGCCGGATGGACGAAGCCAACTATCCGCACCACGGCACGCTCGACTACGTTTCGCCGGCGATCGATCCTTCAACCGGCACATTGACGCTCCGAGGGGTGCTGGCGAACGCCGACCACGCTTTGTTGCCGGGCATGTTTGTGCGGATGCGCATTCCCATGGCGCCACAAAAAGCGCTCGCTTTGCTGGTGCCCGATATCGCTCTGGGTTCCGACCAGGGCGGGCGGTACCTGCTCGTGGTCGACAAGGACGATGTCGTTCAGCAACGGCCGGTCCACACGGGTATCGCGGTCGGCGATTTGCGGGTGATCACCTCCGGCCTCACGGCTGACGACCGGGTCGTGGTGTCGGGCCTGCAGAAAGCGTCCCCCGGCGCAAAAGTGGTGCCAAATGAGGTGCAGATCGCCGGTCCGCCCAACGGCGGCCAAAAGCAATGATCTCCAAATTCTTCATCGATCGGCCGGTGCTCGCCAACGTTCTGGCGATCATCATGGTGGTCGTCGGTGCGGTCGCTCTGTACACGTTGCCGGTGGCGCAATATCCCAATGTCGTACCGCCGACCGTGAGTGTTACCACGCGCTATCCAGGTGCCAGCGCCACTACGGTCCTCAACACGGTCGCTTTGCCAATCGAGCAGCAGGTCAACGGCGTGCAGGGCATGCTCTACATGCAGTCGACCAGCGCGAGCGATGGCACCTATTCGCTGACCGTCACCTTCGCGATCGGCACGGATCTGAATTTCGCTCAGGTGCTGGTGCAAAATCGGGTTTCGGCCGCATTGGCGTCGTTGCCACAGGCGGTGCAGGTGCAGGGCGTCACCGTTCAGCAAAAATCCACATCGATCCTCGAAATCGCCACGTTGCGATCGCCCGACGCCAGCCGAGATAGTCTGTACCTGAGCAACTATGCCGCGATCAGCATGGCGGATGAACTGGCTCGCGTGCCTGGCGTCGGCAACGTCGTCATTTTTGGTGTGGGTCAATATGCGATGCGCGTTTGGCTTGATCCGGACGCGCTGCGCAACCGTGGACTGACTCCGGCTGACGTGATCGGTGCCATTCAACAGCAAAGCCAGCAGGTCACCGGTGGGCAAATCGGCACCCCGCCGGCCCCGGAGGACCAGGCTTTCCAATACACCGTGAATGTCGAGGGCCGGTTGGCCGATCCCGCCCAGTTCGGCAACATCATCGTCAAAGTCAACAGCGCGAATGGTGGCCAGATCACTCGGGTTCGCGATGTCGCGCGAGTCGAACTCGGTGCGCAGACCTATGCGCAATCCTTCGCGCTTGACGGCAAGCCGGCTGCCGGTATCGCAATTTTCCAGCTGCCGAATGCCAATGCGCTGAACGTGGCAACATCGGTGAATGCCAGGTTGGCCGAGCTGGCAAAGAACTTCCCGTCGGGCGTGGTTTACGACGTGCCTTTCAACACCACGCGGTTCGTGCAGGCTTCGATCGCCGAAGTTTATAAAACGCTGCTCGAAGCCGCCGTTCTGGTGCTGATTGTAATCCTGGTATTCCTGCAGGACTGGCGCGCCATGTTGGTGCCGGCGACCACCGTGCCGGTTACCATCATCGGCGCCTTCGCCGCGATGTCGGCGCTCGGGTTTACCGTCAACCTCTCGACGTTGTTCGCGATCGTGCTGGCGATCGGGATCGTCGTCGATGACGCAATCGTCGTGGTGGAAGGCGCGTCGCACCATATCGAGCGCGGCCTGACGCCGCATGATGCCGCAATAAAAGCCATGGGGGAGCTGTTCGGCCCGATCATCGGCATCACCCTGGTATTGATGTCGGTGTTCATTCCTGCGGCGTTCCTGCCAGGCCTCACCGGGCAAATGTACGCGCAGTTCGCCTTGGTCATCGCCGCCACGGCCATCATCAGTGCGATCAATGCCGCGACTTTGAAGCCGACACAGTGCGCCCTCTGGCTGCGTGCCCCGGTCCCGCCGGAACGGCGCAACTTTTTCTATCGTGGCTTCAATCGGCTGTATGACCCGGTGGAGGGCGGCTATCTCCGGGTGGTGGGCGGCATGGCGCGATTGAGTGGCGTGATGGTCGTGCTGGCCATCGTCCTGGCCGCCGCCGGTGTCTGGGGCGTCGCGCGGCTGCCAACGGCGTTCATCCCGATCGAGGATCAGGGTTACTTTGTTGTCGCCGTCCAACTTCCCGACGGCGCCGCTTTGGGCCGCACGCAACGCGCACTCGATGAGGTGAGCAAAGCCGTGCTCGCCGCTCCGGGTGTCGATCATGCCGTCGCCATTTCTGGGATTTCGCCGCTGGACAACAATGCGTCGTTGCAAAACGCTGGCGCGGTTTACGTGGTCCTGAAGGACTGGAATCAGAGAGGTAGCGGCACCGGGGCCGACCTGCGATCACTCTACTTCACCTTGCAGGCGGCTCTGGACAAATTACCCGACGCCAGTTGCCTGGTTCTGATCCCACCGCCGATCCAGGGCATCGGCAATGCCGGTGGCTTCACCATGCAGGTCGAACTGCGTGATGGCAGCTTCGATTATACCAAGCTTGAGCGACTGACCCGCAGCATTGTTGCTGCCGGCAGCACGCAATCAGCTCTGCAACATCTGGGTTCGTCGTTTCGCTCGAGCGTCCCGCAGGTCGAACTGGTGGTGGATCGTGTCAAGGCGGAGACGCTGAATGTTGCGGTCGGCGACATCTTCAATGTGCTCAGCGGCTACGTTGGTTCAAGCTTCGTCAATCAGTTCAACAAATTCGGCCGCACGTTCCAGGTATACGTGCAAGCCGACTCGAAATATCGGCTACGGCCAAAGGATATTGAAAACCTGTACGTGCGCAGCCAGAACGGCAACATGGTGCCGCTGGGAACCTTGGTGACGCTGCACGAAATGGTCGGGCCGTCGCTGATCGGTCTCTACAATCTCTACCCCACCGCCACGATCGTGGGAGCTTCTGGGCAGGGGTTCAGTTCCGGCGAAGCCATAGACGTGATGGAGCAAATCGCTGACCGAACCCTGCCGGCAGGCACCGGATACGAATGGACTGCCATGTCGTATCAAGAAAAACAGGTTGGCAACCAGATCGTTTATGTGTTCGGGTTCGCTCTACTGCTGGTGTATCTGTGCCTCGCCGGCCAGTACGAAAGCTGGATTGCCCCATTGAGCGTGATTTTGGCGGTGCCGCTGTCGCTGATCGGGCCGGCCGTTGCTTTGACGGCTCTCGGCGTGGCCAACAATCTTTACACTCAGATTGGCCTTGTACTGTTGATCGCTCTCAGCGCGAAAAACGCCATATTGATTGTGCAGGTGGCGCGCGAGCGGCGAGTCATCGAGGGCGAGCCAATCCTTGCCGCCGCGATTGATGCGGCCCGCACCCGATTCCGACCCATCATCATGACATCCTTTGCGTTCATTCTGGGTGTGGCACCGCTACTTATCGCGACCGGCGCCGGCGCCAACGCGCGCGCGTCTTTAGGGCTGTCAGTGGTGACCGGGATGCTCGCCTCGACCTGCCTCGCAGTCCTGTTCGTGCCGTCGTTCTTCGTGGTACTGCAAAGATTCGAGGAATGGTGGAAGGCAAGAAGTTCCACCGCCACGCGTCGCACGGCATAAGTGGCCGGAGGGTCCGAGGCTTTTTGCCGCGACCGCCGAAGGAGTTATCCCGCAGTGACATAGGATAAATACGACCCCGGCAAAGTTCAGGAGACCTTTATGACCGACGCCATGACTGATCGACCGAACGTCGTGCTGATCCTGGCCGACGACATGGGGTTTTCCGATCTTGGTTGTTACGGTGGCGAAATCTCGACCCAGGTGCTGGATGCACTGGGCCGCAATGGCGTTCGATTTTCCAGTTTCTACAACACCGCACGGTGCAGCCCATCGCGCGCCTCGCTGCTCACCGGATTGCATCCGCACCAGACCGGGATCGGCGTTCTGACAAATGATGACCGGCCGCACGGCTATCCCGGCAATCTCAATCGGCAATGCGTCACGTTGGCGGAGGTGCTGCGCGATCAAGGCTATGCGACCTGCCTGTCCGGGAAATGGCATCTCGCATCCGATATGCGCACGCCGAACGATGCCTGGCCGACGCGGCGAGGCTTCGACCGGTTTTTCGGTACGCTGACGGGCTGCGGCAGCTTCTACCAGCCGGGCACTCTGACGCGTGGCGAGCAGGACGCGTCCGCCGAAGCCGAGGCGCCAGATTTCTTTTATACCGACGCGATCGCCACTGAAGCAGTCCGTTTTATCGAGGCACATGGCAGGCCGCATTCGCCGCCGTTGTTTCTGTACACGGCATTCACCGCGCCACATTGGCCATTGCACGCGAAACCGGAAGACATCGCACGTTACAGCGGAGTTTTCGACCGCGGCTGGGACGCGTTACGGATCACCCGGATGCAGCAACTCATTGCCGAGAGGATCCTGCCGGCGAATACCAGGCTCAGCGAGCGCGACCCGTCACAGCCGGCCTGGAACGACGACGTAACCAATCACGCCTGGCAGGCTTACCGAATGCAGGTCTATGCCGCGCAGATCGAGGCCCTCGACCGCGGTGTCGGGCGCATAGTCGAAGCATTGCAAAACGCTGGCAAATTCGAAAATACCCTGTTCATCTTTCTGTCGGACAACGGCGCCTCAGCGGAAGAATTGCCGCTGTTCGGCGAGGCACGGTTCAGCGACCGGAAGGATATCGTGCCGCGCCTGGCGAAGGACGGATCGCCGATCCGCATCGGCAACACCTCGGACATTGTTCCCGGTCCCGACGACACCTATTCCAGCTACGGCCAGGCCTGGGCCAACCTCTCCAACACGCCATTTCGTTTCTACAAGCGATGGGTGCACGAAGGCGGCATCGCGGCCCCGCTGATCATCCATTGGCCGGTCGCGCAACTCGATGCCGGAGCAGTCGTCGATCACCCGTTCCAACTGGTCGACGTAGTTCCCACCGTGATCGAGGCAACCGGTGCGCACTACCCGCCAAAATCGGTGACCTGGCCGGTCGCGGCGCTGGAGGGGCGAAGTATGCTGGCGGCACTACGCGGCGGGCCATTCGACCCAGTGCCGCTGTACTGGGAACACACCGGCAATGCCGCGATCCGCATGCACAAGTGGAAACTGGTGCGGGAATACCCGAACGACTGGGAACTTTACGATATCGAAGCCGACCGGACCGAACTCAACAATCTGGCCGCCGAAAACCCTACGATCGTGGCGGACCTGACCGAGCGCTGGCAGCAATGGGCTGCTCGCGTTGGCGTGTTGCCCTGGGAAACCATGCTGCAGATTTACCGGGATCGGGGTCTCGCCGACGTTTACGCCGCCGGCTAGGACCTACCATCGGAGAAGCCCGGGCCCGGCTGCCCCCGGTCATGCGAGTGTAACGAACCAATCTCACCGCCCATGTGTACCTTTCGCGAGATTGCCGCGTCGCCTCGCTCCTCGCAACGACAGAGGAGAATGTGCCGAACTCCTACGATTCTGGATACTACTCGTCGCGCACGCAGCGGAATCCTACGTGACAGGTTGCGGTATCGACGGACTGTGGTTGCCGTGCCGCAGGCCGATACCGCAGGCAGTAGTTCGGCGCACACAAATACGACCCGCCCTTGACGACCTTGCGTGGGATCGTCCCGCGACGGGAACGTCCGTGGCAGCAAGGTGCGGGCTGCTCGGTGTGGCGAGCGGTGAACTCGGTGACAGTCCACTCCCAAACATTCCCTGCCATGTCGTAGATGCCGTACCCATTCGCCGGAAACGCACCGGCCGGAGAACGGCCGGCGAAACCGTCCACCCCGGTGTTCACCCGAGGGAATTCGCCCTGCCATGTATTGGCCATCCAGCGCCCGTCAGGCGTCATCTCCTCTCCCCAGCACCAGGTGTCACCATCCAGCCCGCCGCGCGCGGCAAATTCCCACTCGGCCTCGTTCGGTAGCCGCTTGCCGGCCCATGCGGCGAAAGCGATCGCGTCGTGCCACGCAATCTGCACCACTGGGTCGTTATCGCGACCAGCAATCGTGGTTTCCGGTCCGTCCGGATGGCGCCAGTCGGCACCAGGGACATACCGCCACCAACTGCTGACATCACGAAGATCGACCGAGCCAGTCGGCGCATGGAACACCAGCCCGCCAGGCTGCAGCAGTTCCGGCGGGGTGTCCGGGAACTCCGCCGGATCAATCGGCTGTTCCGCAAGCGTGACATAGCCAGTCGCCGCGACAAACTGCGCGAACGCTGCATTGGTCACTGGGTGCGTGTCGATCCGGAATCCCGCCACCTCAACCAGGTGAGCCGGACCTTCTTCGGGATAGAAGCGGTCCGATCCCATGCGGAACGTGCCGCCCGGGATCCACCGCATGTCATCCGCCAGTCCCATGCCGGGTCAGCCGATCGCATCCCGCAACACTTCAACCGAACGGCGGATGCCCTCAAGCGGGGGCAACGCCAGGTCCTCATGCTCGATCGAGAGCACGTCGTCATACCCGGCCGCCCGCAACGCCGAGCAAAAGGCCCGCCACCACTCTGCACCGTGGCCATCGCCCAGTGTCACATACGACCATGCCCGCTCGGCAACTCTTTCGTTTGGGGTGACGTCGATCAGTCCATTCACCGATGCCACTGCCTGGTTGATCCGGGTGTCCTTGGCATGCACGTGATAAATTGCGTCACCCAATGCCGCCACCGCGGCCAACGGATTGGCACCCATCCAGAACAAATGACTGGGATCCAGATTGGCGCCCACTACAGGTCCCACTGCCTCACGCAGCCGGAACAGCGTCCGAACATTGAAAACGTTCTGCTGGCCGTGCAATTCCAGGCACAAATATTCGACGCCAGCGTCCTGCGCCTCGGCAATGAGGCCGCGCCAATACGGGACCAACTGTTCTGACCATTGCGCGTCCAGCACACGCGCGGCCTCCGGAGGCCACGCCGTCGTCACCCAGTTCGCATTTGCGTCTCCCGGTCCTCCTGGGCAGCCCGACATCATCACCACGCGACGTATGCCCATCAGCCCTGCCAACCGAATGGTTTCACTGGTGACCGCACGGTGGGCCGCGCCTGCAGAACCAGGAAGCAAGGGATTACCGGAGCAGTTCAGTGCGGAGATCGTCAGGCCATGCGCGGCAATGCGGCCCAGAAACACGTCCCGCGCCGCTCCCGACCGCAGTAGTTCAGCGCGGTTTACATGCGGAGCGGGCGACCAATTGCCGCAACCAAACTCCAACGTCTCGATCCGGAGTTCCGCCGCCGTGCGCAACAATTCTTCCAATGCCAATGTCGGCAATCCATCGGTGACCAATCCAATCCGCATGCTCATACCTCCGCCGGCGGCACGCTGCGGCCGGTGCTTTCTGCTTCAACGGCGGCGTTCGCCAATAACAGGGCGCGCAGCCCGTCCTCGCCATCCGGCCTGGCAGGTCCGTCGCCGCGTACCGCCTGCACGAAAGCGTCAAGTTCCGCACGATAGGCGGCCGCGTAACGCTCCAGAAAGAACGGCAGCACCGGGTCGGAGCGGAACCCTGACGCGGTTGCCGACCGCACGGTCGTCGCGACCACATTGCCGACCTGCAACAACCCGGCTGCGCCGTGCGCTTCGATCCGTTGATCATAGCCGTACGTGGCACGGCGGGAATTGGAGATCTGGCACAATCGCCCGGACACGGTGCGCAACATGACCAACGCGGTATCGACATCTCCCGCCGCGCCGATCGCCGGATCAACGAGGCATGATGCAGCAGCCGAGACCGCAACCGGTTCCTCGCCCAACAGGAACCGCGCCATATCCAGATCGTGGATCATCATGTCGCGAAACAACCCGCCGGAGGTCGCGACATAAGACAACGGCGGCGGCGATGGATCGCGGCTGATGATGGTCAGCAACTCAAGCCCCCCGATCTCGCCGGCATCCAGGCGCTGCTTCAGCGCGACGAAATGCGGATCGAACCGCCGGTTGAAGCCGGTCATCAGGATGATCCCGGCGCTGCGCACGGCCGCCAAACAGCGGCGCACCCGTTGCTCAGACAGATCGATCGGCTTCTCGCAGAACACGGCGCGGCCGGCGGCAGCGGCTTGTTCGACATAATCGGCATGTGTCGGCGTCGGTGAAGCGATCAGCACCGCGTCAGCTCGCATGGCCTCGGTGACGCTGATCGGGTGAACACCCAATGCGGTGGCAAGCCGGGTCGCCGCTGCCGTGTCGGGGTCTGCGATTCCGGCAAGCCGGGCACCCGGATGGGCTGCGATATTGCCGGCATGGATTCGACCGATGCGACCTGCGCCCAGTACGGCGATATCCAGCATGGTGTCGCTCCAGACAATGGGTGCCGTTGGGCCGGTTGCTCCAGAGCCCGGATATGTAGACAGTTCGGAGCGGGAGGACCATCCATGAGCACGATCCGGCTGACCGCCGCACAGGCTTTGGTGCGCTACCTCGCGTCGCAATACAGTGAACTCGACAGCGCCGAGGTGCCGTTGTTCGCCGGCGTCTGGGCTATCTTCGGCCACGGCAACGTTGCTGCACTGGGCGAGGCGTTGCACGCCCACCGCGACGTCCTGCCGACGTTCCGTGCTCATAACGAGCAAGCGATGGGTCACGCCGCGATCGCCTTCGCCAAGGCGTCACGCCGGCGGCGGATGATGGCTTGCACCAGCTCGATCGGCCCCGGCGCGACCAACATGGTAACCGCGGCGGCTGTCGCCTACGTGAATCGGCTGCCTGTGTTGTTTCTACCGGGCGATGTCTTCGCCTCGCGCCGCCCCGATCCGGTGCTGCAGCAAACCGAAACCTGGAACGACGGCACCGCATCGGCAAATGACTGCTTCCGTCCGGTCTCACGCTATTTCGATCGGATCACCCGGCCCGAGCAGTTGCTGTCAGCTTTGCCGCGTGCCTTGCAGGTGCTGACCGACCCGGCGGAGTGCGGACCGGTGACGCTCGCTTTATGTCAGGACACCCAGGCAGAGGCTGGTGACTGGCCGGAGCCCTTTTTTGCCCGCCGTTTGTGGCGGCCACGGCGCCCGCCGCCCGATGCCGCCGCGTTGGCGGATGTCACGCGTGTCCTGTCCGCCGCACGCGCGCCACTGATCATCGCCGGCGGTGGGGTTTTGTACGCGGAAGCGGCGGCCACTCTGGCTGACTTCGCCACGCGGCACGGCATTCCGGTTGGCGAAACCCAGGCCGGGAAAGGCAGCCTGCCGGCTGATCACGCACTGAACCTCGGCGGCATTGGCGTAACCGGCACGGCGGCAGCCAACCGCGCTGCTGAGGCCGCAGATGTTGTGCTCGCCGTTGGGACGCGGTTGCAGGACTTCACCACTGGCTCCCGTAGCCTGTTTCACGGCCGTCTTATTGGCCTGAACGTCCAACCATTCGACGCCGGCAAGCAGGACGCCATACCGATGGTGGCTGATGCGCGAGAAGGGTTGACCGCATTGGCGGATGCTCTGGCGGGTTGGCGTGCGCCGTACGATTGGACGGCCCGGGCGATGGCCTGGCGGACGCAATGGGACAGTACTGCCGCCAGCATTACCGCAGCAGGCAACACGCAAATCCCGTCGGACGCCCAGGTAATTGGGGCAGTGGGGAGAGGGGTGAAGGAGGGGACGGTGGTGGTCTGTGCTGCCGGGGGATTGCCGGGTGAACTGCATAAGCTATGGCGCGCCGAGGGTCCGGGCAGCTACCACCTGGAATATGGCTATTCCTGCATGGGATATGAAATTGCCGGCGGACTTGGCGTGAAGCTGGCCGATGCGAGTCGGGACGTGGTCGTCATGGTTGGTGACGGCAGTTACCTGATGATGAATTCGGAGATCGCCACGTCGGTCGCGATGGACCTGAAGCTTACAATCGTGCTGCTGGACAATGGGGGATTTGGCTGCATCAACCGGCTGCAACAGGCGTCCGGTGGCGCCGCCTTCAACAATCTGGTGTCGCATGGGGTCGATCTGCGCGCCCATGCCGCCAGCCTCGGCGCGCTGGCGGAAAGCGTTGCCAGCCTGGCGGAACTGGAGGCAGCAGTGCGACGCGCGCAAGCCGCATCCCGCACCACCGTCATTGTCGTGACCACCGATCCGGCGCTTAGCACGGCGGACGGCGGTCATTGGTGGGATGTGGCAATTCCCGCCGTGTCGACCCGGCCCGAGGTGCAGACCGCCAGAGCCACCTATGAGACGGCCATCGAGGCGCGGGACGGGCACAAATGACGGTTCGCCTCGGCACCAACCCGATTGGCTGGTCGAACGACGATCTGCGTGAGCTTGGCGCGGCGACGTCGCTGGAGACCTGTCTCGCCGAAGCATGCCTGGCCGGGTTCACCGGCATCGAACTCGGGCACAAATTCCCGCGTGATGCTGCGGTATTGGGTCCCGTGCTGCAGCGCCATGGCCTCGCGCTGGTGTCCGGTTGGTATTCTGCCAATTTGCTGCAGCGCGACACTGCGACCGAACTGACTGCCATGCGGCCGCATATGGCGCTGTTGCGGACGCTTGGCTGCACCGTGTTGATCCTGGCGGAGACCTCGAACGCCATCCACGGCGACCGGCTTGCTCCGCTATCTGACCGCCCGATACTGACCGATGCGGCCTGGACCTTGTTCGCCGGCCGGCTGACTGCGCTCGCCAGCGCCGCGGCGGATGAGGGACTGTCGGTCGCGTATCATCACCATATGGGTACGATCGTGCAGACCGAGGCGGAAATTGACCGCCTGATGGAAACCAGCGGGCCGGCGCTTAGGCTTCTGCTTGATACCGGTCATGCCGTGTTTGCCGGCGCTGATCCGGTGGCACTCGCCCGCCGCCATCGCGGGCGTATCGCCCATGTGCATTGCAAGGATGTGCGAGAACCGGTGTTGGACGCGGCGCGGCGTGCCGATATGAGTTTCCTCGATGCTGTGGTCGCCGGCGTGTTTACCGTGCCTGGCGATGGCATGGTGGATTTTACTGCGGTACTCCGGGAATTGGCTGGCTACAGCGGCTGGCTCGTGGTCGAGGCCGAGCAGGATCCGGCCAAAGCGCATCCGCTGACTTATGCAAGTTTGGGCTTCAACAACCTGATGCGGCTGGCGCAACAGGCTGGCTTGCTGTGACAGTGTTCGGGTTCGTCTCGATTCGGGACCGACGCTCGGGAGCGAGGTAACAGCTGCAGATGGGACATACACGATGAACGCCACGCTGGCCGCCCGCCACGACTTCGCCATTGAGCTTGCCCGCGAAGCCGGCATCCTCGCCGCCACGCTTCGCCGTTCACTGGGCGTTCTCGAGTCGAAACGTCCGATGGACTATGCCACCAAAGCCGATCATGCCGTTGAAGCATTGATCCGCAAACGGATTGGCGAGCGCTTCGGCGATCCGGTGATCGGCGAGGAGGATGGTGGCACGCCAGCAAACCTCGTTTGGGTGGTCGATCCAATCGATGGCACGGTGAACTATATCCATGGCTCGCCGCGCTGGTGCGTTTCGATCGCGCTGATCGAAGGCGGTGACATCGCCTGCGGTGTCATCAATGCGCCCGACGAGGGCCGCTTATTCGCCGCGCGCCGCGGCCAGGGAGCATTCCTGAATGGAGTGCCGGCGCAGGTGAGCAAGCTGCGTCATGGTGCCTCGCCGGTGGTGGAACTCGGCTGGTCGCCGCGCCGGCCGATCGGTTCGTACGGCATTTTGATCCAGCAATTGATCGCGGATGGTATTGAATTTCGTCGGTTGGGTTCTGGCGCTTTGGGCGTGGCTGACACGGCCGCGGGTCTGAATGACGGCTATATGGAAATGCATATCAATGCCTGGGACGTACTCGCGGGCATCATCCTGGTGCGCGAGGCGGGTGGTTGGACAAACGATTTTCTCGCTGGCAATGGGTTAGTGAACGGCAACCCGGTCATCGTCTGCACGCCGGAAATTACCACGCGGGTTTGCGCGGCGATGACAGCTGCCTCGACTGATTAGTCGCTGTGCATAAATCACGCGATGAAACAAGGACAGGCAATTTTCCTCTGAACCGCCAGGTTGCGTCCCTTTGCGACGATCGCAAACCGGGGTAGTATCCGCGAAGCCAAAGAATACGCCGATCGGCGGCAACATCGCCGGTAACGCTCGGTGAAGCGAGGAAATGCCATGGAATACCGGCAGTTCGGCCGTACCGGCATAAACGTCTCCGCCATCGGCTTCGGTTGCTGGGAGATCAGCGGCACCTACGGTCCGATCGACGCGGCGCAGTTTGATCAGGCCGTGCAGCGCGCCCTCGATGCCGGGATCAACTGTTTCGATACCGCGGAAGCCTATGGCATGGGGATTTCCGAGCAGGCGTTGGCCCATGCTTTGGGCGCGCGACGGCGCGATGTCTGTCTCGTTACGAAATTTGGTGTCGGCTATCCGGAAGCACCAAACCGCCGCGACAGCAGCCGGGCGCGCGTTAAGGCCGCGATCGAGCAAAGTTTGCGTAACCTGAACACTGATCACGTCGACGTTTACCTTGTGCACTGGCCCGATTTGAATACCCCGTTCGAGGAAACCATGCGCGCGCTTGACGACATCGTGCAGCAGGGCAAAGCCCGCGCCATCGGTGTGTCGAATTTCCGTCCCGTGCAACTTGCGCAATGCATGAAGCTGCGGCGGATCGATGTCGTCCAGTACGGCTGGAACATGTTCGACCGCCGGATGCAGCGCGAAATCTTCCCGTGGTGTACCGCGAACGGCGTTGGTGTGATGGCCTATGGCTCGCTGGCTTATGGGATGCTGTCCGGAACGTTCCATCCAGACATGCAGTTTGACGAGGCCGATTGGCGCTCGAAGCGCGGTGCTCTGGGCGGGCTCAATCTGTTCCGCACCATGTTCGGCCCGGATCATTTCGCGCGAAATCTGCAAGCGGTCGATGAACTCAAGGTGCTCGCGGCGAAGTATGGCAAGACATTGCCCCAATTCGCACTGCGCTGGACGCTCAGCAAGCCGGCGGTCCATACCGCCCTCGTTGGTTTCCGCCGGCCCGCCGAGGTAGAGGAAAATCTTGGAGCGCTTGGTTTCGCGATCTCACAGGACGACATGACCGCAATCGATGCAATCTTTGCTCGTAACGATGTCGTGACAGAACCATCAGGCTGGCTGGAAGACGATCCGTCTGCCTGACCCAAAACGGAGGATGCACCATGCCGGTCCAGCGTTTCGCACCGATGACGAAGACGTTTGCCACCTTCGACTGTGACGCCCATGTCACCGAGCCTCCGCTGATCTGGGAGCGTGCGTCCGAATTCCTGACGCGTGAAGAGATGGACGCGCTGCGCTCGACCATCTGGTGGGACGACGAAAGCCAGCAACTGATCGTCAATGGCCGAGCTGGCGTCGGTATCGGTTCGCCCCGCCGCGGCGGCATTCCTGGGACCATGCGCGTCATCTCCAACGCCGGACCTGGCGTTAAGCACGACATCCAACGCGCTTTGAACGTGCGCAATCTCAAAGCGGCGACCGCGCTGACGCAGGACCAGGTCGGCTATATCGACTTCGCCGGCTCCTATGAACCGGAGCCGCGGCTGCGCGACATGGATACGCAAGGGATCGATCAGGTGATGATCATCCCGACCGACATCGACACCTATCCCTGGCTGCTCAACGCGGTTGGTGCCAAGGCGTTCTGCAAGGCCTATAACCAGTGGGCGTATGAGTACACCAAGGCCGGTCCGGAACGGCTGTTCTTCGCTGCACTGCTGCCGATGCAAAACCCGCAATTCGCCGTGCAGGAAGTGCATCGTGTCGCCGCGCAAGGCTGCCGGGTCGCGCTGATCCGCCCGATCGACGCGATGGGCAATTATCCGTTGCAGCCGAAATACGA
The DNA here is from genome assembly GCA_049519555.1 of Acetobacteraceae bacterium. Taxonomy (GTDB): domain Bacteria; phylum Pseudomonadota; class Alphaproteobacteria; order Acetobacterales; family Acetobacteraceae; genus Rhodopila. Next base: position 25,212 of record JBEKQQ010000024.1, read on the forward strand.
GCCGGTGTGGAACGCGCTGGAAGAAACCGGCATGGTCTATGGCATGCACCCGTTCCCGGCCGGAGCGGCGTTGAAACCACCAGGCTACAGCGAGCAATATTCCGGTGCCGAACTCATCCGCCGCACCATTTCGGCATCCGGTATCCCGCATTCCTTCTTGACCAACGTGCAGAACTTCCAGTCCGAAGCGTCTCTGTGGGTTACCTCAGTGCTGCTGTCGGGGTTCTTCGAACGACATCCCAATCTGAACGCCGCAGTGTTCGAGGCATCCTCGACCTGGCTGAGCTTCTTGCTCGACGAATGCGACAAGACATACCGCCTGTATCGTAACGAACGCACGCTGCCACCGTTGCAGCGGTTGCCGAGTGAAACGTTTTTCCAGCATTGCATTACCGGGTTCGAAGGTGACGAGGCTCCGCCGCCGCGCTTCCCGGAGTTCTACGGCGATATTCTCGCGTGGTCGTCGGATGTCTACCACCATGACGGCGACGACGCCTGGCGCGCCATCGAGACGATGCAGAAGTATAATCTTCCGGTCGAAAATCAGGCCAAATTCCTCGGTGCCAACGCACGCCGTCTGTACCGGATCGATACACCGAAAAAGATCATCGAGCACCGGGTCACCGAAATCGAACGGCCCAATTGGTGGCCGACCGAAGACGAGGTGAAGGCCGCGCTGGCGCCCGACGCCTCCGTCACGCGCTGGTAAGGAGGGCCAAACCATGACCACCATGACCAGGCGTTTCACCGTGTTCGACAGCGATTCTCATATCGTCGAACCTCCCGAGTTGTGGGAGAAATACCTCGATCCCGAATTTCGCCGGCTGGGTAAGCAAGCGTTGTGGCGGCACGACGGCGAAACCAATTCGTATCTGAAAATCAATGGTGAGGTCATCCGCGACACCATGAACCCCAACCTGCCGCGCCACGCCATCTGGCGTCCGGGCATGACCTGGGATGCAGTCGGTGAACTGGACGCGAGCGTGCGGCATCCGATGAACGAAGCTGCGTGGAACCCGCGCGCACGGTTGGCCGACATGGATCTCATGGGTATCGATCAGGCATTCCTCTATCCGACCTGGTTCGCCGAGGGATTTCATCTCATCACCGATCCGGACACCGCGCATGCGCTCGCTCGTGCGTATAACGATTGGATCGCGGATTTTTGTGCGGCTGCGCCGCGTCGGTTGTTCGCGGCTGCGATGCTGCCGTTGCAGGACATGGATCTGACAATTGCGGAACTGCGCCGCGTCGCCGGCAATCCGAGTTTTCGCGGTGCGTTCATTCGGCCGATGTTTTTCCAGGGTCAGTACTTCACCAGTCCGTATTTCGATCCGCTGTGGGCGGAACTGGAACGGCTTGGCTTGGTGGCGGCGGTCCATCCGACGCCTGGCCTGTGGAATCCGGAATGGACCTCGCACGGGCCGTTTGTCGAAAAGATCAAGAACCGGCTCGGCCAGACGCCGCTGCCTGCCGGAGGTGGCGGTCCGTTCTCCGGCGGCGGTGCCGGTGCGGCCAGCACGTCGTTTTTCACTGCATTTCCTCAGCTCGGCCATCCAATGGCGGGGGTGTTGTCCGGTTGGTTGGACAATCACATGTTCGTTGCCTCGGTATTGATCGGCTTTACAGTCATGCAACGATTCCCCGGCATGAAGGTCGTCGTCGCGCACGGCAAGGCGTCCTGGATGGAGGAGGTGCTGGAGAAAATGGAAGCCTCCTCGCGCGTCATTCCGTTGTTGCACAAATACCCGGTGCGCACCGACACTGAGGAAATGTGGGAAGCAGGTAAAGTCATGCTCGGCTTCGACGCCGAGGAGCGGTTGATCCGCAAGCTGCCGCACGATTTCGCCGAGAAGGTCGTCTGGGGTTCACGTTATCCGCAGCACGACACGACTTCTGCGCATGACGCGATTGGCTTGCTGTCGCAGGCGGATGTACCGGAAGAGATCATTGCGCGCATGATGGGCGAGAATGCCGCGCAGCAATTCGGCGTCGAATTGCTGGCGCCAGTGGACGGATAACGCCGTCGCCGCCATTGCGCGCCAGCTCCCCGTCGTTGCAAGCGCAGCGAAGCAATCCCCCGGTGCGGGGAACCATGGAGATTGCTTCACAACGCTCGCATGTGTGGACGGCCCCTTAACCAACCGTATTGCGTGGCACGTCCCGGAACGGCTTGCCCGTGTCCACGCTGGCTTCCCTGGGCATGCCCAAGACCCGCTCGGCGATGATGTTGTGCTGGATTTCGTCGGTGCCGCCGGCAATCGAGGTCGCCGGTACGGACACCAAAATCTCGGCGATCACCCCGCCCATCGGGCTGTCTTCGCCGGTTAGAAGCGCATCAGCCCCGGTCAACTGTGTATGCACCCGTGCCGCGGCGCGGGCGATGTAGCTCGACGCCAGCTTGCCAAGCGAGCCTTCCGGTCCTTGCGGCCGTCCCTGCTCCTGCGCCGTGCGAGCCCGTCGCGCGGTCCATTCGGCGGCCTTCGACATGATCAGCACTTTGGCGATTTCCTGGCGGATCACCGGATCGTCGAAGTGGCCGGTTTCCTTGGCGCGCGGCACGATCAGATCGACGCGGCCGGCACGTTGCGGATACCACTTGTACGGCTCCATTGTGGTCTTGATCTCGGCCCGTTCCTCTTCATAGCAGCGTCCCGGCCGGTCCGATCCCTGAGCCCATGTGCGTAGCCCGTCGGCGCCGCGGCGTTCATGCATGAGGGTGGTGGTGGTCACGGCCCAGCCTTGGCCGACTTCGCCAACCAGCATCTCGGGTGGCACGACGGCGTCGGTGATGAACACCTGATTGAATGAGGCATGGCCGTTCATCTGCTTCAACGGATGCACCGATATGCCCGGTTGTTTCATGTCGAGGATGAAATACGATAATCCCGCATGCTTGGGTTTGTCCCAGTCCGTGCGTGCCAGCAACAAACCCCAATCGGCTTTGTGCGCACTGGTGGTCCAGACTTTCTGGCCATTAACCAACCACTGATTGCCACGCAAATCCGCCCGCGTCACCGCACCGGCCACATCGGAGCCGCTGCCGGGTTCGCTGAACAGCTGGCACCAGGTGTCCTCGCCGGTCAGGCTGCGGCGCAGAAATTTGGCCTTCTGCATGTCGGTGCCGTGCGCCAGGATTGTCGCCGCGGCCAACACACGAATGCCGGCCTTGGCGACACCGACTGCTCCGATTCGACGGAATTCTTCCTCGACCACCGGCACGAGGCCGGCGGACAGGTCTCGGCCATGCCACGCCGTCGGCCAATGCGGCGCACCCCAGCCGGAATCGGCAAGTTTGTTGCGCCATTCGATCAAACCGAGGTCGGGGTTCCAGTTGGCTTCCAGCCAGGCCCGCACTTCGGCACGCACCGTGGATTCGGTAACGTCGCTCATGCCGCTGCTCCCCAATGCCGCATCATTTGTTCGCGATGGTAACTGGCATCGCCAAACAGCACTTCGGAACTTTTCGCTCGTTTGAACCAGAGATGCGTGTCGTTGTCCCAGGTGAAGCCGATGCCGCCATGGATCTGGATGGCGTGGATGGCGGTTTGCACATAGGCGTCACTGGCGCAGGCCTTGGCCAGCGAAGCTGTCGCCGCCACATCGGCATCGCCATCGTCCAACGCCGCCGCCGCGTAATACGCCGCCGATTTAGCCAGTTCGACATCGAGCAACATGTCGGCCGCCTTGTGCTTCATCGACTGGAACGAGGCGATCTGTCGACCGAACTGCATCCGCAACTTCGAATAGGCCAAAGCATCTTCACGCAATCGTTCCGCGCCGCCGACCATTTCGTTGGCGAGGCAAACTGCCGCCTCGATCATCGTTCGGGCGAACGGTGCGGCAGCGGCTCCAGCGTGACCAAGTAATACGGCTTCGACACCGTCGAACTTCAGATGTGCCAGTTTGCGGGTTGGGTCCATGGTTTTCAGCAAACGGCGCGAAAGCCCGGAGGCGTCGCCTCGCACCGTAAAGAACGACAGTCCAGTTTCGCCGGCCGATCCGGGGGCCCGCGCCAGAACCACGATCGTATCGGCAGTGTGACCATCAAGCACGAAACTTTTATGACCGTCCAACCGGTAACCCGAGTCGGACGGAGTGGCCACCAACGTTGTGGCGGCGGCGTCCCACCGTCCGTTATCCTCCGCGGCGGCCAGCGTGGCGATCGTCTCGCCCAAAGCGATGTCCGGCAGCAATGCTTGCTTTTGCGCATCGGTGCCGGCGTTCAAAATTGCGCCGGTGGCCAGCACGGCGGTCGCGAAATAGGGGGCGCAGAACAGAGCGCGGCCCATTTCCTCCAGCACGATGCCGATTTCGGAAAAACCGAACCCAGCACCGCCGTGGGCTTCCGGAATTCGCAGTGCGGTCAGGCCAAGTGCCTCATTGGCGCGGCGCCAGGCATCGCGCTCCCAACCCATGTCGGTTTCCATCAACCGACGCACTTCCTTGGGCGGCGAATGGTCCGCCAGAAAGCGGCGGAGATTGGATCTGAACTCGGCTTGCTCGGCGGAAAAACTGAACTTCATGGGCGGTCCCCTCCGGCCCGCATTGTAGGGCCAATCCAACGACCGCCGAAAGCGCGGACCCGAGGTGGCATGATCCCGCGCATCGTGCCAGGCTTCAGACCGGTTGAAACAAGGGAGGCCGCCATGAAGATCGAGCGCATCGACCATCTGAACCTGACCGTCGCGGATATCGCCCGCAGCGTTGCATTCTATAAGCAGGTGCTTGGCATGGAGGCCGAAAGCATGGGCGAGCACCGCGCTGCCCTGCACTTTGGCCAGCAGAAGATCCATCTCGACGCTGCCAACACTGCAACGCCGATGGGCGGCGAAAAACGGATGCCGGCGCATATCTGTTTCATCACCCGAGAACCCGTCCCGGAGGTCATGGCGCATTTGCAACGATGTGGCGTGCCGGTTCGGATGGGGCCTGGGCCACGGGCCGGCGCCATCGGCACGATCCAATCGATCTATATCGATGACCCGGACCAGAACTCCATTGAGATTTCCAGCTACTAAAGTTCGAGGGGGGAGCCACATGACAATCATCGTTGGTGACGGCGACTACCGTTACGAGCAGATCGACAACTGGGCCAAGGTCCCGCCAGGCTGGTCGATCCACGAAGTGGGTGCGGTGGGGGTCGACAAGCAAGATAACGTTTATGTGTTCAATCGTGGCGAGCACCCGATGATGGTGTTCGACCGTGACGGCAATTTCCTGCGCGCCTGGGGCGAGGGACTGTTCCCGCGTGCGCACGGCCTGCATATGGCGCCCGACAACACAGTGTTTCTGACCGATGACGGCGATCACTCGGTACGGCAATGCACGTTGGAAGGCAAAGTGCTGCTGACGCTTGGCACACCCGGCAAGCCGGCGCCGTTCATGAGCGGCGAACCGTTCCACCGCTGCACCCATACCGCCCTGTCGCCGAAGGGCGAAATTTATGTTTCGGACGGCTATGGCAACGCACGCGTGCACAAATACGCACCGGACGGACGCAAGCTGATGTCATGGGGCGAGTCAGGCACAGCACCAGGCCAGTTTAACCTGGTGCACAACATATCCTGCGATCCGGATGGCTGGGTTTACGTCGCCGACCGGGAAAACCATCGCATCCAGGTGTTCGACGGCAACGGACGCTATGAGACGCAGTTCAACAATCTGCACCGGCCGTGCGGGATGTTCATGCCATATTGCTCGTGCCCGATCTGTTACGTCGGCGAGCTGGGACCGGCGACGCGCACCAACCGCAATTATCCGAACCTCGGGCCGCGGTTGTCGATTATCGACAACAAAGGCAATTTGCTGACAAGAATTGGTGGGCCACACCCTGGCACCGGGATCGGGGATTATATCGGTCCGCACGGGCTGACAGTCGACTCGCACGGGGACATTTACGTGGGTGAGGTTTCCCGGACGCTGTGGCCGCAGTATTTCGAGGGCCAGCCGCCCGAGGACGTCCGCGTCCTGCGCAAGTTGCGCAAGATCAGTTGAGGTTTCGGGACCCGGCCGCGCTCGATCAGCGCGACCGGCCCTTCGAGTCACACAGCGATCTGGTCGAGATCCTTGCGCGCGTGTTCCGGACTGTAGAACCAAATGATCGCTGCCATCGTCAGCAGGATCACCGGGATCAACAGGAAAGCGGCAACAAACGACCCGGTCGTTTCGCGTAGCCAGACCGAAACGAATGGCCACAGCACGGCGCCGACCAGGAACGCAACAGACCAGGAGAAGCCGTTGCCGACGCCACGGATCCGGGTCGGATACATTTCCGCAGTGTAAGTCGTAACCGGCCCCCAGACGCCGATAAAGCCCCACGCCCATCCCATGCCCAGCAGCCACAACGCGATTTTGCCCTCGGCGAAAATCCATACTGTCATGAGGATTGCCGCTTCCACCAGCAAAATCGCAAAACCAAGCCGGCGTCCGAAATGATCGATCATCCAGCCGCCGACCCAGAACCCGGTAACCGAGAACAACGACCAGCCGATGTAAAAACTGCCGTACTCCGCGGTCGACCAATGATGCTGCTGTGCCAGGAACAGCGGCATCCACAATCCGACGGTGCTGTAGGAGACCAGCGCCAGGCTCGCGACAAATGTCGCCATGATTGTATTGCGCCGCAGATCCGGCAGGAAGAGTTGCCGCCAGCCGGGCCTTTGGGTCTTTGCGATCCAATCGCGGTCATCCGCAGTGAGCGCGAGATCGGCGGCGAGGCGCTCCGAAATCCGCTGCTTGCGATCCTGCGTGCGCACCCAGTACGGCGACTCCGGGCATAACAGTCGGACATAAATTGCCAACAACGCGACAACTGCAGGCATGATGTAAGCCGCTCGCCAGCCCCACTCGGTCACCACGAAGGTCACGATGGTTCCCGCGAGCGCAGCGCCAAGGCTCCAGGTAGATCGGTCGACGCTGAGCACGCGACCGCGTAGGCGGGCCGGCCAGGTTTCCGCGACCAACATCGAACCGACCGCCCATTCGCCGTTCAACGCGAAACGTACGATGCAGTACGCGGCGACGAAGCTGCCCCAGGCTGGTGACAACGCCACCAGCGGCATCGACAACGAGAACACCGCGATATTGAGTGCGAGGACATTGCGCCGGCCGAATCTGTCGGCGAGCCACGGCCATAAATACAGGCCAATGATGCTAACCAGCGACGCGATCTGTATGCCGCTGCGAAACGTGCCCAGATCGATCGCGAACTCCCTCATCAGCACTGGCGCAACGAGTGCCAGGATCGCACCATCCATGCCATCGAAACCCCAGCCGAGGCCGTTTGCCCAGGCGATGTGCCAATGGGTGGATGTGAGTCGGGTGGTGTCGGTGGCGTTGCGATAGATCGGCGATCGCAGATGGCGTTCCTCAAGCGGGCCGATTTCCTCACCCGAGTCGGTTGTGAAAGCCAGAACATCGGACATCGTGCTTCCTCCGGATTTATATTTTATTGGGCCATGTTGAGCGTGCTGAACCGGAACGGGCAAGCCTTGCCGCCCGGTTCGGAAATTTGCATGACCGGGCTGGCCGTCGCACAGTCGCCGCTGGAAGTTTCGGGAGCGAGCGGATGGCAACGATAAACTGGAAGAGCGGCATCGTGTCAGCCGGCGGCACGGATTTGCACGTGACCCGGGGCGGCGAGGGGCCGCCCGTCGTTATTCTGCATCGCGACATCGGCACCTTGGAGCGGCTGGCGTTTTACGATGAACTGGCGCAATCCCACGAGGTAATTGTGCCGAACCATCCGGGCTACGGTGCATCGCCTCGACCGGACTGGGTCGCGAGTGTCCGCGACATCGCTGTCGTTCACCGCTGTTTGTTGGATCAGCTCGGGCTGAGCAACGCCAGCCTGATTGGGCTTGGTTTTGGCGGCTGGATTGCTGCGGAAATGGCGACCTTCGCACCGTCCGACGCGCGGCGGCTGGTATTGGTCGGGCCGATGGGCGTCAAGCCGCCAAACGGTGAGATCCTCGATCAGGCGCTGATCAGCTATATCGAATATGTGAAGGAAGGCTTCCACGCTCCGGGCGCATTCGAAAGGAATTACGGCGCTACCGTGACGACCACGCAATTGGTGCAATGGGATTTGTGCCGGGAAATGTCGTTCCGGGTGGCGTGGAAGCCGTACATGTACAACGATTCGCTGCCCTGGCTGCTGCGTGGTGTGCAATCGCAGGCACTGATCGTGCGCGGTGATGCCGACCGTATCGTGCCGGCCAGCGCCGCCGCGCTCTATGCCGAACGGCTGCCCAATGCCAGCAGTGAAATCATCGCCGGCACCGGCCATCTGATCGAAATGGAACAGCCGTCTGCGCTGGCCCGCCTGATCACTTCGTTCATCGCGTCCACCTGAACCCCGTAACGGGAGCACAGCCATGCATCTGATGTATTTCACCGAGCAGCCGATGAAGGACTATCCGGCCGAAGCCGGATCGGAGATCGGCTTCACGTCGTTGCTGATGTCCAATAAACACTTCGATCCCGTGGTCGGCAGCCGGTTGTATAACGAATTCCTGGAGAACTACGTCTACGCCGAGGAAATGGGCGTCGACGGCATCATGCTGAACGAACATCACAACGCCCCATTCTGTATGCAGGCCAAAGCAAACGTGTTCGCGTCGCTGCTCGCCGGCATGACCAAACGCGTCAAGATCGTTTTGTTGGGCAATCCTTTGCCATTGACCGACAATCCGGTGCGGCTGGCGGAAGAGCTGGCAATGATTGACATGGTGTCGAAAGGCCGCCTGGTCTCCGGCTTCGTCCGCGGCGGTGGGCAGGAGCAGCTCGCGACCAACGTCAACCCAGCCTATAACCGCGAGCGTTTCCAGGAAGCCCATGACCTGATCGTCAAGGCCTGGACCGTTCCTGGCCCGTTCCGATGGGAAGGCAAACATTACCATCAGCGCGTGGTCAATCCCTGGGCTTTGCCACTGCAACAACCACATCCGCGGATCTGGATTCCCGGCGTCATCAGCCACGAAACGATCATCTGGGCCGCGCAGCACGGCTATCCTTACATTGCCCTCAACACCTCGATCGAGGATACCAAAAGGATCTGGGCGCGTTACGATGCAGCTGCGGCTGAGGTCGGCTATACCCCGGGTCCGGAGAACCGTGGCTATCTTATTCGTTGCCATGTCGCGGAAACCGAAGAGGCAGCAATCGCCAGTGCACGGCAGTTCCTATGGATGGACGGCGAGTTCACCGGCCGTCTGAAACCGGTATGGGCCAGCCCGTCCGGCTACTTTTCGCCGTCGTCCCGCGAATCATTCGTGAATTTTGTGGCGGGCCAAAGTGCATCTCCATCGCGGCCGCGCAAGACGTTCGAACAACAGCTCGGAGACCTGCAAATCATCGCCGGCACACCGGACCAGGTGGTGGCGTCATTACGCACGATCATGCGGGAAACCAGACCTGGCATCATGGCGTTCTGGGGCAATGACGGGCGGATGAGCCAGGCGGATGCCCGCACGTCGATCCGTCTGCTCGGGCAGGAAGTAATGCCGGCGCTGCGCGAGACCGCCAAGGAGCTCGACCTTAAATCGCCGTTCGAGGCCGATATGCCGGTGTCCCGCGATTGGGCCAACGCGCAACAAAAGCAGGCGGCGGAATAGACGCGCGGCGCCAGGCTACCGGACGCTTACCTCGCGCCCGGTATCCGACGCCTGCCGGATGGCATCGACCAGTTGGTGCAAATCGACCGCGGTTTCGAAGGTCGGCTGGCGGCTTTCACCGGTACGGATCGCCTGCGCGAACAGAGTGTACATCTGCCCGACGTTGATCGGTTCCCCTGTCGGTGTGCCGGGCGTGACGACGCTGAAACGGTCCGGCACCGTCATTGGTGCGAGTGTGTTGCCCGATTGCACCCCGTGCAACACGACTTCTCCCAACTGCGGCGAATCGTTGCCCGAAGCGAGCAGCGTTCCGTTGCGGCCATAGATCTCCATGCGATAGCCGCTACCCGCGAACGGAATGGCCCCGACATGAACCGACACCACGGCGCCATTGGCCAGCCGGCCGCTGAGCAGCACATTGTCGGGCGAGGTCACGTCCAACAATGTCCCGCTGCCGGTATCCAGCCACTGCTTCGCCTGAGTTGCCACCACCGCGGACAACTTACCAAAGTCTCCGGCGACGAAGCGCGTCGCATCGATCGTGTGGCCGGTAGCGATGGTCAGCGTGTTGGCGCCGAGTTCAACATCCCGCTGCCATGTGCGGTTTGACGGTCGGGACAACACGCCGTCGCGGATCACGCTGACGTGGACCGCCATGATGTCGCCCAGGTAGCCGCTCTCGATCAGCTCCTTCATGTACATCACGGTTGGATTGACCCGAGCCTGCAGGCCGACCGCGGTGACCAGCCGGTTGGCTGTGGCCAGCGCCGACAGTTCCGTGGCCTCTTCTGTGGTGCGGCCCAGGGGCCATTCGCAATAAACGTGTTTGCCGGCCTCCAGCGCTGCCTTGGTTGGTGCATAGTGCGATGGCACCCGCACGACGACGGCGACGGCGTCGATTTCCGGCGAGGCAATCATCGCGCGGTAGTCGTCGAAGGCCAGGCGGGCGCCGTACGCCTGACGTGCCGCCTCGGCACTGTCGGCTCTGGTGGTGCAGACGGCCGTCAATTCGACAGCCGAACTGGCTCGCACGGCGGGCAGGTGAGACCGCGCCGACCAAGTACCCTCGACGCTGGCACCAATCAGGCCAAGCCGGATTTTGTCTGCCATATCGTTTGCTCCCCAGAACTACCTGCCGTGAAGCTTAAGCGATCTGCCGAAAAACGGAAGTTCTGAACGGTTACGCTGCGGCGCAGCTGCCTGATGCGCCGCATTTCGCACGCCGGCTTGCCTCATCGTTCAATCTCGATATCTGCGATAATTCCGGGATTGCTGCATTGTGCAACTGCGACCAAACATTCCTGCCTGAACAACCGATCAGTTGCTCGCAGTGCCTATGACCGGCACGATGCTGCTTGCATTGGGAGGAAGGAGCACAAACAACATGCCAATCCGTCACACGTACATCCAATGTCTGGCCTCCACACTTGTCAGTAGCATTTTTGCCATCGCCGCCCCCTTGGATGCCGGCCGGCCACAAACCGCTGGCCCGGTTCAGTCGTGGGGTCTGCCGCCATTGCCGGCGGGGATCGGCCCGGTGGAAAAATGATCAGCGGGACGTTCTGGCGCTTCAAGGCGCCCTATCCTGGCCTGATAGGCCCAGGTGGTGTTCGCCTGCCGGCTGGGCATTGAGTTGTACGGCAGCCGAACGCCCGTGTCCCGGGCCCTGACATTGATGGCGCCGCACTGCACGGCCAGGCCGCCACGGAAACGTTGTCTTTACGTGCTGGCTGTGCTCGCGGCGTGGTCGATTGCGGGAGCTCATGCTGAGACCCCGGGCGCTTACTGTGCGCGAACCGTCAACGATAATGCGCTGCGGCCGATACCGGAAGGTCTCGTGGCGGCAGCCGGCGCCGCGCTGGGTACAACGATGCCCCCTGACGTGGCAGTGAAATCCACCGTGTTCCGCTGTGCCAACGGACGTGTGTTGGTTTGCACGGTGGGTGCCAATCTGGTGTGCGGCCGGGCGAACATCAGCCGAGCGCCAGGTCGCGGACAGCTCGAGTGGTGTCGCGAGCATCCTAATGACACGTTCATTCCGTTGGCAGCTGCGGGCCACGACACGATTTATGCCTGGCGCTGCCAGGATGGCGTGCCGCGGATCGACCGGCAGATACTGGATGTCGATGCACGCGGCTTCGTCCGCCAAAATTGGCGGCAACTGCCCTGACCTCGACGCGCAGGATTGTTACGGTATGGGTCTGGAAAATCGCACCCATGTTGGCATCTGACCGGAAAGCGGAATATTGCCAGACTCTCGCCAGGCTAAGCGGAAGCGCTAAGAACCCAGCAGCATTTTTTCCGTTCGCGCCGTCTCGACGGGGTTGACCAACCGGGCATTTTCAGCGGTGTCGCGTTGGGTTTTCGCCAACGTGATACTGGATTGCACCACCATCAATACGCCGATCGCCAAATAACCCCGCATCCAGATTTCGATCGGCAGAAACGCGATGCCGACCCCTGTCATGAGCAGAGACGTTCCGAAGCCGATGTAGGTAAGGGCCACCCAGCCGGGGCTCAGTGTGGTTGGCACGGATGGGGTCGCGTTATCCATGATAGTCATTGTAACTCTCCCGTTACCATTGGGTCTGTTAAGATTATGTAATGGCCAGTGGCCTGAGCCGTACCAGCACAGTGGCCGCGGTCGGCCGGGTTGCAGGTCCGAAACCAGCCTGGCCCAGTCGGTCTTCAATGCGCGCAGGTGTCGAAGTGAGTTCATCCAGAGCCTCTTCAGCCGCGATCATTGCCTCCTGGCGGGTCCGCACGGCCGCCAGAGTTGCCTCGGCGATGGCTATGGCCAGCGCTCGCCTCGCAAACCGGATGGCACCGACATCGCGGATTTGCTGGTCCAGGATCATCAGCGCATTGCTCTGGGCCAGTTTGTCGGCGGCGGCATTGGCCTGGCCTCGCAATAACGTCATGAGTTCCTCGAACACTGTTCAACCTCCGTCTATGAACGACGTTCATAAAGTGCCAGGAACTTGAACATGGTTCAGGAAAAATTTGAACGACGTTCGCACAGTCCGTTGGCCGGTCCGGCGCGGCCGGCCACCGCGTTGCGCCACCAGGATCTTCGGGCGGAATTGCTTGCTGCGGCAGAGCGCCAGATCGAGACACGGGGTCTGGCCCATTTGCGCGCCCGCGATCTGGCCAACCAGGCCGGCTGCTCGCTGGGCGCGATTTATAATGTCTTCACCGACCTCGACGAACTGATCCTTGCGGTCAACGCCAATACGTTAAGAGCACTCGACCGCGAGATGACCGGGATCGAGGGCGGCGATCCGTTTCAGCAACTCACCGCGTTGGCCAATGCGTACCTGACCTATGCAGATCGCAACCGATTGCGCTGGGAGGCCCTGTTCAGCCACCGAATGCCGGCCGAAACGGTCGTCCCACAATGGTTCCAGGACGTCCAAAACGCAGCCTTTTCGCGGATCGAAGGTCCGCTCGCTTTGTTGCGACCGGACCTGCCGGAGGCGGCGCGCGGCCTTCTGGGCCGCAGCATCTTCGCTGCTGTCCACGGCATGGTGGCGCTTGGCCTGGACCGACGCGTGGCGCCCATGGACTTGCCGGTATTGCGATCGCAGATCGCGCTGGTGGTAGGCGCGATCGTGCGCGGGCTACCGTCAGTTGAAGTTCCGGCGTAACACAAGGCCGTTGAGGCGAGCCGTGAAGAAGGTCGAATTGCATGTCTGAAACGAATGCACCTCCGATGGAGAACGCACGGCCACGGATCGGCGAGGGCCGGATCGGGAGTTTCATCTGCGCCGCGATTGGTTTGCTCAGCGTCGCCGCGGTACTTTGCCTGCGCTTCCCGGCCTTTCTGACAACACCGGAACTGAGGCCGCATTACGACGTGGAGCTGCTGCGGCTGGTGCTCGCGGTGTCGATGGTAATCGCGGCGGGCCTTGGCGTGCTCTCGATCGCGCTCGGCGGGCCGCGTCTGCGCGCTGCGATTGGGCTCAGCGCCCTGTTGCTGGCGATGCTTCTGGGCGGGCCTTATGTTCCCTCTGCGGATTTCAACCAGCCCAGATTTTATCTGGGGCTCGATTGGCTGGTGCTGGATCTGTTCTTTACCGGCGCGGCCTTTGTTTTGCTGGAGTGGGTGTTCCCGCAGGTGCGGCCCGAGCAGCCGCCGCTGCGCGATGGCTGGAAACTCGATCTCGGGTATTTTGGCGTCAATCACCTGGCGATCGGCATATTCCTCGTCACGTCAGCCCATTTCGCGCATGACGCCTTCGCCTGGGCGGTGAACGCAAAAGTGCAGAGTTTTGTGCTGGCAATGCCGGCGGTGCTGCGCTTCGTGTTGGTGATTTTGGCCGCCGATGCGGTGGAATATGCCTCACACCGGGCCTATCACGAGGTACCGTGGTTGTGGCGCATCCATGCCATCCATCATTCGCCGCAAACCATGGACTGGCTATCGGGCTCGCGGTTGCATTTCCTGGAGCCGCTGGTGACGCGCGCGCTGGTGCTGGTGCCGATCTTCCTGCTGGGGTTCCCGCAGGATACGATCTTTGCGTATTTGATTTTCATCAGTGTGCAGTCGGTGCTGATCCATTCGAATATCAAGATGAATCTGGGGTGGTTGCGTTATGTGATCGTCACGACGCAGTTTCATCATTGGCATCATGCGTCGGATACCGAGGCGATCGACAAGAACTACACGGCGCACACGCCGATCTTCGATTTGTTGTTTGGAACGTGGCATTTGCCGAAGGATCGCTGGCCGGTGAAATACGGCACGGTCAAGCCGGTCCCGGGCGGGATGCTCGGGCAGTTTCTGCACCCGATCACCGGGCCGGTGGCGGCGTTTCTGGAGCATCGGACGAAGTGAGGGGTCAACCGGAGGCCATACGGACATAAGCCGGCGGGACTACCGCTCGATCATGGCTCGAACCTTGGCGCCGAGGTCGTCGAGAGCGAAGGGTTTCGTCAGCATGTCCATGCCGGGATCGAGAAAATCGCCTCGGACCGTGGCGTTTTCGGCGTATCCCGTGACAAAAAGCACCTTTAGGCCGGGCCGTGAGGCGCGGGCGATTTCCGCCAGCTTCCGGCCGTTGATGTGCGGCAACATGACGTCAGACACCATAAGGTCAATCCGACGGTCTGATTGTAAAATGGGGATCGCCGGACGGGCGTCGGACGCCAGCAGAACATTATAGCCCAGTTCCTCCAGGACATCGGCGAGTATCAACCGCACCGTCGCATCGTCTTCCACCACGAGGATCGTTTCTCCCTGTCCTCGGGGAGCCTGTTCCGGACGCTTTTCGATAACCACGGCGTCCTGGAGGGCGCGCGGCAGGTAAAGCTTGACGGTCGTGCCCTGCCCGACCTCGCTATAGATGCGAAGATGGCCGCGGGTCTGCTTAACAAATCCATAAACCATCGAGAGTCCCAGGCCGGTACCCTCTCCGACCGGCTTGGTCGTGAAGAATGGATTGATCGCCTTCGCCACAACTTCGGCCGGCATGCCGAAACCCGTGTCTGAAACCCCGATCACCACATAGTCGCCGGCATCAACATCGTCCTGACCTGCGGTATAGGCTGCATCGAGATGGACGTTCGTGGTTTCGATTGTCAGACGGCCGCCATCCGGCATTGCATGGCGCGCATTGATCGCGAGATTCAGCACGGCGCTCTCGAGCTGATTGGCATCGGTGAAGGCAGGCCAGAGGTCCGGAGCGAGCGAGCATTTCAGTTCAACGTGCTCGCCCAAGGTCCGATTCAGAAGATCCTCCATGTTCGCGACGAGACGGTTGATCTCGTTCGGCCTCATGTCCAGCGACTGGCGCCGCGCAAAGGCGAGCAGACGATGCGTCAGCGCTCCGGCCCGTTGCGCGGCGGCAGTCGCCGCATCCATAAAGCGTGGAATCTCCTCGAGCCGGTCAGCGGCGATGCGCGTACGAACGATGTCAAGCGAACCGATGATGCCGGTCAACAGATTGTTGAAGTCGTGGGCGATCCCGCCGGTAAGTTGGCCGATCGCCTCCATTTTCTGGGATTGACGTAGGGCCTCTTGAGCTGCCGCCAGTTCGACTTCAGCCGCTCGCTCGGCTGTTACGTCCCGGCCAGTGCAATAGACATAGCCATCCTCGGGAATGCCGATCCACGAAATCCAGCGATAGCTGCCGTCCTTGCAGCGGTATCGATTGGCGAAGCGCAGCGCTGGCTGACCAACCTGCGTCAACTCGAAGCCGGCGCGTGTGTGCTCCAGGTCGTCCGGGTGCAGCAGCTCGAAAATCGACATGCTGACGACCTCTTCTTCGGTCCATCCCAGCACGGTTTCCCATGCTGGGTTGGCGGTTTCGAAATATCCTTTTGAATTCAGCGCCCCAAGCAGATCGGGACTCAATTTCCACGTCAAACCGCGAGCTTGCGCGCGTTCGATCGCCTGGCGTTCGAGATCCGCATTCAGTTCGCGCAAACGGGCTTCGGAGTTCCGCAGCGCTTCCTCCGAAGTATGCCGGTCTGTGATGTCGACCCCTTCGACAAATATCGAGGTGACATTGCCAGCCTCGTCCTTGATCGGCTGGTAGACGAAATCCAGATAGCGCGTTTCCGTGGCCCCTCCCGCTGAGCGCCGAAGGACAATTTCCACGTCGCGTCCAACAAACGCCTCTCCCGTTGCGAAGACGCTGTCGAGCAAGTCAATAAACCCCTGGCGTTCAAGCTCGGGAAGCGCCTCCCGAACGGCCAGGCCGATCACATCGCGATGCCCGATCAGTTGCTGCCAGGCAGGGTTGGTCAGCACGAAGCGATGTTCAGGACCCTGGAGGAGCGCAGAGAAACTCGGCGACTGAACGAACATTTGCCGGAGCCGGCGAACCTGCTCGCCGGCATCGAGCAACTCCCAAGCCTGGTTCGTGGCATCCCTCATTTGTCCAATTTACCCAAAAGGCGCCCTTCGGTCATCGCGTCCGAACGATCGGAGGCCGTCATCCTAACTGGCTCCGCCGCTCCTGGAAATGATGGCAGCAGTCCGGGAAATGACGGTAGCAGTGCGGTACAACCGTAGGTTTCCGCGCCGACGACGATGCAGCGGAGAATATCGCATCTCGACTGTCGCAGGCCGGCCAGCGTGTCTGGATAGACACCACGTCGATCCCACGCGGCGCCGACTGGACCTCCGAGATCGAGAAGGGCGTGAGGGAGAGCGGTATATTCGTCGCTTTGCCTGGCTCAAATTTCCCTTCGATTGATTTTGGAATGTATGAACCTGGTTTCGCCGCCAGCGAGCAGCGCTCGCACTGCGGAACGCTGCTTCCGGTCATTCTGCCGGGCGCGGATGATAAGGAAATTCCCGCCTGGTTGCGCCGGTTTCAGATGGTCGACGCGGGATCCGTCGGCACGGAGGATATGGTCGCCAGAATCATCGACCGAACTGCGAATGCCAGAGACACGCGCGACGCCGATAATACATAGTGGCCGTTAGCGCTCGCCCGAGGCGGTCGGTTTCTACGCCGTTCGATCCCCCGTCACGCCCAGAGCCGCCTGCGCTGCTGCGAGCCGCGCCACAGGCACCCGGTACGGCGAGCACGACACATAATCCAACCCAACCGACTCGCAGAACGCGATCGAGGCCGGGTCGCCACCATGCTCCCCGCAAATCCCCAACTTCAGATCATTCTTCGTCTTCCGCCCCTTCACCGCTGCGATCCGCACCATCTCGCCGACGCCCTCGACATCGATCGAAACGAACGGATCCTTCGGCAGAATCCCCAGCTCGACATAATGCGGCAGGAACGTTCCAGCATCGTCGCGCGACAACCCAAACACTGTCTGCGTCAGGTCATTGGTGCCGAAGCTGAAGAAGTCCGCCAGCTCGGCAATCTGATCCGCCAACAGCGCCGCCCGCGGCAGCTCGATCATCGTGCCGACGCTGTAATCGATCGTCGTGCCGGTCTCGGCAAACACCGCCTTCGCAACGCCATCCACCTGAGCCCGCGTGATCTCCAGTTCCTTCCGGGTGGAGATCAGTGGGATCATGATCTCGGGATGCGGTGCGGTGCCGGTTTCATTCGCCACCTTGATCGCGCCCTCGAAAATCGCCCGCGCCTGCATCTCGTAGATTTCCGGGAAGGAAATCCCCAACCGGCAGCCGCGATGGCCCAACATCGGGTTGGCCTCGGCGAGCTCTGTGCCCCGGCGGCGGATGGTTTCCAGGTCGACACCCATGGCCTGCGCCACTTCTTCCATTTCCGCCGAACTGTGCGGCAGGAATTCGTGCAGCGGCGGATCAAGCAGGCGAATGGTCACCGGCAGCCCGGCCATGATGGTGAACAGCCGGTGGAAATCCTCCCGTTGGAACGGCAGCAACCGGCTCAACGCGTCACGGCGGTCGCCGGCCGAGCTGGCCATGATCATTTGCCGCACCACGCCGATCCGCTGCGGATCGAAGAACATATGCTCGGTGCGACAGAGACCGATGCCCTCGGCGCCAAATTTGCGAGCGGTTTCGGCGTCCAGCGGGGTTTCCGCATTGGCGCGCACACCCATCCGGCGGCACCCATCGGCCCATTCCATCAACGTGCCGAAATCGCCTGACATTGCTGGTTCGATCATCGGCACGCTGCCGATGAAGACTTCGCCGGCCGCACCATCCAACGTGATGATCTCGCCGGCATTCACCGTCTTGCCGGCACTGGACAGCGTCTGCGCGCCGTAATCGACCGTGATGCTGCCGGCGCCCGCCACGCACGGCCGGCCCATGCCGCGCGCTACCACCGCAGCGTGGCTGGTCATGCCGCCGCGGGTGGTCAGGATGCCGCGAGCAGCATGCATGCCGTGGATGTCCTCCGGGCTGGTTTCCATGCGCACCAGGATTACCGCCTCGCCCTTCAACGCCCGGCTTTCGGCCTCATCGGCGCTGAACACCACGGCACCGCTGGCCGCCCCCGGACTGGCCGGCAAGCCCTTGGCCAACACCGTGCGCGGCGCCTTCGGGTCCAGCATGGGATGCAGCAACTGGTCCAGCGAGGACGGATTGACCCGCCGCACCGCTTCGGCACGATCGATCAGACCTTCGTTCGCCATCTCGACTGCCATGCGCAGCGATGCTGCCGCGGTGCGCTTGCCGTTGCGGGTCTGCAGCATGAACAGCTTGTGCCGCTGGATGGTGAACTCGATGTCCTGCATGTCGCGGTAGTGTTGTTCCAGCTTCTCCCGCACCGTCATCAACTCGGCGTAGGCTGCCGGCATGGCGATTTCCAGCGCCACCTCGCCGTCGCGGGCGACCGACTTCGACAGTGGCTGCGGCGTCCGAATGCCCGCCACGACATCCTCGCCCTGGGCATTCACCAGATACTCGCCGTAGAACATGTTCTCGCCGGTCGACGGGTCGCGGGTGAAACACACGCCGGTGGCGCAGTCGTCGCCCATGTTGCCGAACACCATGGCCTGGACGTTGACCGCGGTGCCCCACTCGGCAGGGATGTCATGCAGGCGGCGATAGGTGATCGCGCGATGGTTCATCCACGACCCGAACACCGCGCCGATTGCCCCCCAGAGCTGCTCGTGCGGTTCGGTCGGGAATGGCTTGCCGGTGTCCTTGGCCACCAGGTCCTTGTAGGCGGCGACCACCCGGCGCCAGTCGGCGGCGGACAGGCCGGTGTCCTCGGTTACGCCAGCCTCAAGCTTGGCGAACTCGATGATTTCCTCGAACTGGTGGTGATCGACGCCGAGCACGACCGAGCCGTACATCTGGATGAACCGGCGGTAGGAATCCCAGGCAAACCGTTCGTCCGACGCGGCTTTCGCCAAGCCCTTCACGGTCGCGTCGTTCAGGCCAAGATTGAGTACGGTATCCATCATCCCCGGCATCGATACCCGCGCGCCGGAGCGGACCGATACCAGCAGTGGATTGTCCGGATTGCCGAATTTCTGGCCGACGGCCGCCTCGATTTTCGCAAGCGCGGTGTCGACCTGCGCCGTGAGGTCGTCCGGGTAGTGCTTATCGTTGTCGTAAAACGCGGTGCAGACCTCGGTCGTGATGGTAAAGCCAGGCGGCACCGGCAGGCCGATCGAGGCCATTTCGGCGAGATTAGCGCCCTTGCCGCCCAATAGGTTCTTCATGTCGGCGCGGCCATCGTTATCGCCGCCGCCGAAGCCGTAAACCCACCTGGTCATGGCTGCTCCATTACCCTTCGATCCGGGAAAAATCCGCAACGCGGTCCATCGTGGTCCGCACCTGATTAAGCAAACGCAAACGATTGCGACGTATTTGCGGTTCTGCGGCGTTGACCGTCACGGAATCGAAAAATGCGTCCAGCGGCCCACGCAATTTCGCCATTTCCGTCATTGCCTCGGCGTATTTTTCGTCATGCACCAGGGTCCCGATCGCCAATCCGGAGATGATACCGCGATGTAAGCTTTCTTCCGCCGGTTCCGCCAGCAAAGATGAGTCCGGGGCGCCAGTATGCGGCCCGTCCTTGCGCTCCTCAATCCGGAGGATGTTGGCGGCGCGGCGGTAGGCGGCGAGCAGGTTGGCGCCATCGTCCTGGCCCAGGAGCGTGCTGACCGCCTCGGTCCGGCGCAACAGCCGAGTGATGTCGTCATCGGCACCGGCAGCGAATACGGCCGTCAGTACGTCGTGGCGGGCGCCCTCGGCGCGGAGCTGTACACGCAGTCGTTCGGCGAGAAATTCCAGAATGTCGAATGCCAGCAAATCGACGTGCGTGTCGGTCCCCGGCACCGGCCGTGTGACCCGCCTGGCGGCGTTGGCGCCGACCAGCGCCGCGGCGCCGGGATGCGCGTTGAGCGCGCGGACCACCTGATCGTCGCTCAGACCGGCAGCATGCTCCCCGGCGGCCTGGCGAGCGGCAATGACTGCGTTATCGAGCAGCGGCAACAGTTTCAGCCGCAGCCCGTTTTCCCGAATGATCCGGATCACGCCCAAAGCCGCCCGCCGCAACGCGTAGGGGTCGCCCGCCCCGGTCGGCCGTTCGTCGATCGCAAAGAAGCATGCCAGCTGATCCAGTTTGTCGGCCAACGCCACCGCGATGGAGACCGGCGCCACCGGAACCGGATCTGTTGGTCCCCGCGGCGCATAATGATCACGGATCGCGTTGGCGACATAAGCATCTTCATGGTCATGCAGCGCATAGTAACGGCCCATGACACCTTGTAGTTCCGGGAACTCGGCGACCATGCCGGAGACGAGGTCGGCTTTCGCCAGTTCCGCCGCCCGATCGGCCAGCGCCTCGCCGGCGTTCACCCGAGGCGCGATCAGCTCCGCGAGGCGGCGCAGCCGCTTCACGCGCTGCCCCTGGGTGCCCAGTTTTGCGTGGTAGGTGACGTGGTCGAGCGACGGCACCCGACTGTCCAGCCGTGCCTTACGGTCCAGGTCCCAGAAGTGCCGCGCATCGGCGAAGCGGGCGCGCAGCACGCGTTCGTTGCCGGCGATGATCGCGGTGCCAGCATCCGCGGCCTCGATGTTGGCGGCGAAGACAAACCAGGGGGAGGGGTCGCCACTGGCGGCGCGGGTGGCAAAATAGCGCTGGTTGACCCGCATCGAGACCTGGCGAATTTCCGGCGGCAGGTCCATGTGTTCGTCGGCGATCCGGCCGGCCAACGGGACCGGCCATTCGACAAGGCCAGCGACCTCGTCCAACAGACCGGGATCGTCGACGATCGTGATCGATTTTTCGTCGGCGATGCGGGCGATGCCCTCGGCGATGGTGCGTTTCCGTTCGGTGGCATCGGCCATTACGTGATGCTGGCGCAGTTTCGCGATCCAGTCGGCTGCCCCCGAGACAGCAAATGCACCGGGCGAGTGGAACCGGTGCCCTTCGGTCAAGTTGCCCGAAACAAGACCGTGACCGTCATCGCTGCCATCCCGCAGGTCGAATGGCACGACCTCGCCGTCCAGCAGGCAGACGATCCGACGCAATGGCCGAACCCACGTGAAATGGCTGGTGCCGCCCCATCGCATGGATTTGGGCCAGGGGAAGCGCCGCAACATGCCTGGCACGGCGGTCGCAATCAGCGCCGGCGCGGCGATCGCAACGGCCTGTTTCTCCAGGACCCAGTAATCGCCCTCCTGTCGGAGATGGTCTCGCGCGGCACCATGCTTGCGCAGGAATCCCTGCAGCGCCTGCTCCGGCGCATTGGCCCGCGGCCCACGTTCCGTCGAACTGACCGCAGCGACCTGAGCGTTGACCTCGGCGGCGAGGGCGATCCGCCGTGGGCCGTACCAGGTCTGGACGTTGGTTGGGGACAGACCGGCCAATACCTCGGTGATCAGTCGGGCAAGATCTTCGGCGGCACGAGGCTGCATGCGCGCCGGAATCTCCTCGCTGAAGAGCTCCAGGAAAAATGCCGCCATGCTCAGGGTTCCCCCGCAACCCAGGACTCGCAGCAGCTTTTCGCCAGGGCGCGCACGCGGCCGATAAAGCTCGCCCGTTCGGTCACGCTGATCACACCGCGGGCATCCAGCAGGTTGAACAAATGGCTGGCCTTGATGCACTGGTCGTAGGCCGGTAACGCGAGGTTATGTTTCAGCAACGACGCACACTCTGCCTCGGCGTCGGCGAAGTGGCGGGTCAGCATGGCGGTATCGGCATATTCGAAGTTGTATGCGCTGTATTCGCGTTCGGCGCGCAGGAACACTTCGCCGTATTTGACCGGTTGTCCGTTCCCTGCGGCGTTGAAGTCCAGGTCGAAGACGTTTTCCTTGTCCTGCACATACATGGTCAGGCGTTCGAGGCCATAGGTCATCTCGAAGCTTGGCAGCGTGACCGGAATGCCGCCCACCTGTTGGAAATAGGTGAACTGGCCGACTTCCATGCCGTCGCACCAGACCTCCCAGCCGAGACCCCAGGCGCCGAGGGTGGGACTCTCCCAGTCATCCTCGACGAAGCGGAAATCGTGCAACAGTGGGTCCAGCCCAATCTCCCGATAACTCGCCAGCAGCAGTTCCTGAGCGTTCTCCGGACTGGGCTTCATGATGACCTGGTATTGGTAATAATGCTGTAGCCGGTTCGGGTTCTCGCCATAGCGGCCGTCGGTCGGGCGGCGCGAGGGTTGCACATAGGCGGCCGCCCAGGGTTTCGCACCAAGCGCGCGGAGCGTGGTGGCGGGATGGAACGTGCCGGCACCCATCTCCACGTCGAACGGCTGCAGGATGACGCAGCCTTGCTGCGACCAGAAGGCGTGCAGGCGCAGGATCAGGTCCTGGAAGGAGAGTGGGCGCTCGGGCATGGGGGTTTTTCGGTTGGGTTGGTGCAGCGCGGCAATAGAGCATTGGGCGGTTGCGGGGCAAGGCGCGGGGACTGGGGGGTTATCCCTGGTGGAGCGTGGTCAAGCTATCCCTGGTGGAGCGTGCAGATCTTCGACCGAGGCCGTTAGCAACTGGTCGAGCGTGACCGGACAACTCGCCAGCGGCGCCACTGCCGGCATGCCACCGTAGCGGATCAGGTCAATATGCCGTTTGGTGCGGTCATATAGCTTTGCCAGATCAATCCGCTGCCGCATCGAAGGGGCAACGCGGCGCTCCACACCGGTCTGCAAGGCGACGTTCTCGGCTCGCCAATGCTGTTCGGAGTCAAGCTCGGGCCAGCCATGTAGCTTCAGCAGGTGCACGAGAATTTGGCCCAGGTACGACTGCACCGCGTTTAGTTCTGAGATCCCCACGTCCTCGATCTCCTCGACAACATGGTCCCAGTCGACGTCATTCACCCGCTCCTCGCGCGCGACGCGGCGCAGCAGGGCGGCCTGGCGTTCCGACCAGGCGTGGGCGTCTCGATCGTAGAGGTCGTCCGGCATGGCAAGAATGTAAGTTATTGTTGCGAAGGACTCCAGCGATACCGTGCAATGCCACCTCGGGTCACCATGCGGAGCCGGGACGATTGGTTTGGCGGCATCCTGGTCAGCGTTGCGGAACCTGGGGAACAGTTTTTGGCAATCTACGACGTCGGTGAGGCTCAGGTTGCGCCTATCCACCGTCATCGCCGCCGATCACGGATCCGTTCGGGCCAGTACAACGCTCGATTTGTACCAGTGCGTCGCCCCAGAGGTCTGCGAGACATTGACGGAACCATGATACCCCATCGGGCGATGTTGACGCTGTGTTTCCGTCGATCATGGATGTTGTCGGACATGGAAATGTTGAGCAACATCGTTCGATTGGCGCTAAATACCAGATCATGGCGAAGCACCGACTCGGTGACATACAGTTTGCGGCTCTGCCCTGGCGTATAGGCGAGGGCGGCAGGCGTCAGATCATGCTGTTGACCTCGCGCGAGACGCGCCGCTGGGTCATCCCCAAGGGTTGGCCCATGAAAGGGCGAAAACCTGCCGAGGTCGCGAGCCAGGAGGCCTTTGAAGAAGCTGGTCTTCTCGGTTGCATCGTCGGCAAGCGACCGCTGGGCACTTTCCACTACCAAAAGCAACTGGCGAAGAAGGAACGGCTTTGCCAGGTGCGCGTCTTCTCATTCCGGGTGGAACGCCAGCTTGATGACTGGCCGGAAAAGGAACACAGAGAAACCGCATGGTTTGACGCAGCCGAGGCTGCGACGCAGGTAGCGGAAGAAGGGCTCGCGGGAATTATTGAGCGCTTTGCCGGCTCTTACGTTAGATTCGTGACATTTGGTAAGCCTTGATTGCGGGCGGAAACTGGCTTTACCCGGCGCCCAAGGCGTCAGCGTGGAAGGCCTGTGCATTGTATCCAGTCGGCCGAGGCATTGGCTCGGCCTGGCGATTGCAATCCAGCTGACTCCGGCGCATGCATTGGGAAAAATGAATTGTTGCGGTGGAGGTCGTCATGCGGGCGCTGCTCAAAATCGCCCTTCTTCCATTCTTTGTAGCGGTACAGGCGTTGGCCGCACCGCCGCCAGAGTCAAAGCCTGGGCTGGAGCGGGTGGGTCATATTATAGTTATCTTTCTCGAGAACCGCAGCTTCGATCATCTTTATGGGCTGTTCCCGGGCGCAGATGGCCTTGGCGACGCTCTGCGCTCCTCGGCCCAGGTATCGCCCGACGGTGAGCGCTTTGAGGTACTTCCGGCGGTGCTGAACAATTACACGTCTACGTGGGTCGACACGCGGTTTGCCGCCGGTTTGCCGAATGAACCTTTCCGCGAGGATCATTTCGTCGATCTGAGGGATAAGACCGGCGATCCGGTGCACCGCTTCTATCAAGAACAAGCGCAAATCAACGGCGGCAAAATGAACCAATTTGTCGCTTTCTCGGACGTCGGCGGTTTGCCAATGGGATATTTCGACGGCCACGATTTGCCTTTGTTCAAACTCGCTCAGGAATACACTCTGGCCGACCACTTTTTCCATGCCGCGTTTGGCGGCGGGTTCCTCAATCACATGTGGCTGATTTGCGCCTGCACACCGCGTTTTGCTGACGCGCCAGCCGAGTTGGTTGCTCAACTAAATGCGAATGGGCGCCTGACAAGCGATGGCGCCGTCACGCCCGACGGCTACGCCGTCAATACGATCCAAGCCAGGATTGGCTTGCATAACCCTACAGTTACCGATGAGCGCTTTCGCTTGCCGCCGCAGCGGATGCCGACCATAGGGCGTCTCCTTACGGACGCAGGAATATCATGGGCGTGGTATGCGGGTGGCTACGCTACTGCAATTGCCGGCCACCCTGACCCGACTTTCATTTATCATCATCAGCCGTTCGCTTACTTCGCAGATTATGCCAATGGCACAGCGGGGCGCTTGGAACACCTCAAAGATGAACGTGATATGCTGGAAGCGATTGACGATCGTACCCTTCCAGCTGTGAGTTTTTATAAGCCGATTGGGATCGATGACGAGCACCCCGGCTATGCCGACCTTATGCGCGGAGACAACCACGCTGCCTGGATCATCCAGAGAATTCGGAACAGCTTTATCTGGAATGACGCGGTCATTATCATAACCTACGGCACCAATGGCGGAATCTGGGACCACGTCGCGCCGCCGAAAATCGATCGCTGGGGCCCGGGGACGCGAGTGCCCGCCATTATAGTCTCCAGATTTGCCAAACGGCATTTCGTCGACCACACGATCTACGATACAACTTCGATACTCAAGCTGATTGAAACCCGGTGGCATCTTACACCGATGGGGGAGCGTGACGCGAACGTAGCCGATCTCACAAATGCACTCGAGTTTGGTGGCAGTCACTGAGACGAGACGGTCAATATCAGTAAATCACGCTGCCCATATCCAGCGGAACAACCTCACCTTCTCAGCGGCGTAGTTCTTTTGTGAACTTCAGGAGTTTCGCGCAAGAGCCACGGGACCGAGCAATGCGTCCCCATCACCGTGGCCACGCCCGGATCGCCAGAAACCCGCCATCGATCGGTAGCATCACTCCGGTCACCCACCTTGCCTCATCGCTCGCCAGATAAACGGCAGCCCAGGCAACATCCCAGCCGGTACCTTCGGTTTGCAACGGAACAGCGAGGCGGCGCCGCTCGCGGCCCGCTTCGCCCAGATGCGCCACCATCGGCGTCGCCACCGTGCCGACGATCAGGCAATTGGCGCGGATCCCCTCGGCGGCGAAATCCGCTGCCAGCGACAGCGTCATCCCCTGCAACCCCGCCTTCGTCGCGACGTAAGCGACCGCGCCCGTCGCGCCCTGCAACCCAATCGCACCCGCGGTCGAGGACACGTTGATGATCGAACCCCCACCGCCCGCCCGCATTCGCGGAATACAGGCCCGGCAACACAACAAAGCCGACGTCAGATTGGTCTCGAACACCCGGTTCCACTCGCCCAGGTCCACTGTCTCCGCCGTTCCCGGACTGCCGATGCCGACGTTGTTGTGCAGGATATCCAGCCGGCCGTAACGCTCCACTGCGAAGGCCGCCAGCGCCTCCGCCGCCTCCGCTTGGGTGACATTTGCCGCGAACGCCGTCGCCTCACCGCCCTCAGCACGGATTTGTTGTTCGAGCGCCTGTCCCCGCTCCAGATCGCGGTTGACCAGAACGACCTTCGCGCCCTCGCGAGCGAACAGGATCGCGGTGGCAGCACCGTTGCCGACCCCTTCGCCACGCGAGGCAGCGCCGGTGACGATGGCCACCTTATTGCTCAGGCGTCCCATTGGCGTGATCCTCCCAGCGTTCTGATAACGAATTGACCGGCAGGATTCAGCCGCGGTCGTTCGCCTGCCGCCAGTGCTCGATCGCCTCGATTGCCGCCGATCCGTCGATCACATCGGCGTAACGCCGTTCCACATCCTTCAGGTTCTGCACATGCGCGACCTCATCATGATCACCGACGCAATCGTGCGGCACCATGACCCGGAAGCCCAACGAGAACGCGTCGATTACGCTGGCGCGAATACAGCCCGAAGTAATGCAGCCCGTGACAATGACGGTATCTACCCGCTCCTTGGTCAGGATCGCCGCGGCCGGTGTGGCGAAAAAAATCGACGGCGCGGATTTCATCAGTAAGACGTCCGGACCCGCGGCAGCGATGCGCGGATCCAGTTCCACCGCCGGCGTGCCACGCAGCAGATCGAACACCGGCCCCACCTTCCAATGCGGTGCGGCGCGTGGACTGTCGTAACCATTGACGCAGGCGATCACCGGTAATCCGGCACGTTTCGCTGCCTCAATCACCGGGACAGTTCTCCGAACTGCCAAATCGACCATTGGAGCGCCGCCCATCGGAAACGCCGGATCGATGAAGCCGCGCTGGAAATCGACGACCACGACGCCGATTTTCGCGCCGAAGCCGACCGGCCGGCTGCCATAACCGCGTTCCGCATAAATGTCCGACATGGCTGAACCCCCTTCGATCCATGCGAAGGTAGCCTGGTGTCAGTCAGCGAAACAGGTGACAGTCCGGCCGCGATCCCGGACGCAAATCAATCCGCCGTGCCCTTCGGCAACTTCTTTTCCACGATCGTCGCGTACAGTGCCGCCCCATACGGGATTGCGTCATCATTGAAGTCATACCGATGGTTATGCACGCCCGCCGTGTCGCCATTACCGATCGAGATATGCGCGCCCGGCACCCGCTCCATCATGTAAGCGAAATCCTCCGATCCCATGACCGGCGGCGCATCACGTTCGACATTCGCCTCTCCGGCAATCGCCGCGGCAACGTCGCCGAGAGCGATTGCCTCCTCGGTGTTGTTCACGACGGGTGAGGCGATCGTGCGGAACGATACGGTCGCCTCGGCGCCAAAGCCCGCACCAATCGTTCCGGCAAGACGGCGCATGTTCCGTTCAATCATTTCCAGGACGTCGGATCGCATCGTACGAACCGTGCCGCCCAACCATGCCGTCTCCGGGATGACATTGAATGCGTCGCCGGCATGCACCTGGGTGATACTGAGCACCGCGGTGTCACGCGCCGGGACATTGCGGGATACGATTGACTGCAATGCCGTCGCCAAATGGCAGACGATAAGGGTGGAATCGATACCTTCGTCTGGCCGAGCACCGTGTGTGCCCTTGCCGGTGACATGGATCTCGAACATCGACGCCGAGGCATATCTTGCCCCCAGACCGATCCGGAATTTGCCCACCTCCAATCCGGGGCGGTTATGCATGCCGTAAACGAAATTGCATGGGAACCGCTCGAACAGTCCATCGTTCAGCATCGCCAGGGCGCCGCCGGCACCTTCCTCACCCGGCTGGAAAATGAAGTTCACCGTGCCGTTGAACGCGCGCGTTTCCGCCAGCAGTTTCGCTGCACCCAACAGCATCGTGGTGTGGCCGTCATGGCCGCAGGCATGCATCAGGCCTTGCGTCTGGCTGGCATGCGGCAAGCCGGTCGCCTCGACAATCGGCAGCGCGTCCATATCGGCGCGCAGCCCAACCGAGGCCTGGCCATTGCCGTTGCGCAGTACCCCGACCACGCCGGTGACACCGACGCCGCGATGCACGTCGATGCCCCACTCCTCCAACTTGCGCGCGACCAGGTCGGCGGTACGAAACTCGTTCATGCCGATCTCAGGATGGGCATGGATGTCGCGACGGATTGCGGTCAGTTCGCCCACAGCGGCACGGGCAAGGTCGAGGGTTGCGTTGGGCATGCGGGCGCTGTCCTTCCGTTACCTGGGCGCACAATTCCGGCCGGCGCCGTATCCCCATACCACGTCACCGCCGGCCCGGATCAATCTGCTCGCAGCCGGTTGCGATTTGCTATCCCAGTTGGCCGACATATTTCTCCAGCAACGCCCAGGCCGGCTCGCCCGCGGTCTTTCTGATGTCCTGGTAGAACCCGGACTTGGCCAGTTCGATGCGGAACGGCTTGGTTTCCGGCGTATTGAAGGTCAGGCCCTTCGAGGTCAGGTTCTTTTGCTCGGAGTCCGTCATCGTCACGAAGTCAGCTCGTTCCTTCAGCGCCTCCTCGCTGAAGATGCGATGCACGGTGTCCTGGAGATCCGGCGGCAGCTTCTTCCAGGCGGCGACGTTGAACGAAGTGTGGAAGCCAGCCCAGACGTGGTTGGTGAGACTGCAGTATTTCTGCACTTCGTACAGCTTGGCGGTATCGATCAGCACCAGCGGATTTTCCTGCCCGTCGACAATGCCGGTTTGCAACGCGCTGTACACCTCGTTGAAATTGAGCGTGGTCGGCGAGGCACCCAGATGTTTGAACAACGCGACCAGGAATGGCGCCACCGGCAGCCGGATCTTGAAGCCGTGCAGGTCGTCGGGCGTGACGATGGGCTTGTTACGCGCGGTGATCTGGCGGAAACCGTGGTCCCAGCCTTTGTCGAGGCAAAACAGCCCGATCCCTTCTGCGACGCTGCGCAGCATCTTGCCGAGGTCGCCGTCCATCGCCGGCCAGACCTGGTTGTAGCTCGGGAACGCGAAGCCAACGCCGGTGATGCCGCACACCGGGTTGCGCGGCGCGAGCAGATCGATCGGCAGGTTATACATCTGGATCGCGCCGGAGATCGTTTGCGAGATCATCGCTGTGTCGCCGCCAAGCTCGCTGTTCGGGTACATGGTAATGTCCATGCGCCCGTTGGTTTCCTGCTTGATGCGGTCGGCGGCGATCTTGGTATGTGCCATCGCCGGGTGGTCCATCGGCGCCGACGAGCCGTATTTGTAGCTGAATTCTGCCGCGTTGGCCGGCCAGTGCAGGATCGTGGCAGCACTGATACCGGCGGCTCCCGCTACTACCTGACGTCGCGACATTCTTTTCCGAAGCATTTGGATCGTCTCCCTCAAGGACCCGGCCGGTGTGGCCGCTTGTTGTTGGGAGGACCGTGCCGGGCTGGGACTTGGCGAGTCAAGAGTCGGCATGTCGCGGCGCTGCGATCGTCCGCGCCCGACGGCGGCCGCAGCCTTCTGGCCCGTCGGGCCGCCTCACTTCTGGCACACCACCTCTCGAACCCTGACAGACCGTCGGCCCTGGGCCGCCGCGTCACGACGCGGCCCGCGGTTTCACTTCCGCCTCCAGTCGTCCCC
>JBEKQQ010000025.1:0-54171 GCA_049519555.1 Acetobacteraceae bacterium
GCTCGGCTGCATGTTGACGCCGACTCAAGGAACCGTGCGTGTCCACGGCCACGCCACGGCGGGCGCCCGGCCGGGCGAACTGGCCAAACTCAGACGCGATCATATCGGGTTTATCTTTCAGTCGTATCGATTGTTCCCAACCTTGACCGCCTTGGACAATGTTCGATTGGCATTGGATATACGCGGTGTGCGCGCGGAGCACGCGATCGCCAGGGCGAAGCAAGTGCTACTGACCGTTGGCCTTTCGCATAAAGAGAGCGCGCTCCCCTGCGAGCTCAGTGGCGGCGAGCAACAACGCGTCGCGATCGCCCGCGCCCTCGTGGGCAATCCAGCCGCGATCCTCGCGGACGAGCCGACGGGTGCACTGGATAGCAAGAATGGCCTCGCCATCATGACGATCCTGGCTCAAATCGCCAAGGATCCGGCGCGTGGAGTGTTGGTCGTCACTCACGACCCGCGTGTGTTACCGTTCGCTGACCGGATCATACACATAGAGGATGGCCGCATTTTCAGTGAGGATCATGGCAGCCAGCGTGAATGCTCGCTGTCCCCCGCACTTTGTGATGCTTCAGGCCAGCGCCCGCCCGCGGACCAGGATAAGCTTAACCATGCTGTCTGGTGACGCGAGGTACACGGTGCAGGCGGATCGATCGAACCCAGCGATGACGGATAACACAGTGAAATGCGCTCTTGTTGCGTTTTCCTATCAAGCTGTCTGTCCGGCACCCCGTCGCTGGCATTACGCGTTGCAACTGGCCATCCAACCGGCTCGCCCTGGATAAGGCCAGGGAACGCCGCACCTTTCCGTGGTTGTCGCCGTCCCGTCCTCCGGTCGGCGAAACGCGGAAGTTTCATCTTCATGCGGCGGCGCCCATGGAAATGCCAAATTGAGGTAAACCACCCGGAACCGGACTATGGCCGGCGTCACCTGGCCGGCAGTCGCCGAGCATTTGAGTCAGCCTGTCCCTCGCCCGGCTCACCCGGCTTTTCACCGTGCCCGCCGCGCAACGGCAAATCACCGCCGCCTCGTCATAGGACAGGCCGGACACAATGAGCATCAGCGCCTCGCGGTGCTCTGGCGTCAGGCGCCCCAGTGCGTCGTGAACGTCGAGTAAGTAGACATGATCCTCCTGTGCCGGAAAGATTCGCAACAGGGCGGCGCAGCGGCCTTCGTCGTCTTCGACCTCACGGCGACGCTTGCGGAATTCCGAGTAGAAACCGTTGCGCAGGATAGCATACAGCCACGCGATCATGTTCGAACCCGGCGCGAACGTGTCGATGTTTGCAAGGGCTTTTACCAGGGCTTCTTGCACCAGATCGTCGGCGCGTTCGGTGCTCCGGCACAAGCTGATGGCATAGGCTCGCAATTTTGGCAGCGCCTTCAGGAGATCGCTTTCTGGTTCGGCTCTCGCAAGGCACGTTGTTACCGACGAGAGATTACTTTGCATGGGTACTCCAGACAGGGAACCACCAAAACGTGCCTGCTCCGCAGAGCTGGAATGACCGCACATTAATCGTGTTGGGGTTCTCTTTCGAGGGGAACTAAATTGCGCGGGACTACCATCTGCGGACCGCCCGGCGGTGTCTATCCTCGGAAACTACTTATTTACCTGTCACGCCTTGTGCCGGCACCAGTCGTTCTGAGTAGATTCCGACTCTGCTGCCGGCGAATACCGATGATCTACAGTCGGAGCGTCACAGGTCTTGCCGGTCTCCGGCAACGTAACGCCTCCGTGGCCGCCCCTCCCCTCGGGGGTGATTTCCACAAGAACTCAGGCCCTGGCTTAGACGCCAGGGCCGCCTTTCCAGACTTTCAGTCAGTCTGGACGCTGCGGGTGGGTCATGCACCACCGTCGTGCCCCGTTATTAAGGCATGGCGCAAGTTGTCGCGTCATGGCATTGTTCCCTGGCCACGCAGATTGGATTGGCTGAGGATTTGCCGACGAGGGACAGACACCCAGGCCTCTCCAAGAGGCCGGAACTCTTAGGAACCGGTGACACAGGCTGCCAAATGGCGGTCTGTTTGCTGTCGGGGGTGGCTGTACGCTTTCCCAGCGCAACTGGGTGGAACACGGCTCCCCCGATCGTGCCGCCCGGCCTTGGACTGAACCCGTTCATCGTGGCTGAGCAAAACCCCTGGCGCGATCCGGGGATCGCGCGGCCGCAATGAGCGCTCCAGCGCTCCTGGTCGGTTTCGCCGCGGAAGCCAGGGTGGCTCGTCTGTCGGGCTGGCGGGTCGCGATCGGCGGCGGGACGACTGAGGGCGCGGCGCGCACCGCGCAACGTCTGATCGACGCCGGGGCGACCGGGATCGTCAGTTTCGGCCTCGCCGGCGGCCTCGACCCGACGTTGCCGGCCGGTGCGTTGATCGTAGCCGAGTCCGTAGCCGCCTACGGCCGCATGTGGCCGACCGATTCCACTTTGAACAACCGACTGGGAGGAACGACGGGCCACCTTTGCTTGGGCCTGGATCGCGTCGTCGCGTCTGCCGATGAGAAATTGCGCCTGAATCAAGAGACCGGCGCATCTCTGGTGGATATGGAAAGCGGTGCCGTCGCTGTGGTCGCGGCCGCCGCTCGCGTGCCGTTTGCAGTGTTGCGGGCGATTTGTGATCCGGCCGATCGCGCACTGCCTCCAGCCGCGCTGGTCGCGCTGGACACCGCAGGTCGGCTCGCCGCCGC
Source organism: Acetobacteraceae bacterium (assembly GCA_049519555.1). Lineage (GTDB taxonomy): Bacteria > Pseudomonadota > Alphaproteobacteria > Acetobacterales > Acetobacteraceae > Rhodopila. Next base: position 2,682 of record JBEKQQ010000025.1, read on the forward strand.
ACGGTTGGTGATGTCTGTACTGGCCCGCCCGGAGCAGGTGATGGCGCTGTTCGGTTTGGCGCGCGACGCGGCCGCCGCCCGGCGGGCGTTGCGGGCGCGGGCAATGCAGATTTCGCCGGCGAGGCCGAGACCTGATCGGCTGGTCCCAGATGAGCTGTTACCAGACGACATTTCATCGGAGGACATATTGTCAGAGGGTATTCCGTAAGCCGGCTCACATCAAATCGTTGTTCGGAATTGTGGCATCCGGCACGAAGTTCTGCTTAAGTCTTTCAGATGATCGACTTCATCCCCGCCCCGGCGAGCTTGCCGTCCGGCCAACGCATTTATGCGATCGGCGATGTGCATGGATGCCTGGATCGCCTCGCCGCGGTGCATGAGCAAATTGCTGAAGACCTCACCACCAGACCGGTGGACATATCCGTCCTGGTCCATTTGGGCGACTACGTCGATCGCGGGCTGGACAGCGCCCAGGTGGTGGACTGGCTTAGCGGCGGTGCGCCGGTGCCGGTCACGCAAATCGTCAACCTCATGGGCAACCATGAGGACATGATGCTGCAGGCTCTGCCGGGGACCGACAAGGAAGCCATCAACACCTGGCTGGCGAATGGTGGTGCCGATTCACTGCTGAGTTGGGAAATCACCCGAAGGGTCCCGCCGACCGAGTGGGCGACACTGATCCCCACCGAGCACCAGACATTCCTGCGCGAGCTGAAAACCAGCTTCCGCTATGGCGGATACCTGTTTGTGCACGCCGGCATACGGCCCGGGGTACCGCTGAACCGCCAGGAGAGGCATGACATGTTGTGGATCAGGGAACCTTTCTTATCCTGGACACATTCGCACGACGTGATCGTTGTTCACGGCCACACGCCGCGCCACGAACCCGACGTTCGGTCAAATCGCATCGGAATCGATACCGGGGCCGTTATGGGAGGGGTCTTAACCTGCCTGGTGCTGGAAGAGGATCGGCTCGGCTTCATTCGCGGTTAACATCTTGCTGTCAGGTTTTTCGACATAAATAACGCCCGAACCGATCACGGACCAGACATGAACCAGATTTCTCCCGCCGGTCCGCTGTCACCGGACGCTCCCGAACCGGACCTCGTTTCGGCCATTCAGCGTCTGGCCCATACGAATATGCTGATCGTGGGCGACGTGATGCTCGACCGCTATGTTTACGGGGAGGTATCGCGCATCAGCGTGGAAGCGCCTGTGCCCATCCTGGCGATCGACCGGGAGGTTGAGATGCCCGGCGGTGCCGGCAACGTGCTGCGCAATCTCACCGCTCTGGGTGCCGCGGGCGCGTTCATCACCGTGGTCGGCGACGATGTCGCGGGATCGGCGTTGACCGCGCTGATTGGCGGGCAGGCCAATGTGGAGCCGTGGCTGCTCGTGCAAGGCGGGCGAACCACGACGCAGAAGACCAGGTTCATCGCCAAAGGGCACCAACTGTTCCGCGCCGATCGGGAGCAGACCGATCCGATCCATCCTCGGCTGGCCGAACGGATGGTGCGGATCGCGGTCGATGCCATGGCGGCGACCTCGGTGACCGTGTTGTCGGATTACGGCAAGGGCGTGCTGGCCGGTGACGTACCGACGCGATTGCTGGAAGCCGCTCGATCATCCGGACGGATGCTGATTGTCGATCCGCGCGGGGTTGATTTTTCGCGCTACCGAGGCGCCGACATCGTGATGCCGAACCGCCCTGAGCTGGCCGCCGCGACCGGCATGCCGGTGGATACCGAGGTCGCAATCGTCGCGGCCGCGGTGGCGCTGCGCGAGCGGTTCGAGTTCGGCGCCGTGGTGGTCACCAGAGGCAATGACGGGATGACATTGGTCGATACCGACGGGGTGCGGCATTTCCCGGCCGAGGCAGCGGACGTTTACGATACCTCCGGTTGCGGTGACACGGCGCTGGCCGCGCTGGCTGCCGGGGTCGCGGCGAAGTTGCCTCTCGCAGTCGCTGTTCGGCTGGCGAATATTGCGGCGGGAGTCGTGGTCGGGAAGGTCGGATCAGCCGTGGCGCACGAAGCCGAATTGTTGGCGGCGGTGTCGCCGGAGCGCAGCGCGATCCGCAAAGTGGTGTCGCTGCAGGAAGCAGCAGAGCTGGCCGAGCGATGGCGGCATCGTGGTTGGCGTGTCGGTTTCACCAGTGGGTGTTTCGATCTGCTGCACCCTGGTCATCTGCATCTGCTGGAGGCGGGACGCGCCGGCTGCGATCGGTTGATCGTTGGGTTGAACTCGGACCGCAGTTCGCGGCGGCTCAAAGGGCCGATGCGGCCGGCGCAACCGCAGGACGCGCGGGCGGCGGTCCTCGCAAGCCTGGCGTCGGTCGACCTGGTCTGTGTGTTCGATGAGGACACGCCTGAACGGTTGATCCGGGCGGTGCGGCCGGATGTGCTGATCACTGGCGGTGCGGAAGGGGTCGACGAAGGCTTCGGCGCCGATCTGGTGCGCGAGTGGGGTGGCGAGGTCACCGTCGCGGACGTGCTGCCGGGCCACTCGACGCAGGCGACGTTGGAGCGAATCAGGGGCTGAAATCGCGGGCTTTGCCGGCAAGTTCAGGTTGAACGCGACGGTGAGCGTAACGAGGCGCAATCGCCAGACACCGTTCTCACCCGGACATCTCCAGTTCAGTGGGGTCGGCTTGCGTGACTCGGGTTTGGCCAGGCATACGTAATCCCCGAAAGAGGGAGGTTTCCGGCATGGTACGATCGAAAGCGTTGATGGCCCTGGGCTTGGCTGTGGGCCTGATGCCACTGGCGAACAGCGCAATGGCAATGGGCCCGTACGACGGGGTTTATGCCGGAACCCAACGTGTCACGAAGACCAACAACAGCAGCCAGTGTCAGAAGATCAATCAGGACAACGTCAAAGTCATGGTTGTGGACAGTACGCTCCGCTACCGATGGGGCCCTGTACCATTGCAAGCGACGGTTGCCAGTGATGGTTCGTTCTCCGTGGACGCGTCAGGTGCGGCGTCGGCAGGATATTCCTCCTCGGTTTCTTTCAAGGGGAGGATCAACCTGGGAAACCTGGAGGCCGACGTCGGTGGGAATATTTGCGCCGGACACCTATCGTTGAGAAAGCAATGATGCCGCAGCGAGCCCCCACGCGATTGCCGAGTTCGTGTCAGGCCGCCTGACACGCCGCACCACCGGGACGAAATCCGGCCGCTTGCAAAACTGTCCCTTGCTGTCAGTCTCGCCCGTGTAGAATCCGCGGCGGGAGGAAATAAATGCGCTCGAGACGCGTCATCGTGGCGGTCGCCGTCATCGTGGCCTGTCTCATTGTACTCGGCCGCGCCAGCAGCCTCGTGGTCGATTGGGCGTGGTTCTCGTCGATCGGCCATGGCGGTGTATTCTGGACGGTCTTCACCGCAAAAATCGGGCTGTTCGTAGCGGTATTCGCGGTATCGAGCCTGCTGCTCTGGGGCAATGCCGCACTGGCCCTGCGGTTCACCTGGCGGCGACGATCGCGCCTGCCGGCGTCTCTCGACCTGCGCCGCGCCAATGTGCCGGTACTACCCGGCACCCCAGCCGATCTGTTGCGACTGGTGTCGCCACAGATACCATGGCGCCTGCTCATTCTGGCGGTATCGTTTGCGGTCGGCGTGCTGATTGCCGTCGGCGAGGCCGGTCAATGGGACCTCGCGCTGCGGTTCCTCTACCAGGCGCCGTACCGCCAGACTGATCCTTTGTTCGGCAACGACATCGGGTTCTACCTGTTCTCGTTGCCGGCCTGGATCGCGATAAAGGACTGGATGTTGTTGGTGCTCGCTGCGAGTGCGGCGATGGCGGGCGCGGTGTATTTCGTGCATGGCGACATCAACCCGGATCGGTGGCCCTGGCGCATTTCGCCGGCGGCAATCGGCCATGGCTCCGCCTTATTGGCCATCTGGTTCGCGGTGAAGGCCTGGTCTTATGTGTTGGACCGCTATCTGCTGCTGTACAACGATAACGGCGTGGTGGTCGGTGCCAGTTACACCGACGTCCATGTCGTACTGCCGGTGCTTTGGCTGCTGACTGGCGTCGCTGTCATCGCCGCCGTTATCGCTGCCGCCAATGTGTGGCGACGCGTTTTCCGTCCCGCCATCGCGGCGTCGGCGCTGTTGTTCGGCGGGTCGTTCGTGCTCGCCGAAGTCGTACCCACGCTGTTTGAGCGGTTTTACGTAAAACCGAGCGAACTGCAATTGGAGTCACCGTATATTCGCCGCAACATCGATCTCACACGGGAAGCCTACAAGTTGCGGCAAATCGAGGTGAAGCCGTTCCCCGTAGCCCAGGGGCTGACGTTCCAGTCGCTGGAGAGCAATCGAGGCACTGTGAATAACATCCGGCTGTGGGACTGGCAGCCATTGATGGACACCTACGCGCAACTGCAGGAAATCCGCACGTACTACAAATTCCTCGATGTCGACATCGATCGTTACCATATCGGCGGGTCCTATCAACAGGTGACGATCGCCGCGCGCGAGCTTGCGCCAGGCCTGTTGTCAGCCAACGCCCAGACATGGGTCAACCTGCATTTGCTGTTCACCCATGGCAACGGCGTCGTGATGTCACCGGTCACGCAGAAGTCCACGGAAGGGCTACCGAATTTTTACCTGAAAGACATTCCGCCGGTCGCCTCCGACAATGCACCCGCAGTGACCGAGCCGCGCATCTATTTTGGACAAAGCCCCAGTGATTACGTGATCGTCAAGGGCAGCACGCCGGAGTTCGATTATCCCAAAGGTGCCGATAATGCCTACACCACCTATGACGGCGCCGACGGCATACCGGTCGGCGGCATCGCAGAGCGGACGCTGTTCGCGTGGTATTTCCAGGACATCAATATCCTGCTCAGCCGATACATTACCGGCGAGAGCAAAATCTTGCTTCATCGCAACATCCAGGATCGCGTGCGCAAGATCGCACCATTCCTGCAGTTGGATCACGATCCCTATATCGTGGTCAGCGATGGACGACTGTTCTGGATCCAGGATGCCTACACCACGAGCGACTGGTTCCCCTATGCGCAGCCCCTGGCAGATGGCGACAACTACATTCGCAATTCCGTCAAGGTGGTGATCGACGCTTATAATGGGACCGTTATGTTTTATGTCGCGGACGCCAGCGATCCGATCGTTGCAACCTATCAGCATATTTTCCCCGGGTTGTTCAGGCCATTGGACGCCATGCCGCCGGATTTGCGCGCGCATATTCGTTATCCTGAGGATCTGTTTGACATCCAGGCGCTGCAGTACCGCGCGTATCACATGGACACGCCCGAGGTATTCTATAATCGCGAGGATCTTTGGCAGTACCCTCGCGAACCGGCCGCGCCCGATGGCAATGGCGGCAACACCGCCAGGATGGAACCATATTACATCATGATGCGCCTGCCCGGTGAGGCCCATGCCGAGCTCTTCCTGATGTTGCCCATGGTGCCAAGCCAACGGGAGAACATGATCGCCTGGCTCGCCGCACGCTGCGACTTGCCGGAGTACGGCAAGCTCATCGTTTATGAGTTCCCCAAGGACAAGCTGCTGTACGGACCGTTCCAGATCGACGCACGGATCAATCAGAACACTGAAATTTCGCAACAAATTTCGTTGTGGAACCAGATGGGCTCACGCGTGATCCGTGGCAACCTTCTGGTCATCCCGATCGAGAACTCGATCCTTTACGTGACACCACTTTACCTGCGCGCCGAGTCGGGGCAGTTGCCGGAACTCAAGCGCGTGATCGCGGCGTACGGCGATCGTGTGGTGATGGAGAACACACTTCCCGAGGCGCTGGCTGCGTTGTTCGGCCAGGCTGCGCCCTCTGTCCCGCCGGTGGCAACCGCCGGACCGACGTCAGCAGGCGGCGCCGATGCGCGAGCCCGAGCGGCACTCGAACATTACGAGCAGGCAATAGCACACCTTAAGGCCGGGGACTGGAGTGGTTTCGGGAGCGAACTGGACGCGATGCGTCCGCTGCTCGAACAACTTGGCGGGGGGGCGGCAACGCACTAATTCCCGGCTGGATTCCGACAACGCGAGAACGACGGCAGGGACTTAGCAGCGACCCGACGTGTCGCGCGCCAGCCTACCCCCAGATGTCCTACCGCACCAACATACCCACGTCATGAAACAATCGCGCCGGCAGTCCACCCCCCAATACGTTTTTCATCGGCGTGTCGTCGTCATTGCCCATCCATACCCCGATCATCATCCCGTTGACGTAACCAATGAACCACGCATCCCGATAATCCGACGTTGTGCCGGTTTTCCCCGCAACCACAAGCCCAGGAATTGCGGCCGCCTTACCGGTACCGCGATTGACGACAGAGGTCATCATGCCGGCCATCATCGCAGCCAGATCCGGCCGGACCACGGGCTCCGGCCGCTCCTGCGGGACCACGGCGTATGGCACGACCCGGTAACCGCCGTTGAAAAATGGCGCGTAGGCTGCGGTCAGTTCCAGCAGCCCCACTTCCCCGGTCCCCAGGGCCAGAGATGCATTGTTTGGCAGCGGGCTGGTGATCCCCAGCCGCGCAGCCGTCGCCGCCACCGGCTTCGCTCCGCCGAACCGCAGCAGCAGCCGTACCGAGGCGGTGTTGACCGAGTGCGCCAGCGCGTCGTCCAAAGTGATCTCGCCTCGGTATTCACGCTCGAAATTCTCCGGCTGCCAGTTGCCGATACGTATCGGGGCGTCCATCACCGTGTCGGCGGGAGTCATTCCATTCTCCAGCGCCGTCAGCCATACGAACGGCTTGAATGCCGAACCCGGTTGGCGATGCGCGTTCACCGCCCGGTTGAAATTGCTGTCGCGATAATCCCGGCCGCCGACCATCACCCGCACGGCTCCGCTTGCCGCATCCAGCATCACCACGGCCCCCTGCCCCACATTCGCCGCCGCTCCTGGGCCTTCCAACATGCTTGAGAGCGCGGACTCCGTTGCGATTTGCAGTCGCTGATCCATTGTCGTGCGCACCGTGGCGTCGCGGTCCGGAGGCAGCACCGATTGCACCTGATCGGAAGCCCAGTCGGCAAACCATGCGCCGTCCTGGCGGGTGACTTTGGGGAAGGTGATCTGCGCGGCAGCAGCCCGAGCGCTACCAGCAGAAATCGCGCCGTCCTGCACCATTGCCGCGAGCACCTCCTTCGCCCGCGCGGTCGCCGCCGCGGGGTTGGCGCGCGGATTGTATCGCGATGGTGCCTGCGGCAGGCCGGCCAAAACCGCCGACTGCCACAAGTTCACCTTGCGGGCCGAGATGCCGAAATACATGCGCGAAGCTGCGTCCACACCCCATGTGCCGGATCCGAGGTAGACGCGGTTCAGGTAAATCTCGAGAATTTCGTTCTTGGTGAACGTCCGCTCCAGCCAGATTGTCAGCAGCAATTCGCGAATTTTCCGGCGCAACGTTCGCTCGTTGGTCAGGAACAGCGTTTTCGCGACCTGCTGGGTGATTGTCGAGCCGCCTTGAACGATCCGCAGGTGTGTCAGATTGACCCAGGCCGCACGGGCGAGGCCGATGAAATCGAGGCCGCCATGCTGATAGTACCGGTGGTCCTCCACCGCGATCAGGGCGGCGGGCAACTCCGTTGGCATGTCCTTCAGGCGAAGCGGTTCACCCACCAGATCGCCGTAGGTCGCGAAGGTCTGGCCGTTTCGGTCTTGCAACACCAGAGCCGGCCGCCGCTCGGCATCCATCGCAGTCTCAGGCCGGGGCAGATCGTAAGCAGCCCAGAGCACGATCCCGCCCAGGACCACGAGCCCCCATATGGTCAGAATCACACCCAGACGTAGCAGCCGTCCGAGTAACGGGCTGCGGGTCTTCCGGCCCGTAGCATTGGCCTGGCGCGGGCGCGCGTTCGTGGGTCCAACTGCCCGGGCGGGTCGCGACATCGAACGCTGCTCAGAAGCCAGCGACGGAGATCTACGCGGCATCGGGTCTCCCGGGGAATCGGCGCTGCTCTCTATCACAATTTGGGCGAAAGCATGGTTGTCGCTGCCAGGACGCAAAGGCAAACTCCCGCCGGAAACCGCGGGAGGATCGTATGAAGGGCCTGTTCATGGACGCCGTTGATGACCTCGCGTCGGTATTCACGCGCGTGGTGCGGCCGGACGATCCGCCGGTGACGGTGAACGAGGCCGGGACCATTCCGCCGGAGGCGCTGCCAGCTTTGCTCGCCGGCTACGACTTCGTGCTGGACGACCACACCCAGATGCCGGCTGACGCCATGCGACTGTGCACCGACCTGAAGCACATCATTTTTCTCGGCACCGGCGCGCGCAGCTACATGAACCCGGAGGAACTCGCCGAGCTCGGCATAACGGTCCACATCATCAAAGGCTACGGCGACACTGCGGTCGCCGAGCACACGATTGCCCTGATGTGGTCGGCGGCAAGGGGAATCGCGCGCATGGATCGCGGCATGCGCGAGGGTCAGTGGATGCGCACCGAAGGACTGGAACTGACCGGCAAAACCATCGGTCTGATCGGGTTCGGCGGGATCGCGGCGGAGGTGGCGCGGATCGCAGGCGGCTCGGGGATGCGGGTGCTGGCGTGGAACCGAACGCCCAGGACTGCGGCAGGGGTGACGTTCGTCGACCTCGACACCGTGTTGGCGAAGAGCGACGTCGTGTCGGTGCATCTGTTGCTGACCGATGAGACGCGGAACTTTCTGAATGCGGAGCGGGTCGCGAAGATCCGGCCGGGGGCACTTCTGGTGAACACGGCACGGGCGGCGATCGTGGACGAGGCGGCGATGATCGAGGCACTGCAATTGGGCCGGCTGCGGCATGCCGCTCTGGATGTGTTCAATACGGAACCGCTGCCAGCCGGTCATGCATTGACGAACCTGGAGAATGTGACGCTGTCGGCACACAGCGCGTTCCGCACGCCGGAGGCGAGCGATAAATTGTTGCGTATGGCGTTGGATATTGCGCAGGGCCTGGTGGGATAGGTCCTGGCCTAATACCTGCCGCCCTGGTGTAGGGCCGACACAACGTATTCAGATATCCAGCAATCCGCGCCAGAATTGCCAGAACCCCCGGATCGCGGCCTCCGTCGCACGTGTGTCCTGACCTTTGGCTTCTGCACCACCCATTTCCAGGATCGACGTCTGGTCACGTGCCGCCGCGGCACCGCGCTCGACGAAGCCGCCGATGCAACCGTCCTCCATGGAAACATAACCGGCCGGACCGGCGAGATTAAGCTGCCGCAGCCGACGCTTGCGAAGCTCCTGCGTATCATCGGCATAGCCCAGAAAGATCCAGTGCAGATCGGTCGTGTCCGACCCGCGCGGCAAGAAGTGCCGCACTGCCATGACGTTTTGCGTACGTTGCATGACGAACGTCGGGAACACTGAAATGATTTGCTGCCGTACCCGATCGCCATGTTCGTCGACCGCGTCGAGCAGGCTCGGATCGTTCAACCGGAAGTCGTCATCCACCGAACGCATTCCGTTATACGCGTGATCCACCGCCTGATCCGGCGCCAACGTGGTCGAAACATGGCAACTCCCGGTGTCGTTGATCTGCGTGCCACCGCCCTGACTCAGCCGGTTGAGTTTGAATGTCGCGAAGAACAGATGCAGCAGACTGGCGTGATAGGTGTCGCGCACATTCTCCGCATAGAGCTTCCAGTTGTTCGGGAGAACTTCCGTAAACCGGCCAATGATCTCCAATTTGCGCCCGCCCGCTGCGGTCTGCAGTCGGTCGATTACCTCCGGACCGGCGAATGTTTCGATATCCGGTGTGGCATCCGACAGCGTGCCGAAGACGATGCCGAACAACACCGACGTACGCAGCTTGCGTGGGCCGTGGTCGGCCATCCGGAAATCTGCCGGCATGCCGCCCTTGCCATTGACGCCGCGCTGGAAGGCGATCGAACGCAAATTGCCTCGCAGGTCATACCGCCAGGCGTGATAGACACAGTGAAACTCTTTGGCGTTGCCGCCGTCGTCCAGGCAGATTAACGCGCCACGATGAGCACAGCGATTTTCGAACGCGACGATCGAGCCGTCCTGATCGCGCACGACGACAATCGGCATTGTGCCAACGTAGGTCGTCCGCCAATCGCCTTCGTGCGGAATTTCGCTTTCCAGGCAAAGATAATTCCATACCGGCCCCTCAAACAGACGCCGCTGTTCCAGACCGAGAATGTCCGGATCCTGGTAAGCCCAGAAAGGCACGCGGGTCAGCCCGCCAGGCCAGAAGCGATGGGAACGAATTTGCACGGCAGCATCATCCGGCATGGTCAATCTCCACGCATGTTCATGTCATCTGTCATTGCGCGCGTAGCGAAGCCATCTCCATCCGCATGGATGGTTGCCACCTCGCTTCGCTCATCGCAATGACTCACGCCCGCCGCAACAGAAACAACCCCTGTTCGCCAAACATATTGGCCAGCCTGGGCGCCCGCCGCCAGGGACCGCGGCGGCCCTCGTCGTCAGCAGCAAGCCATTGCTCGACCACGTAATTCTCCGCTTCGCACAACGCGAAAAAATCCCGGATCGTGCACGGATGGATATTCGGGGTTTCGTACCAGTAACGCGACCAGGTCGGCGTCATCGGCATCCTTCCGGTCCACAGTAATTGCCAGCGCAATTGCCAATGACCGAAATTAGGGAAGCTGACCACGGCACGGGTGCCAATCCGCAACATCTGAGCCAGCACCAAACGAGGCTGCTCGACCGCCTGCAAGGTCCGCGACAGCACCACGTAATCGAATGCATGATCGGGATAATGCGCGAGGTCAGTATCCGCATCGCCATGCATCACCGGCAAGCCGTGCGCCACCGCCTGAGTCACCTGCACCATATCGATCTCGATGCCGCGGGCGTCGCAGCCTTTCTCCTGGTACAGCCGCTCGATCAAAGTACCGTCACCGCAACCAATATCCAGCACGCGCGAGCCAGGCCTGATCATCCCGGCGATCAGCGCCAGGTCCAGGCGCATGTTCTTCGCCACGAACCGCACCGGGTCGTGCGTGCTCATTGAAGTTCTCTCATTCCTGGGCCGCCAGTCGCGCCGCCTGATCCTCGGCGGTCAATGCGTCGATGAATTCGTCCAGTTCGCCCATCATCACCCGATCAATTTTGTACAGCGTCAGATTGATCCGGTGATCGGTCACCCGGCCCTGCGGAAAATTATAAGTGCGAATGCGCTCGCTGCGATCGCCCGTGCCGACCTGAGATTTTCGGTCGGCCGCGCGAGTGGCATGCAACGATGCCCGCTGTTGCTCATACATCCTCGCCCGCAAAATTTTCATCGCCTTGGCGCGGTTCTTATGCTGGCTCTTCTCTTCCTGCATTGTCACCACGATGCCAGTGGGCAAATGCGTGATCCGCACAGCACTTTCGGTTTTGTTGACGTGCTGCCCGCCGGCCCCCGAGGCACGGTAAACATCGACCCGCAAATCGCCCTCGTCGATTTGCACATCGACCTCCTCTGCCTCCGGCAACACGGCGACTGTAACCGTCGAGGTGTGGATACGTCCCTGACTTTCAGTCGCCGGCACCCGCTGCACGCGGTGTACGCCGGACTCGTACTTCAACCGCGCAAACACGTTACGGCCGGTAATTTCCGCACTGGCATCCTTCAAACCGCCCAGACCGGTATCCGAGTACTCGAGAATTTCAAAGCGCCAGCCGTGGCCCTCTGAATATTTCTGGTACATCGCAAACAGCTCGGCCGCGAACAGCCCCGCTTCGTCACCCCCCGCCGCAGGTCGGATTTCCAGGATCGCTGAGCGGGCGTCCGCCTCATCCTTCGGCAGCAGCGCCAATTGGATTTCGTGTGCCAGCGCCGGTATTTTGTTCTTCAGCTCGTCCAGTTCCGCCTCGGCGAGTTCCCGCATCTCGGGATCATCCAGCAGCGAACTGGCTTCTTCCCTGGCGCGCTCCGCCTCGCGCAATTCGCCAATGCGGGCGACCACCGGCTCAATTTCGGACAGCTCCTTGGAGGCTTTAACATAAGTCTCGCCGGATAGCCCCTCTGACAGCATCGCGCGCAACTCGTCGGCGCGAGCGGCGATCCGATCGAGTTTCAGTGCCAAATTCATGTCAGATGGGCGGCGATGTCCGGCAGCTTCACCGCCTCCTGTACACCGGTGCGCAAATCCTTCACCTGCGCGACGCCCAGAGCCAGATCGTCGGCGCCGAGGATGACGGCAGCACGCGCCTCGATGCGATTGGCCCGCTCCATCCGGCGGCGGAGGTTGCCGCGATACGCCATCTCGGCGCGGATGCCGGCCGCGCGGAGCGACTGCAGGATGCCGATCGCGACGGCCTCGGCCGCCTCGCCGATTGGAACTACGGCGACTGGCGCGGCTGTGGGTGGCAACGCCTCGAGCAACATCGCCAGCCGTTCCACCCCCGCCGCCAGACCGACCGCGGGCGTTGCCGGACCGCCCATTTCGCTGACCAGCCCATCGTACCGCCCGCCCGCCATGACTGTGCCTTGCGCGCCAAGCTGCGAGGTGACGAACTCGAAAGCGGTATGGCCGTAGTAATCCAGGCCGCGGACGATGCCGGGGTTTTCCCGGAACGGCACGCCAAACCGGGCCAGGTGTTCCTGCACCTTGCCGTAAAACCCCGCCGCCTCAGCTGACAGATACGGCCAAATCTTCGGCGCCCCGGCGATCAGTTCACGCTCCCGCTCATCCTTGCTGTCCAGGATACGCATCGGATTGCGCTCCAGCCGCACCAGGCTGTCCTTCGACAGCTGCGCCTGGTTCGCTGTGAAATACGCGACCAGCGCCTCCCGATACGTCGCCCGGCTGGCCGCGTCGCCCAACGTGTTCAGTTCCAGGACCGTGTTGGCGTGCACGCCAAGCGCTTTCAAGATGTCCCAGCCGCAGGCGATCACCTCGGCGTCGGCGAGCGGTTCGGATGGGCCAATCAGCTCGATGTCGATCTGGTGGAACTGGCGGTAGCGGCCCTTCTGTGGCCGCTCGTAGCGAAACATCGGACCAGCCACGAAGACTTTCTGCGGCAGCGACTGGGTCAGGCCGTTGGTGACCAAAGCGCGGCATATGCCGGCGGTGGCTTCCGGGCGAAGCGTAATGGAATCGCCGCCGCGATCGTCGAACGTGTACATTTCCTTGGTCACGACGTCGGAGGTCTCGCCCAGGGTGCGGGAAAACACGCGGGTATCCTCGAAGATTGGTGTGATCCATTCCTCGAAGCCATAGCAGGCGGCAACACGCCGGGCCGTTTCCACCACATGGTGATGCCGGCGCTGGTCTGGGCCGATCAGATCGTGGGTGCCGCGGGCGGGTTGCAGATCGGTCACGAGAAGCCTTGCCGGTGGATGGCGGTCCCGGAAGCGGAACCAATGGAGTTTATCAAGGGACGCGCCGATCATGGAGTTCAGGCGTTCCAAGGCCCCTGATATAGTACGTTTCCTCTGGTGGGAACGGTCACTGGTGCAAGTCCCTCGTGTGGCAGTAACAGGGGCGCGGGCAGGTGCGGCCCCCCGTTGCCGCCATGCAATGGGGCAAGCGCAGATCATGGTGGCATCGTGATGGGTTTGTGTCGGTCTTACCGCACCGCTGTCCCGGTGTAACCGCGCATGCGCCTTCGCGTTCTCGCCGTCTGCGCAATCGTGCTGCTGGTCTGCCTGTGTCTCGCAGTTGCCATGCTCCGGACGTTGGCGCCCGGTGGCTGGACAGTCGCAAAAGCCGTGATGCTGGCGAGTAGCCTCGGTGCTGCGCCCTGGGTTGGATTTTGCGCCGCCAACGGGCTGATCGGCTTTGCCCTGAGGCTGCGGCGCCCAGCGGCACCGCCGCCGGTGACGATCCATGGTCCGCTGCCTTGCACCGCCATCGCCGTTACCGTGCGGAACGAGGACATGGACCTCGTTTTGCCGCCCATTCGCCGCCTGCTGGACGGGTTGGACAGGACCAGGGCAGGACGGGCATTCGCTCTGTTCGTGCTGTCCGATACCAACGATCCGGCGGCGGCGGAGGCCGAAGAAATGGCGATGGCATCGTTCCAGGCGAACGACCCCAATCCGGCTCGTATCCGCTACCGGCGGCGGCGGCAGAACATTGGCTTCAAGGCCGGCAACGTGATGGAATTCCTGGAGCACCACGCCGACGGCTATGATCTGATGCTGATCCTGGACGCCGATTCCGAGATGACGCCGGAAGCGGTCCTGCGGCTGGCAACTGCCATGCGCGACGACCCGTCCCTTGGCATTGTCCAACACCTGACGGTCGGACTGCCAGCATCCTCGGCCTTTCCCCGCCTCTTCCAGTTCGGCATGCGTGCGGGCATGCGCACCTGGGCAACCGCGCTCTCCTGGTGGCAGGATGACGCCTGCGTTTACTGGGGCCACAACGCCCTCATCCGGATCGCGCCATTCCGAAACCACTGTAAGCTGCCTTTGCTGCCGCCAGGCGAACCCATCCTCTCCCATGACCAGGTCGAGGCAGCGATGCTGCGCGGCGCCGGTTGGAAAATCCGCCTGCTGGCCGAGGAGGACGGTTCGTACGAGGCCAATCCTCCCGCGCTGCCCGAGTTCATGCGACGCGAACTGCGCTGGCTGGCGGGCAATTTCGAATACCGGCATTTGCTGACCATGCCAGGATTGCGCCCGATGGGGCGATGGCAACTGATCCAGGCGATGCTGCTGTTCGGCACCACGCCGTTCTATATCTCATTTCTGCTCGCTGCCGCCTGGGCCGCAGCGACCGACGCGGTTTCGCCGTTTCCGTTCCGACCCGCTTTGGCTGCGACGCTGATCTGGGCTGGCGCACTCTACGCCCCAAAGCTTCTGGCCTATCTGGAGCTGTTGCTGGCGCGTTCGAAACGCACGCTTTATGGTGGAACGGGCCGTCTGCTGATCGGTATGCTGCTGGAGACCGTGTTCACGCTGTGGTTGGACGCAATCAACGTCCTGGCCAAGACGATCGCCACGATCCGGATTGCGCTTGGCTTCCGTGCAGGGTGGACACCACAGAATCGCTCCGACCGCGGAGTCTCCTGGTCTGAGGCCGCCCAGTTGCTGTGGCCACAAACCATATTGGGTTGTATGGTGTTCACTTGCTTCGCCCAGGCCGGCTGGCCGGCCGTGCTGTGGGCAGTGCCATTCGCGAGTGGTTTGGTTCTGGCGATCCCGTTCTGCGTACTCACTGCCGATCCGGCCGTCGGTGCATGGTTGCGAGAAAATCGATGGGCGGCGATCCCGGAAGAACTGGGTTGACCGAAGCGCAACTGGCGCCCTCCGTAGACATCCAAACGGTGAGCGCAATGCTCGGGCCGGTTCGCGGGGGGCTTCGCCATCGAACGAACGGCGGATATCGAGGACGCCGGATTGCGTAGGTCGTCCGGCACGGCAGACAAACCCACCCGGATCGCCATCGCGCCGATCGTCGATTCGGTAGAATCATGCGTTTCCGGTCCGTTCTCTTAACGGTTCGTTAAACCTTCCGCAGTATGGTCCGTCGCAGTCGAGTCGAGCCGCTGCACGCCGCCTGGCAAATCCAATCCGGCTCTTTAACGAACAACACTGTATCGGTGAACGTGTGTCCTGAGCACTCTGCTTTGGCACGCCCACTCGCTGCCTTCGCGAGGTCAACGATGTCGATCATCCAAAACAAGAGTGCGTTCGTCGATCCTACCTCGGCGGCAATCGGTCTGTCACAAATGTTCGCTGTGACCGCCGGAAGCAATGATCCGACGTATCTCGTGCTGACCCTGCTTGACCGGAACGAATATACCGCTGGTGCCAGCGGTGCGACCGGCACGCTGACCGGCAACGGTCATACGTTGAGCCTCAGCAGCCTTGGCGGTGACGCGCGAGGAGCCGGCATCGTATTCACTTACCAACCGTCCACTGGGCGGTACTACAACAGTACTTATGGTTACTTCGATCAACTGACCTACATTTCGTCAGGCAGCCTGAATGACGTGACCAATCTGTCGTTGTTCGGCACCAACAGTCTAAGCCAGGCCGCCGCCTACGCCTCCAGCGCTTACAGCATGATGCAGGTTGATGCCTCGGGTTATCTGGGCAGCGCCACGGTCGTGACGCTGCCGAAGGCCACCGGGAGTGTACCAGCCCAGGCAACACCGGATTCCATCGCGGCGGTGGCAGATGGGTTTGTTGGCCAGGCATGGAATATGGACGGCTGCTGGGTTTTAGCGAGCACAGTCGCCGCCGACGCGGGCGCTTCGCTGCCGGTGCAGAGCACGGCAATTGGTTTGACGGGTGTGGCGAACGGCGAATGGATCGTCGCTTTCAACGGCCCGGCAGGCCAGTCAGGCAACTGGCAATCCCTGGTTCACGAGGGAGAGATCATCGTCATCGGCACGCCGGGCGGAGGCGGTCACATTACGACCTGCGTGGCCGGCTCCGGTGCCTCGGCGATGTTGGTAGACAATGCAACATTTGAAAGTGGCAGCGGTCAGATCACGAACCCGGCCAATGACGGCTCATCGAGCGATATCATCATCGCGGCACCGCACCTGGCTTCGCAGGACTGGGCGGGGGTCTCGGCCGCATCGGTCGTCATTTATGAGTTGGACACACCGGTCGTCGCCGATACGACCGGATCCTGCAGTCTCGCGTTCCATGCCTCACTGTCGCTGGTATCGCTGTTCACTGCGACGGACCCGGCGAACAAGACGATCACGGAGTGGCAGGTTTATGACACGGCAACCAGCGATTTCCTGGTGCTCAACGGCCTTGATTATGGCGACCATTCCGCTGCGTCGGCTTTGCCGGCCGCGTCGCTGGCCTCGATTTCGTTGCTCGCAGGCTCGGCCGCAACGACTGATACGCTGGATGTGCGCGCCTACAATGGCACCTACTGGGGCGATTGGACGGCGCTGAACGTTGCGGTCGCGGGACAGACTGTATCGGCCCCGGTGTTGAGGGCGCAAATTCCAGCCCAGACGTGGACCGGCGGCAAGGCGATCTCCCTGGCGCTGACCTTCACCGATCCGCAGGGTCAGGCGCTGAGCTATAGCGCCCAACTGGCGAACGGCCAGGCGCTGCCATCCTGGCTGGCGTTCAATGCGGTGAGCGACACGTTCAGCGGCACGGCACCAACCACCGCGCAAACCCTGAGTATCGTAGTGACCGCGACGGATACCAGCCATTTGTCCGCAACTGACGCATTCTCGATCACCATATTGGGTGCGCCGCTGGTGACGGCGCAGACGCCGAACCAGACCTGGACCGAGGGCAAGGCGGTTTCCCTGATGCTGCCTGTCAACAGCTTCACCGATCCGCAAGGCCAGAAACTCACTTACACGGCCACACAGACCAATGGACAGGCCTTACCGGGCTGGCTCAGCTTTATTGCGACGACCGAGACGTTCAGCGGCACCGCGCCAACGACGGCCCAAAGCCTGAGCATCAAGGTGACGGCGACAGACAGCAGCGGCCTCGCTGCATCGGAGAGTTTCGCGGCCAGTATTCAACCGACACCAGCCCCGAGGCCCGGGATCACGGTGTCCAATCCGACGCCGAACCAGATCTGGACCGACGCTCAGAACGCGACTTTGGTGTTGTCCTCGAACACTTTTACCGACGCGCTGGGACTGAAAATGAGTTTCGCGGCCTATGAGGTCAGCGGTCCGAATGTGACTTCGTGGTTGCACTTCATTGCGAGCACCGACACGTTTTCCGGTGCTGTTCCAGCCAACGCAAGCGGAACGATCGGGCTGCTGGTGCTCGCGACCGACGCTCAGAACGTTATGGCGGAGGACATGTTCAGCGTCACGTTTGCCTCTGGTTCGGCGCACGTGACGGCGGCCGTGACGGTTGGTCCACTTGCCTCGGGTTCGCCATCACCTCCCGAAACGATGTTGGGGTTGATCCCCTTCCATTCGTGATGTTTCCTGCGTGCATGGCCCGCGGACCTGCCATGGCACGAGTGGCCGCAGTGGTTCTGGAAATGCGCCGTGAGACGACCTCGAAAACTGTCCACTCCACCTTCAGTGCCACCGGGCCACCCGCGTTCGGGCGCCGTCGACCTGCGCGTGGGTCAGAACGGAATTTCCACCTCCAGCCGCCAACGCAACGTGCCGCGAGCGGTAGCCGGCGTCGTACCGAACAGCCAACCGATTTCGTATTTCAAATTGCCCGCATGGCCGAGGCCAAGGTCGTTCAGTCGCAGCAGCCCAACCCCAACCGGGCCGGCAAGCAGTTGCTGTTGCGACAACCGTGGTACGCTTCCAAGCGTGCCGGTATCGCCATAAATCTCGATCGCCGGCGACAATGGAGTCCAGATGTTCCAGCGGCTCTGCCATGCGTAGCTGAAATCGAGGCCCTGACTGGTCTGGTCCGGCCCCAACTGCCGGGTGAAAAACAAATTGATCGTATGCGTGGTCCGGCCGATGTCTTTGGCGATCACCGGGCCGAACGTGATCTCATTGGGTGCGGCGTTATGGCTCGTCGTGGTCGATTGGCCATACTCGAAGTAAAACCCGACATCGGCGAACTGTTCACCGGGCTCGGTGAGTTGGATCATGTTTTCCCACACCGCCTGGGTCAGCAGCGTTGGTTCATTGTTGCCGGGCGCGCGGTCGAAACCGAGTTCCAGTTCGCTATGCCACCAGGAGGTCAGTCCGGTGCCGAGTTCGGTGGTATAACTCGTTGCCCCGGTCTGAAACGGCCGGCGATCAAACACCGCATCGCCGTTGTGCTCAATTTCAAGTTCGCCGAGATCGATTTCGTACGGCGAAACCACATGATAGTCGGCGCGGGCCCCCACCGGCGCCAGCATGACCAGCGCCGCGGCCAGCACGAATTTTTGCTGGGTCATTTCGCCACCATCACGCCTTGCGCGGTATCCTGATGGAAGTCGCCAAAGAACTTGTATTGGCCGGGTGATAACGGACCGAGAAACACGGTGATGGTCTGACCCGGCGGAACCAGTTTCTCGCGGTTGAGGTCGACGCTCTCGAACTCATCGGCGGTATCGTCGTTGTTCTTTACCATCACCCGGAATTTAACATTCGCCGGCACCGTAAGGTGGTCCGGCACAAAGCGATGTTGCGTGAAGGCCAACTGCACTACTTCGTCGGCGCGGGCCTGCGTTCCGCCGGCCAGCAATCCGACCATCAGCACAGTGGCGGCCAGCGGGCGCACTAATCGATCGCGCTTCGGCCGGCCGACGACACGAGACAGCGTCATTATCATCGCCAACGTCGCGAGCCAGGCCGCCAACTGGATACCGCACGGTCGCGCGGAATAGCCAACCATCGCATGCAGGCTCCGGCCAAGGAAACTGTCATCGGACAGGATGGCGCTGGTGTTCCACAATTGGTCGCCCCAGCCCGGCAGCAGATCGGCGGAATGCAACGTCGCTGCAGCCTGGCCCGCCATGCCGGCAGCGAGCAGAGCAATCAGCGCATTCGTCACAGTGAACAGCCGATGCAGCGGAATGATCACCAGTCCGCGATACAGCAACCAGGAAACCGCGCTGGCGAGCGCCAGTCCTAGGGCACCGCCGACAGCAAGTGACAACGGCGTCGTGTCTGACCCGGCGGCGATGCCAAACAGGAACAACACGACCTCGGACCCCTCGCGCATCACTGCGACGGCGACGACAGCTGCCAGCGCCGCAAGCGAGCGTTGGCCGAGCCGCACCGCCTCCCCCACCTTGCGCATTTCAGCGGCCATTTCGCGTCCGTGATGCGCCATCCAACCGACATGCCAGGTCAGCATTACCACGGCAAAGCCCAGGATGGCCGCGGTGAAGACTTCCTGGCCGGCACCCTGGAACGCCTCAAACAACGTGGTCGCAAACAGCGCTACCGTTGTGGCTCCGGCCACTCCGGCCGCGATCCCGCCCGTGATCCAGCGGCCGCGCCGGACGACCCCTTTGGTAGCCGCCAGGACGATCCCGACGATCAGGCCTGCCTCCATGACCTCGCGGAAGACAATGATCATACTGACGAACATGCGGCCGTTTCCTGCTGTGCAAATGCGAACCACTCGCAACTGAGCCACCCTTACACAGACGGTTGGGGCTGTGCAAGCCCTTCATGGCCCTCCTTCTGGTTCTGGGCGGGCTGCTTCTGGGCGGGCTGGTTCTGGGCGGGGATCAGATTTCCCGCCGGCGCGGATTACCAGCGCAATCGAACGCCAGCCACGACGGCGGCACCCGGCATCTGATAGCCGTTCACCGGTTCAAACCGCGAGTTGAAGATGTTGGTGCCGTCAAGATGCACCTGCACCTTCGGCGTCACGTCATACGCCACCGTCATATTGGCAACGATCCCATGCTGCCCAACGCCGTAACCGATTGCATTGTCCTGATTGTCGTAGAGGAAATCGTGCGATGGCCCGGTGTAAATCACCGTAGAGACGATGCGCAGGTGCGGTATCGGCATCACCGTCACGTCGGCAGAGGCCGCATTGCGTGGCCGCCGCAACAACTCGGAACCTTCGGAAGTTGGCTGGTCGTCGGAAATCGCATCGGTAAATGTATAGCTTACGTGCAGCATCAACCATGTTGCGGGACGCACCGTGAACTCCGTCTCCACGCCCTGGATATGGGCGGACCCGACATTGACCGAGGTGACGATCGGGGTGAACACGCCAATGATCAGATCATTCACCTGTTCATTGAAATATGTCGCGCCAAACGTCACCGCATCGGCATGGCCCAATACTGGAACCGTCGTGGTCCATCCTACCTCCCATCCCTGGGCGGTCTCGGGTTTCAACGCGGGATTGCCGACGGTCCCGCTTGAATCGACGCCATACAACTCGAACAAGGACGGCGCGCGGAACGACGTACCGTAAGCGGCTTTGAACGACGTGCCGATCTCAGGCGCCAACAACACCGAGCCGAGACGCCAGGTCGTCGGCGCGTTGTCGAACACCCAATCCTGGCGCACCTGCCCGGTTACAATCAGGCGCTTCCAAATGGTTGTGGTTACTCCGGTATACGCGGCATCCGTTGTCATGCTCGCGCGGGCCGACTGCGTGAACGGAAAGCCGGCAAACGATTCGTTGACCCGGACGTTGATGGTATCGACCGTGTGCTCATACCCGAACGTCAGGTCGCTGGAGGTCAGCACGGTGGACGGCAGCAGATCGTTCAGGTGGACGGTATTGTTCCACTGGAAATCCGTCCGGTACGCGTGATATCGGTCATCAACCGCCTGCAGATTGGGATCCGCGAGATCGAGTTGCTCCAGATAGCGCCGGTCGTCCTGCAAGCGGCCGAGGAACACACCGGTCTCGTAAACCCCGTTGAACAGCTTCGATGTCACACCTATCCGTCCGAGCACTGAACTCACCGTGCCGAACGAATTCGAGTCATCGAAGGTCGGCGAGCCAAGAGTATTGAAGCCGAACAGCGTCTCACTGCCGCGCAGGAACAGCGACAGCCGCGTGCCCTCGATTGGCGTATAGCCAAGATTCGCGGTCGCAATCCGGTCGCGGAAGCCTTGCGGCGTGCCGGTGTAGATGTTGGTCATGCGTTGCGGTGTGCTGTCGAAGCCGCGGTGGGACTGGCTCTCGAGGGTCAACGCATAATCGAACGGCCCGGTCACGCCGCTGGCCTGTGCGGAACCCTGAATTGTGGCGGGGTAGCCGCCGGACAGATCCATTTGCAGAAGCGGGGCACCTGTGGTGCCGCGACGTGAGATCAGGTTGATCACACCACCGATCGCGCCGGAGCCATACAGTGCCGCCATCGGCCCACGCACCACTTCGATGCGCTCGATGTCGGACAGCGTATCGATGCCGAAATTGAATGCATCCGATTGGTCTGAGCCATCATTGATCGGCATGCCATCCCGCAACACCAATACATGCCCCGAGTTGGTGCCGCGCAAGAACACGCTGGACTGCCCTCCTGGACCGCCCGAGGGGCTGACATGCAGACCCGGAACCGTGGCCAGAACGTCGCCCAGAGTGGTGGCGCCGCTTGCGTCGATCGCCTGGCGGTCGATAACCGTTACACCGGCGGGAATATCCGTCACCGGCGTTGGGGTTCGTGTCGCGGTTATGACGGTATCGGGAATTGTCACCACCGGTTGGGCAACGGCTATTTGCGTAACAAAGATCGTTACCGGCAGCGCGAACAATGCACGCATACGGGGCCTCCATCGGTCCTGTGCCGATCTCCCGCATTCCGGGTTTCTCCCCGACGCCATGGGTGCACCCCGCCCCATCGGCACGCGCGCGATCTCGACACAGGCCGGTCTCCTGGCTCACGAGTCTTTGTCCGGACCCGCCTTCTCACCTTTCGGCAATGGCATGGATGGGCCAGGACTCGTCGTTACAGTCGCGGGGGCGGCCGCCTTGGGGTTTGCACCGTAATGCAGCTCCCTTGGGCGATTCCCGTTTCAGCCCTTGCGGGCCACCTGTGTCTGACGCAGACATAGACCACATTCCGGCGCCTGTGGAGTGGCGTTGGCGCCCCAGGAGAACGTTCAGGATGATCCCACGCATTGAATTCGACCCCACTGCGCCGGTACCGCTGGCCGGACTTCGCGTTGTCGATTTGTCACGACTGGTTGCCGGCAACATGGTAAGTTTGCAGCTCGCTGATCAGGGTGCCGAGGTGATCAAGATCGAGGACCCGACCGTCGGCGATCCGTTGCGTGCGTGGCGGGTCAAAGGCCTGTCGCTGCACTGGAAGGTCTATGCGCGCAACAAAAAGAGTCTGGCGCTGAATTTGCGTCCCCAGGCGGGCAAAGATGTGCTGCACGAACTGCTGGCAAAATCCGATGTGCTGATTGAGAACTTCCGCCCAGGAACGCTGGAGGAAATGGGCTTTGGGCCGGATGTACTGCATCAGCGCAATCCGAGGTTGATCATCGTGCGGATCACCGGCTTCGGTCAGGACGGACCCTATCGCGATCGTCCCGGTTTCGGAACATTAGTGGAGGCAATGTCGGGCTTCGCCTCGAAAAACGGGTTTGAAGACCGCCCTCCGGTGCTGCCGCCGCTGGCAATGGCTGACATGATCTCAGGACTTTATGGCGCCTATGCAATCATGGTGGCGCTGCGGGTGGTCGAGCGGGGCGGCAAAGGCCAGGTGATCGATTTGCCTTTGTTAGAACCGATGATTTCCGTGCTGGGGCCGGATGCGGCGATTTACAAGGTCAGCGGTCAGAAGCCGCGACGGACCGGCAGCCGTTCGCTGACCACCTCGCCGCGCAATGTCTACGAGACGAGCGACAATCGCTTCATTGCGATCTCGGCGTCGATCCAGGCGATGGCGGAACGCGTGTTCCGTGCCATCGGCCAGCCGGAGATGATCGATGACCCGCGGTTCCGTACCAACACGGATCGCGTACGCAACATCGACGCCTGCGATCAGGCGGTCGGCGAGTTCATTGCCGCTCGCACGCTGGCTGAGAACATGACGATCTTCGAAGCGGCCGAGGTCACCGCCAATCCGGTCTATGAAATCGACCAGTTGTTGGAGGACCCGCATGTCCATGGTCGCGGCGTGCTGGTCGAGGCTCCGGACGCCGAAGCCGGTTCGGTGCTGATGCACAACATCATCCCACGCCTGTCCGACACACCTGGACGGTTTCGCTCGCCGGCGCCCACTCTGGGGCAGCACTCGCGTTCCGTTTTGCAATCTATCGGCCTGGGCGCGGCGCGGATCGATGCGCTGGCGGCCGATGGCGTGATCAAGGAGGCGTGAGGCGGCTGACCGGGTGCAGCCGGGGCTTGACCCGGCTAACCGTAGCCACACACTGTGAAATTGCAAAGTCCGACCGACCCGGACCACGGAGGAAAGTTCCATGCGCGAAGACCTACCCGTCTGGCGTTCTTTGATGTTCGTACCGGTCAACGTCGACAAATTCGTCAAGACCGGTGCCGACCGCGGTGCCGACGGCATCATCCTGGACCTGGAGGACGCGGTCGCGCCTTCGCAAAAAGACCTTGCCCGCACCTTGATCGCCGGCGCCATCCCGCATGTCTCCCGCAACGGCGCCGACGTGCTGGTCCGCGTCAACCGTCCGTGGCGCATGCTGGTGCGCGACGTCGAGGCCGCGGTGATCCCGGGCATCTCCGCCCTGATGCTGACCAAGGTCGACAGTCCGGAGCATGTCCTCGCCGTCGCCGAGATCGTCGACGAACTTGAAACAGAACGAAATCTGCCCGCCGGATCGATGAAGTTCGCGGTGCTTGTGGAAACCACGCGTGGCTTCTTCCGCATGGAGGAAATCGCCAAATGCCATCCCCGCATCGTCTCACTGAGCCTGGGATCGGAGGATTTCGCCGCCGATGCCGGCATGCAATCCGAACCCGAGGCGTTGTTCTATCCCAAGCAGCACATGCTGTTCGCCGCCCGCGCCGCCGGCGTGATGCCGATGGGTTTTGTCGGCTCGATTGCCGACTTCCGCGACCAGGACGCATTCCGCGCCATCGTGCGCCGTTCCCGCCGGCTCGGCTTTGTCGGTGCCAGCGCAATCCACCCGTTGCAGGTCCCGGTCCTGAACGAAGAGTTTTCGCCGCCGCCCGCCGAAGTTGCCCGCGCCGAACAAATGGTCGCCGCTTACGATGACGCCTACGCCAGAGGACTGGGCGCTGTGCAGTTCGAGGGCGCAATGATCGACGTGCCGGTGGTGGAGCGGGCGCGAACCGTTCTGAAACGGGCAGCGGCAATCCGCAAACGGTTGGGCGCCTGATCCGCCTTCTGCACCGTATCGTCTGGAATGACAGTCTTGTAGGTCAGTACGCGGCCGAGTACAGCTCAACGATCGCATTGTCCGGCAGGAATCGAGGCTTTTTCATGCAGTCCCAATTGAGCGAACAGCAATCGCGTACCACCTGTCCGGCCTGCGCCTCGGGACGTCTCACAGCGCAGTTCGACAGGCAAAGCTGGTCACGTCAGTTCGAACACACAACAGACGTGCGCGAGACTTTCGCCGGCATGATGAGCGCTGATCCTCGCCTGGCGTTTAATAAGATGCTCATTTGCAACGAATGTGGGACACTGTTTCCCGATCGGGTTCCGCCGATCGAGGCACTGAGTGATTTTTACACCAACCATTACGGGGATACCGTTCATGTCGGCAAGATGGCAAAAAAACTTGCGCTTGAGAAACGCCGGATATTCTTGCTGAAGTGGCTAACCAGCGGGCGCCGCTTCCTGGACGTCGGTTGCAATATTGGTTGCGCGGTCGAAGCGGCGCGATGGAATGGCTTCACCGCGACCGGGATTGAGCTCAACCCGGAAGCCGTGAAAATCGCCCGCCAGAATTTCCCGAATAATCAATTTCTGCAAAGCACCGTCGACGAAGTTACCGCAACGCAGGCGTTCGACATGGTCTATTGTACGGAAGTCGTCGAACACGTTCCCGATACCGACAAATTCATTGCATCGCTGTCGCGCGCTTTAGTACCGGGCGGGATCCTGTTTCTGTCGACGCCAGACGCCGGGCATTTTTCAGTGCGCCGTCACTTGTTCACCTGGGAAGCCGTCAAACCCCCTGAGCACCTGACACTCTTCACCAAAGAAGGCCTCAGGCACGCGCTGCGACCGTATTTTAAGGCGCCATGGTTCTTCCCGAACCAAAAACCCGGCATCCAGCTGATTGCGAGGCGTTAGGGCCGGTCGATCACCCCTTCCGACCCAGATGCCGCTCCACAAGTGTCGAATACCACGACGACCCGATCGGCAGGATCGCATCATTGAAGTCGTACTTCGGATGATGCAGCAGCGGCTCATCCTTGCCCCGGCCGCCGCCAAGCATCAGATAGGCGCCCTGCTTCTTCTCCAGCATGTAGGCAAAATCCTCGCCGCCCATGGTTGGCATCGGCATGTGCTTCACTTTCGCGTGACCCGCAATCGCTTCCGCTGCCGCCACCGCGACCACCGTCGCGTCTTCGTCATTAACCGTCGCCGGACAATGCCGCGCGAACTTCACCTCGGCCTTGGCGCCGAAACTGGCAGCGATCCCGGTGGCCAGACGGTGCACGCCCTTCTCGATGATATCCCCGACCTGCGGACGGAACCACCGGGCGGTCCCCTTCATGACCACACGCTCGGGCAGAATATTATACGCATCGCCGCCCGAGATGTGGCCGATCGAAACCACCCCGCCCTGGATTGGCTCCATATTCCGGGAAACGATCGTTTGCAGCGCTGTCACGATTGTGGACGCCACGACCACCGGATCGACCCCTTGATGCGGAAACGCGCCATGGCTGCCCTTGCCGGTGATCGTGATGTCGATCCAGCCGACTGCCGCCATAACATCGCCGGAGCGCCACAAAAAGGTGCCCTCGGGCGATTGTGGCCAATTATGCAGGCCGAAAATCTGCTCCATCGGGCAGCGAGTGAACAGCCCGTCCCGGACCATCGCGTCGGCGCCACCCTCGAATTCCTCGGCGGGCTGGAACACCAGATACACGGTGCCATCGAAGTTGCGCGTCTCCGCCAGATATTTCGCCGCGCCCAACAGCATTGTGGTGTGCCCGTCATGGCCGCAGGCGTGCATGACGTTGGGATTCTGGCTGGCGTAGTCCAGGCCGGTTTCCTCATGGATCGGCAACGCATCCATGTCCGCCCGCAAGCCGATCGCGCGATCCGAGGTGCCGGCCCGGATCACGCCAACCACGCCGGTGCCCGCCATACCGGTGATGATTTCATCGACGCCGAACGATTTCAGCTTCTCCTGCACCATCGCCGAGGTGCGGAATTCCTGCATCGACAACTCGGGATGCGCGTGCAGGTCGCGGCGCCATTCGGTCATGTCGGCGTGGAATTCAGCGATCCGGTTGATGATAGGCATGCAGAGCTCCTGCTATGTAACGGCCAGTTCAATCTCCGCCGCGACGATGGAGTGACGCAAAAGTCAGCGCAAGCCCCTCGCGCAACGAGATCGGCGTAACTCCCAGTACCGCACGCATTGGGCCGATGTCGAACGCCTTGTCCTCAAGCAATCGGCGGATTTCCGCGCCCTCAATCGTTGGCACACCCGGCAGAAACCGGGTCAGCGCCGCGAGCGCAATCATCGGGCCCGCAGGTACCGTCAACATGCGAGGCTGCCTCGTTCCGGAGGCCAACGCCACCGCGCGGATGAACGCGAGATACGATATCGGTTCCGGTCCTGCGATCACCATGGTTTGAGGTCCGGCCCACGGATGCTGCAACGCCGCGAGAATCGCCCGCGTGACGTCGCTCTGGTGAATCGGCTGCACCAGCGATCGTCCCCCCGCGGGCAAGGGCAGCACCGGCAACCGCCGTATCAGTTCTGCCAGCCGCTGCACGTTGTCCTCACCCTGAGCGCCATAGATCATGGTCGGATGCAGCATGACACCGGCGCGGCCCGATTGCAGGAACGCTGCCTCGCCCACCAGCACGCCGTTGCCGTGCGCATCCGGCCAGCGCGTGAATTTCCGAGTACTGCCCAACAGCACCAGCCGCGCCCCCTCCGGCGCGGCTGCGATCAACCGGGGGGCAAAACTTGCGTGAACACAACTCACCATGTGGGTCGCCCCGCGCAAAGCCCGCACAATAGAGGTCGAATCGTTCAGGTCGGCGACCACCGGCGCCACGCCGAAGCCAAGTGCCGTCCATTTCGCCGCGTCTCGCACCACCGGCACGATCCGCGACCCCAATATCCGGGCCAGGGCAGTGCCGGATCGGCCGGAGGCACCGATGACGTGAACCGGGAAGCTGGACATGGCGGCGACCATGTCGCATTCAGCGGCAGATTGCGCCATAGCAGCAGGGGCGGCCAGGCAAATGACACCAAACTTGCTATCGAACGCACCCAACATCACCCGTCGCCGCGCCTTGATGGTTGGTTCGCTCGCCTCGATTGCACTCCAGCCAACGCGCGGATGGGCTGAAAGCGCTGGAATAGTCGCAAGTTTCTCGATCCTTGCCGACATGGTGCGTCGCGTTGGGGGGTCCCTTATCAACGTCTCAAGTCTGGTGCCGCCCGATGCGGACGTCCATGTCTACCAGCCCACTGCCGCCAATTCCCGGTCTCTGTCTGCCGCCGCCATGCTGGTCGAGAACGGGCTTGGCCTGGAGGGCTGGATGGTACGGCTTGCCCAGGCCTCCGATTTCAAGGGTGTGCGGGTTGTCGCGTCCAGCGGTGTGGTGCCGCGGCAACTGCGTGAGGGTGACGCCATGGCGCTTGATCCACACGCCTGGCAGAACCCACGTAACGGCGTCATCTATGTCCGGAACATCGCGTCCGGGCTGGTCGAGGCGGATCCGAGCCATGCCGAAACCTGGCGCAGCAACGCCACCGCTTTTGTTGCCGAGATCGAACAGACAGACGCCTGGATCGCCGCCCAGTTCGCTGCCATTCCCGCTTCGGCGCGGCGCATCGTCACCACGCATGACGCGTTCGGCTATTACGGCGACCGTTACGGCGTGACGTTCCTCGCAGCCGAGGGCATTTCCACCGATGCCGAACCCTCCGCCAAAGGGATCGCGGCGCTGGTCCGGCAGGTCAAACAGGAACGGGTTCGCATGGTGTTTCTGGAGAATATGACCGATTCCAGGATCACGAAAACGCTGGCGCAAGAGACCGGCGCAACCGTGTCTGGGCCACTCTACTCTGACGCCTTGTCGAAGCCGGACGGGCCGGCGCCGGATTATATCTCGATGCTGCGCTACAATACTTCATGGTTCGTCCGCGCCATGCGGGCGGGGTGACGCGAATGGCGAATGGCCTCGCAGCGGAACGTCTCGCCGCCCATGTCGCCGCTGTGCGGTTCGATCGCCTTCCGGAACCAGCCATTGCAGCAGCCAAAATCTGGATCCTGGACACCTTGGGCGTTGGCATCGCCGGATCGTCGGCGACCGACATGGAGGCGGTCCGAACTGCCGCCAGCGCCTGGGGTCGCGGCGATGAGGCAACCGTTTGGGGCACCAGCCAACGCGGCCCGGCACCGACGGCAGCGTTCGTGAACGGCACACAGGTGCACAATCAGGAGTTCGACTGTCTGCACGAAGGCGCGGTCGTGCACGCAATGGCAACATTGTTGCCGGCAGTTCTGGCAATGGCAGAGCGCGAGGGCGGAGTCTCAGGCCGGGACCTGATCGCCGCCGTGGTCGCCGGCATCGACATCGCCGCCAATCTGGGCCTGGCCGCCACGGCGGGGTTCCGCTTCTTCCGGCCCGCCACCGCGGGCGGCTTTGGCGCCGTCGCCGGATTGTCGGTCATGGCGGGCCTGGACGCCGAGCGGATCGCGGATGCGTTTGGCCTGCAATACGGCCAGACCAGTGGCACGATGCAGCCGCACGCCGAAGGCAACGTGCTGTTGCCAATGCAGATCGGGTTCAACGCCACGAGCGCAATCCGCGCCGTTGGCCTCGCAACGTCCGGGGTTGCCGGGCCGCGCGATATATTCGAAGGCCGCTACGGCTACTTTCCGCTGTTCGAAGGCAGCTGGGACATGCAGCGGATCTGGGGCGGGCTTGGCCGTGACTGGCGCGTTTGCGAAATGAGCCATAAGCCCTGGCCCGCCGGCCGCGCGACACACGGCGGGATCGAAGGGCTGCTGACGTTGCGCGAGCAACACGGCTTCCGCGCGGACCAGGTGCGCCGTGTGCGCGTGATCGTGCCGCCGCTGACCCATCGTCTGGTCGCGCGGCCCGATGTGCCGGCGCCGAATGCATTTTATGCAAGGCTGTGTATGGCGTTCATCGGCGCCAAAGCATTGCTGACAGGTACTGTCGATATCGACCATTGCCGGGGCGACGCACTGACCGACAAGGCGACGCATGAGCTGGCACTGCGCATCGTGACCGAGATGAATGGCAATCCGGACCCGAACGCCTTGGCTCCGCAACGTGTCGAGGTCACATTGCGCACCGGCGAGATATTGCGTTGGACCTGCGACACGATGCTGGCCAATCCGGCACGGCCGTTGACCCGGGAGCAGCATGTGCGGAAATTCCTGCGCTGTCTGGAGTTTGCGCAGGAGCCCTTGGCGGCCACCGGGTTGATCGATTTGGTCGACCAACTGGAACAGGTTGAGGATGTGCGAGCGCTCTGCGCACTGCTGGCGCCTCAGTAAACCGCGCCTGGCAGGTGACCCGATGGTGGCGACGCAAGAGGATCTGTTCGCTTTGTTCGACGAGCTTGGCATCGAGCATAGTACAATGGCTCATCCGCCCATCTTCACCGTCGAGGAAGGTCGCGCCTGGCACAACAAAATCCCCGGCTTGCACTGCAAAAATCTGTTCCTGAAAGATAAGAAAGACAAGATCTGGCTGGCCATGATGCCGGGCGACAAACGCGCCGACCTCAATCGGCTGGAAAAGCGCGTGCATGCGGCCCGGTTATCGTTTGGCAAGCCGGAGTTGCTATGGGAGGTACTGGGCCTGACGCCCGGCTCGGTCACTCCGTTTGGTCTGATCAACGACCGGCAGCGGCGCGTCACCGTCGTCGTGGACGAAGACCTGCCGAAAAGCGAGTGGGTGAACTTTCATCCGCTGCATAATGCCGCATCGACCACATTGCGTTCGGAGGATTTGCTGCGGTTCATGCGGGTATTGGGCTATGATCCGCTGATCGTGGATTGCGGGCCGTAACCCCGCCGCGCATCAAACGCCAAAGATCGCCTGGCGCACATTCACGACATCGCCGTCTGCGGCAGCCGAAGATTGTAGTGGCCCATCGGCGGAGGTCTCCCGCACCGTGAACGGTGTGTCACGGATTTCCCAGAATCGCCCCTGACCCCAGATAGCCACTCCGCCGCCGGTGTCGTCCGCGTACCAACCGTCGTGCACGGACACCACATTGAGGAGCTGTTTCCTCGCAGCGTCGGGGTCGCCGTCGCAGAAAAAATCTCGCTTGCCACCAGAGACCAGAGCCGGCGTGCATCGTGTCAACCGGATGGCGAAACCGGTCCCGGCCGGTTGCTCGCCGCCGGTGCGAATGATGAACATCATTGCTGTGGACCCAGAAATTCCGTGACGGCGGTTACAAATGCATCCGGTTGCTCCAGTTCCGGGTGATGGCCGGCGCCGGGGATGATCGCAAATTCCGCACCCGGAATGAGACCAGCGTAGGCGCGGCCGTACTCTGGGGTGACGATACGGTCCGACTCGCCCCAGATCAGCTTTACCGGAACGCTGATCCGGTGCAGCCAATGCCTCAATTGCGGGTTGTACATATGCGGCTTCCAGGCATACAGGCACAGGGCATCCCAGTTTCTGGCGAACGAAATCATTTCCTGATCGGTCATCGCCTCGCTGATCGTCGCCTGCCAGCCGAGGCCATAAATCCCCACCGGCCGTCGCGCCGGATCGTGCCAGCTACACCGATTCAGTTCGTTCGGATCGGTGTTGAAGAAATGCACGATGTCGCGGTCTTCGCGACCCCCCGGTTTGATGCCAACCGGATCGACCAGGATCAGACGGCCGAGACGTTTCGGGTTCACAACCGCGAGTTCGGCGGCAATCCAGCCACCGAAGGAAAATCCGATGACAGTTGCATTATCCTGTGCAATGCCGTCGAGAATCGCCAGATAGAGCTGCACCAGATCATACATCGTATCGAAATCCGGCGGCAGCGGCGAGCCGCCAAAGCCGGGATGCGAGGGGGCGATCACCTCGGCTTGGGCCGCCAGCTTCGCAAGAAACGGCGCGGCGGGGTGGACTGGATTGACGCCATGGATCAGCAAGACCGGCCGCCCAGTACCGACGCGAAGTGTCTCAACTTCGAACGGCCCAACGCGCTCCAAGGTCATTGTGCTGCCGTCGGCATATCGAGATCGACCGGTGCAAGACCCTGCAACTGCGGCAGCACTTCCTTCGCCGCGAGCGAAAAACTCTTCATCGCTTCGGCATGCGTCACGAGACCCTGACGGGTCATCATGATAATCCGGCCAACCCCGCCGACCTTTTGACGAAAATCCTTGATCTGACGCACCACGGTGTCCGGATTGCCGCAGAACATCTGGCCCTGGCGCACCAGGCTCTCGACTGAGAGATCGGTCGGCCGTTTGGATGCGCCGGCGCGCCACGCGGCAGGCGTCATCTCGGGCGGGATCTGGCCAGGCATGAATTTCGACATCTGCGACGCGCTTTTGATGCTGACAGTCAGGAACCAAGGAATTTTCTGGCCGATCCGGAACGCTTCTCCATCGGTATCGCCGACGTAGCAGAACGCCATGTAGGAAAAGCGGTCCTCGCCGGGTGCCGGTAGTCCGGCCACCGCCCGCGCCTGTTTATACGTGTTGAACGCAGTTCGCGTGCGGTCATAACCGCCGAACAGCAGCGTGTTGATGATGCTGCGGCGACCCAGTTCGGCGCAGGTGGGAAGATCGGAGGTGGCAGCCCAGAACTCGGGACGAGGCGTTTGGTACGGACGCGGCCAAATGTTCACATGCGCGTGAGAGAAGAACTTGCCCTCCCAACTGAACGGTCCGTCATGCGAGGTCAGGGCTTTCTCGATCAGGTCGATCGCTTCCCATTCGCGTTCGCGGATGCGCATTGGGTTGGCGTCGCCGGAGGTCATTTCGGTGGCGCCGGACTTCACAAAGCCAATATCCAGGCGCCCGCGCGAGAGTACATCGATCGTGGCATATTCAGTCGCCACACGCACCGGATCGGGTCGCACGGTGATCAGCGTTCCAAGCGACAGAATGCGAACTTTCTTGGTCAGCCGTGCAACGACACCGGTGATGACCGGGCTGGCAGCCCAGAGATTGTTGATCCCCGAATGATGTTCATTGGTGACGATATGTAAACCGATATCATCGCAATGTTGATATTCCTCGAACACCTCATCGTAGAGGCGGGCGGCGATCTCCGGCTCGCAATATTTGTTCGGAAGGCTGGCGCGTACCGACGGAGCGGCGTCCAAAACCTCGGCCGGCACGAATGGATAAGGATTTTCGCAGTGGTTCCAAAGTTCCATTGCCATATCATCCCAGCCGGCGGCGATAAAGCGCGATCAGGCGTTCCCAGTGGCGCTCGGCAGCCGGCTTGTCGTAACACCAACGCTGCGGAAACGCGAAACCATGATGCACGTGCGGATACATTTCCAACGCTCCCGGATTGCCGGATTTCTCGAACAGGCCTTTGAGTTCCTCCACCATCGGCAATGGTGCCAGTTCATCGTGTTCGGCGCAGGCGATATAGAGTTCGCCTTTGGCCTTGGCGAGGTTGAGATGCGGGCTCTCTTCATTCTCTGATACCAGCCAGGTGCCATAGAACGATGCCGCAGCAGTAATCCGGTCCGGATACCGCGCGGCGGCGGCGAGCGAGTACGGACCGCTCATGCAATAACCATGGGTGCCGACCAGACCGGATTTTGCAGCCGCCTGACGGTCGGCATAGGCGATCATCGCGGCAATATCGTCCATCACAGGCGGAATGGTCATCTTGGTGCGCACTGCGCGCATCCGGGCCTGCTCGGCGCTGCCCTTGGTCAGCACATCCGAACCGTAAATCGTGTCGTGGCCGGCACGGTAATAAAGATTCGGCAGCATCACGAAATAACCCACCGTGGCGAGGCGACGCGCCATATCGCGCAATTCCTCACGGACGCCGGGCGCATCCATCAAGAACAGCACCGGCGGATGCGCGCCACGGTCCGGATGGACGATGAACGTTTCCATCGCCCCATCCTTGGTGACGATGTCCAGCGTTTGCTCAATCACGATCCTGCCTCCTGGACTTTTCAGGCGAGCAGGATTCCACTTCGCCCAACATCAGGCAAGGCGCCGTCAATCCACGGGTTCGGTCAAAAACCGCTCCACCAGCGCGAGCGCACTGTCCCGTTTCGCCAATCCCTGGGCGCGCTGCTGATTGCGCGCACCCGAGGTCAGGTAAAACCGCTCATACAACTCCACCCGTGACGCGAGAGCCGTGCCGGCATAATCCCAGGCCAGGCGGAACAATCGAATGCGCCGCTCCGCATCGATTTCGCCAGCGCCGCGCAAATATTTGTCGATGAACGGCCGCAGGTCCGGATTCTGCATCATGTGCCAGGTGGGAGTCGCCAGCAGGTTATGCGACCCCAACAGCTTGATGATCTCACTGGCGCGCGGCATCCAGAACGGCATCATCGCCTTGAGCGCCATCAGCGGCGGACCGTCGGGGAACCACACGCCATCGCCCCATTCGTTGCAATGGTCCTCGGCGTTTTGCACCGCGCAACGGGCGAGTTCGGCGTAACACCACAACTCCCCCAACATTTGTTGCGCTGCCGGACTCTTGTCGTTGATCGCCTCGGCCAGCGCCGTTGCGAGACCCCAGGCAAACTCCAGCTTCGTGGCCGCGCGAACCATGGTCTGCTGCATGACATTCGAATGCCAGCTGCGAGTCATCACCTGGTTGTAAACCTTGACATTGGCGTCGATGAACAAGCGGTCGCGCGGCACTTCGACATCGTCGAAAATCAGGAACGCGTCCTGCTCATCGAAACGCGACGACAGCGGATGGTCGAACACGTTATTGGTTCCCGCGACACTGTCGCGGCAAATAAACTTCAGGCCAGGTGTGGCCATCGGAATGCAAAACGAGACGGCAAATTTGTCGCCGTCTTCCGGCAGCGGGCGGGCCGGGTAGACCGCGAGCTCATCGGCGAATGGCGCCAATGTCGCCAGGATGCGCGCGCCACGCACGATGATGCCGTGCTCGGTATCGCAGACCTTTCGCAGTATGACGTCGTTTTCAAGCCCAGGGATCTCGTCCTTCGCCTTGTCAATCGTCGGATGGATCAGCGTGTGGGTCAGGCAAATGTCGTTGCGCCGCAGGAATTTCTGATATTCGACCTGACGCGCGGCCCCTGCCTCGTTGCCATGCTCCGCCCATTCATGCGCGCAACCGGCGAACCCCGCATAGGTGACGTTCATATAATCCGGCGTCCGCCCCATTACGCCCACGGTGTGTTCGGAGATGCGCCGCAGTCCGCGATGGCGTCGCTGCACGTCCACGGGAGAGCGTGGGATCATGTGACTGACATTGATCAGCTCGCCGGTCTCCGGATCGGGGAACAGACAATCTTCGGGCGCCTCCCATTGGAGGTCGAACACCGCGGCCAGCCCTTTGGCCGCACCCGAGAACGCCGGGTGCGACACGACATCGGTGACTTTGTCGCTTCCGACCCAGATCTGGCGATCGTCCTTCAGTCCGCGCAAGAATTCTGCACCCGTGCGAGCCGGCATCGGCTTTCTCCTTTGGCCTTGATGCCGCCATACTGGCGGACCACGCTTCGGTCAGGAAGGACCATGCCGATCCGCGATCCGTGCCTGAACCTATGCCCGCCGGACCAACGTCTCCGGCGGGCAGCGTCTGCGGCCGCCAGGCTTATGGCGATCGTCATGGTCGTCCTGACATGCGGGCTGCCCGCTTTGGCCCAGGTGCGGACACCGCCACCAGTCCCGCATTGCGCGGCGCCGGCCACCGAGCATCCGGCGCCGAAACCGTCCACCACCGATAGTGACGCCGCCCCACCCCACACCGTGCGGAATGAGGTCTGGAGCGACGGCTCGGTCACCGTCGGGGGCGCGAAGATCGACTATTGTGCGGTGGCGGGCACGTTGCTGGTGCATCCGAAAGATTGGGACGACGCCGCGCCCACAAGCGACACTGCCGCCAAGGGCGACACGGATGACAGCCCGAAAAATCCTCCCACGGTCGCGTCGATGTTCTATGTTGCATATTTAAAACGAAATATCGAAGCATCTGCTCGTCCCATCACTTTTTTGTTTAATGGAGGCCCAGGATCGGCGACGGTTTGGTTGCATATGGGGGCTTTTGGACCGAGGCGGGTGGCTACGGCAAATGCCATGCATTCGGCACCGGCGCCGTACCGCCTGGTGAACAACGATCAAAGCCTGCTCGATGCCAGTGACCTTGTCTTCATCGACGCACCTTCCACCGGGTTCAGCCGGGTTTCCGGAGCCGACAAAGACAAAGCGTTCTACGGCATTGACGAAGATGCGCATGCTTTTGCCGCTTTCATTACGGCATTCCTCTCCAAATACCAACGCTGGAATTCGCCGAAGTATTTGTTTGGCGAAAGCTATGGAACAACGCGCGCTGCGGTGCTGGTGAACCTGCTGCAAAGCGATCCTGGCGTCGACTTCAACGGCGTCATCATGTTGTCGCAGGTGCTCGCCGCGAATCTGTATCCGGATCAACCTAAAACGTCGCCCGGCAACGACCTGCCGTACCAGTTGGGGCTGCCGACATATGCGGCAACGGCGTGGTATCATCATCAGCCGCCGGACCAGCGATCCACTCCGGTGCCGTCAACCCTGCTGAGCCAGGTGGAACGTTTCGCAATGGGCGACTACGCCGCCGCCCTGGCCGCTGGGGCGAGTTTGGATCAGGCCACGCGTGAGACGGTCATCGCGAAGCTGCACGAGTTCACCGGCCTGTCCGAGGATTATCTGCGTCGAGCGGACCTGCGGGTCAGTCCCGACGAATTCCGCCAGGAGTTGCTGCGCGACCGCAGCCTGATAGTCGGCACGACCGACACACGGTTCGAGGGGCATGCACTGGATCGAATGAGCCGCAAAGCACGCTACGATCCGTCCGAGGCAGCCGTCGGCTCGGCTTATGTCTCAAGTTTCAACGACTATGCGCGCCGGGTCCTGAAGTATGACGAGGAGAAATCGTACCGACCCGAGGTCGACGACATCGATGATAAATGGGATTACTCCCACCAGCCACCGGACGCTCAGGAGAACGCTCCGCCATTCGACCAGACGGCGAACGTCATGCCGGATCTGGCGCATGCGATGACCACCAACCCCTTACTGAAGGTGCAGGTCAATGCCGGATATTTCGACCTGCTGACGCCGTACTTCGAGGGCAGGTATGAGATGCGGCATTTGCCGATTCCCCAGGATTTGCGGGACAATATCGAGTACCGATGCTATCAGTCGGGGCACATGGTGTACCTGACACAGGAAGCGCTGGTGCAATTGCACGACAACGTCGCTGACTTCATCGAGCGGACGGACAATCTGCCGGCTGCGCCACCCCGGACAGGGTCAGCGACGGCCGGATGCGCATCGGACCAATGATCCTGTTCGCCGGCGATCCGCACCGGAATTTTTCGCCAATCATCCGCGCCTGTCTCGCCCATCCCCCAGCGACCCTCGTTCTGTTGGGCGATCTGGACTGCCCACGTCCGCTGCACCAGGAACTCGCTGCGGTGATGGCGGCAGGTTGGCGCGTGTCGTGGATCCTCGGCAATCACGAATGTGAAACGGAAGCGGCGTATGACAATCTCGTCGACGATCATCCGGACGGCGATCTGGGCTTCCGAGTGACCGACCTGGAGGGTTACCGCGTCGCCGGCCTGCCTGGCGTGTTCAAACCCTCGGTCTGGTATCCGCGGCTGGATGACGGGGCGCAACAGATCGAATCGCCACGGTTCCGCAACAAGGACGCGTTTCTTGCGGCGCTACCAGAATCGCGGTGGTGGCGCGGCGGCTTACCGCTGTGGCATCGCGATTCGATTTTTCCTGACGACGTCGACCGGCTCGCAGAACAACGATTCGATATCCTGGTGACGCACGAGGCGCCGTCCTGTCACCGGCACGGCTATGCGGTGATCGATGACCTCGCCGCGGCCGGTGGGGCGAAGCTGATCGTGCACGGCCATCATCACGATTCTTACACCGCCACTTTGCCGAACGGGATACCGGTGCGCGGGCTTGGTCTGGCCGAGCCTTGGCCGTATGGCTAACCTCTCGCTGGTCCGCACCGACGTCACGAGGCTCCCGGCATGATCCGCACTGCACTGTCCCGCCGCTCGCTGCTGCCTGCGGCCGCCGCCTTCGCAACGTTGCCGGCGCAGGCGCGCGCGCCCTCGCTGGACTTCGTCGTGATCGGCGACTGGGGCCGCGACGGAGCATCGCACCAGCGCGCGGTGGCCCAACAAATGGCGCGCAGTGCCGCGTCGATCGGCAGCCGCTTCGTTATTTCGGTGGGCGACAATTTTTATGAGAATGGCGTAACCAGTGTCGCTGATCCGCAATGGCGGACGTCATTCGAGGACGTTTACAGCGATCCCGCGCTCATGACGAAATGGCACGTCATTCTGGGCAACCACGACTACCAGGGCAACGTCGACGCACAGCTGGCTTATTCCGCCACCAGTCCACGCTGGTCGCTGCCGGCACCGTACTATACGCAGGCCGAGACATTGCCTGACGGCACGGTTGCCGAGTTCTTTTTTCTCGATACCAGCCGCTATATCCTGGAGTACCTGCATCGCCCAAAGGTCAAAGTACAAGGTCAGGACAAGCAGGCGCAAATTGACTGGCTGGAGCATGCGCTGGCGAACTCAAAGGCGGCATGGAAGATCGTCGTCGGTCACCACCAGTTGTTCACTGTCACCGGCCAGAACCATGACTTCCCGGAGATGATCGGGCCGTTCAAGCCATTGTTCGACCGTCATGGCGTGCACGCTTACCTCAACGGTCACGAGCACAATCTGGAGCATATCGCCGTCGACGGCGTGCATTACATCACTTGTGGCGCCGGTTCCGCAATCAGCTCGGTGGTGACCCCGCCGCCAGGTCAATTTGCCAGCGACCAGCACGGCTTCATGACAATGCGGCTCGAGGCGCACGGCCTGGGCTTCAACTTCATCGACGACAGCGGCGCGACACTCTTCCAGGCGCTAATACCGCGTCAGGCTTAATACACCGAGGTGCCCAAACAGCGACGCTCGGTGACGACCGGTCCAGAAGCGTCTACCGGAACAGCTACTTTCCGACCGTGGCCGACGTCAACTTGCGCAACGCGAAGAAATCGTTGCCGGCAAAATAATACGCCGGCTGCTGCACATCCATTTCCTTGTCCCCGGTCTTTGCCGCGTTCTGTTCCAGCATGCGGCGGCTGGCGGCCTCGACATGTTGCTGGGTGAACGTCGCCAGCTTGTAGATATCAATGCGGCCGGTGTCGTCAGTCCCCGCGTCGCCCTGCAACGCACGAAGTAAATACGACGTAAACAGCCCGTGTCCCTCCTCACCGACTTTCGCATCAGCGCCTGCAGCAGAGTCGAACGCTTCGGTAAACGACCCAGATAAAACGAACCGGCCCGAAGCATGGCCGATCCGGTTGGTCACCGTATCGTTGACGTCATGCCGCAGTACCGCATTCGCATCTGCCAGCGTCGCGGAATAGCAAGTGTCCAACAGGAATGCGATGCGCGTGGCCTGCATGCCCTCGATCAGCGGCAACAACTCATCCTGACCGAGCCCTTCCGCGCGGAACACGGCATCGACCGCTTTGTCGAACGTGTCGTCGGTTTTCGCCGCGTTGACCTGCGCCATCAACGCCGCATCGTGACCGCCCATATCACTCGGTGCAAAATAATAATGGCCGTCGACCGTTCGACCATGGCCTGCGAGGAATATCACCACGACATCGTCCGGCGTCGCTTTGCCGGCGATTTCCTTGAGCGCATCGATAATGTTTGCCTTGGTGGCGTCCGCATCAGTCAGCGTCTTCGCAGTCACGCCAGCGAACAAATGCGCTTTGTCCTGACGCAGCAAATCCGCCAGCGCAGTGGCATCATTCGCCGGATTGGCCAGATCCCACGCCGGATTGGCAAGCTTGCTGACCCCCACCGTCAACACGTACATCTGTCCGCGCGGTGTGGTCACGGGAGCATTCTGATCGTTTTCTTGCGTTTCGACCGATCGCACCAGACGAATTTCCGGGCTGGCGCCGCTGCCGGCCTCGATTGCGCCGGAGCCGCTGACAGGTGAGAGGTCGACGACATTCAAACCGCGCGCCAACGGGATCAAAGCGTGCTCGATCCGGCTGTGTGCGGCAGTGGATTCGACCTTGATACCGGCGTTGAACACCGCGTCGTTCAGGCGAGGCACGACCCGCCCAGGATCGTTGCCTTGGTAATCGACCTTGTAGCGGACGAGCAGGACGGACGCGTTGACGGCGGGCGGGTTGGCCGCCCGTCCGAGCGGCAGGTCCACCGCTCGCGCACCGGTGCAGCCGGTCGCCGTCATCGTATCCACCGCGCAGGCGTCCAGCAGTGTAACCTTCGGCGGCAGTCCGTCGCGCAGCACATCGCCGACCTTGGCAGCGTGCGCCTCCTGCTCATCCATCTTATGCCGTGCGTTGCTGTCATCGCGGAACGACATGCCCACGAGGTCAGGCCGGAACCAGGTGGGATAAAGTTGGCCAATGGAAACAAAATCGCTGGTGTGACCGGACGGCTCATTCATGCGGTAACCGATTAACGTCCGCCCATCTTGTTTACCGTCGGTACGATGGTCGTGATCGAAATAACCGGCTGGCGTCCACACCACAAATCGCTCGGTCGCCGGATCGATGAACAGTGCAATCAATTCCCTGCCATCGGCCGCATTGTACCAATGGATTGTGCCATCGCCAAAGCAGGCAACCACCAGCCGTCCATCAGCACTGGCGTGAACAGCCCAGACCGGCGAGCCCGCCGAAACTTTCCAGCCCGACCCACTCTTGCCAACGAACCGCACAAAGAAGTCGGTGCCCACCACCGCTCCGGCGGGTGATACCGCCGCGGATCGAGCGGTTTCCGCCGGCTCCAACGCCAATTTTTCGCCGTTGACCCTGGGTGCATGGCTATCGCGCCAATCGGTGACCGTCATGCCGTAGGCGCTGGTGGCAGGCGGTCCAAAATCCTGAGTGGCACCGCCAGAATGCAGGAACGTCCGCGTGCTGACGTCGATGGCCAATGAGCGGCCATGCGCCATGGTGATTTCGATACCCTCGCCGGTGTGCGACAGCCGGATCGAGGTTGCCGCGCGATCGTGGAAGTCGATATGCCTCGGCGACTGCACCACATGGACCTGGTTTTGTGCATCTACAAAACCCAACACCGGGTCAGCAGTGGCGAACACGACGCCGTTTCCATTGGGCAACAGACTGGTCACCAGATCATGCGCGACCGGAATGTCGGCCGCGGCGCCGCCGTTGAGCGACCAGCGCCGGATTTCCACTGCGCCGGCTGCATCCAGGTAAGAACCGGCGCCGAATACCGTGCCGCCGTCCGCCGTAAACGCCACCACGTTGAAACTGCCGGACTTGCCCGCGGCCCCTTCGAGGTCTCGCTCAAGCCGGCCCGTTCGCGCATCAAACAGGTGCACAACTGGCCGTTCCCGATCCCCAGCGGCCAGTCGCGACCCATCCGGCGAGAACGCAATCCCGTACGCGCGGGCTCCCGCATGCATCGTCATCGACGGCAGGCGATGCAATGCCGTATCGTACAGCCGGATCTTGTCGTCGTCGGCCGCTACCGCCAGCCGGCCGGAGGGATCGAAATCCAGCGCCGTAATCTTGCCTGGAAAGTCCGTGTCCTGCAGCGCAACGGTCAGGTTTTTCAGGTCGAACACACGCAACCCGCCGCCGTCGAGCCCCACCGCAAGCCGATCGCCGGTGGGTGACATTTTCATTGCCAGAACGGCACTCGGCAGTCCGGCAAACAAGCCCAGAGACCGGAAATCCTGGGTTGAATAGAACGCGATCCCGTAGCCTCCCTGCGCGGCGGGGATCCGGCCGGCCACTGCGATCACCTTGGCAGAGGCGCCGACGGCGTAAAGCGCGCCGTCATCTCGCGGTCCGATCGGCGGATACAACACCCCCAAAGCCTCGGAACCGTCGGAACGCCAAATGCGCGCGGTCTTGTCATCGGAAGCAGTGACGATCCCACCATCCGCCAGTCGCGCCATGGCGTTGATCGCTGCCTCATGCACCCCGGTGTCCAGCACCAGGAACGGCCCAGAGTCCGCCGCCACTGCCAGCCGCGGCGCGAGCAGCGCCAGGGCCAGCAGGATTGCCAGAAGTTTACGCATCCCGCCCAAATGGTAGCAGCAGGCTCAGTTTCTCATTGTTGTCGAGATCGAAGGCCGCCTTGCTGCTGCTCTGGGCTGCGGCAACGGTATTGTCGAAACTCTGGCGTTTCTCGGGCACCGACACCGTCGCGGCTTGGTCCACCTGAGCCACCCTGGCCGGCGCGGCACGGGTCGCGGGCGCACCCTGCGGGGTAACACCCTGCGAGGTGGCACCCTGCGAGGTGGCACCCTGCGG
Organism: Acetobacteraceae bacterium; assembly: GCA_049519555.1. Taxonomy (GTDB): domain Bacteria; phylum Pseudomonadota; class Alphaproteobacteria; order Acetobacterales; family Acetobacteraceae; genus Rhodopila. The sequence continues at coordinate 44,637 of JBEKQQ010000025.1, forward strand.
GGTGACTGGCGGCGGCCGGGTTCTCAGGTCGTTGGCGGCTTGCTGGAACTCCTGACTACGGCGCGCCATCGTCAGTCCGAAGTCGTGGGCGATATTGAGTTCCTCGTTGAACTTGTCGCGATGATACGCGATCCGGGCGAGTGCCGTCTGCCGATCGATCAAATGTTCCCGCGCCTGGTCCTTCACATATTCCGCCTGGGCGAACCGACAGGCCCGCAACCTGCCGAAGGCCGCTGCCGTGTGGTCGATCTGCTCCGACTCGCGTGTCAGGTCCTGGTTCATATCGTAGGCCAGTTCATCCTGGTCCCGCGCATGCTCCGCCAAGGTGTTGTAATAGGCAGAACTGCCTCCCGCGACGCCCCCGACGGCGCCGCCGGCCAGGCCGCCAATCAGGGCGCCTCGCCAGTTCCCGGATGCCGCAAGGCCAGTGAGAGCGCCCAGTCCGGCGCCGACGGCCGCACCGGTCACCGCGCCGGAAACGATCTGGTCCTGAAAATAGGTTTTGGAGCTGGCGAACGCGGTGCGCTCATTCTGGCAGGGGTCGGTCGGATCCGCCGCCAAAGTGGCGCCGGGCCCCGTAACAGGCGCCTGGCAACCCGCCAGGGTGAGACCGAGCACGGCGGCGAGCATTGGGGCGGTCGACGCCCGATGGAGACGGGTACGGGTGGAAGGTCGCATCATCCCTCGCAACGGTTTTATCAGTCCGGGTGATGTCCCGGACCGAGGTGAAGTTCATGACGGAAGCGTGTACGGCAGCTGACGTTCGCCTCATAAAATGGGACAATTACATAATCGTGGCAAATGTTTTCATAACGCGCACAGGATGGTGCACAACCGGGCCGGCCGGCCGACCCGCGCCTTGCGGAGATTGTTCGCGGCAGCGACGGATCAGACTGGCATTTACCGGGATCTGCGTGACCAACCCGCACCGGACGCCAGCATAACCTGGTCGGCAAACAGCCGTAAGGCTCAGCGAATTCGTCTGTTACACGGACCCGTCAGCCTTTTCGCGCATGGGTTGTCATAAGGCCGAACGACCCGACCGCGCGGGAGGAACCGATGTAACCGGACGGCACAGGAAGATCGGCAACCCGTTGCCCGTGCTGCCGTCGGTCAGCGGAGCGGAGGGCGAGCGGCACACTGGCCAGCGAGATCGACCCCGCATCAATGCGCAAACCACCGTCAGTCCGGATCTCAGACCGTGCCGGGCATCGGGTAAGAGCGAAACGGTCCGATCCGCAGCACCGGCAATGATACCGAAGTCAACAATGCCAGACGTTTGAGGCCTGGTGCCGCGACGACCGAGCGGCGGAGGAATTGTCGCCCTTCCGTCACTCTGCCGTGCCGGATCAGCTCACGTCCAACTACCCAATTGTTTTCCGCCTCGGCGCGCCGCCGCAGCTGGGCGAGGGTCGCCGCGCTGAAATTGGACTTCAGCTCTGGTGCGGCGAAGATCGCGTTCATGCACGGAACAAAGGCCTCCGGCCGAACCGCCATGGCACGATACGCGCTGTCATGCCGCTCGCGCACGAACAGCAACGGCGCGCGCACATGAGCCGCGGCGAACGTGCCAAACCGTGCGAGGCGTGTCCAATATTCCCAGTCCTCGCCATAGGAGAGGCTCCGGTTGAACGGACCGGCTGCCTCCAGCACATGCCTTCGGATGAGCAAATGGCCGCCATTGGCGAACAGGTTGCGGACCAGCAAGGCTTCAAGCAGGTCGCCGGACCTGGGGCGTGAGACCGGGCTGCCCCGGTCAGGCTTTCCAGCCAGAACACGCTGATAGGGACCCACTGCCGCGGTCGCGCCAGGGTCGGCCCGCAGCGTCGCCGCCAGAATGAACAAGGCGTTGGGACTCAACCAGTCATCAGCGTCGAGGAACACCACCGTTTCGGCGTTCGTTGCCGCCAGGCCGGTATTGCGCGCGGCCGACACCCCTGCGTTGCGCTGGCGAATCAGACGGACGCGAGGATCATCGAAACTGGCGGCGATAGCAGCTGTCTGGTCGATGGAACCGTCATCGACGACAGTCATTGTCCAGGCTTGGTGGGTTTGCGCCAGAACCGATCGGATCGCGTCACCGATGTAGGGTGCGACGTTGAAGGCGGGAGTGACGATGCCGATGCGCATGGACCTTTGGCTCCCGAGCGTCGCCGGCTTTGAAAATTCATATCGGCAAACTGTGTTCCCAGCCGCCGCCGGTCAGACCATCCCAGCGGCAAATTGGCCTGGTCGCGGCGGCGTGCAGCCTCGGATCGGTACCCGGGCTCCCGATAAATCTAATGATGACAGGTTAATGGGACCCTAATACGCCCGCACGATGGATCGGACAGTTGCGACAGCTGGCAGCTGCCTCGCTCCTGGGATCCACCGCGCTCCGGCGGGAATTCGGCGGCCGGACCCGCACCTATCCCTCGGCCGCAGGCTCTGGGCGGGCGAGGACCTTTTCCACCCGCCGTCCATCCATCGCCAGCACCTCGAACCGCCAGCCGGCGAACACGATCCTGTCGCCTTGCCGAGGCACCCGCCGCAATAGCGCCAGCAACAGACCGGCGAGCGTGTGATAGGTGCCCTCGCCCGGCAGATCGGGGAGCGACAGGCGAGCCTTTGCCTCGTCGACCGGCATCAGTCCGTCCATAACAAGGCTGGTTTCACCCTTGTCACCTGGCTCCGCCGGCTGCGGCGCGGTATCGGCCGGATCGCCGACAATCGCCTCCAGCATATCGGCCACGGTCACCAAACCTTCGAAACTGCCGTATTCGTCGAGCACAAGAGCCAGGCCCAGAGTATCGGTTTTGAGCCGTTCGAGGGCGTCCAGTGCGGTAACAGTGTCGGGCACAACGATCGGCTGACGCAGCGCGGCACCAATCGACAGGTCGCCGCCACTGAGGATCCGATCCAGCAAATCTTTCGCCTGCACAATACCGACCACATTGTCGATCGAGCCCTCGCACACCACGATCCGCGAATGCGGCGCTGCTTTCAGCGCCAGGGCGATGTCCTTTGGCGGATCGGTGCGGTCGATCCATGCGAGCTCCGTACGCGGCGTCATGATCGCGCGCACCGGCTTATCGGCGAGGCGTAATACCCGCTCGATCATGTCACGCTCTTCCAGTTCCAGCACGCCGGTTTGGGCCCCCTCGACCAGCAGGGCCTTGAGTTCCTCTTCGGTCACGGTCCTCGCCGGCAGACGATGCAAGCCGAGCAGACGCAGCACGAGGCGGGACGACTCGCTCAACAGCCACGCAACCGGGCCGGCAATGGAAATTAACACGGTCAGCGGGCGGGCAACCCAGGCAGCGATTGCCTCGGGCTGGCGGAGTGCCAGCTGCTTCGGCACCAGCTCGCCCAGTACCAGCATCAGATAGGTCGTCACGATCACGACGAGGCCCAGAGACAGCGACGCGGCGAACGGTGCGATGACCGGAACGGTTTCCAGCCAGTTCTGCAAGAGTGCTGCGACGCTGGCGCCGCCGAACACCCCGGTCAGCACACTGATGAGGGTAATGCCGACCTGCACCGTTGGCAGAAACAGATGCGGATCATCGGCGAGAGCGCGCGCCTTGGCGGCGCCGGAGACCAATTTTTTCTCCATCACCGCAAGGCGGGCGCGGCGGGCCGATACCAACGCGAGTTCGCTCATCGCGAACAGTCCGTTCAGCACGATCAACAACAGGACAACGAGAATCTCGAAGCCAATATTCATGATTCGGCGAGGTGCGTTGGTGGCATGGCAACTTTACATACCATGTACCGGGCTGTGGGCCACCAGGCCGGACGTCGATCGGCCTGACGCAGGTGTCGATCCGGCCATCATCCGCGGCGCCGTGCCGCCGGGGCGGTCTCGGTCCGGAGCAATTTCCGGCGCATTGCTGCGAGCCCTCAGAGACCTTCGAGCATCGGGCGTATCAACCAATCATTCACGTTTTCCGCATGCAATTCGAAGGCCGCGGCAATGGGCCTGCCGCCCTTCAACCAGCCGAAGGCAAATCATGGCGTTTGTCGAGACAGCGCTAACGGATTTGCGATCCCGGGCAAAGCCAATCGGGATGCATTGCGATGGCAACAGGAGCCACGCCAGCCGCGTTGCGCGCGCGCACAACCGTCATCGTCTCCTTTGTATTGACCGGAGTCCGGGTTTGGTCTCTCATGTCGGCCCAACATCGCGCTGAATATCGGTCCGTTGTGTCACATCGTGTTCCGAGTTAGTACATACCATTGCAATCGCAAAATGTTGTGGATTTTTACCGATCATTCATGCTTCATTAACTTTTATCAGAGACCAGCCCCAGGAGATTATCATGTCCGAATCTACGACGGCCCAGATCATCATGTTCCCAACTCGCGCATTGGCGTCGGAGACGACGGCGCCAGTGGCTCGGACGCAAACCGAACCAACCGAGGCGGAGGCCAGATTGAGTCGCGCGCTGATCGGGCTCAACGATGCGGTAACGGCGCAGCGCGCTGCCATCGCGGCCTGGAAATCATCGCTTGGCGATTTGAGCACGGCAACCGGGCGGCTCGGCTCCAGCCTGCGGAGCTACAATGACAGTCTCGGCCAGCTCGACGCGCGGGTGAAAACGTTGCGCACCGAAGCGGTGAAGCTGGAGGCATGGGCCGACGACGTTCTCGCCAAAGAGGGCTGAGCCTCCGCCTCTTGCGCAATTGCGTGCGGTTTGTTTTTTGACGGGCGGAGGTACCGCCCGATGCCGCACGAATTACTGGAACGGTTTTGCGCAACTCAGGTCATTCCGGTGGTGCGCACAAGGACGGCCAAAGCGGCGGCGACCGCCGTCGCATGGCTGCACGATGCGGGACTGCGTATCTTCGAAATCACCATGACTGTGCCCGACGCGCCTGCATTGATCCGTGACCTCGCCAGGAACCAGACGCTGCTGGTCGGCGCCGGAACCGTACCCGACGCTGCAACAGCGGCAGAATGTCTGAACGCCGGGGCAAAATTTATCGTTGCCCCCTGGGTCGACCCGGCGCTGGCGGAGCCTTGCCGTGCGGCCAACGCCGCGCTCATTTTGGGTGCAGTTACCCCAACCGAGGTGCGCTCGGCGCTGGCGGCGGGCGCCGACGCGGTAAAGATATTCCCCGCTGCCTCGGTCGGCGGGCCAGGACATATCAAAGCACTGGTCAGCGTATTTCCCGGCGTGGCGTTCTGCCCGACCGGCGGCGTAGAGCCCGGAAATTTTGCCTCCTACCTCGCCGCCGGCGCGGCCTTTGTCGGCATCGGCGGTGCGTTGGTGGATGAGCGGCGCATCGACGCCGGCGATCGCGAGACAATTCAGGCGGCCGCGCGTTCCGTTATGAAAACGACGCCACTATGACCGCTGAGCTGCTGTGCATGGGCGAACCAATGTTGGAGTTCAACCAACTCCCACTCCAGCCGGATGGTGCACGACATTATCTGGAGGGACATGGCGGCGATACTTCCAACGCCGCAGTGGCGGCAGCGCGGCAAGGCACCGCTGTAGGCATGATCACAGGCCTCGGGCGCGATATGCCGGGCGATAGTTTCATGGCGCTGTGGCAGCGGGAAGGTATCGATACCAGTACGGTGACGCGCACGGAGCGCTATCTGACCGGGGTGTACTTCGTCACTCACGATGAAACCGGACATCACTTCCTGCATTATCGGACAAATTCGGCCGCTGCGATGTACGGGCCCGACGATGTGCCGGTTGAGGCAATCAGCCGTACTCGCATGCTGTATCTTTCCGGCATCAGTCAGGGAATTTCCACGATGGCGTGCGATGCCACCATGGCGGCGATGGATGTCGCCCGCCGGAACGGCGTGAAAATCGCATACGACACCAACTACCGGCCCAGATTGTGGCCGCCGGCGCGCGCGGCGGCGGTGATGCGGGCGGCAATGGAAACCGTCGATTACGCGATGCCGGGAATTGAGGACGTGCAAACCCTGACCGGCCTTACCGACCCGGACGCCATGCTGGATTATTATCTTAAACTCGGTCCCGGTGTGGTGGTGCTGAAAATGGGCGGCGCCGGTGCCTACCTCGCCACGCCGGAGGCGCGGATCAGGATCCCTGCCCTGCCGGTGCGAACGGTGGACGCTACGGGCGCCGGCGACACGTTCTGCGGCTCGTTCCTGGCGCGTATCCTCGCCGGCGACTCACCCGAGCCGGCCGCTCGTTACGCCGCCGTTGCAGCGGCGCTGAAATGCACCGGATATGGTGCGGTAGCGCCAATTCCGCGACCGGCACAGATAGCCAGGGCGATGTTGGCGTACGAGGCTTCGGAAGACGGCGGCCTGCGTTCTTGACTCCCTATTTGGCCGCCTGTAGCAAGCCCCCGCTTACCGGCCCCCGCATAGCCCGTTCCAAAGGGTTGCGAGGAAATGGCAGGAGCGAACATGCGCGACGAACCGGGCGGCCCGGACAGCTCCTTTGAGGAGCGACTGAAAGCCGCTCGTAGCAGGCGGGGCCTCGACAGCCCTGAGAAGCCAAAAGGGTTCGACCCTTATGGCGTCGAGCAGTCCCCGATGGGGATCGGCCTGCGGGTGGGGATCGAACTGGTGGCGGCTCTGGTCGTGGCAGTCGCCATCGGCTACGGGCTCGACTGGCTGTTTGGCACCAAACCCATTCTGACCGCGGCGTTCGTCCCTGTGGGAGGCGCGGCCGGGGTGTGGAATGTGTGGCGCGTGTTTGCGCCGAAGACGGGACAGAGGTGAACTGGTGGCGGCCGAAGGACACAGTAGCATCGACGCCCTGAGCCAGTTCAAACTGGCACCGGCGTTCGGCCATCTCGGCGAGTCACTGCATTTCAGCAATGCCAACGTGATGATGCTCGCTTCCGGCGCGCTGACGCTGCTGCTGATGTGGGTCGGCATGAGCCCGCGTGCGATGATCCCGGGCCGGCTGCAATCCGCTGCCGAAATGGCTTATGAGACCGTGCTGAACATGTGCGTCGAGCAGATCGGCCACGAGGGCAAGAAGTTCTTCCCATTCGTATTCACGCTGTTCTTTTTCATTCTGTTCGGCAATCTGATGGGCGTGTTCCCACTGCTGTTCACGTTTACGAGCCACATCGCGGTGACGCTCGGTTTATCGCTGTTCGTGTTCCTGCTGGTGACCTTCGTCGGACTGAAGGAACACGGGCTGCATTTCTTCAGCTATTTTGTGCCGAAGGGCATTCCGATCGCGCTGTTGCCGCTGCTGGTGGTGATCGAGGTGATTTCGTATCTGTCGCGCATCATCTCGCTGTCGGTCCGGTTATTCGCCAACATGATGGCGGGCCACGTCATGCTCGAGGTGTTCGGCGCATTCGTGGTCATGCTCGGCGCGGCCGGCGGAATTTATCTGATACCGGCAGGTTTGTCGTTCGGGGTGAACGTGATCCTGATCGGCTTCGAGATCCTGGTGGCTTCGTTGCAGGCTTACGTGTTTGCCATCCTGACCTGCATCTATCTGCACGACGCGGTGCATCTGCACTGATCTTCCCGCAATCTCCGAACCACCAGGTTCTGGGCGCAGGCTGCCTGGACCTGGACGTAACGAAAGGAACTGACACATGGATTTGGCTTCCGCGAAAGCAATCGGCGCGGGTATCGCGGTCATCGCGCTTGCCGGTGTGGGCGTGGGTATCGGCCACATCTTCGCGGCGCTGATCTCCGGCGTGGCGCGCAACCCGGCGGCGCGTGACCGCGTCTTTGGTCTCGCCATTCTCGGGTTTGCCTTGACCGAAGCGGTCGCGTTGTACGCGCTGGTCATCGCGTTCATCATTCTGTTCGCGGGCGCCTGACCGCGAGAGGACGCAGTATGTCCCGACTTCGCCGGATCGTGCCGCAGGTCGCCTGGGTTTCTGCCGCGGCATTGGCTGTCCCCGGTGCCGCGCTGGCAGACACCCTGCCGCAGATGGATTTCGGCAACCTGCTCACGACGTACCAGGTTCTCTGGGGCGCGGTGATTTTCCTGATACTCTATGTTCTGGCGTCGCGCACCGCGTTGCCCAAGGTCGGTGCGGTATTGGAAGCGCGGGCGGAACGGATCGCCGGGGATCTGGAGGAAGCCAAAGATGCCAAGGCGCGCGCCGATGCCGGCATCCAGGCAGCAGCGGATGCCACGGCGAAGGCTCGGTCCGCGGCGCAGGCCGCGATCAACGCGGCGCTGGAGTCGTCGAAGCAGGCGGCTGCTGTGCAATCGGCGGCGCTGAACGATCGGTTGGACAGGCAACTGAAGGAAGCCGAGGGCCAGATCGCTGCGGCTCGTGGTGCCGCTTTGGAGGCTCTGCCCGGGGTGGCGATCGATACCGCCGTCACGTTGATCACGCGGCTGACAGGATCGGTGCCCGACCCGGCGAGATTGAGCGACGCGATCAACGTGGCCATGGCCGCGCGCGGCGCTGGTCGTTAAGGGGAAAGCCGATGCAGGCAGAGGTGGGCTTTTTCGCCGAACCCAGGAACTGGGTCGTTCTGGCGTTCTTTTTGTTTTTCATCATCTTCGGAAAGAAGCTGTGGAGCGCTCTGGCCGGCATGCTGGATGCGCGTGCCGCATCGGTGCGCGCGGAAATGGATGAGGCCGCCCGGCTGAAAAGCGAAGCCCAGGCGATGTTGAAAGATGCTGAGGCCGCGCGCGCGAAGGCGCAGGCGGATGCGAAAACGTTGATCGACGGTGCGGCAGCGGAGGCGGCGCGGGTCGCCGAGGCAACGCGCGCCGAGACCGAGGCGTCCGCAAGACGCCGCGAGCAAATGGCATTGGACCGGATTGCAGCGGCTCAAAAACAGGCCGTTGATGAGGTGCGCACCGCTGCCGCCGAACTGGCAACAATCGCCGCCCGCCAGGTGATCGCTGAGGGCCTGAGCCCGGAGTCGAGCGCCGCGCTGATCGATCAGGCAATCGCCCAATTGCCGGCTGCGCTGGCGGCTCGCCGGGCGGCGTGACGGTTGACTGGCGCACGCCAGGGTCGCGACGGTTCAGCCCCTGAATGCATGGTCCGGCTGGGCCGCACCGCCTGCATCAGCGCAATGGCACGGACCGAGAAAAAAGCAACGCAGCCGAAGCGTCGCCGACAGCGTTGACACCGGGAAAAGCCTCCCGCACGTATCCGGCACCATGGCAGCAAACTTCGATCTTTCCGGGCGATTGGCTCTGGTGACCGGCAGTTCCCGCGGTCTCGGACTGGCGATCGCACGTGGCCTCACAGCAGCCGGAGCGAGCGTGTTGTTGCATGGCCGCGACATCTCCCGATTGCAGGCGTGCGTAAGCGATCTCCCGCGCTCGGCAGGGTTTCTGGCGTTTGACGTTTCGGATACGCAAGCGACACAAGATGCTTTTTTGCGGATCAAGGCCGAGCACGGCAGGCTCGACATTCTGGTCAACAACGCCGGCGTGATCCCCCGCAAGGCCCTACTCGAAACCACCGACGCAGACTGGGCTTCGGTCATCGACTCCAACCTTTCGGCGTATTTTCGGCTTTCGCGGGAGGCGGCGCGGTTGATGGTGCCGGCAAAGCGCGGACGTATCATCATGGTTTCGTCTGTTATGGGGTATGTATCGCGGCCGACCAT
>JBEKQQ010000026.1:0-53098 GCA_049519555.1 Acetobacteraceae bacterium
TCGCGGCGTGGAGGATGTTCAGCCGCTCGATCTCGGCGACCGAGGCAGCGGCGATAGCGATCTCGGCCGTGGAGCGGCGTAGTGCTGCGAAGGCGTCCTGGCGCTGGTCCGGCGTCAGTTTCTTCGAGTCGTCCAACATGGCGGCGAGTTTTCGAGGCACGCCCCGGGGGAACACGACGGCGGCGGCAAGGACAGGCCCGGACAAGGGACCTCGTCCAACCTCATCGACTCCGGCAACCCGGCCACCGGCGGCGCGTTCCAATGTGAAATCCGGCACGACCGCGATGATAGCCGTGCCGGCGATTCGCGACAGGGGGTTTGTTATGCCGGGACGAACACGCCCTCATCCTGCAGGACCGGCGGAGCGGTGATGATCTCCGGTGGTTGGGTGAACAGTTTGTCCCGTTGCAGCACCGGCATGACACGATCGGCAAACAAACGCATGTTAAGTTCGGCTTCGTGGTGCGGCAGGCCGCCATAGCCGAACTCGCACACCAGGTGATCGAGGCCGGTGTATTGGCGTAGTTGGGCGATCTGTTGCAGGCATTCGTCCGGGGTGCCGACGATCTGGATCTTCACATAGGTGTCGGTCATTTTGTTACGGTGCGTCTGATCGGCCATCTTGGCGTAGGTGCGGCCGATCTTGCCATACGCTTCGTAGCCTTTCACCGAGGCAAGACCGCCATCGGAAAACCGATAGTGGTTGTCGACGGAATCCCACTTCTTGCCAAGCCATTCCACGGCGCGGCTGGTGGCCTCATCATGCGATTCGGCGCAGGAGATGTTGGTCAGAATGATCGGTGGGCGGGGGGTGTGGCCGGCTGCCATCGCCATCTGGTGGAAGTCGTAGACCTCATGCGCGGCCTTCGACCATTCGTTGTGCATGACGATCAACAGGCCGAGACCGGAACTGGCCAGCAGTTTTGCGGACTCGGGGCTGTTGGCCGAGCCGTAGAAACGCAGTTCCGGATGCGAAACGGGAGCGGGACGGATCGACGTGCGGGGAATGCTGAAGAACTCGCCTTGGTACTCGAAGGATGGTTGGGTCAGGCCGAGGCGGATGATGTCGAGACCTTCCTTGAACCGAGGCCTCGCTTCGTCCATCGGAATGCGAAATCCTTCATATTCGGTGCGGGCGGCGCCGCGACCGAAACCGAACAGGCAACGGCCGCCTGACAGCACGTCGAGCAGTGCGATTTGCTCGGCGATGCGGATCGGGTCGTGCCAGGGGATGACGATGACGGCGGTGCCGAGATGGATGCGTTTGGTTCTGCCAGCGTAATAGGACAGTAGCTGCAACGGCGCCGGTGACATGGCATAGCCGGTGAAGTGATGCTCCAACGCGAACAGGCTGTCGAAGCCGAGCGGCTCGGCGAGATCGCCAAGCTGCAGGTGCTCGTTGATGACGGCGGTGTCGGGACGGCCCGCCTGAGACAGCATGTTGAGTGCGATTCCGACTTTCATGGGCGGGTCCTCCGGTGGGTAGGGGAGGATACTGAGCGGTAGGACGGGGGTCAAATTTGGGGTGCAGTTAGGGTTTACCTGCCTCGTGACATGACCCATTCGGTGCGCGCCTATTGTCTCGGTCTGCGACGGAATGCGGCCGGTAGGGATCAATCCGCCGCCGCCGCCTTCGCATGTTCCGCGGCGAGTTCGGCGTCGCGGGCGGATACGCGTGCGAACTCTGGGCGTGCGCAGACTCGTTCGACGTACGCGACGATCTCGGGCAGTTCCGGTACGACCTTGAAGCCGGTCATCCATTTCAGCGCCGTGCCCCACAGAATATCGGCCGCGGTGAAAGTATCGCCGAGGAGGTAAGGCCCGGGCCGCAACTGGTCGGTCACGGTCCGCAACACGGTGTCGTAATCGCCATAGGGCATCATCCTGGGCGGCCCCGGCTCGCGCTTCAGGAAGTGATCGATGACGGCCGGCTCAAGGCATGATCCGTAGTAGGTTAGCCAGCGCAGATACGGCCCGCGTAAGGGATCGTTGATGGCGGGAGCCAGGCCGGCGGCCGGAAACAGGTCGGCGAGATAAATGAAGATGGCGGCTTGCTCGGTGACGAGGGCGTCGCCGTGCCGGATGGCGGGGACCTTGCCCATCGGGTTGATCGCGAGATAGGCCGGTTGCCGCTGCTCGCCGGCGGTCATGTTGACGATGTGGGTTTGGTATTGGGCACCGAGTTCCTCGAGCAGGATGGCGACTCCGGTGGAGCGGGTGTTTGGGGCATGGAAGAAGGTGATTGCGTCTGGCATTTGGGGACCTTGGTTCGGTGGGCGGGCGGTAGCGGGAATTGGCGCCTGTGCGGAAGGAAATAAATTCGATGCTCCAGCAGTCACTACCTCGCCTGGCCGAATATCCGTTAATGACAAATCTTTAAGCCAGTGGTGGTGCCTTATTAAGCGGCGCTTTAGCGGATCGCCGGTTCCAACAAACTACAGCGCGGTCCATATCAATCGACAATGTTGGCGATGGCGGTTGCCGAGTCCGATTTTGTTTCGGTACCGGGTTGGAAATATGTCAACTCCTGGCACGGCCACTGGCCAACATCTAAATAGTATCGACTTTATCGCTGTGCGGTTCTTTGAGAAGAATTCAGGCTTCATCAAACGCGTCCCTTCGTCACCCCTCAGGTCCGCAACCTCCTTCTCACCCCCTCCGCTACAGCCATCGCTCGCGGCTCCTCACTCTCCTCCAGCACCTCCAACACAACCGCTGCCAACTCGGGCACCCTTAGCGCCGTCTGCCCTACCCTCACCCAATCGTCATCCTCCGCGATCCCGGCCAGCGCGCCAACAACTTCCTTCGACGGCGCGGTCCGCAGCAACTCAATCAGCACGGCGCGCCCCTCCCGCCGTCCCAGCCGCCCAAGGGCCAACGCCGCAGCCTGCATCACACTTGCATGCAAATCCGTCAGCAGATCGACCAGCCCGGAAATCACCTCCGCGCCGCCGCGAGCGCAACGACACGCCGCCTCCCGAACCTTCGGATCGTCACTGCGCAGGCTCTCCGCGATCCGGTCCGGCGGCAACCGGCACCCCAACTCGGCAGCTGCCTCCAGCGCCACGCGCATTCCCGGGCCGCGCACCGTCCCGGCAACGATCAGCCGGGTTACCGCCTCGCCACCGTTCAGAGACGCCAACCCGCGCAGGGCCGCCACCTGCTCTGTCACCTCCCGATCCAGGCCAAATCCGGCAAAGCGGCGGCACAGTGCCTCCAGCGCTGGCACGGCATCCGCCAGCCGCCGCCGCGCCGCCTCTGCCGCCAAACCAGGGGCCTCAAGCTGCCGCGCCCGAGGCAATACCGCGATCAGTTCGGCGTCCGGCAACCGCGCCGGATCGAGCGGCGCCCAGTCGATCGATTCCGTCTCGGCAGGCGCCCCGACACCCGACCCGGAGAACAGGTCGAGTTGCTCAAACGCCGACTCGGGCATCCAGGTGGCCATGGGGCTAACTCCATGCCAGAATCGCCCACCGATCAAGCGCCCGAGGCACCATGAGCGTCATCGAAACCGGCGGCATCGACTGCGACCTGCACCCCGCGGTGCCAAACATCAAAGCGCTGCACCCGTATTTGTCGCCGCATTGGCGCGATATCGTCATCCAGCGCGGCATCGGCGAACTGGACTCGCTGTCGTATCCGGCGAATTCCCCGCTTTCCGCTCGCCCCGACTGGCGCGTCGAGGGCAAGAAGCCGGGCTCCGATCTGGATCTGTTGCGCCGGCACGCGCTCGATCCGTTTCGCACCAGTATCGCCATTGCCAATTGCCTGTACGGCGTGCAACTGCTGTTCTCCGAGGACCTGGGAGCTGGTTTCGCTAAAGCACTGAACGACTGGATGGCTGCCGAATGGCTCGACAAAGAACCGCGGCTGCGTGCCAGCATCGTCATCCCCGTGCAAAATCCAGAGATGGCAGTTGACGAAATCAATCGGGTTGCGGCCGACTCCCGCTTCGTTCAAATCCTCATGCTCGTCATGGGCGACATGCCACTGGGCAATCGTCATTACTGGCCCATCTATGCCGCGGCTGAGAAGCATGGCCTGCCGATCGGCATTCACGCCGGTAGCGCCTATCGCCATCCCGTGACATCGTTGGGCTGGCCGACTTATTACACCGAGGACTACGCGGCTCAGGGCCCGGCGTTTCAGCAGTGTTTATCAAGTTTGATCTGTGAGGGTGTGTTTAGCAAATATCCTGACCTGAAAGTCGTGCTGCTCGAGTCCGGTTTCACCTGGCTGCCGGCACACCTCTGGCGCCTGACCAAATTCTGGCGCGGCCTGCGCATCGAGGTCCCATGGCTCGATCGCGCGCCCACCGAGATCGTCAAATCGAACGTTCGCCTGACCATCCAACCGTGTGACGCCCCGCCAACCGAGGCTATGTTCCAACAACTGATGGAACATTTGGACAGCGATGAGTTGCTGTTGTTCTCCACCGACTATCCACACTGGCAGTTCGACGGCGAGGATGTACTACCCCCTGGACTGTCACGCGACATAGTCCGGAAAATCATGATCGACAATCCGCGCGCGACCTATCCGAGGCTGACAGCATGACCGAAGCCTGGCCCGAACTGCCGCTCGCTGAATGGGCAGACACCTGCGACACACTGCAGCTTTGGACGCAGGTCGTGGGCAAGATCAGGCTCGTGCACACGCCGACGGTCAATCACTGGTGGAACGTTCCGCTGTACTTGACCAGCCGGGGCCTGACCACCTCGCTGATCCCGCACCCGGCGGGCGGTTTTCAGATCGATTTCGATTTCCTCGACCATCAACTGAAGATCCAGACCTGTGCTGGCGCTATCGAAACAATCGCGCTCGAACCGAAAAGCGTTGCCGACTTCCACGCCGAGGTGATGGGCCGGCTGCGCAGTCTTGGTCTGGAAACCCACATCTGGACCATGCCGGTCGAAATCCCGGACGCGATCCCGTTCGACCAGGACCGCATCCATGCTGCCTACGACGCCGCATACGCCAACCGTTTCTGGCGTATTCTGCTGCAGGTAGATCGGTTGATGAAACGATTTCGCGCGCCGTTCCTTGGCAAGGTCAGTCCGGTGCATTTCTTCTGGGGTAGTTTCGACATGGCGGTCACCCGGTTTTCCGGCCGCCCCGCACCGGAATTGCACAGCGAGTCGCCCAATCTTGGTGCGTGGGTCATGCAGGAAGCCTATTCCCACGAGGTCAGCAGTTGCGGCTTCTGGCCTGGCAACGGCGGCTACGGCCGTGCCGCATTCTACAGTTACGCCTATCCCGAGCCGGCAGGGTTTGGCCAGACCCGGATCGCACCGGAATCGGCATTTTACGATCAGGATCTTGGGCAGTTTATTCTGCTTTATGACGCGGTCCGTGAGGCGGCATCGCCGGATGAAAGCGTTTTGCAATTTTTCCAGACCACTTATGCCGCAGCGGCGGACCTCGGACGATGGGACCGGGTTGCGCTGGAACGAGCGGCAAAACCGGAGGATTGAATGACGAACTATGGCATTTACCGCGGCACTGTCGTGAATACGGCGGATCCGCTGATGCAAGGTCGCCTGCAGATCAACGTCGCATCCCGGGCCTTTGGCGCCAGTTGGGCGGAACCGTGCCGCGAATACAAATCCACTGCGACGCCGCCAATCGGCACCCAGGTCTGGGTCATGTTCGAGGATGGCGATCCCACGCATCCGGTCTGGATGGGCTGCGCCTCCTGACACTGGCATTTTCACCCGAACCGGCGCATGATCGGGCTCCCGACGGAGCCAGTCCAAATGAACGTTCAGGTAGCCCAGAGACCACTGCCGGCCCCGGCCAATGCGTCGAAGCTCGCCACCGCTGACTGCGACATCCATCCGCAACGCAGCAGCGACAAGGCACTGCATCCGTATCTGGAGCAGCGCTGGCTGGAGCATATGGAAACCTTTGGTGCGCGTCCTCGGCAGGCCTATCAGAAAGGGCCGGCCTATCCGAAGGGCCAGCCGAACGCCTCGCGCCGCGACGCTTATCCGCCGGAGGGCGGACGGCAGGGCAGCTCGCTCTCGTTCATGCAGAAGCAATTGCTGGATCAGAACAATTGCGTGCTTGGCATCCTCAATCCGACCGGTGACAATGGCCAGTCGTACCAGAACCGCGAGTTCGGTGCCGCGGTCTGCCATGCCATGAATGAATGGGTTTTGCACGAGTGGTTGGAACCCGAACCGCGGCTTAAGGGTTCCATTGTGGTGCCGTTTGAAGATGCTGACGCGGCAGTGGCGGAACTGGAGAAATACGCCGCCAATCCGCATTTCGCGCAGGTGCTGATGCTGAGCCGGACGAGCGAGCCCCCGGGACAAAAGCGGTATTGGAAACTGTATGAGGCTGCTGCGGCTGCCGGACTGCCGGTTGGCGTGCACGCGTTTGGCTTTGGCGGTTATCCGGTCAGCGGTTCCGGCTGGCCGTCGTATTACATCGAAGACATGGTCGGCCACGCTCAGTCCAGCCAGGCCTTTCTGACGTCGATGGTGATCGAGGGTGTGTTCGAACGCATCCCGAACTTCCAACTTGTCCTGATCGAGGCCGGCTTCGCGTGGCTGCCGTCGCTGTCCTGGCGGCTGGACAAAATCTGGAACCGGCTGCGCGTGGAGACGCCACATCTTAAACGCCCGCCCTCGGAGTACATCCACGAGTCGGTCTGGTTGACCACCCAGCCGATGGAAGAACCGGCGAAGCGTGAGCATGTGCTCGACGCGATCGACTGGATCGGCTGGGACCGGCTGCTGTTCGCGACCGATTACCCGCACTGGGATTATGACGATCCCGACATGGTGTTGCCGATGCCGTTGCCCGAGCAAAAGCGCCGCGACTTCTTCCTGAATAACGCCGCGAAGTTGTACAAGCAGGGCTGAGGTGACGGCGTACCTCGCCGCCGCGCGCGGCCTGGCGCCGCTGGTCGATACGTTGCGTGACCGGTTCGACCTTGACCGGACCCTGCCGCCGGTGCTGGTCGACGCCATGCATGCGGCCGGGTTGTTCCGCATGTGGGTGCCGCAAGACCTTGGCGGCGCAGAACTCGACCCGCTCAGTTTCCTGACCGTCATCGAAGAACTGGCGCGTCTTGATGGTTCGGTCGGCTGGTGTGCAGTCATCCCCGCTGGTTACGCGCGATTGGCCGGTGCCCTGGCCGAAGATGTCGCGCGCGAGATGTTCCAGGGTAGCGGCAGAGGCCTTCTCGTCGGCACGCTGAACCCGACCGGCAAGGCGGTCGCCGCACCTGGTGGCTATCAGGTGACCGGCCGTTGGAGCTACGGCAGTTTCATTGCTTATGGCGAATGGGTGCTCGGCAATTGCATTACGCAAGATGCCTCCGGGCCGCGGCGGGCCGAGGACGGCAGCCCCGAACTCCGGCTGTGCCTGTTTCCCCGAGATGCTGCCACAGTGTTTGACATTTGGCATGTAGGCGGCCTGCGTGCCACCGGCAGCAACGACTTCGAAGTTTCCGAACTTTTCGTTCCGGAAGCCTATACGATCCAGCTGCAGGAATTCCAGCCGCCGCCGCTGCGACCCGGACCGCTCTACGCGGTGCCGATGACCAGCACGTTTGTCAGTTGCATTGCCACCGTAGCGCTTGGCATTGCCCGTGCGGCGATCGAGTCGCTGATCGAAATCGCATCCTCTAAAACCTCCGCCGGATCGGCCACGGTTTTGCGCGACAAAGCCTTGGCGCAGGCCGACATGGCTCGTGCCGAAGCGCTGCTGCGATCCGGTCGTGCCTTTCTGTTCGATGAACTCGGCGCCATGTGGAACAACGCCGTGGCAGGCCGAAGCATCCCGTTGCAAGAACGAGCGCAGGTCAGGCTGGCCGCAGTGCATGCGGCACAGTGTGCGATCCAGGCAACCGATCTGATGTATCAACTTGGAGGCGGCGCCTCACTATTTCAGGGCGGACGGCTGGAGCGCTGCTTTCGCGATGTCCATGCCGCTGGTCAGCATGTCGCCGTCAGCCCGCTAAGCAACCTGGAACCGATCGGCCGGGTATTGTTCGGGCTGCCTCCCGGAATGGCGCGCTTCTGATCTCTCCAAAAAACGCCACAATCATCCCATGTAAGCGGCGCCAGACTGCAAGGAGATCCTGAATGATTCGCCTGACCATCGTTTGCGCCGCCATGGCGCTGCTGTTGACTGCGTGCGCCGGCGACACCACGAACCCGAACGCCAACGGCGCGGGCGCTGGAGGGTATGGCGCAGGTGCAGGCGCCGGCGGTGCCTCCAACGCAGGCCTGATGGGCGGTGGACACGGGGCGCCAGGCAGCCAGGACGACCTGACCCAATCCGCCGGCGACCGGATTTTCTTCGACACCGACCAAAGCCTGTTGACTCCCGAAGCGCATGGGATTTTGGATCGCCAGGTGCAATGGCTGCAACAATATCCTCAGATCAGTGTGTGGGTCGCCGGCAATTGCGATGAACGCGGCACCGAGGAATACAACCTCGCACTGGGTCAACGCCGCGCCAATGCCGATCGCGATTACCTTACCTCGCGCGGCATCGATCCACGGCGCATCCAGACTATCAGCTACGGTAAGGACCGGCCCGTCGACCCCTCCTCCACCCAGGACGCCTGGGCGCACGACCGGAACGCGATCACATCGGTAAAATGAGGCGATGCCGATAGGGGGGGAAAGCAAAACCGTAGGGATCGCGTTGGGGGTGGCAGCGTATTTCGTGTTTGCCGTGCACGACGCCGGGATCAAGTGGCTGGTTGCAGATGTTCCGGTCTGGCAAGTACTGTTTTTCCGCAGTGCGACGATCCTGACCCTGTGTCTGGCGATTGGCCGCCGTGGGTTGTTGGAACGTGCCGCAGCATCGCCATTGAAACGCCCATTGGCGATGCGCGGCCTCATCAATCTGGCCGCATGGCTGTGTTATTATTCTGCGGCACGTTCGTTACCTCTGGCGCAATTGCTGAGCTTGTATTTCGCCGCGCCGCTGATGATCACCATCATGGCGCGCCAGATCCTGCATGAGCACGTGACCCGCGCTCGCTGGATCTCGGTGGCGATCGGTTTCACCGGCGTGATGTTGGCCTCCGATCCGTTCGGGGTGCGGGTGTCGTTCCCTGCCCTGTTGGTGCTGATCGCCGCTGCGCTTTGGGCGTGGGGCATCATCCTGATGCGGCAGATCGCCCGGATGGAGCCGAGCCTGTTGCAAATGCTGTCGATCAACACAGTGTTTTTCATCGCCACCGGGATCGCGAGCGTGGTCCATTGGCAGCCGCTCACCACCGCGCAGCTGGTGTTGCTGATCGCGGTCGGGGTGATCGGCGGCCTTGCACAATTCCTGGTATTCGAGGCAGCCCGTTTGATCCCCGCGTCCGTCATGGCCACCGTGGAATACACCGCGTTGCCATGGGCGTTTTTGCTTGGCTACTGGATATGGCTGGATATTCCCGCCGCCTCGGTGTTTTTCGGCGCCGCACTGATCATCCTGGCCGGTGCGCTTTTGGTCCGCGCGGAACGTCGGGCTTGTTGACGGACCACTGCCGGTGTTTCAGCCTGCCAGACCTGAAATCTGGGCGGGAGACGATAGCAATGGCCAGCGATTACACCGTCGGCGATCTGGTTGCCGATTTTCTGACGGCATGCGGAGTTTCCACCGCATTCGGCATCGCCTCGGTGCACAACATTCCCATGTTGGATGCGATCGGCCGGCGCAACACGATCCGCTTCGTCATGGCGCGCGGCGAACTGGGCGGTGCTCACATGGCCGACGGCTATGCCCGCGTCTCCGGTGGTCTGGGCGTGCTGTTTTCCTCGACCGGACCTGGTGCAGCGAACGCCATCGGCGGCTTGATCGAGGCACGGTTTTCCGGCTCGCCGGTGTTGCACATCACCGGCATGACGATGACTAAATTTGCCGATCGTGAACTGGGCTCGGTGCATGATCCGATCGATCAGCTCGGCATGATGCGCTCGGTGTGCAAAGCCGCCTATCGTGTGCGTTCTGCGCATCAGGCTCTTGGCGTGCTGACCCGTGCCGCCACCGAGGCTTTGACCGCTCCCACGGGTCCCGTCAGTGTCGAAGTTCCGATCGATCTGCAACGGGTGAAGATTGACCGCCCGGCGATGCTGGATAGTTTTGTATTGCCGATCCCGCCTGGCCGCACACCGTCCGATAGCGAAATGAATGAACTCGCCGCGCGGGTGAAGGCGGCGAAGCGGCCGATGCTGTGGATCGGCTCGGGAGCTCGAGCGGCCGCTGCAGAAATCCACAAATTGCTCGATATGGGCTTCACCTGTGTCAACAGTATCAACGGCAAAGGCACGGTGCCCGAGGATCATCCAATGAGCCTCGGAGGCATGCATGGCAACGGCATGCCGGGGGTGCAAGAATTTTATGCGACCTGCGATCTGTTGTTGGCTGTCGGCACAAGACTCCGCGCGCGTGAAACCGGCGACCTCACGGTAAAACTGCCGTCGAACATTGTGCATATCGATTGCGATCCGGCAGCGAACGGACGCACCTATCCCGACAGCTATTTCGTATGTGGTGACGCGAAGCTGACCCTGCAAGCGCTGTTGCCGCGGATTACCGGCCAACTGGCGATCGATCCCGGCTACAAAGCGGAATTCGCCGATCTGAAGCGCAAGGTTGTGACGGACTTTCTCGGCACGTTGGGGGTCTATGGCTCGTTCTGCCAGCAACTTCGCAATGTGTTGCCGAAGGATGCAATTTGGGTACGCGATGTGACACAGAGCAACACGACCTGGGGCGATCGCGTCTTCCCGATTTACTCGCCGCATCAAAACGTGTTTCCGGTTGGTGCCGGCATCGGCCAAGGTCTGTCGTTGGGCCTCGGCGCGGCTGCCGCGGCAGGAATCCGAAAGACCATCGTAATGACCGGTGATGGTGGGTTCTTCCTGAACGTTGGCGAGCTGTGGACGGCGGTGCAGGAAAATCTCGACATGGTCGTAATGGTGATGAACGACCGCGGCTATGGCGTGATCAAGCGGATTCAGGATGCGACCGCGCAAGGCCGGCGATTCTTTGCCGATCTGCAAGGTCCGGACATCGGCAAGCTGGCGGGACTGTCGGATATTCCATACTTCAAATGCAGCAGTGCCGAAACGTTCGGCGCCACGGTGGCGCAGGCGCTGGCGATCAAGGGACTGACCATGGTCGAGGTCGACATGACCGCGGTTGGCGAATTCCCACCATATTATCCATTTAATCAGCGTCTGGGATAGCGCTCGCTTACAACGGCAACATCCCCTGCCGGTCGCCCGGACGGCCTCCATCCGCGGTCGCCCGCACCTCGCCGTCCGCAAACCGCAAGCGCATCCGCGCGCCCGGCTTCACACCCGCTGCGTGCGTAATTGGCGCACCCGCCGGGGTCGTAACGAGCGCATAGCCCCGAGCCAACACCGCCAATGGCGACACCGATTCCAGCCGTGCCGCTGTGCCATCCAACCGCGCCCGCGCCTCCCGCAACGCCGCCCGTGGCGGCCCATCGGTCAATCTGCCAAGGATCCGGCCGGCGCGCTGATGCACGGCGCCAACCGCCTGGCGCAGTCCGGAAAATAATCGTTGCTCGGCCAAACCAAGTGCGTGGCCGCGAAGCGTTACCAGGTTGGGCAACGCCAGCACCAGCCGTCCGGCGCGATCGCGCACCCGTTCCCGCGCCGCAACAACCATCGCCGGCAAATCCGGCAGCCGTCCGCCAAACGCCGCCAAGGCGGCGCGCCGCCGCTCCAACAGATGCGGTAACGCAATAACCAGCCGGTCGCCGCGGTCGTCCAACCGTTGCCGCGCCGTGCCCAGCAACGAGGGCAGGTCCGGCAACAAGCGTTCTGCATGGAGCAACCGCAACCGCCGCTCCCGCGTCACATGGGCCAGAGCGCCGGCCAGCCGCGCCGCCTTCTGCGCCACATCGGCGAGCAAATCGGCCCGCGCCGGGATCGCCATCTCAGCTGCCGCAGTCGGCGTCGGCGCACGGCGGTCGGAGACGAAGTCGATCAATGTCGTGTCCGTCTCGTGGCCCACCGCCGAGATCAGTGGGATCCGGCAGGCAGCGACCGCGCGCAGCACGATTTCCTCGTTGAACGCCATCAGGTCTTCCAGGCTGCCGCCGCCGCGGGCGATAATCAGCACATCGGGGCGCATACCCTCCGGCAAAGCATCAAACCCGGCGATGGCATCGGCGATCTGTTGCGCGGCACCGTCGCCTTGCACCGCCACCGGCCAGACCAGCAGATTGCGCGGGAAGCGGCGCAGGATCGTGGTGCGGATGTCCTGGATGACTGCGCCGCGCTCGCTGGTGACCACCCCGATCACCCGCGGCAGCACCGGCAATGGAAGCTTCCGGCTGGCGTCGAACAACCCCTCGGCGGCGAGGCGGACCCGCAACGCCTCGATCCGTGCCAGCAAGGCGCCGGCGCCGGCATAATCCATGCGCTCAACGATCAACTGATACGACGATCGCTCGCCGTAGGCGGAAATCCGGCCGGTGGCGATCACCTCGACGCCGTTCTCCGGCGTCAGGCCAAGACGGGCAACCGAAGTCCGCCAGACGATGCCGGAAAGTTTTGCCCCCTCATCCTTCAGCGAGAAGTAGATGTGGCCGGAGGGATACCGCTTCATCTCGGTGATCTCGCCACGCACCCGTACGCGCCCGAACTCGCCCTCCAACGTGCGTTTGATCGCGCCGGAGATCTCCGAGACGGTGAACTCCGGCAGGTTGGTCGCGTTAAGACCGGTAGGGCGAGGGTCGTCCATGCGTGGAACCCTATGCTACACGGGGCGGCAACGGAACCGGGGGTGGTCCCAAGGGGGGTCAATGCGAGTCTTGGTGATCGGATCGGGCGGCCGCGAGCACGCTCTCTGTTGGGCCATCGCGGCCAGTCCGTTGCTGGACAAACTGTGGTGTGCGCCGGGCAATCCAGGGACCGCGGCGGTGGCGGAAAACCTGCCGATCGGCGTGATGGACTTTGCCGGGCTCGTCGATTTCGCTGTTGCCAACAAGGTTGATCTGGTCGTGCCGGGTCCGGAGGCGCCTTTGGTGGCCGGCATCACCGATGCGATGCAAGCCGCCGGGATCGCCTGTTGCGGTCCGAGCATGGCAGCGGCCCAATTGGAAGGCAGCAAGACCTTCGCCAAGGAAATCGCCGACGCCGCGGGGATTCCGACAGCGAAATGGGAACGCTTCGAGGACGCCGAAGCCGCTCGCGAATTCGTCCGCCGCCGCGGTGCGCCGATCGTGATCAAGGCCGATGGCCTTGCTGCCGGCAAGGGCGTCGTGGTCGCGGCGACCGAGGAGGAGGCGCTGACCGCAATCGATGCCATTATGGAACGGCGCGTGTTCGGCGAGTCGGGCGCCGCGGTGGTGATCGAGGAATGCCTGGTCGGCGAGGAAGTCTCGCTTTTCGCACTGTGCGATGGGACTTCGGCCGTGTTGCTCGGCTCGGCGCAGGACCACAAGCGCGTGGGCGACGGCGATATCGGGCCGAACACCGGCGGTATGGGCGCCTTCGCTCCGGTCCCGGCGTTCCCTCCGGCCGCTGAGCAGGCGGCGTTCGACCGGATCATCGTCCCGGCGCTGGCGGAAATGGCCGCCCGCGGCACGCCGTTCCGTGGCGTGCTGTTCTCTGGGCTGATGCTGACCGACGATGGGCCGAAACTGATCGAGTTCAACGTCCGTTTCGGCGATCCCGAGTGCCAGATTTTGTTGCTGCGGTTGCGTTCCGACCTGCTGCCGGCGTTACAGGCGGCCTGTGATGGCGAACTGGCGAATTTCGCTCTGCGGTGGTTCGACACCGCGGCAATCGTGGTGGTCATGGCTGCCTCTGGTTATCCCGATGCCCCGCAGCGCGGTGGTCAGATCAAAGGCCTGGAGCGTGCCGCTGCAGTACCCGATGTTCAGCTATTCCACGCCGGAACCGAGCAGGACGCCGAGGGCCGGATCCGGGCCAACGGTGGTCGGGTGCTCGCGGTGTGCGCCACCGGGGCAACGCTGCAACAGGCACGGGATCGCGCCTACGAGGCGGTCGACCTGATCGACTGGCCAACCGGGTTTTGCCGCCGGGATGTTGGATGGCGCGGGTTGCTCGATCGGCCCGAGGGCAGTGCGCCACAGTGAGGTTCGGCCACCAATCCGTTTCGATCATGCGACGATAGGCTAGGATTGCCGCGCTCGTAACAACCGGTGGTCAGCGCTTCCAGACGAGCGCCGTCATGCTGTCGGCCGGATGATACAGCTCCGCACCGCACCGGCAAAGCCATGCTACGTAATCAAAATCATTGCCGCCGCAGGCATAACAGTGCAACGGCAGTTGTGTGCGCTTGTAAATTTCCGCCCGATCGATGGTGGCGACCAGGTTTGCGACGTCCGATTCATTCAGAAACTCCGGCGCGGCCAGCATGGTTGCACGATCGTAAGAAAGCCCGGTGTCTTTGAGGTGTTGGATCGCCAACAAAACGTTGAGCGCATTGGAGACCCGGCGTCCGCCCCGAATACTGTAATGGGCGAAACCGGCATGCATCGGATGGCTGGTGGCAATATCCTCCAGAACGTAAAGACCGGCGGGACGCAAGCGGGCAAATCCCTCGGCCAGGCATGACGCCTGGTGCTGCGGAATGTGGCTGCCGTCATCAATCACCAGATCGACGTCGCCGGCGACGGCATCGAGCATGGTCCTGACGCCGATCCGGTCCGCCTGATCGATTTGCCGGTAGCTGATTCTGCTGTCGCGAGGCCAATCGGATTGCGGGGGGAGTATGTCGGCGCCAATGATCTCCGCGTCGGGAAAGCATTCCGCCAGCCAGCGGATCGACGCACCATGCAGCACGCCAAATTCGATTACCCGGCGTACGTTGCCAAGCCTTGCGAAGGCCGCACGATAGGTCTCGATATAACGATGCCAAAAGTATTTGTCGGAGTCGGCGATGCTTTCGGCGGTTGCCCGGCGATCCATTGCGGTGACTCCGCGGGGTGCCCTAAATACAATTTATAGTTGTATATTAAGACCGCCGCCTTGTCCAGACGGACTGCACTGGCGATTGTTGCAGGACAATCTGCCTGGCCGCGTCAACTGGCACCGAACGGGTGGGCCTGGTTTCCTGCCGGCCGGCAACTTCTGGTGCAATGCGGCTGCGACAGTGTCAGCGACAGCGATAGGGATGCCACCAACACCACCCGCCACCAGGACGACCGGTCTCAACCACGCAGCCGGCCACGGTCACCGTGACCATTGCCAGCAAGACCAAAGTTATCAATCGGCGCATTCGACACTCCCTTATTGGCGTGGGTTGGGGGCCCTTGCCTGGCTCGGTCGGCGTGGTTTCAGGGTCAGTTCAGCCCAGTACCCAGGCCGAGTCCGGGGTTGGGCGGTGGTACGGCATAACTCTCGGCTGCCTGACCGGTTCCGCGGCGAGACAATGTTGCATCCCATGGGACGAAATTTATAGACAATTGATTAACGCCGATGCAACTGCATTTTCACGGTGACGCACCGCACCACTCAGCCCGCGTCGACGGGCCGGGACCCACTGCGGGCAATCGATTTCAACTCTCGCGAGAAGTGGTGCGATTACGGAATGAATGTCTGAACTGCGAGGCACCGTGCCGCCAGTTCTGCTCAGGCGCCGGCCGGACCAGCGCCTGTAGCGGGCTGCGACGCGGCAGCCAGCCCAGATGAACGCCGCGAAGCCGGTTTGCTGGCCGGCTTCTTGAACTGCAGTGCTCGCCGCGTGCGCCGGTTCTGAAAGCCGCGTTGCAGCAGCAGATCAGCCTTGCCACCTGAAGGTGTCGCTTGCGGCTGTGACGCATCGGACGCGGGCTCGACCTCGGCCGGCGACGCTTGCGACGCGACCGGATCGGCATTGGTGGTCGGCGATCCGGCGACAGCGGACACTGTCCGAGACGCGGCGGTTTTCGACGTTTGCCGGCTCGGGTTGGACGGCGATTCCGGCTCGGCATCGGGTGACGCGGCAGCCTGCTGCACTGGTCGGGACTGCAGCTGATGCAATTGATCCAGATGCTTCAGGAATAATCTCCCCATGGCGGTGAGTTGCGATCGGATCCGCAATTTGGTCGCCGCCGCCTCGTTGCGCAGCAGATCGCGGGCTGCGTCGCGCAGCAGGAGATCGAATATGACACATTGACCGGCCAGCATGGTCTCGATGGCGTCGCGCGGCAGGAACGCCATGGTCGAGAAAATCGCCGTCCGGTGACGGGCAAAGCGCTGAGCCTCGGTCTCTCCTGGGCGGTCGGCGACGGCGTCGGCGAGGCCACGGAGCAGTTCGGTGATCAGTTGCTCGAAGCCGAATTCGGGTGGTGCCTGCATAATTGCGTTGCCTGGGAAGATTATTTGACTACAGGCTTATTATCCTCATATCAGGCCGCGTCAACGCGAAAACGGCCGCGCATTTTCATGCCGACCGGGGGCGGGAAGCTCTTTTGCCGATGCACAGCGAGAGGACGCGGGCACTTTGGCGCCCCGCCCGATGCCCCGCCCGGTCCGTCGAGCGCGAACCTGCCGACCGGTCTCGGCTTTGCCGGAACGCCGCGATCGCAGGCCGCCGGAGCTATCAGGGGACGCGGCGTTGCCGCGAACCCCGCGTCCCGGTGCGGGCGATTGCTGCTATTGCTTCACGATCTGAGACAGCGGAATGTTCGGCCGTTGCCGGATCTCGCGCAGCAGTCGCCGCGCGTCACGCCTGCCGCGGAAAGCGTTGATCCAGGCGATGATCGATATCCCGGCAGACAACGCGAATATCATGGCATAAATCAAATACCATAACATTGCGCCACTGGTGATTTTCGATACGTCGCCGACTGCATCGAGCGCACCCCGGACCAGTGGAATCATGCCCAGAGCGCATCCGGTCGTCAACGATGCCACCGCAAGCGAGACCGGTCTGACGAGGTGCGTGAGGCTGTCGAGTTCATAGGGTTGGACGCAGTGGAAATCCAGGCTTTCGGGAAGGCTCACCGGGAAGGCGATCGGTGCTTCGCGTTTCTCGGCCTGGATCGCCGGTTGTTCGGCTGCATTGTTGACCTTGATCTGCTCAGGACCGGCTGGCGGAACGTTTGGTTGCAGTTCCGACTTTTCAGGCTTTGGCACGGGTTTTTCGGCTGTGATGCCGGCAGTCGGCTGGTCGGGTCGGCTGGTCGGGGTCCAGGCCCGTACCGTTTGCTTCTCGACGCATATCGCCGAGGCTTCGGCTGCAGTGTCGATGCTCATTTGCTCCTCCAGATGTACCACACGACGCGCTGGTCACAGTATCCCCGTACAATGACAGAAACGTCGCACTCCATATGCCAAACGTAACCCTGCGCTCAGATTGTTTGCGGCATGGTTTCGATTGGCGCAGAGCAACGGCGCGGCGCGTCACGTGGTGCAGCGGGACCGAGATGATTGTGGTCTGACACAAGGGTGACCGGACCGCGAGGCCAAGGCCTGGTTGAAGTAATTCAACCTTCCGGTTTGGCGCGGCAGAAGGGTCGACACCTCTGGTGATGACCCAGAATAGCAGGGGATCAATCTTCGTAGCCTGGCGTAATAATTGGCATCAGCAACGGGAATGCGGCACGTATCAACGCGATACTTGCTGTCGTTTTCCGCGCTCCCGAATGACCTTCGCGGCGCTACCTGGATGGCGCGAGGGAGTGAGAGTCCGCTCCCGCGAAATCCTGGATGATATGAATGAGTCGGTCCAGGACGGCAAACAGGATCTCTATCGAGAAACCAGCGATAAAGGCGATCGCGGAAGCGGAAAGCTGACTGGTCAGACTGGGCGCATTTGTCGCCGATGTCACGAAGGAAAGGAGATGGCCATCCTGGTCGAAGAATAGCCCAATTGTTGGTCCGACCACTAACCCGAGCAGGATGCGCGCCCGGTAACGAGGAAACAGGCTCGGTGCGAGAGTGAAATTCTCTCGCCGGCGATTGAATTCACGGAGCACGAAAACGCATGCGCCGAGGAAACCGAATGCAACGGTTAACAAATAGGTCTGAACGATCGCCACGCTAAGCCTTGCGTCGAAGATGTCGATAAAATCTTGCGCGGATTGAATCGGCATGATCACCGGAACAGGCGCGTGGCGCTGCTGCAACCAAATAAACAAATTGAACGCATCGGTGGTGGTTACTACGATCTCCGCCGGCGGCTTCGGAATCTCCGAACCTTTTGACCGCTCATTTCCGAAGAGCCGGCGAAACAACCCGCTCATAGGATCACTGATCAGCATCCGCCAACTTCGTACCGGGAATTTCACGATCGAGACCACATCAAACAAGGTCTGTCGGTCCGCCAGCAGGCTGGAAAATGTCACGGCAAGATCATCCGCGATCATGATCTCATGAGGCGGAACTGCGTTAAGCCGATCCAGGCATTCTTTTGGAGTCGCGATTCCTTGCGCTTGCAGGGCGTCGGGCTGTTCATCGCGGGCGTGTTTGAACAAGCCGAGGATCGAGGAACATGCGTACTGATATGACGGGGGATTCTTGTCGCCAAGCCTAACGTCCAAGAGGAGTTTTTCAATCCTCTCCCGACCGGCCGTTGGCACTTCAAAGTCGGTGACGACCGAGGGGTCCGATGAGTCATTCTGCTTCGCGCCCGGCGTCTCGATCACGGACGACACCCGCACCGATCGCGTCGTGTTTGTCTTCACCTCCGCGGGGGTTGACTGCTCCCGGGCAGCGGGCGCCCCTGGTGGAGCCTTGATGGAGAGGCGAATATGTTTCCCATCGGGCTCTGGATCGAGCGTCAATGTTGCCGACTCATCCAGGGCGCGGGCGATGACCTGAATTTGCGTCCAATGCTCATAGTCCGCGTCGTAGTCGCGAAGAGCCGTCGAACCGATGAACGAGATAAGGCTCAGCCCGATTGCCATGGAGAGCGCCAGGAACGTCAGAACCGCAAACGGGTTTCCCGTGAAACGGCGAATGGGTCGTTTCTTTCTGTTTGCTGTGCCCGCGCTTTTCGCCAGATAGGCCTGGCTGTGCGAACCGTAATACGACCTGAAATAATATCGGATGCTTTCGATCGTCGCGGGATAGGCGAGGTCTGACAGTAGGATGAATGCCTTCCAGAACTCCGCGACCGCGCTGTCATTGACGGACCCGGCAACGGTCGTCGAGCCGGACGCATTGTCGGCGTCGGGCTCACCGTCCGGTGGGGTCTCGGTGTCGTTCTTACCTTCGGCGGGCTTTTCGTCCGCGGCCGGCAAGCCGCTGGCCACGCCGGCCGCCGCGCTGGACTGGCCGTCGGGCGGGCGAAATGAGGAAAGGGTCCCAATCGCCGCATCAAACGCAGCCTGTTTTTCCTGAGGAATAGTCACGCGCGCGCGGCTGAAAAAAGCCAGCAAGTAATGCGCATCCTCGACTGCCTCGACGAGATGATCCGTCGTCGACACAGCATCCGTGCCCGGCAAGCCTCCCATGGTCCGGCTATCCCTTCACCTTGTTTTTTCTGAACCAACCGGACCTATTGACGTTACATTATCAGACTGGGTCGGCAATAGCAACGTTTGTGGTGTGGCATGGCCCGTGTCCCAGCCATGCCGCCGCGCGACCGCCGCGGGAATCATATCAGCCCGATGGCATTTTGTAACGTTCGTTCGCTTCGGTTTCGAAGGTTACCGCTGGTACCGATTTGGACCGGCGACCATCTTGGTTCGCCGGGAGCGGTGGATCACATGAGCGATTCATAACCACTCCGATGGCGACCATTCCCGGCCGGACGCGGACAGGCCGCAATCCAGCCACTGCGGACATCGCGCGCCACCAATCCCATCCGGACAACGATGCCGCGAAACCCGAGTGCTTCCCCCGTGCTATATACCCCGCGGTGCTCCTCAGGCATCGTAACACACCGTCAATCACGTCAGACCGCACCCATGCTGATACCCGTCACGCGCACCATTTCGCTCGACGATGCCGAGTTGCACGAAGACTTTCTGCGGTCCTCCGGCGCCGGCGGGCAAAACATCAACAAGGTCGAGACTGCGGTGCAGTTGCGCTTCGACGTCCGCAACTCACCCAGCCTGCCGGATCCGGTGCGCACCCGGCTTGAACGTCTGTCAGGCCGGCGCCTGACCAAGGACGGCGTGCTCGTTATCTCAGCGCAACGCTTCCGCACGCGGGAACGCAACCGTGAAGACGCCATGGAGCGGCTGTTGACGCTGATCCGAGAGGCCGCCGCGCCGCCCCCGCCGCTGCGCCGGCCGACCAAACCGACGCGTGGTTCGAAGGAACGCCGGCTGGAAGACAAAACCCATCGCGCCGGGCTAAAGCTCCTGCGCGGGCGGCCGACCGAGACCTAGGCCACCGGCGCACCACCAAACGAACGACCGCGAAAGCCGCGGCGAGGCGGGAAGGAAACCACCATGATCGGCAGACGCAGCATGCTGCAAAGTATGGCAGCCGCCGGCCTGGCGCAGGCCTCGGGCCTCGCACGGCCCGCCCTCGCAGCAGCGACCAAAACACTGTCGATCGTGCCGCAGGCCACGCTGAACAGCGTCGACCCGATCTGGAGCACCTCGCAGGTCTCCCGCAACCTTGGCTTCATGGTGTTCGAGCCGCTGTATGGGCGCGACGCCGATCTCGTGCCGCGCCCTCTGATGGTCGAGGCCGATCAAATGGAGGACGGCGGCAAGCGCTGGACCATGCGGCTGCGGTCCGGCCTGCTATTCCACGACGGGGAACCGGTGCGCGCCCAGGACTGCGTGGCCTCGCTGGGGAGGTGGATGAAGCGGGACGCGGCAGGATTGACCCTGGCCGCCCGCTTGGACGCCCTGGAAGCTGCAGACGACCGCACGATGGTGTGGCGGCTGTCCAAACCGTTCCCGCACCTGCGGGCGCTGCTGTCGAAAGTGGTGCAGCCGGCACTGATGATGCCGGAGCGTCTGGCCCGCACCGATCCGTTCAAACAGATCACCGAGGTCGTTGGCAGCGGCCCGTTCCGCTGGCTGGCGGATGAGCACGTGCTGGCCAGCCACGCGGCGTTCGCTCGGTTTGACCGCTACGTACCGCGCGATGAGCCGGCGAGTTACATGGCCGGCGGCCACCGCGTTATGTTGGACCGGGTGGAGTGGAAAATGATCCCGGACGCCGGAACCGCAGCCAACGCTCTGATGACCGGGGAGATCGACTGGATCGAAATTCCGTTGCCGGATCTGCTGGCGATGCTGCGTAAGGCGCCGGGCGTGAAGACCGGCGTGTTGGACAAGTCCGGGCAGATCATGATGCTGCGGCCGAACCATTTGATTGCTCCGACCAACCTGACCGCGGTGCGGCAATTCATGCAGGCGGCGATCAGCCAGGCCGAGGTGGTCAGTGCGGTGATGGGTGCGGATCCGGCCAACGGTTTCGCGGGCGTCGGGTTCCTGGTGACCGGCAATCCGGAGATCGACGACTCTGGGCTTGAGGTCGTCCGGCAACGCCATACGCGTGACGAGCTCAAGGCCATGCTGGAAAAGTCCGGTTATGCCGGGGAGAAGCTCGTGCTGCTGCATGCCACCGAGCACATCTTCTTCAATCCGATGGGGGCAGTGATCGCCAATATGCTGACCCAGGCCGGCATGGCGGTAGACGATCAGGCGATGGACTGGCCGACGGTGCAGACCAGGCGCGTCAGCAAGGAGCCGCTGGACAAGGGCGGTTGGTCGATGTTCCCGAGCCTCGTTGCGGTGACCGAATATCGCGATTTGTTGCTGACCAGTTTCATGCGCGGCAACGGCCGTGACGGTTGGTTCGGCTGGCCCAATGATCCGCGCATGGACGAGATTTTTGACCTCTGGCTGGCAGCGTCGGACCCGGCCGAGCAGATCCGGCTGGAGCGAGACTATGAGCTGGAAGGGCTCCGGACGCTGCCGTTCATTCCTCTGGGCCGCTTCAGGCAGACCTCGGCCTGGCGAGACAATTTGACCGGATTGCTGGACGGACCGTCAGTGGTGTTCTGGAACGTAACGAAATCCTGACCGACGCAGCGGGGAGCGAAAATCGCAACGTCCCGTCTTGCCTGGTGCGCTTTCCAATCAGCCCGAACCGGCTCCGGTTCATCTGGGCCGCGTGGCATGCCGCTCGGAAGGTGCTGTGAGATTGTGGACTTCCTGTCATCTGGCCGGTATTCCACCGCATCGCACAAAAGCGACTTGCGCAATTTCGCCATAATCTTTTCTCCCCCCATCTCCCATCTCCCGGTGGACGATGCGGGGATCGCAAGAGAAGTCCTCCTCGCCGCAGAGGCCACCAAATAGTTTGGGGGCCCGCCAAAAAGGAGTTGAGTTCATGAGTACAATCAAGACCCTTGGTTTCGCCGCAGTGGCCGCATTGTCGCTCGGCGTTGGTGCCGCAATGGCGCAAGAAGGTCCGCGTGCCACGGAGAGCGGAGCGACTTATTTCGGCAACCAGGCTCCGGTGCTGCAGGCGCCGGCAGCTCGTGCGGGCATGGTGCAGTCTGGCTCGTCGGACGTGGAGATGCGGCCGTCCACCAATAGCCATTATTATTGGACGCCGGGTGTGCCTTACAACAACGAGGGCGGCGAGGGCTGAACACTTCCGCCTTTTGAAATGAAACAGGCCGGCGCCAGCGCCGGCCTTTTCATGTACGCGCAATGACGGGTACGCGCAATGACGGGAGGCCCCGCGCGGCGGAGCATTAAATTCGGTGAGTTGCGATGCCGGGGCGTCTGTCCTCTGACGAAAACATGACCGATACATGTCATCAATGAGTAACCGGATTACGAAGACGTTGTGACGAGTGGATTCGCCAGGCTGGCAATCGGTCCGACGCGTATTCCCGCAGCTCGGTCCACATCGTCGGACCGCTTTGGATCCAAAATCTGGTATTCCAGCAATGCAACCCTGATGCCACCCACACGTAACAAGGGCTTTTGGTGCTATGCCTCCTTTCGATTCAGCTGTGACGAACCTGCTGATTGGGTCGTCGATGTCTTGCTGGAGCGTAAGATAGCCTGGTGCGCGAGAAGCCGGATCGGAAGCTGCAACGTTTTCGCCGGAAGCATGTATTTCCGGTCATCTGGCCGGTATTCCTCCAATTCGCACAAAAGCAACTTGCGCACATTCGGCATAATCTTTTCTCCCGCCATCCTCCATGTCGGTGTGGACGATGCGGGGATCAAAGAAAACGTCCTCCTCGCCGCAATGGCCATCAAAATGGTTTTGGGGCCCGCCAGGAAGGAGTTGAGTTCATGAGCACAATCAAAACTCTCGGTTTCGCTGCAGTGGCAGCGTTGTCGCTCGGCGTAGGTGCCGCAATGGCGCAAGAAGGTCCGCGTGCGACGGAGAGCGGAGCGACTTATTTTGGCAACCAGACTCCGGTGCTGCAGGCGCCGGCTGGTCAGCTGGGCACGGTGCAGTCCGGCTCGTCAGACGTGGAAGTGCAGCCCACCGGCAGCAGTCATTATTTTTGGACGCCGGGTGTCCCTTACAATAATGAGGGCGAGCAGGGCTGAACCGTTCTCCGCCTGGTAAAATGGAATGGGCTGGCGTTCGCGCCGGCCCTTTCGCGTACCGGCAATGACGGGAAGCACCACTCGATTAAGCCCCAAATGTGGATGTCGCGTCGTCATGCTGGAATTGCAACTGTGCTATTACGGAAATGTAGCCTGGATATTCCATCGATAAGAATCCTGATCGCGAATGCAGACAGTTTGGCAGTCATTCCGATGTATATTCCGGCAGGCGGCAACAAGCGCTCAGCTCTCACGACATCGAGGGTCTGACATTCCATTAGTGCAATCCTTGGACCGTTCAGCGCCACATAGGGCGAGATCGATGTTGCTGCCGAGTGCAGCCGGCAACGTTACGCTGACAGCTCCGCCGATCAGCTGTGACAGGGGTTTAACAAAGATCAGCGGTGACTTTCTGACGTCCAGCGAAAACCTGACGATGGCAACAATCACGATCGGACGTTGCAGTATCAGCTTTCGAATGTAACTGTATATTTCGCTCCCTCAGACATGCATCCCTCCGTTTCAGGCAAAAGCCAATTGCACTTATTCAGGATAATCTTTTGCGCGGACAAGGCCCATTTACAGCCTGCGGGTGCGGGATCAAGCAGCAACGTTCTCCTCGCCGCAGAGGCCGCCAAAATGGTTTGGGGCCCGCAAAGTAGGAGCCGAAACATGAACACAATCAAAACCCTCGGATTAGTCGCAGTGGCAGCGCTGTCGCTCGGTATCGGTGCCGCAATGGCGCAAGAAGGCCCAAGCAACGACACGCAGACCGGAGCGGCGTATTTCGGACCCCAGGCTCCCGTCGTTGCGTCGCCGGCTCGCCTGGGTGCAGTTCAGTCTGGTTCGTCAGACGTTGAGATGCGCCCCGCGCCCGCTCAGTGGCACCCGGGCAACTCGTACAACAACGAAGGCGGACAGGGCTAATTCGCGACTGCCGATTGTGATGGAAGGGGCCGGTGACCGTGCCGGCCCAGTTCCTTTGTAGTGGTGGGTATTGGCATCCGCTCACGCGCGGGATTGTCGGGGATTTCCGGTGATTTTGTGACTTTGGTCCGACGAGACCGTAGTCGCTGCACTTGCTCAATAAGAAAGTCGATTACAACGCGGGTCCGCGGCGCAAGGTGACGGCGTGACGGGTACACGAGATAGGCGGGCAACGGCTCCGACGTGTAATCCGGTAACACCAATTGCAACCGGCCAGCACGCAGATCATCGACGATTTGATATTCAGGAAGTAGCGCGATTCCCAGCCCACCCAGCGCGGCGCTGCGAACCGCAGCATGGTTGTTGGTGCTGAGTGCGCCTTGCACGGTCACATTGACCGCCCCATCCTCTCCGATCAGCCGCCACTCCGAGTCGTCCTGCGCGACCCGGTGAACGATGCATGCGTGATCAGCGAGGTCGCCTGGTTGCAGTGGCACGCCGCTCCGATCGAGGTAGGCTGGTGCGGCAACTGCCACTCGGACGACCGTGCCAAGACTGCGCTTGATCAGGGATTGGTTCACCACCTCGCCGCTACGAATGGCGAGATCCAGTCTTTGCTCGATCATGTCGCCCGGGTTGTCATCCATCACCAGCTCGACCGAAAGAGCAGGGTACCGCACCATCAGTTCCGGCACGCGCTCCATGAGGATAAGGCCGAGCGATACTGGTGTTGCCACGCGGACATGGCCGGACGGCGATGATTTGTCCTGGCCCAGAGCGGTCTCCATACCCTCGACCATGCCAAGGACATTGGTGGCGTGCTCATGCAGCGTCTCCCCATCATCGGTCAGGCTGAGATGGCGCGTCGTGCGGTGAAACAGCCTGACGCCGAAATGTTCTTCGAGCGAGGTAATCTGCCGGCTCACGGTTGACTGGCTGGCATTCATCTCCCGGGCCACCGCCGACAGAGAGCCGGTTTCCACGACGCGGACAAAGGTCCGCAGGTTTTCGATGGTATCCATTATTGGATGTCTCCAAGGCTTCCTGAGTACGGTTTCCCCTGCGCGGCGAGCGCCTGGCTTCAAAATTTATGTTGGTTATCGCGTGTGGTTAGGATCGGGCTGGCCGGTTGTGATCTGCTCTCTGGACACTCCACACCGGCCTAACCAAATGGAGGCTGGCGCGCGCATAACAAGACCTCCGGGCTGTTGCAGCGCAGCATTTTCTTTAAGTGCCCATCGACCGGGCGATAAGATGTTCTTCCGCATGCCGGGAATGCGTTCTCGTCATTGGTTGGCAGACCGGACGGCCGACCCGTTGGGAACGGCCGGTTGCATGGCGCGAATTTGGTCCGGCAGGCCGATCTCGCCGGTTGCGTGTGGTGGGACACGGAGGACTTGCGTCCCGGTTTGAGGTGAAGCGGCCGGGCCATCCGACGTGCGGTTGTTGCCAAATGATAATCCGTGGACGGCCGAGGCCTCAGAGTATCCGTGATTCAACCTGAAGCAATCATACTCTGATTGGCGACGACTCGCCGCTTTCTGCTACCGTTGCCGCCGTATGCCATCGGGATCCAGCCAGGCGCCAGAGCTTCGCCGCATCATTCATGTCGACATGGACGCCTTTTACGCGTCGGTGGAACAACGCGATAATCCCGCGTTGCGCGGATTGCCGGTTGCCGTGGGCGGCGCAAGGGAGCGCGGTGTGGTTGCGGCTGCCAGTTATGAAGCGCGGAAATTCGGCGTGCACTCGGCGATGGCGTCAGTCACCGCCAGGCGGAAATGCCCCGAACTGGTCTTTGTCCCGCCCCGGTTCGAGGTCTACCGCGCGGTGTCGCGCCAAATCCACGCCATCTTCGCGCGTTACACGCCACTGATTCAGCCACTGTCGCTGGATGAAGCGCATCTTGACGTGACCGTGCCGCTCATCGACCTGGGTTCGGCCACCGCCATCGCGCGCGAGATCAAGCGGCTGATCAGCGAGGAAACTGGCCTGACCGCGTCCGCCGGCGTGTCCTACAACAAGTTTCTCGCGAAACTGGCGTCCGATCATCGCAAACCGGATGGATTGTTTGTCATTACGCCACGCATGGGACCCGACTTCGTGGCGGCGTTGCCGGTCGGCAAATTCCACGGCGTCGGTCCGGCGACCGCGGCAAAAATGAACTCGCTGGGCATTTTTACCGGGGCGGATTTGCGCCAGCAGACGCGGGAGTTTCTGACGTTACGCTTCGGTAAGGCGGGCGAGTATTATTACACTGCCGCAAGAGGAGAGGATCACCGGCCGGTGGTCGCCGACCGGCAGCGTAAGTCGCTCGGTGCCGAAACAACTTTCGTGCAGGACCTGTTGGCGTGGCATGAGGTCCCGCCCGCGCTTACCCCATTGATCAGCAGAATTTGGGCAGCGTGCGAGGCGTCCGGCCTGATCGCGCGCACGGTCACTGTGAAGGTCAAATATGCCGACTTTCAACAGATCACCCGCGCCCGCTCGGTTGCCGACGGCGTGACCGGCGAAGCGATGTTGCAAGAGCTTGGCTTCGAGTTGCTGCGGCCGCTGTTTCCGCCGCCTCTGGGTGTGCGCTTGCTGGGAATTACGCTGGCCAATTTTGCCGATCCGACAGCGCAGGCGCAGCGGCAACTGGCACTGTCCCTGATGTAGCGCCCACGATCATTGGAACGCGTGGCAGTGCACCCGCCGCTGTCATTGCGAACAAAGCGAAGCAATCTCCTTACCTGGCACTGGGAGATTGCTTGCCCCGGTCATGCCGGGGCACCGCTTCGCTCTTCGCGATGACGAAATGGATCGCTCTTCGCGATGACGAAATGGATCGCTCCCCGCAATGACGGAATGGATCGCTCCCCGCGATGACCGGAGTAGGCGTTTCGTACTCCTCCGACCCTGGGAAGTAGGTCCACGCGCCGCATCATTGCGCGCAGTCCAGCAGCGGCCCAAGTTGCTCGATCTTCCGTTCGATCTCACCGGCATGGTTACGTACATAAGGGCCCGGCGGCGAGGCGACGTACACCAATGGTCGCGGCAATACACTGATGAGGAGCGCCGCCTCGTACGGCGTCAGCTCGGCCGCACTCCTATGAAAGAACCGTTGCGCCGCCGCTTCCGCACCATAAATTCCTGGGCCGAACTCAACGCTGTTCAGATAGACCTCGAGGACCCGCCGCTTCGGCCAGAGCAGCGCGATTTGCGGCGTCAGGTATGCCTCGATGCCCTTGCGAATGGTGCTGCGGTCCGGCCACAGAAACAAATTCTTGGCGGTTTGCATGGTGATGGTGCTGGCACCGCGCGGCCGCTTGCCGTCCTCCCACGCGTCAACCTGGCCGCGCAGGGCGGAGAAGTCGAAGCCAAACTTTTCGTCGCAGAACAGATTGTCTTCGGAAGCGATGAGGGCGTGTGACAACGCGGGCGAAATGTCGCGATACGCGACCCACTGATGGTGCAGCGGCTGACCCTGGATCATCCGGATCACCATCAGCGGCGTGATTGGCACCGGCACAAAACGATACAGCAAAATCAGCACGAGCGGGCCGAACAGCAGCACGCCGCCGATGCGGGTGAGCAGCCTGCCGACCTGCCCCCCCACCTGCCCCGGGGCGGGCTGCATTTTCCTCGCATCGGATGCCAGGTCGCCCACCCGGAACATCCGGTCCAGAACACCGCGTGGCCTCACGGCGCCTCGATCGGGAATTCAGGGGAGCCGTAGCCTCGCACTCGATGACCTAGGTGCCGCGTGCCGGCCACACCGGCTGGTGATAGCCCAGAGGAACCGATGGCCGCGCCCAGTACGTCGGAGTTTCCGACATTTGCACGACGGGCTTCAGGTGGCGCAGCTTGCCGGACGGCGTGTCGGTCACCATCGACCATTTTTCCAGTTCGGCCGGGGTGAACTCGGCCGGTGCATCGCGGGCCGCGGCTTCCGGCACTTCGCCCAGATCGACGATCCATTTGCCGATCTGCGCCAGCGAGGTGCGCACCAGCCAGCTGCCGCCTTCTTTCGCCCGGCGGTTGAGCGCGACCATCGCACCAAATGCCATCAGATAGCCGGTGCAATAGTCGATGGCGGAGACCGGGTAGAATTGCGGTCCGGGGGTCTTGCCGGGTACGACCTCGGCCTGGCGGGAGGTAATGCCGCTGACGGTCTGCACCACCGTGTCGAAACCGCGCCGCGAAGCCCAGGGCCCGGCGTGGCTGAAGGCGCAGAGGGACACGTAGACGAGGCCGGGTCGAATGGCGGCCAGTTCCTCGGGCGACAGACCGCGGTTGCCCAACGTTCCGGGCCGGTAGCCCTGGGAAAACACGTCGGCTTCCTTGACCAGGCCACGCAGCCGGTCAACGTCCGCTTGTTGGCGCAGGTCGAGTTGCGCATTCAGCTTGCCGTGACCAGTGTCAAATTCCTGGTAGCCGAGGTTGGGCAGATGCGCGCCGGTGATCTTCATCACGTCGGCGCCGTGCTCGGCCAAGGTGCGGGCGCAGGTGGGGCCGGCGAGGACGCGGGTCAGGTCAAGCACGCGGATCCCGGACATCGGGCGGCTGCCGGGCGGCAGAGGTTCCGGCGGGGCTTCACCGATCTTGATAATCTCCAGCAACGGCAATGCCGCGATGGCGGCGGCCTGCGGATGTTGCGCCCACTCGGCATGGGTGCGGACCATGCCGCCGGCGCCTTTGGCAGCGATGATCGCTTCCTCCAGGTCGAGCGCGTTCCAGGTCAACACGGCGCGCGCCACGGCGTCGCGGTCTTCCGGCACGCCGAGCACGCCGAGGGCTGCGGCGCGGTGATTGGGGAAGTTGGCGTGCACATAACTCCAGCGGCCGTCTTTGGTGGGGTAGACGCCCATGATCGAATTGCGGCGGGTGGAGACCTCGCCGTCGCCAAGCTTCATGTAATGGCCGCTGCGTAACGACGCGGTTGCGTGGCGCACGTCGACGGCGACGGATTGGCGCCGGCCGGTGCGGAGTTCCCACAGATCGGCGGCGGCGAGGCCGGTGGCGGCCAAGGTCGCGGTTCCGGCCACGCCGATGCGGAACGGAGTCGGCAGGATGGGGTCGGTGCCGCCGGAGATGTCCACCGAGGTTGCCCGATCGGCCGGGATCCCGGCGGCGGGCAGAATCGAGCGCAAAGCGTCGTGCGGCATGGGCGGTACCTCCCGGTTGGCTTGGGTGAGGGGCAGTTTGCCCGGATTTTGGCCGGTGGGAAATGATTCGATTGCGAGGGAAGGCGGGTTGTCTTTGGGCATCCTCGGTGGGTGGTGTCGCGCCATGGGTGTGCCGACCGTCGGCCTCGCACCGCAGGCCGGTCATGCAGGCAGGGACGGAGAAACAGCCCTGTAAGTCAAACAGTGCAACAATCGCTATCGCCTGCCCGGAGTTGTGAGCACCGCCTGGCGCCGTCTCCGGTACTGGCTTGCGTGCCTCGCGCGGCGGAGTGTGATCGTGCAGGCTCGGCAGGTCGAGCCGCGAAACGGATCAAACCAGGCGCCGGCCGGATAAAGCCACATGGGAAAGTTTCGGCACGAGTGAAGATATACAGTACTCTGGGCCGCAATGGTCTCGGACGCCGGATCGCGCAACGGTCGCTGTTCGGGGGACGATTATTGGTGGTTCTTGTTCGAGCGTTGATGCTCGCTGCTTTCGTTTTCGCTGCCTGCGCCGCCGAGCCCGGGGTGAGCGTAAGTCAACTCCATTTTCGGGGTTTTTGCGCGAGCCGCCTTGGTGATATGACGGTTTACTGCCTGCTTGGCACTGGTTTCCTCGCACTCCGTTCACATGAGCTGGATAAGGTGATCAAGACATGGATTGCGGATCACCCGAATGCCGAGATCGTTCCGGTCGACACGCCGATGCGAGGCGGCGAAACCAAGTGGGGAGAAGTGGCGCTGCAATATGTCTGGATACGGAGCGGCGAGGATTTCCTCAACGTGGCGTTGGTCCGCGCCGGAGTGTATGCTGGCGGTGTAATGATCGACCCTGCAGAACTGTTAACAGCATATCCGCAATATCGGGGCGTACCGCCCGTCGAGGTCCCGCAGCGGCTGGTATCTGACGAACAGTATCAGGCGTTCCGGCAACGAATCCTCGACGCCGAGGAGCTTGCGTGGAAGGAGCGCGAGGGAATTTGGTCCGACGAGTTCAAGCAATACCGAGACGATGAGGGCCCCCAATAAAAGTCAGTAGTGCAGCAAGGCCAGTTCGCCGGCGCACTTGCGAAGCTGCCGTCGGTTAAGCCAGCAAATGGGCTGGGCATTATGCCCAGGCGGAAACCTCGAGCCAGGTGCTTTGGTAGGTCGCGCCCTCGCCCATGTCGGTGTAGCCGTCGGCGCATAACATGTTGACCGTCCCGCTGGTGGCCTCCGCAGCCGGCCGCTGGCCGGGGACGAGCACGACGCCGGGTTGAATTTCGTCACGTACGCGCAACACCAAGCCAACCTCGCCGCGATCGTTGCGCAGGCGCACGCGTTGGCCGTCGGTCAGCCCGCGGGATGCGGCGTCGGCGGGGTGCAGTACGGCATGTGGCGGTCCCTCACGCTCGCGCAGGAAGGCGTTGCCGGAGAATGCGGTGTGGCTTTGGAAATAGCCTGGCGTGGTCAGTAACCTTAGCAGGCCGGTTGCCGATTGCGCGGGGTCGGGACGCCAGTCCGGCATCGGACGCAGGTCCTGTTTCGCCAGCGTTTCGGAATAAAATTCCAGCCGGCCGGACGGCGTGCGGAACTCCTGACCGTTTCTGGAGCCGACCGATACCGCTTTGCCATCCAGTAACGTTGCGGGATCGAATGCGGCCACCGCTCCGGTCGCATCGCGGAACAATTCGCGGACCAGTTCCGGCGGCGACATTTGGAAGACTTTGTCGGTCAGGCCCATGCGCCTGGCCAGCGTCTGCGTCAGGCGGTGGTTCGACCAGGCCTCCCCTTGTGGTTCCACTGCG
The DNA here is from genome assembly GCA_049519555.1 of Acetobacteraceae bacterium. Classification (GTDB taxonomy): domain Bacteria; phylum Pseudomonadota; class Alphaproteobacteria; order Acetobacterales; family Acetobacteraceae; genus Rhodopila. The sequence goes on from JBEKQQ010000026.1 coordinate 31,299, forward strand.
CGGCGGCCGTATTGCATGTAATACGTGCCGTAGCTGCGGTAGAAATCATCGGTCTCCAGATAGGTCGTCGCCGGCAGCACGATGTCGGCGAACTTTGCTGTCTCGGACAGGAACGGATCGTGCACCACGGTGAACAGGTCGTCGCGTGCGAGGCCGGCGCGGATGCCGGCGGTGTCCGGATTGGTCACCGCCGGATTGTTCGCGGCGATAAACAGCGCGCGGATCGGCGGATCGTTCAATTCGCGTAATGCCTGGCCTAGTTTCAGATGGTTGATGGTGCGAGTTTCGGCGGGACCGGAGGGCTTGCGCAAGGCGTTGTAGTTCAGTTCGAATCCTGCCGCGGTGGCCACCAATGCGCCGCCTCCGTAACGGCCGTAGGCACCGGTCACACCCGGCAGCAACGCAACGGTGCGTAAATTCTGCCCGCCATCGGTGAAACGGCTGAGACCGAAGCCGATACGAATGAACGACGTCTTTGCTTCGCCGTACATCCGCGCAAATGTTTCGATATCCGCAATGGGCAGGCCGGTGATGGCGGCGGTCGCTTCTGGGGTAAAACGAGGCAGGATCTCGCGTTCCACCTGATCGAAGCCCAGTGTGTGGCGTGCGAGGTAGTCTCGGTCGGCGCGGCCGTCGCGCACCAGAATGTGCATCACGCCCAGGGCAAGTGCGGAATCGGTGCCGATGCGCACCGGTAGGAACAGGTCGGCGACGCGGGCGGCGCGGGTGCGGCGCGGATCGATCACCACCAGTTTCACACCGGCGGCACGGCGTTTCTCGATCGCAGCCCAGAGATGCACGTTGGTCGCGTGCAGGTCGGAACTCCAGGACACGATCAGGTCGGAGGCGTGGACCGATTCCGGATCGGCACCGCCGATGTCACCGACGGTCACAGCCCATGCAGCATCGGCGCAGGAATCGCACACCGTGCCGCCACGGAGCCGACTGCAGCCAAGCGCATGGAACAGGCCGTTGGTCAGGCCGCGATTGATCTGGCCCTGATGCGCGCTGTACGCGTAACCCAGCAGCGCCAACGGGCCGGATTCCGCCATGACCCGTTTCCAGGTTGACACGACCTCGTCGAGCGCGGCGTCCCAGGTAATAGGTGTGAACCGGCCTTCTCCTTTGGCGCCGGTGCGGCGTAACGGCGTTGTCAGCCGCTCCGGCGAGTGCACCAGGTCAGTGTCGCGGTTGACCTTGCCGCAGGCGAAGCCGGCAGTGAATGGGTGGTCGGGATCGCCCTCGATGCGGACGACTCGGCCGTTCTCGACGTGTGCGAGGATCGAGCACATGTCGGGGCAGTCGTGGGCGCAAACGGTACGGATCGTGGGCATGATCTAAATCCCTGACTTCATAGGCATCCAACGGCACGGCGGGTCCAGCCGGGTTGGTGGCAGAATGGCGTTACCACGGACTGCATTGCACACAAGCTACGCAACGGACAGGGCCAAGAACGCGCGGGGGCCGCGGGCCAACCGGCGGCACGAAAGGCGCGTTTGTGGCGCGACGGAGAGCGGTGATTTCAACGGCCCGACACTGGAAGATCGCTTCGCTCTCCGCGACGGCAGTGGCTCGCGATGACGCTGGTGGCTGGCGATGACGCTGGTGGCTGGCGGTAACGCTGGTGGCTGGGGCGTCGGGTTTATCGCGCTACCCCTAACACCCAGGCCAGCACGCCCTTTTGCGCGTGCAACCGGTTCTCGGCCTCATCGAACACCACCGACTGCGGGCCGTCGATGACCTCCCCGGTCACTTCTTCGCCGCGGTGCGCCGGCAGGCAGTGCATGAAGATCGCGTCCCCGGCCGCCTGTGCCATCAACGCGCTGGTGACCCGATACGGTGCCAGCATGTTGTGCCGATTGGAGTTCGGATCGTCCGACATCGACACCCAGGTGTCGGTCACCACACAGCGGGCATCCTTCACCGCCGCCACCGGGTCATCCGTCAATTCAATCCTCCCACCCTGGGCGCGCGCCCACTCGATCAGCTCAGCAGGTGGGCGCAAAGCATCGGGCGTGGCGAGGCGCAGTGTAAAGCCGAACCGCACCGCTGCCTCGATCCAGCTACGAGCGACGTTGTTGCCGTCGCCGCACCATGCCACCACCTGACCCGCGATCGGCCCGCGGTGTTCTTCAAATGTCAGCACATCTGCCATCAACTGGCAGGGATGCGACAGGTCGGTCAGGCCGTTGATCACCGGCACGGTCGCGTATTGCGCCAGCTCGCGTATCTTCGCCACCTGGCTCGTGCGCATTACGATCGCGTCGACGTACCGCGACAGCACGCGCGCCGTGTCGGCCGGGCTTTCGCCGCGGCTGCTCTGCATGTCGGCGGCACTGAGGAAAATCACGTCGCCGCCCAGTTGCCGCATGCCGACCTCGAAGGAGACCCGGGTGCGGGTGGAGGGTTTTTCGAAGATCAGCGCCAGTGTTTTGCCGGCCAACGGGCGCGACGACACGCCGCGCGCCTTCTTGTAGTGTGCCGCGACGTCCAGCATTTGCCGCAACGTCGTCGGGTCGAAATCGTGCAGATCCAGGAAATGCCGCGGACCAGTCTGTTCCGACGCGGACCGCCGTGAGCGCCGCAGCGAGACGCTCATTGCGCCGCAGCCTTGGCAGCGCCCGCGGCGCATTTGGCCGACGCGCGGCGTAGCATGGCCATCGCCTGGTCGAGGTCTTCGTCGGTCACCACCAAAGGCGGTGCCAGACGCAACACGTTTTCCCCGGCGGTGATTGCCATCAGGCCCTCGGCGACACAGGCACGCTGCACCTCGGCTTGCGGCATGGCGCATTTCAGGCCGCGCAGCAGGCCCATGCCGCGCGCGTCCTCGAATACAGTGGGGAACTCGCGTGCGATTTTCTCGAGCTCGGCACCGAGTTTGTTGCCCTTGCGCACGACCTCATCCAGGAAACCCGGCGCCAGCAAAACGTCGAGCACCGCGTTGCCCGCGGCACAGGCCAATGGGTTGCCGCCATATGTCGTGCCATGCGTGCCAGGAACCAGCGCTTTGGCGAATTGTTCTTTGGCAAGAACGGCACCCAAGGGAAATCCGCCACCGATGCCTTTTGCTGCCGACATGACGTCCGGTGTGATGCCGGCCCATTCATGGGCGAACAATTTGCCGGTGCGGCCCATGCCGGACTGCACCTCATCCATGCCCAGGATGATGCCGTGCTCATCGCAAACGGCGCGCAGGTCGCGCAGGAACCGCGGATCGGCCGCGCGCACGCCGCCCTCGCCCTGGATCGGCTCGACGATGATGCCGCAGGTACCAGGCCCGATCTTGTCACGCACCGCGTTCATGTTGCCGAATGGAACGTGGTCGAACCCTTCCACCACCGGACCGAAGCCGTGCAGATAGTGCTCGTTGCCGGTGGCGGCGAGGGTGGCCAGCGTGCGGCCATGGAACGCGCCTTCGAAGCAGATGAACCGGAAGCGTTCCGGCTTGCCGGCGTCATACATGGCGCGGCGCATCATCTTGATCATCCCCTCGTTCGCCTCGGCGCCCGAGTTGCAGAAGAACACGCTGTCGGCAAACGTCGCATCGACCAGCCGCTGCGCCAGCCGTTCCGCCTGCGGAATGCGATACAGGTTGGAGGTGTGCATCACCTTGGCGGCCTGCTCGGCGATCGCCTTCACCAAATGCGGATGCGCGTGTCCCAGCGAGGCCGTGGCAATGCCCGACCCGAAATCCAAAAGTCGTCGCCCGTCCACCGTCCACAGCCAGGCGCCCTCGCCCCGCTCGAAGGCGAGGTCGGCACGTGCGTAGTTTGGCAGCAGAGCGGGTATCATGAGATTTTGACCATGGTTGCGTTGCTTCCAATGGATCACCCACCCGCGACCATTCGGGGCGGGCTCCACGGAAGCAAACATCTTTCGCCAGCATGCCGGGAAAAGTCAAACATGCCCATGGCGACAAACGCCCCCGATGGGCAACCCCGATGGGCAACCCCCGATGGACAACCCCCGATGGACAAGAGGTGTGACGGTGCATGAGCATACCGCAGTTTGCCGGCACGGCCCGGCGTGGCATCGTCGCCGCATGTCCCCCGCCAATCCATCCAGCCCGCGCGTTCCGCCGATCCGGCCGGCCCCGGACGCGGCGTCGCTGCACGAGGCCGCGCTGAATTACCTCGCCCGCTATGCGACCACCGAGGCCGGCCTGCGTCAGGTTTTGCACCGGCGGATCGATGCATGGGCTCGCCAGGCGGCCGGCGAGGATGACGTCCGCGAACGCGCGTCTGCCGCGAAGGCCTCGGTTGGCGGGGTGATCGCGCGCCTGGTCGAACTCGGTTTGCTGAACGACGCCGCGTTCGCCGAGACGCGGGCGCGCGGGTTGGCGCTGAGTGGACGTTCGCATCGGGCGATCGCGGCGCGGCTGATGGCGAAAGGGATCGCGCCGGAGCATGCCCGCGCGGTGCTGCCGGAGGGCGAGTTGGTCTCCGCATTGATCCTGGCGCGCAAACGGCGGATCGGCCCGTTCCGGATCGCCGCAGCGGACCACGCCCGGGAGCTTGGCGTGTTGGCCCGTGCCGGATTTCCTCGCGACGTCGCCATGCGAGCCTTGGCCATGCCGGCCGAAGAGGCCGAGGCAGCGATTCGCGAGGCCCGTGCGTAGCGTCGCAATTGGTTGCAGAACGACATGAGATTGGAGGCCACCTGGTGGCCGGAGTCGCCGCGGTTGGGCGGCGAAACAGGTCTCGACAGAGTCGCGCGAATGGGCCTTTCTGCTGCACAGATTGGGGTAGCATTGGCGGGTCAGCATGTGTCACAAAGTAACTGTTCATATAACTACTCAAGTTTGATTTGATCCGAGCTCGCTGACCGGTAGCTGTATTTGATGTTCGCCAGCTGGGTATTCGAATTATTTGAGAGTCGAGACACGGAATGCCTACACAACTTCTGAGGTTTGACCAGACCGCGTGCTGACGCACGCAATACGATCGCAGTAAGTTCAGCGGAAAATACCGGTGCCTTTCTCCACCTCGGCAGATGCAAATAATCAGTCGCTCGGTTGGTACCGGGTCGGACCTGCTGCCAGGGTAGCGGTTCCCTCGGTCGCGGCCGAACCAACAAGGCGCGCCAGACTGCAGCGGATCGCGACCGATTTGCGGCGCGGGGAAGCGTTGTGGATCGGCAATAAAATGCCGATGCAAGGAAGCCCGGCGCAAGAAAGCATCGTCGCGTTCCACGATCCCGACGATGTCGACAAAACGCTCGTGCCATATTTCATGCTGCCATCACTGCCGCAGAAGTCTGCCGACTTCATCGAACTGGCCGGCATGATGGACCCGAGGCAGCCGTTCGTCGCAGCCTATTTGCCGTCAGAGATGCATCACCCCGCAACGGCGTCGAGCGTCGCAGATCTTGCACAACATTACGCGACCGAAATCCACGAATCCTGGCCAACCGGTGCAATTGCGCTCGGCTGGTGGTCGGCAGGACCAGCCATTGCGCTGGCAGTGGCGGAGCTGTTGCGCGACCTCGGACATGCGGTGCCGTCCGCTCGCACGTTTTCTGGGCCAGAAGCTTCGCGAAATTTCAGCGAGGCAGCCGGCAAAAGTCCGGCAGCCTGCTGGTTTGCCCAACGGATCGATGGCCGGCATGGCCATCGGCAACCCGGCTTATCGCGGCGATGCGGCGTCCTCGGCAGGGTGAATATCGACCATCATTTCGTTGCCCAGAAACTCCAGTCCTGCGCGGATTGCCGCGACTGAGGCCGCGTCCGGTGCACGCACCAAGGCAGTCGCGCGGAACAACGTTTCGCCACTGAACGAGCCGCTGACCACATCGGTGGTCAACTCCTCGATGTTCACTCCATGCTCGGCGAGCACGCGCGCCACATCCCGCACAATTCCCGGGCGATCATTGCCCACCACTTCCACGGCCAAACGTTCGCCCGTTTGGGTTGCGACCGAGGTTTCGCCGGTCGAGCCGGTTTGCACGACAATCCGCAGCCCCTCGTTTTCCAGCGCGCGTAAATCGGCCAGCAAAGAGTCGGGGGCGTCCACCAACACGATGCCGGCGAATTGTCCGCCGAGGCGGGCCATCCGGCTCTCCAGCCAGCTGCCACCATGCGCCGCCACCGATTGGGCCAGGGTACGGACCAGTCCGGGCCGATCTGGGCCAATAACGGTCAGGATCAGGGAAGCCATGGCAGGCGGTCCTCCGGTCATCTCGGTTCGACTTAGCGCCTGACGCGCGGTCGAGCCAGTAGGTGCGCTCCGCCAGAGGCAGTTTTCACCTGACGTCCGACATGTATGGCGGATCGCTGGTCGCACTGTCCTGATCTCGCCCGAGATGCATCAGCGGCGGACTGCCTCGCTATCCTGGACATCCGATCCGGGAAGGCGCAGGGTCCGCCAACTTCGGGGCAACAGGCCACCGGGCACGTTTCCGTTGCAAATTCGAAACTGGTTCGCACGCTGCCTCGCTGTCATGGCAGCTCGCAGCACGCCGATTATGGGCGAAGGGCGGTCAATCAGCGATGTGCTTCTCGGCCACTGCAAGTTTTGTCACGGCCGGGTTGACCGGAAGCATCGGAATCGTCTCCTTGGTGAGAGTGACTGAACCGCGGCAATTGGCGCTGGCGGCGACCCCATTGTTCTTCGCGTCGCAGCAGTGTGTTGAGGGATTGCTGTGGCTCAATCTTCCGGTCGCACCCGACGGGCCAGGTTCCGCGGGTTTGACGTTGCTGTTCCTGGTGTTCGCCCAGGTGTTCTGGCCGGTGTATGCGCCGTTCGCGGTACTGTTGCCCGAGCCGAACAAGCGGCGGCGGCGCGTTCTGTTGGGTTGCCTGGCGATTGGTAGCGGCGTCGGCGGATGGTGCCTTTGGTCGCTGCTTTCCCACGCACATGGCGCGGTCATTCGCGATGGCCATGTCGTCTACGTGACCGAACCCCGGCATTCCGACGGCCTGGCCCTGGCCTATCTGGCGGCGACCTGCCTGCCGCCTCTGTTGTCGTCGTGGCGCACCGTGGCGGCGTTGGGGGTGATCGTCCTGGTGGGCTGCGTCGTAGCTTATGAGCTTTACTGGCAGGCGTTTGCGTCAGTCTGGTGCTTCTTCGCTGCCGCGGCGAGTGCCGTCATTCTGGGCCATTTCGAACAATCACGCTGGCGCCACTTCCGCGCCGCCCAGGTCTGAAAGTGGGAACGGATGTCTGAGGCGGGTTGATACGAGATCAATTTGAATTCACCGCCGCACCAAAGTCCCGGGCCCAGCCTCGGTGAATAACTCGAGCAGGCAGGCGTGCGGGACGCGGCCATCGAGAATGACGGCGCCTCTGACACCCTGCCGGACCGCATCGACACAACATTCCACCTTCGGAATCATGCCGTCGGTGATGGTGCCGTCCTCGATCCGCTCCCGCACCTCGTTCAATGTCAGCGTGTCGATCAGGTTCTTTTGCTTGTCCAGCACGCCAGGGACATCGGTCAGCATCAGCAGCCGCTCGGCATGCAGCGCGCCGGCGATGGCCGAGGCAACGGTATCGGCGTTGATGTTATAGGTCTGCCCCTCGGCATCCACGCCAACCGGAGCGATCACCGGCACCAGCCCGCCACCGGTCAGGGCATGGATCACGCGCACGTCGATCGCCGCCGGCTCACCGACAAAGCCCAGGTCGAGGGAGCGTTCGATGTGGGAATCCGGGTCGACTTTGGTGCGGGTCAGCTTGCGCGCCAGGATCATGTTGCCGTCCTTGCCGCAGACCCCGACCGCCAGGGCGCCGGCCTTGTTGATCAACGCGGCGACGTATTTGTTGACGGTGCCGGCGAGCACCATTTCGACCACCTCGACCATGGCCGCGTCGGTCACCCGCAGTCCGTCGATAAAGGTCGACTGGATCGCCAACCGCTTCAGCATCGCATTGATCTGCGGCCCACCGCCGTGCACCACGACGGGATTGATCCCGACCTGCTTCAGCAAGGCGATGTCGCGGCCGAATTCCAGTGCCAGGTGCTCCTCGCCCATGGCGTGGCCGCCATATTTCACCACCACCGTAGCGCCGGCGTAGCGACGCAAAAACGGCAATGCCTGGGCCAGGACACGCGCGCGCTCGGCGGCGGAGGATAATTCGGAAGGGGATGCGGTGCTCATATCGGCACCTAACGGAGTGCACCAGATTGGGTCAAGCCAGGTGGGAGCCGGTTCAGGACCGCAGCAGGCTCATGAAAATCATCAGCAACAGCAAGGTGGCACCCTGCAGCAGCACGCGATAGCGCATCAGCCGGTTCGAGGTGGCGCCGCTTTGTCCCCGCACCATGCCGATCAATCCGGCGAACAGCACGCCGATGGTGGCGAGCAGCATGACCCCGATGGCGATGGAAGCAAAGGTGTGCATCGCCCCACCATACAGGATCGCCGGCCCGGATTCACCCCCCCACCGAGCAGGCCAATCCGGCGGCAGCTAAATTGACTTCCTTGTTCGGGACGGTATGGTCCCGCTGAGCACAAAATGGCGATACGATCGCCAGCAGCCCTGTGAGGCTAGGGGAGGGAATATGCGGCAGCGGTTATTCACCACAGTTTTTGTGGCATTGCTGGGACTGACTTTGTGGGGCACGGCAGCGCGAGCAGCCGACGACACCATCAAGATCGGCTATATCGACCCGTTCTCCGGCGCATTCGCCGCGGGCGGCGATGCCAGCCTGAAGATGTTCCAGTTCATCATCGATAACGTCAATGCCAAGGGCGGCGCGCTTGGCAAGAAATTCGAACTGGTCACGTTCGACGACAAGCTGCAGCCCGCCGAGGCGCTGATCGCACTGAAAAGTGTCACTGACCAGAACATGCCGTTTGTCATGTCATGCGTCGGATCGAATGTCGGTTCCGCGCTGATCGATGCAGTCAATAAACATAATACGCGCAATCCCGATAACCGGGTGCTGCAGCTCAATTGCGGCCAGCTCGCCACCGAACTGACCAACGAGCAATGCAGCTTCTGGCATTTCCGTTTCGCCGGCAGCGTGGAAATGCGAGCGGTGGCACGCATCAAGTCGTTGCCGCCGACGGTGAAGTCGGTTTATCTGCTGAACCAGGACTATCTGTTCGGACAGTCGATCCGCAACGACACCAAGAAGTTCCTGGCCATGTATCGCCCCGATATCAAGATTGTCGGCGACGAGATGATCCCGCTGATGCAGGTCAAGGACTTCTCGCCATACATCACCAAGATCAAGGCATCGGGCGCTGAGTCGTTGCTGACTGGCAATTATGGGCCAGACCTCGCGTTGTTGATCAAGGCCGGCGTCGATGCCGGGCTCAACATTCGCTACGATACCTTCCTGGGCCATGTCATTGGTGCACCGACTGCGATCGGCGGCGCGGCTGACGGCAGGATGACGTCAGTGATGGAAATCCACGACAACATCGCGGTCGAGGACCACAACGCGGCCTATGAGGATTTCGTCAAAAAGTGGCGTGCCACCCATGACTTCGGCTTCATCGCCATCGAGGGCATCACGCAGTTCGATATGCTGGTGCGGGCGATCAATGCGGCCGGGTCGACCGATCCGCTGAAGGTCGCGCTGCAGCTCGAGGGCATGCAGCAAAAGGACATGCTGGGCGCTATGAATGTCATGCGCAAGGAAGACCACCAGCTGATCCACCCATACTACGAGGCCGTGCTGACCAAGGGCCAGACCTACGACGTCGAGAAGACCGGGATGGGCTGGAAGACCGAGTACAAAACCACGGTGGCCGACGAAACTCTGCCGACCACCTGCAAAATGAAGCGCCCGGCGTCGTAGCCGCATGGTGTCGCGACCGGAGCAGCGCAAGGGCATCGCCCTTGGACCCAGCAGGAGGCCCATCGATCCGCTTCGCGGCTCGATCCTGGACCTCCGTCAAAGGGCGAGGCCCTTTGAAATCTGTCCATTGGTTGGTTGGGAGAGAGCGGCCGACGATGGCGCATCGAGGTCCCTGTCGGCCCCTCTCTCCCAACCAACCAGGATGAATGGTTCCAAGGGCCACTGCCCTTGGTGGGGGTCCAAGAGGCAAGGCCCCTTGGTTGGGGTCCCGAGGCGAAGCCCCGACGCTGTTCGGACGCGCTGACACCATGCAGGTCGGGCTCATTTCGCTGCTGGATGGACTGGTCTACGGCATGTTGTTGTTCATGCTTGCGAGTGGTCTCACGTTGATCCTCAGCATGATGGGTGTGCTGAATTTCGCCCATGCCAGCATTTACATGTTGGGCGCTTATTTTGCCTATCAGATCGACCAATGGGTTGGTTTTTGGCCGGCCCTGGTCATTGCGCCCGTGCTGTGTGGTGCGATCGGCGCGGCGATCGAGGTCTGGGGCCTCAGACGGGTCCACCATAACGGCCACATTGCCGAGTTGCTGTTCACCTTCGGCCTGGTGTTCATCATTGGCCGCGGCGTGCAGATGACCTGGGGCATGCTGCCGATGCCATATCGCGTGCCGGCCTCGCTCGATTTCCCGCTGTTTACGCTATATGGTGAGAACTTTCCGGCGTACCGCGGTTTCATGCTGCTGGTCTCGGCCGGCATGCTGCTGGCGACCTGGCTGCTGCTGAAAAAGACCCGGATTGGGCTGATCATCCAGGCCTCGCTGACCCATCCAGGCATGGTCAGCGCGTTAGGTCACGACGTGCCGCTGGTGTTCACCACGGTGTTTGCCGGTGGTTCGTTCCTGGCCGGCCTCGCCGGGGTCATCGCCGGCAATTACCTCACCACCGAATCGGCGATGGCCGATGCGATGGGGCCGATCGTGTTTGTCGTGGTGATATTCGGCGGTCTCGGATCGTTGGCTGGCTGTTTCATTGCCTCCATCCTGATGGGCATGGTGCAGACGTTCTCGGTCGTGATCGATTACTCGTTTGCCGATGTCGTGAAGCCCTTGGGCGTGACAATCGCGTCCAATGATTTGCTGGGCGAAATCCTCACCATTCCGGTTTCGCGGATCGGGCCTTTGGTGCCGTATGCGTTGTTGATCCTCATCCTGGTGCTACGGCCACGCGGGCTGATGGGTACGCGGGAAACATGAGCGACGTTACGCAGGTGCCGGAGGCCCGCGTGCTACCCGCGCCGCGCTCGGCTGCGAGCACCATCCGCTATTGGCCGTGGTTCGCCGCATTGCTGATTTCCGCTGTGCTGCCCTGGCTGTTTTACGACTGGCAACACGCCCGGCACGCCGGATTTGTGGTGTCCGTGCTGAGCCAGACCGGCATGATGATCATCTTCGCCTTGTCGTTCAACATGCTGATGGGGCAGGCCGGGCTGCTGTCGTTTTGCCACTCGGTGCTGTTCGGTCTCGCCGGCTATAGCACGGTGCATTTCCTGAACGCGGCGGGTGCCGGAGAGCTGCCGGTGCCGATGGAGTTGGTCCCGCTGCTCGCGGGCCTGGCCGGCCTCGGTTTTGCCATCGTGTTCGGCTACGTGGCGACTAAGCAGCGTTCCACCGCGTTCGCCATGATCACGCTTGGCATTGTGCAGTTGGTTACCACTGCGGCAACGATGTTCCATCATTTCTTTGGGGGCGAGGGCGGCATCCAAACCGACCGCATGATCGGCCGCAGCTTATTCGGCCTGGAATATGCGCATTCGATCGAGGTCTATTATCTCATTGTGGCGTGGATGATGATTGCCGCCATCGGCATGTATTTCCACACCAATACGCCGCTTGGCCGAATGGCCAACGCCTGCCGCGACAACCATGAGCGGGCACAGTTCGTTGGTTATGACCCGCGCATGGTGCGGTTCGTGCAATTTGCGCTATCCGGCTTTTATGCCGGCATTGCCGGCGGGTTGTTCGCCATTACGTATGAAATTGTCACCTTCGATGCGGTCGCTGCACCGCTGGCGGCGAATGCTCTGCTGATGGCGTACATTGGCGGTGCCACGACGTTCTTCGGCCCGGTACTTGGTGCCATCCTGATCACGCTGATGCAAAGCGGCGTCAGCCTGATGTCGAACTCCTGGTTGGTTTACGTCGGCGTGCTGTTCATCGCGATGGTCACTTTTGCGCCGGCCGGTCTCACCGGAATTGTCCTCGAGCATGCGCCGATTGCGCGCGCCGGACTGCTGCGCCGGCTCGTGCTGCCTTATGCGCGGGGTCTGCTGCCTGGTCTGATTGTTTTGCTCGGTTTCGTGGGCATGGTGGAACTGTTGTCGTTCCTCACCATCGGCCAGGCGCAAGGCAAGCGTTTCGTGCTGTTCGGCTCCACGATCGACGTCCACGGTGTTATGCCGTGGTTGATCTCTCTGGTGTTTCTTGTGGGCGGCGGCGTCTGGCTGCGGCGTGAAGCGATCGCGTTCAAACGCGTCTGGGACGGCCTGACTGACATCGCCAGACAAGGAGACGCGCCCATGGGAGAAAGCGGATGACCGCGCCGGGGTTGTCGCTGGTCGAGGTTACCAAGAACTTTGGCCAGACCGAGATCATTCGCGGCGTCAACCTCAACGTTGCCGCCGGCGAGCGGCATGCCTTGATCGGTCCGAATGGGGCAGGAAAAACCACGCTGTTCAACCTCATCAGCGGCCGGTTCGCCATCACCTCGGGTGAGATTCGGCTAGACACGGTCAGACTTGATGGTTTGCCGCCGCATCGGATCAATCGGCTTGGCTTGTCGCGCAGCTTTCAGATCACCTCGATCTTTCACCGGCTCAGCGTGCTCGAGAATATCCGTTGCAGCTTGTTATGGAGCCGAGGCTACCGTTATTCGTTCTGGCATGCACTCGGCCGGCAGCGCGCTTTGAATGAGGAGACGGAGCGGCTGCTTGTGGAACTCAACCTTGCCGAGCGCCGCGACGTACAGGCCGGCCTGCTGTCCTACGCGGAACAGCGCGCGCTGGAGATCGGCATGACGATTGCCGGTGGCGCCAGCATGATCCTGCTCGATGAGCCGACCGCGGGAATGAGCCACAGCGAGACCGAATACGCGGTGGCGCTGATCCGGCGGGTGACCCAGGGCAAGACGCTGGTGATGGTGGAGCACGACATGCGGGTCGTGTTCGACCTCGCCGATACGATCACGGTGCTGGTTTACGGCCGCGTCATTGCCTCCGGCCCGCCGGCGGAAATCCGCGCCAATCCGGCGGTGCAGGAAGCCTATCTCGGAGCACTGGCGGCATGAGACAGGGCTTCGCCCTGGGACCCACCTGGAGGGCTCTGCCCTCCTGGACCTCCCGGCAAAGGGCGAGACCCTTTGCAATCTGTCCATTGGTTGGGGAATGGGAGAGGGCCGACCGTGACGTATCAAGGCCCGTGTCGGCCCTCTCCCATTCCCCAACCAAAATGAATGGTTCCAAGGGCCACCGGCCTTGGCTGGGTCCAGGGGCAGCGCCCCTGGTGGGGTCTCGGGGCGAAGCCCCGCCGCACGTGCCATGATGCTCGAAGTGCAGGACCTGCACGCCTACTACGGCAAGAGCCACATCCTGCAAGGCGTCAACCTGTCGGTCGGCGACGGCGAGATCGTCAGTCTGTTGGGCCGCAACGGGGTTGGCCGCTCGACCACCTGCAAAGCGATCATGGGGCTGGTGGAGCCGGTTGGTACGGTGCGTTATCGCGGCCAGAACATTGCCGGGCTGAAGTCCAATTTGGTGGCCCGGGCGGGCATCGGCTACGTGCCGGAGGACCGCCAGATTTTTCCCACACTGACCGTGCACCAGAACCTGATGCTCGGCCTGAAGCGTGCCGGCCGCTTCGGGCGCTGGAATTTCGACGACGTGTTCAAGCTGTTTCCCAACCTGGCCGCGCGCCGCAATAATCCGGCCGGCGTGCTGTCCGGCGGCGAGCAGCAGATGTTGACCATGTGCCGCACTCTGATGGGCGACCCCGACCTGATCCTGATCGACGAGCCGACCGAGGGTCTCGCTCCAATGCTGGTCGAGCAGGTTGGCCATCTGCTGGAAGAAATCGCCCGCCGCGGTGTCTCAATCCTGTTGGTCGAGCAGAAGCTGACCATCGCCATGCGGATTTCGCAGCGGCTTTACGTGATGGGTCACGGCCGCATCGTGTTCGAAGGCACGCCAGCGGATATCGACGCCAATGCCGATGTCCGCCGGGAATGGCTCGAGGTCTGACAGCACCTATTGCAACTCCGGGCATTCGCCTCGCGCCTGGGTTGACCGTCGCGCGTGCGAAAAGCCTCAATCGCCAAAAGTCGCGACTTTCCTGCCAGGCATTCCTGACGCTGCTGTCTGCTCCTCGATCCGATCATGAAATTAAGTACTGGGCCGCTGCAATGCCGATCGTCATCGCGCCGTCGCGGTATTGAGTGAAAGATACATACGCCCGGCATAGGCCCCGCCGTTGACCGCAAACACTTCACCGGTCACATAGTCGGCAGCGGATGACGCCAGAAACAATGTCATTTGCGCAACGTCCGCCGGTGTTCCGAAGCGCCCCCAAGGGATGTTCTTCAGCAGCGCCCGTTGGAACTCCGAGTCAGGGACCGCGCCGTCATTCTGGATATAGCCCGGGGCAATACAGTTCACGTTGATGCGCGCCTCCGCCAGTTCCATGGCCAGTGTTTTGGTGAACATGACGACGCCGGCCTTCGACGCGCAGTAATGCGAGCCGCCAGGCCTCGCACTGGCGTAAGCACCGGAGGAGATTGTGATGATCTTTCCCGGCCGACCGCCGGCCGTCATGGATCGCGCCGCCGCCTGGCAGGTGAGGAACGTCCCGCGCATATTGGTCTCAATCACGCGATCCCATTCCTCGACGCTCATGTCGAGCACCGCCCGCGTCGGAAACAGGCCGGCATTGGCCACCGCGATCGTCGCCGGGCCAAGAGCCCGCTCCGCCGCCGCGAAGAAACTCCGCACCGATGATACGTCGCGCACGTCGATGACGCCGGCAAAGGTCCGCTCGCCTCCCAGATCGGCCGCTGCACGGTCCACCGCGTCCTGGCGCAGATCGCCCAACGCCACCAGCGCGCCGGCCGCGTGGAATGCCTGGACCATGCCCAGTCCGATGCGGCCGGTGGCGCCGGTGATAACGACGACCTTGTCCTTGAAGTCTTCCGTCATGGTGAAACCTTTTCAAAATGGGAGAGTTCCGCGACACAACCGAACATCGCAGCGTTGCGCCGCTCAGCGATCCACCATCGCCTGCAGAAACGGAGGATAACGCTCGCCTTGCACCGTCACCGCAGAGAGCCCGCCATCGATTGCCCGGAGGTCCGCTTCGGTCAGTTCGATGTCCGCCGCGCCGAGGTTCTCCTCGAGACGGGGCAACTTCGTGGTGCCCGGGATCGGCACGATCCACGGCTTGCTGGCCAGCAGCCAGGCGAGCGCGATCTGGGCTGGGGTGGCCTGCTTCCCGGCCGCGATCCGGGTCAGCAAATCGACCACAGCCAAATTCGTGTCCCGCGCCTCGCGCGCGAAGCGGGGAATCGAATTCCGCAGATCCTTGCTGCCAAATTGGGTGTCTGCCTTGATGGCGCCGGTGAGGAAACCCTTACCCAAGGGGCTGAACGGCACGAAGCCAATGCCAAGTTCTTCAAGCGTCGGCAGGATTTCCAACTCGGGTTCGCGCCACCATAGCGAATACTCGCTTTGCAGGGCGGCAACCGGCTGTACCGCATGGGCCTGGCGGATCGTCCGCGCACTGGCTTCGGACAGGCCGAAGTGCCGCACCTTGCCTTGTCGGATCAGGTCTTTGACGGCGCCCGCCACGTCCTCGATCGGCACATTCGGGTCGACCCGGTGCTGATAGAACAGATCGATGCGATCGGTGCGCAGCCGTTGCAGTGAAGCGTCGGCGACCTCCCGGATGTGCTCCGGCCGGCTGTCAACGCCGAGCTGCGACATTTCCCGGCCGAACTTGTGGCCAAACTTGGTCGCGATCACGACCTGGTCGCGGAACGGGGCCAACGCCTCGCCCACGATTTCCTCGTTCTTGTACGGACCATAAGCCTCGGCGGTATCGAAGAAGGTGACGCCGCGCTCCACGGCCGCCCGGATCAGACTGACCGCCTCCGCCCTTGCAGCCGGCTGATCATAGCTGGATGTCAGACCCATACAGCCCAGTCCGATCGCCGAAACCTCGAGGCCTCCACGGCCAAGTTGGCGCTTTCGCATGTCATGCTCTCCGGTCGATGGTCAGCCGCGGTATTGCTCGTCGGTGACTTTTTCCATCCAGTCGACGACCTTGCCGTCCAGCGCTTCCTGCAGCGCGATATGCGTCATCGCCGTGGTGGGGGAGGCGCCGTGCCAGTGCTTCTCACCGGGCGAGAACCAGACCACATCGCCCGGCCGGATTTCCTGTACCGGGCCGCCCTCGCGTTGTACCCGTCCGAGGCCGGCCGTCACGATGAGCGTCTGGCCCAATGGATGGGTGTGCCATGCGGTGCGGGCGCCAGGCTCGAACGTGACGCTGGCACCGCGGATGCGCGCCGGATCGGGCGCCTGGAACAGCGGGTCTACGCGGACCGTCCCGGTGAAATAGTCCGGCGGTCCCTTGCCGGATGGTTGCGAACCCGCGGGAGTGATTTTCATTGTTGCGTCTCCGTATTATTGCGATTGTCAGTGCCGACGCTTCGACTGCCACGCGTCAGCGCGGTTCGAGCCGCAGCGTGGTCGGCAGGATTTCAGCGCGCACCATTTCCTGCGCGTGGCTGCTTTGGCGGTATTTCTGCAGGATCTCGCGACTGGCCCGCTCGACCGAGGCATCGTCGCTGGCGGGTATCGCCCGCACCGCCAGCCGGCGGCCGGCAAACTCCAGCGTGGCCGTCCCGCCCGCTGCGAGATCCTTGTACCAACGCCCCCGCGTGCCCAGCCACGACCGCACGAAGACGTCGTTGCCGTCGACCATCACCCAGATCACCACCGCGCTCCGGGGATGACGGTCGGTTCGGATTCTGGGTTCTTGCACTTCCTGCAATTCCCGCAGCGTCTTCGCATCGAAATTCGTCATCGGTCTGCTCTCCCATCGGGTCGGGCGGCTGACGCCCCGCACTGAAGGCCGGAAGCGGCGAGTTCCGAGGTAATTAGTTAGCACTGCGGCGCTATCCGATTAGGTGCTATGATACGCATGCACTTATGAGTTAAGATCATGAATGCCGCGCGAGAACCTCAACGATATTCTGGCTTTCGTCGCGGTCGCACGGGAGCGCAGCTTCACCAGGGCGGCGGCGCGGCTCGGTGTCTCACAGTCGGCACTCAGTCACACCATCCGCGCGCTTGAGGAACGGCTCGGCCTCCGACTATTGACCCGCACGACCCGCAGCGTCGCGCCGACCGAGGCCGGGGAACGTCTGCTGCGCGCCGCCGGCCCGCGCCTGGACGAGATCGAGGCCGAAATGACCGCGCTGAGCGAACTGCGCGACAAGCCCTCGGGCACCATTCGCATCACCGCGCACGACCACGCAGTGCGGTCCGTGCTCTGGCCTGCGCTGGAAAAGCTGTTGCCGGACTACCCGGACATCAAAGTGGAGATCGTCATCGACTACGGCCTGACCGACATCGTCGCCGAGCGTTACGACGCCGGTGTTCGTTCCGGAGAAATGGTGGCGAAGGACATGATCGCCACGCGCATCGGGCCGGACATGCGCTCCGCGGTCGTTGCCGCGGCGTCGTACTTCGCCAAACGCCCAAAGCCGAAGACGCCGCAAGACCTGACCGCGCATACCTGCATCAACCTGCGCCTGCCAACCCATGGCGGGCTCTATGCCTGGGAGTTTGAGAAAGGCGGGCGCGAAATCAGAGTGAGGGTCGAGGGGCAGCTCGTGTTCAACGGAACCGCCCCAATGCTTGAGGCGGCACTGGCCGGGTTCGGCCTGGCATATGTGCCTGAGGACACCGTTCAGACGCACCTCGCCGACGGGCGTCTCATCCGGGTGCTCGATGATTGGTGCCCGCCCTACCCCGGCTACCACCTGTACTACCCGAGCCGCCGGCAACCCACGCCGGCGTTCACGCTGCTGGTCAACGCACTGCGCTACCGGCGCTGAGGACGTCGTGTCGAGAGTGCGGTGGCCAGTGGGCAAGGGACTCGGACCGGTTCAATGCGGTGCCGTATCGCGACCCACGGACAGCCTGCAACCTGCTGAATTCGCGGTGTGCGGGTCATGTGGGCGGCATTCCCGGTTGACCGGCACGCCGGATCGTGGTCGCTCACGATTCATGGTCCGTCTCTGCCTCTGGCTGCTGATATCCCTCGGGCTGGCCATCGCGCCGTGCAACGTTGGGCACACGCAGCAAAAGCCGGCTGCTCAGGCCACCGCACCCGCTGCTGGTTCACCGGCCGCCACGCCGTTCGGCGCGCTGTCGCCTGAGCAGGCCCGCACAGCCCTCGACACGCTGAACGACCCGAAGAAGCGGGCCGCCTTCGCTGCGACGCTGGAGGCCCTCGTCAAAGCCCAACCCGACCCGCCTCTTGCTGCACCCGCGCCCGCGCCCGCTGCGGCGCCTACCAGCCCGCCCGCAAATGCCGCTGTACCTTCGCCGCCTGAGAGCATCCCGATCCAGTTCGAGCCGGACAGTCTGGGCGCCCAGGTGTTGCTGTCGGCGTCGGCATTCTTTCGCCGGGTAGCGGACGATTTGCCGCATGTCCTGGAGACGATGCAAAGCCTCCCGCTGCTTTGGGGCTGGCTCGTGGTCATGGCGACCAACCCTCTGGGGCAGAGATTGTTGGTCGACGCAGGTTGGCGCCTGGCGGTCGCGCTGGTCTTGGCACTCGGTGTCGAGCAGGCGTTGCGAATTGTGTTGCGCCGCCCCATGGCGCGGGTACTGCGGTTGGGTGAGCCGCCGCCGACGTCCGCCGGCGACGAGCAGGAGGATCCCGTAGACCGCGCCGAACGGGGCGCCACCGAGCCGCCGCCACAACTCGAACTCTACGATGACGACGACAACCGGGACACTGTCTGGCGGCGGCTCAGGCTCGGTTTGGCCCGGTTCGCGCTGCAAATGGTTCCAGTACTGAGCTTTCTGCTGATCGGCCACATGGCGGCCGGCACGCAACTGGGCGGGACGGAGGGCAGCCGTCTGGTCATCCTCGCCGTGCTGGACGCGATCGGTGCCAGCCAAACGCTGCTGGCGCTGATGACGCTGCTGTTCGCACCGGATCCGCCCGGCCTGCAACTGCTGCCGATGCGGCGGTCGGCCGGCGCGTACCTGATCCGCTGGACGCGGCGGCTGGTCCTGATCGGTGTCCCCGGCTATACGATTGGCGAGGTCGCGCTGCTGCTTGGCCTGTCGCCCTCTTCGCACGAGGCGTTGCAGAAGGCAGTGGGCCTCGTGCTGATGATCTGTCTGGCGATCATCATCGTGCAGCGGCGGCGGTCGGTACGGCGCTGGCTCAGCGCTCCGCCGGAAGAGACCGGCATCGTGCCACGGCTGCGCAACGCGGCGGCTCGCCGCTGGTACGGGGTTGCGCTGTTCTTTCTGGCTGCGATCTGGCTGGCCTGGACTTTGCGCGCTCCGGACGCGGTCGAACGCATTATCCGGTACTTCATGGCGACCGCACTTGTCGTCGCCGCCGCGGCGCTGGTGCGTTTGGCGGCGATGAGCTTGCTCAGGACGATCGAACCAGCCGGCGATGCCACGGCAACCCCGGTGCATCCGGCGCGGGTTCGGCTCGGTCTTTATCAACCCGCGCTCATGAAGCTGGCAACGCTGTTGATCAATGCGATCGCGTTTCTGGGATTGCTGCAACTCTATGGTCTGAGCGCGCTGACCTGGCTGCTGACCAGCGATGTTGGCCGTCGTGTCGCCTCGGGGGTCGGCACGCTTGCGGTGACGATCGGCCTGGCCTTTGCGGTCTGGGAGAGCGTCAACCTCGCGATCCAGCTGCATCTGGACCGGCTGCGGCGTGAGGCACAGGCTGCCCGCTCAGCCCGTCTGCGCACCCTGCTGCCGCTGATCCATACCACGCTGGCGATCACCGTTCTTGTGGTCGCCGGCCTGATGGTGCTGAGCGAAATCGGCGTCAACATTGCGCCGTTGCTGGCCGGCGCCGGGATCGTCGGCGTGGCGATCGGCTTTGGCTCGCAGAAGTTGGTGCAGGACGTCATCACCGGCGTATTTCTGCTGCTGGAAAACACCATGCAGGTCGGCGACGTGGTGAAAGTCGGCGACCAGTCCGGCCTGGTGGAAAGCCTGTCGGTGCGGACGATCCGGTTGCGCACCGAGGACGGCTCGGTCGTCGTGATCCCGTTCAGTGCGGTGACGACGGTGATCAACATGACGCGCGATTACAGCCGGGCGGTCATCGCGGTGAACGTTGCGGCGGACGAGGACGTCGACCGGGTGATCGATACGATGCGCGCGATCGTGCGGCAGATGCGCGAGGAAGACACATGGAGCAAGATCATGCTCGACGAACTGGAAGTGTTCGGACTCGATCGGATCACCGACACGGCGCTGCAAATCAGGTGCCGAATCATGTGCACGCCGTTCGGCCGCTGGCCGGTGGGCCGCGAGTTCAATCGCCGGTTGAAAGCGCGGTTCGAGATGGTCGGGATCGCGACCCAGTTCTCCGCCTTACGGCTGTTGCCGCCCGAGCCTGAGCCTGAGCCAGAGCGGGCAGTGACCCGGCCCGCTGAGGAGGTCATCGCCGGGCAGTGAAGGGGACGGGAGGCCAGTCGGCGGTTCAGTCATGGCGCCACCACCGGATGGTCGATCGTCTCGATACAGTCTGTTGCCATGCGTGATATTTGGGAACGGGACGGCAGCGTATCATTGACATATATCCATGACTTTCAATCGTGTTCGACATTTTCAGGGGAGTTCAGCTAACGGCTCCATGGAGACTCAAAGCATGACAGACGCCGATTAAGCCGAGAAGCTACGTGAGATCGACCGACCGCTGAACGATTCACGCGCCGTTGCAACCGCGGCTGATTTGGCGACTACCTGGCGAGATAGCTCAGCACGAGAAGGCGATCTTCTCAGGTACGTTAGTCGAGGGCGTAATCGCAGCATCTCCGCCCCGCACCGACGGCCCTGTTGACATCCCTGCCATCCGCCCATACGCCCCCGCCCTTCCCTTCAGGACACTGACAAAAATGTCCCGCCGCAAACCTCGCGGCCGCCCGCTCGACGGTTGGCTGATCATCGACAAGCCGCCCGGCCTCACCAGCACGGACGTGGTCAACCGCGTCCGCCGAGCCTTCGACGCCCAGAAAGCCGGCCATGGCGGCACGCTCGACCCGCTCGCGACCGGCGTCCTCCCCATCGCGTTCGGAGCGGCGACCAAGACCGTCCCCTACGTCATGGACGGCACGAAGCTGTATCGTTTCACGCTCCGCTTCGGCGAATCCCGAGACACCGACGACGCCGACGGCCAGGTCACCGCGACCACCGACGCCCGCCCCTCCGACGACCAGATCCGCGAGCAACTACCCCAATTCCGTGGCGCCATCATGCAGATCCCGCCGGTGTTCTCCGCCATCAAGGTCGCCGGCGAGCGCGCCTACGACATGGCCCGCGACGGCCGAGCCCCCGTGCTCGAACCCCGCCCCGCCCGCGTCGACAGTTTTGAACTGACCGCCCGCCCCGACCCGGACCACGCCGTCTTCGAGGTCGCCTCCGGCAAAGGCGTCTACATGCGCAGCCTTGCCCGCGACCTCGCCCAGGCCTGCGGTTCACTGGGCTTTATCGAAAGCCTGCGTCGGCTGCGCGTTGGCCCGTTCACCGAAGCCCAGGCAATAGCGCTGGACAAACTCCGGCAACCGGAGGATACGCTGCCGGCTTCCCCGGACCTCCTGCTTCCGGTCGCGACCGCGCTGGCCGACATCCCGGCGCTGGCCCTGACCGAATCGGAGGCCGCCGGCCTCGAACACGGCCAGGCCATCAGCCTCGTCGCGTTGATGGGCCGGATTCCGCGTTCGGC
>JBEKQQ010000027.1:0-84527 GCA_049519555.1 Acetobacteraceae bacterium
ACCGGATCGGCGCCGACGTTCTGTTGGATATTCCGTTGATGCATGCGGCGTGAGCGGTACGAGGTATGGCTTTGGAATGTGTCCCGGGCGGCCCCGACGTTTCGTCACGATGGAGCTCGGCGTTTCGGCGTGGCGGGAACCGACCCGGCCATCTGTTCCCGCGCGTTGTCGTGCCTGATGGCGTGGGCATGCTTTCGACCGTGCAACGGACGTCGGTCAGGCCGCGCTGGCCCAGAACCACATGACCCAGGCACGCGCCTTTTGGACGATCGCGCCAGGTCAGGGTGAACTTCGCTCTGAGCTTCTGCCTGAGGCCACGCCGGGGACCCAGGCGATCCGCGCGCTCGCCTCCGGGGTCTCCCGCGGCACTGAAGCGCTCGTCTTCGCCGGTCGCGTGCCGTCTGGGCTGTTCGACACGATGCGCGCGCCATTGATGGGCGGAACGTTTCCGTTCCCGGTTAAATATGGCTACAGCGTCGTGGGACTATGCGACGACGGGGACCGGATTTTCGTTCTCCACCCGCACCAGGACCGGTTCCTCGCACCAACCGCAATGTGCGTGCCGGTGCCCAATGCGATCCCGACATCTCGCGCAGTGCTCGCCGCGAACATGGAAACCGCATTGAACCTGTGTTGGGACGCCGTACCTCTCGCCGGCGAACGCGTGCTGGTAATCGGCGCCGGGGTCGTCGGCCTGTTGGTAGCTTCATTACTCGCTCGCGTCCCTGCCGCTCAGGTAACGGTCGTCGACGTGAACCCGGCGCGGGCGGCTCTTGTTGGTTTGATGGGCTGCGCCTTCGCCTTGCCCGAGGCAGCACCGGCAGAACAGGAACTGATCGTGCACGCGTCCGCTTCCGAAGCCGGTCTTCGACTGGCACTGAACTGCGCCGCGTTCGAAGGCCGGATCGTCGAAGCGTCATGGTATGGCGATGCCGCGCCGATTGTGCCGTTGGGGGAAACCTTTCACGCGCGCCGCCTGCGTCTGATTGCAACCCAGGTCGGTGCCGTTGCGCCGGCGATGCGTGGCCGACGCAGCCATGCCGAGCGTCTTTCCATGGCGCTCGCTTTGCTGGACAACCCCGCCTATGACGCGTTGCTCGAGGGACCGACAAGGTTCGACGCGCTGCCGGAGGCGATGCCTCGCATCCTCGCACCTGGTGGGTTATGCCACGTCATCACCTATGAGACCTGAACGATGTACAGTCTGACCGTCTGCGACCATATCATGATTGCCCATAGTTTTCAGGGCGAGGAATTTGGACCCGCGCAACGTATGCACGGGGCCACGTTCGCGGTGGAGGTGGAATTCCGGGCACCGCGGCTCGACCATCATCAGTTGCTGGTGGACATCGGTTTGGCGAAGACCGAATTGCGGCGCTTGCTCGATACCGTCGATTACAGCAATTTGGATGAAAATCCCCTGCTGCGGGGTATCAATACGACCACAGAATACATGGCGTTCCATATTCATCAGTTGCTTGCTGCCGCGTGCGTTGAAGGGCGGCTGGGTCACGGCGGCCGCGCCGTGACGTCGTTGAAGGTGCTGCTGCGCGAGGCGCCGACAGCCTGGGCGGCGTTCGAAGGCCCGCTTACTGCAGGGGAACCGTGATGTCTGCTGTTAATGTCGAAACCAAAGGCGCGATTTCGATCATCCGGATCAACCGGCCGGAGCGGTTGAATGCGATCAACCAGGACGTGGCGGTGGAACTGCAACGCGCGTTTAAAGCGTTCGACGCCGATGACGACCAGCGCGTCGCGGTGCTGAGCAGTGTGGGCGAGCGGGCGTTCAGCTCGGGCGCCGATGTGTCGAACCTGCCGGAGCTGTGGCGCGCCATCCCAACCGTTGGTTTCGACACCGAAAAGCCGATCATTGCGGCGACGACCGGCTGGGTTATCGGTGGCGCGATCGTGATGGTGATGATGTGCGACCTGATGGTTTCAACGGAAGACACCACCTTCTATTACCCAGAGGCGAAACTTGGCACCACCGCGGGTGGGATTAGTTCGCTGGTGACGCGCATGCCGCATAAGCTGGCGATGGAAATCATGCTGCTGGGCTCGAAGGTGCCGGCGCAACGAGCCTACGACGTTGGCTTTGTGAACCGCGTGGTGCCGAACGGCCAACACGAAACGGTTGCGCTGGAGATGGCGGCGGAGCTGCTGGAGTCAGCGCCGCTGGTGATTGGCGCGCTGAAGCGGCTGGTGGCCCAGGTGATGCCGGTTGGGCCGATTGAGCGGATGGTGGGGATCAGTCAGACGATCGCCCGGGTGAGGCAGTCGGAGGACA
Source organism: Acetobacteraceae bacterium (assembly GCA_049519555.1). Lineage (GTDB taxonomy): Bacteria > Pseudomonadota > Alphaproteobacteria > Acetobacterales > Acetobacteraceae > Rhodopila. The sequence goes on from JBEKQQ010000027.1 coordinate 2,288, forward strand.
TGCAGGAGGGGATTGCGGCTTACAAAGAGAAGCGGAAGCCGAGATTCAAGGCGCGGTAAACCGGCGGTGCCGAACGCTGCCAGCTGAATCTGGCGGTCCAATGGCGGGCGAGAAATGATATCGCCTCCGGAAGACGTAACAAACTCGCTGAATATCGGGATGTGCAGCCGCTCTTCCCAACGGGCAATGCTGGTTTCCACCGTGACCGAACCGGACCTCGCCCGCGGCCCTCCATGAAGCATATGCTGAATCCCGACCCCTCACGGGTATGCAGCGATCTGCCTTGTCCGGAAGGCCAGACATATGGTCGGATTGGGCCGCTCGTTCACTTGTCTTCATTACTGAAAGTCTGCTAGGGTCACTTGGGCGACAACGGGGCATCCGCGATGACAGCCGACGAAGGCCGGTTGACCGTATCAACGAGGCCGCGGCCTTCCCCAATCGTTGCCCAGACGTGCTGGCTCGCGGCGCGAGGCCATGATCAGGAGTTGGTCGCGGCACTGCAAACGCGGCCGCGGGCTCGACCGCAGGGATAAACTAAAGTCAGTCAGGTCCGACCCCAGGCCGGACCAAGGGAGCGCCGCGTGCAACGATTCCTCGTTCGTCAGTTGAGTTTCACCCGGCGGTGTGTCGCGCTGGCAGCAGCCATTTGGCTGTCCGGTTGCGCCCTGGCGGACCAGTTTGGCACACGAGCCGTTACCTATAACATCGAATCGGAAACGGCTCGTGATCAAAACATAATTCTTAATGTTATCCGAGCTGCGTATCGAAAGCCTATGCAGTTCACCGATGTCGGCACCGCCTCAGGAACAGCGACCGCGACCGGAACGGTCGGTTCATCGTTGCTCATTGGACCGCACCAGAGTGCCTCCGCCAGCAGCCTGTCCCCTGGCTTCACATTCGCCGGCGGTCCGACTTTTACAATGAGCACGCTCGACACGAAGGAATTCTACGCAGGCATTCTGTCGCCCATCGATAAGTCCCTGATCAATTACTATGCTTCGATCCGCATTCCTGGCCAGGTCCTCTACACGATGCTGGTGTCGGAAATCGATGTCGATGGTCCTGCGGGGAACGTACTCAATCACGCAACGACACAAGACGAATGGAACAGCTTCCAACAAGTGCTGAATGCGCTTTTGGATGCCGGCCTGACCACGGAGCTCAGGGATCCCGAGTACTACGGTCCTGAGCTCTCGGCACGAAGCTTGAGCGACCCAGCAAAACTTGCGGCGCTCGCGAAGGAGAAGATCGACCTCGTTCCGGACAAGTCGGCAAAATCCGTTTGGCACGCGGTGAAAGACGATCCGAAACCATCCTTTTGCTTTGATCCCAAAACGGCACCCAAGACCGTCGACCTGGGAAAGCAAATCATCAGGATTCCCGACAGCGCGCTGTGTGGACAACATGAAAGCACAAAAAAATCGGGTGTTCGTCCGGAAACGCTGACGTCGAAGACCTTGTTGCCGGGCGTAACGGTCAAGATCCGGTCAATCGAGGGCGTGATATATTTCCTCGGCGAAATCGTCAGATCTGAGCTTGGCCTCGATCGCAAACACCCGGTCGCTATCAACCCTTGGCTTAGATTCAGGACGCCAGAAGGGGGCCGTTGGCAGACCGATACCGATATCTTGTTTTCACTTCATCCTGGCCGCGACGCTGAGTCGATAACCACATCGTACGACAGCCAGACATATTCAATGCCGGTCGATCCCTCCAATACCGATCACTCAGCACAGGTTCTCGAGTTTGTCGCCCAGTTACTGGCGTTGAGCAGCTCGTCCAAGGATCTCCCGGCGCCCGGCGTGATCACGTTGATCGGACACTGATGTAGAACAGCGTTCGTGGACCGTCGCCCACGGGTTGCCACCGTAAGCCGTCCTGCAGCCGTGTGAGCCCACCTCCGGTCGGGTCTCCCCCGTTACCCATGCCTTGACCCCTCCACTGCCAAACGCCACTTGTCTCTGCGCCATGGCAACCCACCTCGTCGTCGATCACCGCCAACGTTCCTCCCCTCGGCATCCGGAGAAGGCGAACCGCCCGGACCACCCGATCCAGCGCAAGCCCGCCTGGATCCGGGTCAAGGCGCCCAACCATCCGGTCTACCACCAGACCCGCGCCCTGATGCGCGAGAACCGCCTGACCACCGTCTGCGAGGAAGCCGCCTGTCCCAACATCGGCGAATGCTGGGCGCACCGCCACGCCACCATGATGATCATGGGCGATACCTGCACCCGCGCCTGCTCGTTCTGCAATGTCGCCACCGGGATGCCCGGCCCGCTCGACCCCGATGAACCGCGCCGGGTCGCCGATGCCGTAGCCAAACTCGGCTTGCGTCACGTGGTGGTCACGTCCGTCGACCGCGACGACCTGGCCGACGGCGGCGCCGCCCATTTCGCCGCCACCATCGCTGCCATCCACAGCGCTGCGCCGGATACGACGGTGGAAGTCCTGACCCCCGACTTCCTGCGCAAACCCGGTGCCATGGAGATCGTCGCCGACGCCCACCCCGACGTGTTCAACCACAACCTCGAAACCGTGCCGCGGCTTTACCCAACGATCCGGCCCGGCGCACGGTATTACCAATCGCTGCGCCTGCTCGATCAGGTCAAGCGCCGGACACCGAAAGTGTTCACCAAATCCGGCCTGATGGTCGGTCTCGGCGAATCCCGCACCGAGATCATGCAGGTCATGGACGACCTGCGCATCGCCGATGTCGACTTCCTGACCATCGGCCAATACCTCCAGCCCACCATCAAACACGCCGCGGTCGAGGCCTTCATCACACCCGAAGAGTTCGCTGAATATGCCGCCCTCGCCCGCGCCAAAGGCTTCCGGCTGGTTTCGGCGAGTCCGCTGACCCGCAGTTCCTATCACGCGGACGAGGACTTTGCCGCGCTTCGCGCCACTCGCTGATGCCGACCCACGCAGAGAAGCAAATCCTTCCCTACCAGCCCGAACAACTTTTCGATCTTGTCCTGGACTGCGCCAAATATCCCGAGTTCCTGCCGTGGTGCGTCGCTGCGCGGGTGCGCTCGCGCACTGACAAAGAAATCCACGCCGACCTGACCATTGGCTACGGCCCATTCCGGGAATCCTTCACCAGCCGCGTCACCCCTTCCCGTCCCGACCGGATCGATGTCCGTTACGAGAAAGGACCATTCAAATATCTCAACAATCACTGGTTGTTCCTGCCGCATCCCTCCGGCACCGAGGTCGACTTCTTCGTCGATTTCGAGTTCAACAGCCGCATCCTGCAGGCCGCCATCGGCGTCGTGTTCAACGAGGCGGTGCGCCGGATGGTTGCCGCCTTCCATAAACGGGCCATCGCGGTTTACGGTCCGCCGAAACCGCCGCCCGCGGCATCCGAAGCCTGAGAGGAGCCACCCCGTATGGCCTGTTCACCCATCTACGCTCCCGCCCGCATCGACCCTGCGCTGCCGCCGTTGCGGGTGAACCTGTATTCCGACACGCAGACCAAACCCTCGCCCGGGATGAAGGCTGCAATGCTGGCGGCCGAGGTCGGCGATGAGCAGCACGGCGACGATCCGGCAATCCATGAACTCTGCGACCGGATGGCCGCTTTGCTCGGTAAGGAGGCCGCAGTGTTCCTGCCCTCCGGCACGATGTGCAATCAGATCGCCATCCTCACGCATTGCCGGGCCGGCGATGAAATTCTGGCGCACGAATTGTCGCACATCATTGCCAATGAAGGCGGCGGGCCCGGCGCGCTGACGGGTGCCGTCGTACTAGGCTTGAAAGGCGAGCGTGGCCAGTTCGATCCCGCAACCATCCGCGCCGCCTTGCGCGAACCACGCCGCAACGCGCCACCGCAGACCCTGCTGGAGGTGGAACAAACCGCCAATGCCGGCGGCGGCTCGGTATGGCCATTGGACAAGCTCAACGCAGTGATGGACACCGCGCACGAGGCCGGAATGCGCACCCACATGGACGGCGCACGGCTGATGAATGCCGTCGTTGCCGCTGGTGTGCCAGCGCATGAAATGGTTGCGAAATGCGATTCGGTCTGGCTCGACTTCACCAAAGGGCTGGGTGCCCCGCTTGGCGCGGTGCTGTGCGGGACAGCGAATTTCATCGACGAGGCATGGCGTTGGAAACAGCGTCTGGGCGGATCGTTACGCCAGGCCGGCATCTGCGCTGCCGCCTGCACTTATGCGCTCGAAAACAATATCGGCCGTCTCGCCGAGGATCATGCAAACGCGCGGGTTCTCGCTCGCGGCCTCGCGCAGGTCGCCGGATTGACCGTTGAGGAACCCGAAACCAACCTGGTGTTCTTCGATACGCGCGGTGCCGGCCTGACCGCCGACGAACTGGCCGACCGCATCCGGTTGGATGGCGTCCAGGTCTCCACGGTGGGAAAATATCGGGTGCGCGCCTGCACCCATTTGGATGTCGACCGCGCCGGGGTCGAGCTGGCCATCCAGGTTATCCGCGAAAAAATTTCTCGATAACCCCCTTTGGATTCACCGAACGTTAGGATTTCGGCGGCAGGTTCCCGGAGCAAATTGCTCGACCTGGAGGGTTCCCGCCATGCGCCTGTCATACGCTTTGTTGCTGCTGTCTTTGTGCGGTGTGCCGGCTTTCGCCCAATCCACTGTTCCGCCGGCTGCGGCTCACCACGGCAGGCGCAGCGCGGCGGAGCATTTCGCTGATGCGAACACCACCCACGATGGCCACCTGACCCTTGAGCAGGCGACCGCCGGTTACAAGTCGATCGCGAAATCGTTTAATCAAATCGACGTCGCGCATCATGGCTATATCACGATGGATGATATCAAGGCGTGGCGAGCGGCGAAGAAAGCGGCGCGCCTGGCGGCCAAACACGCGGCCGCCGATGCAGCGGACGGCATTGTGCGGCCGGCTCAGGCGCAGCAGCGCTGGATCGGGCCGAGGCCATTGCAAACCTCGACCGATATGGTCGTGCCGACGCCCACCGAGCCGCGGCGGAACGGCGTCGACTTGCCGGCGGCACCGGTTGACGGACAGAATCCGTCGTAGCACGCGTGCAGACTTGCAACGCCAGGCCGAAACCGTACCCACAGTCACGCGAACGTGAGCCGTGCGACGCCCCGGGCCCGGGTCATTGCAAGCGCCGCGAAGCAGTCCCGATGTGGATGCACCTTCACGAGATCGCCTCGCAGCACTCGCAATGTGTCGCGATCTGACGACTCTGGGCGCTAACTTCCCTGTCGCGGATCCAGTTGTTTTGCTGCCCGCGTGAGCTGCTCCAGGCAGGCTGCTTTGACGTGTTGTAGCCTTGGCGTGTCCACCTCGCCGACCGCCGACCGCGCGGCACGTACGTAGCCAGACACATCCTTGGTCGACGGCTCAGCGAACGGCACGCCGCATACCCGACTTACTCCAAGCACCGGGCCGTCGTGACGATCGATAACCCGCAGCACCGCTTCCGGTGCGACCGGCAAGGCACGGGCCAATGCGATGCCTAAGTCTTCGGCAGACGTACCGTCCGCGCCCCGCGCGAGTTTCGGCGCCAGTGCGATATAAGCCAGGCGGCCGTTCCAGATCTGATCCATCGTGCGACTCCAGTCATTCTGACCCATCGCATCGACATGCGCATTGGAGAGCCGTTCGATCACCGCTTTGGCGCCCTTTGCGTCGATCTCGGCGCTGATTTCCGAGGCCGTCGTTCCCGACCCCGCGGCGGCAACCACCCCGGCATGGCAAACAAGCAACAACGCGACCGACCAAATCAGGCGCATTGTGGGGACCCAATTCGGACCGAGGTATCGTATTTCCACTGGTCGAGTTGTTGCATTCTCATGGCCTGTCGCGCTGCCACTACCCACTATACGCAGCAGCCGATGGATCGCCAACGATCGCCAACGCAGGAAAAACCGCAGCGTGCGTGTGCCAGACACCTATAGCGCGTCTGGTCGTGGGGCGCTGATCCCTTCAAAGGCGGCGAGCCAGCACGATGCGGTTGGAATTGGTGCCGCCTCGGTTGTTGCTGACGCCCCAGCAATTCGCGGTTTTCGTAAATGATTGCTGATTAACCATCACGCCTGCCACCTCGAAAGGCAGACCGGCAATTGCCCCGATGACGTGGCGTTCCAGCAATATCTTGCCGCCACGCACCTCGCCAACCTCGAACGCAACCCATCCATCCGGCCGCATCACGCGAGCCAGTTCAACGAATACGCGTCGCACGAATGCCTCCCAGTCCGCCACGTCGCGATGCCGATCGATCTTCACCGTGGCAGGGTCGATGCCCGCGAACCAGCAGCGTAACCAATTATCGCCCCCGTAGTCGACAATATCGAGAAACGGCGGTGACGTAACGACGAGGTCAACCGAACGGTCGCGCAATTCCGGCGTGCGATCCGCTGGGCCCGTCATGAACAACGCCGCAGGATGCTCGCGCGGGGAACCGTCAGCGAGCAAGCCCCGGGACTTCTTCAGTATTATTTCGTCAATGTTTCGTTTCGGAGGCGTCTGGCCGAGCTTCTCATTGATTTTGCGCTGCGCGGTGAGCGAGGCAGCCTGATTCGGCGGCAACGTGTAGACGGAAAAGAACCCGGGCGAATGTCCCGTCAGGCGGTTCAGTGCGACCATGCGGATCCACCGGTCGATCGGATCCAGTTCTCCGTTGGCCGCGCGTTGCAACAACCATGCACGGATGGCTCGGATCCGCCCCAAGGTTGCCGGATGAAAGAAAACCGTCAATGCGTCGTCGGCACCGGTGGCATCTGCTGCGACAATCCCATGCAGGCGCTTTACCACAGCATCCAGCGACACCGATTCAAGCCGAGGTCGCACCAACATTTCCGACAACGGGTTGATGTCGTTGCCCACCGGGCGACGGCCCATGAGAGCCGCCTGCAGTGGAGTAGTTCCGCGACCGGCAAAGGGGTCGTAAACTGTGTCGCCTGGCCTGGTCAGACGCGTAATGAAGAATTCCGGCAACTGCGGTTTGAAACAGGCCCGATAGCTGATCTCGTGCAGGTTGTGCCCCTGGCGCTGACCGGAGGTCCAGTATTCATTGACGAAATACGCTATGCCAGCCTCGTCGGTTTCCAGCGTCGCCGCACCATTGAAGGTGAACTGACGCAGCAGGTCCGGCAGAGTCACGGTATTTATGGCACATTCACCGGCACGACACTGATGCTGTTGAACGGCGAGCCATTGATCAGTTTCGTGCTGATCACGGTATAAATCAGCACATTCTTTTCCGTATCGATCGACCGGTGAATCTGAAAGCTCTTGAAGAACATTGATGCCGATGCGAACCCAATCACTTCCCGCTGTGGCAGGCCCGGTGGAATGGTGATCGGTCCCACCGCCCGGCAGGCAATCGAGAACCGGCTCGGGTCCTCTGCAAGTCCCAGCCCGCCTTTGATCCCTCCGGTTTCCGCGCGTGACAGGTAGCAGGACACATTCGCTACCTTCGGATCATCGTACCGATCCACCACAATCTTATCGTCCGGCCCGAGCCAGCGAAAATTCGTGTTCATCGAGTCGATCCGTGTCTGACCCTGCGCCGCAACCGGCAGCACAATCAACAATGACAGCAGAAGTTTGCGCATGTCGCATGCCTCAATTTGAGTTCCGCGGAGTATCTCAACCGCCCGATTCCCTGCACCGCCATTGTGGCCCGCCCGTCTCAGCGCCACAATCCGTTGCATGACAACACAAGCTTTCGGCCGGGCGATCCGTCACGCGTGGCGATTGGACCCGGATTTCGTCACCGTCAATCACGGCTCATTCGGGGCGACCCCGGAGTGCGTCCTGGCCGAGCAAGAACACTGGCGCAGTCGCATGGAAGCCCAGCCGACGCGGTTCATGGGCACGGTTCTGCCGGGTGCATTGCGCGACGCGGCGGGCCCGCTGGCTGAGTTCCTCGGCGCAAGTGGCGACGACATCGCCTTCGTCGATAATGCCACGAGCGGCTGCAATGCCGTGCTGCGTTCGTTGTCGCTGCAACCGGATGACGAGATCCTGGTGCTGGACCACGGCTACGGCGCCGTCCGCAACACCGTCCATTACGTGACCGAACGCGCCGGCGCCCGTATGACCGAGGCAGCGATCCCGTTCCCACTTGTCACTCCCGACGGTCTGCTGTCCGCTGTTGCGACGGCATTGGGTTCGCGCACACGGCTTCTGGTGATCGACCATATTACGTCGGGCAGCGCGTTGGTGATGCCGTTGGAAAGCATTATTGCTGCTTGTCATGACGTTGGTGTACCAGTCCTGGTCGATGGCGCGCATGGGCCCGGCCACATCGACGTTGATTTAGGCAGCCTTGGCGCCGACTGGTATACTGGAAACTGCCACAAATGGCTGTGTGCGCCGAAGGGTTGTGCGTTTCTGTGGACATCTCCTGCACACCAGCCAGAGACCCGCCCGACGGTGATATCGCATGGCTTTGGCAAGGGCTACCTGCAGGAGTTCGACTGGACCGGCACACGTGATCCGTCCGCATTCCTATCGATCGGCGCCGCACTTGATTTCCACTTCCATTTGGGCGGTCCGGCGTTACGTCAACGCAATATCGATCTTGCCGCTGAGGCCGCGTTACTTGTAGCACGCCGTCTGAACACCGAAACGCTCGCCACCAAGTGCACCGGAGCCATGCGGTTGGTCCGGTTACCCGTTGCATCGGGCATGGACTGGGCATCGCTGCGCGGCAAACTGCTGCAGGCCGGCACCGATGCGCCGGTGCATGCGATCGGTGGTGCCCTCTGGCTTAGATTGTCTGCCTTCGCTTACAATGAACTGGAAGATTACGTGCGCCTCGCCGACATCGTCGCGCGCGTATTGCGGGAGTAAGCGGCATGAGCGTTGAATTCATCGGCATGATCCACCATCGCCAGGCGTCGGAAATCCATCCGCCATCCCCGATCGTGCTCGACCGCGGCTACATCCGAGAGTTCGCCCAGGCGGCGGAGGCCGGGGGATTCGATCGGGTTTTGGTGGGATATTTTGCCGATGGGCCGGACGGCTTTCTGCTCGCCGCTGCCGCCGCGGCGCACACCGAGCGGCTGGGCTTTCTGGTCGCACATCGGCCCGGCTACGTTGCCCCTACTCTGGCAGCGCGCAAGTTCGCAACATTGGACCAGATCACCGACGGGCGAGCGGCGATCCACGTGATCACCGGCGGCGACGACGCCGAACAGTTCCGTGACGGTGACACATTGACCAAAGAAGAACGCTACGAACGCACCGACGAATATGTCGGCATTTTAAAACGGATTTGGACCGAACCGGGCCCGTCCGTCGATCACGAGGGCAAGTTTTATCGTTTTAAAAACGCCTCGACCGCCATGCGCTGCGTGCAACAACCGCGCATCCCGATTTATTTCGGTGGCGCGTCGGATGCTGCGCTGCGCGTTTCCGCCAAACACGCCGACGTTTATGCGCTGTGGGGGGAAACTCACGCGCAGGTCAGGGAAATCACCGCCAGGCTGCGCGCCGAGGCCGCCCGAATCGGCCGTACCCTGCGGTTCAGCCTTTCATTCCGTCCCATCCTCGCCCCTACCGAAGACGAGGCCTGGGCTCGGGCGGAGCGTATCAAGCAAAAAATTCTCGAATTGCGTGCCAAAGCCGGGCTGGCAACCAGAGAACCGCCGAACGAAGGTTCCCGTCGCCTGCTGGCCGCCGCTGCCCAAGGTGAACGCCTCGACAAACGGCTGTGGACCGGTGCGGCATTGGCGACCGGCGCGCGCGGCAACACCACCAGTCTGGTTGGCACTCCGGAACAGGTCGCCGAGGCATTGTGCGATTATTACGACCTCGGCGTCACCACGTTCCTGATCCGCGGCTTTGATCCGTTGGAGGATAACATCGAATACGGCCGGCATTTATTGCCGTTGACCAAGAAGCTGATTGCCGAGCGCGACGCCTCACGCGCTGCTGCAGAGTAGATACACGTCCCGCGCGGTTTGTTCGTCGATCCGGCCCTCAGCGATATCACGCCTGACCAACGCGCGGTCGCGCGCCGCTGGCGAACCATGACCGCCCGCACCCGCAATGGTAATATCGATGATCTCGCCAGCCCGCAGCGCGCCATGGCCTTGCGCAAACGGCGCTGCGCCATTGCGTAACGTTACCTTTGCCTTGCCGCCGGGTTCGCCGCCATCAAGACCCCAGGGCGCCGACAGAAACCGAGCGCCATCGACACGCACCCGGCACGGTGCCTCGGCACGATAGACCCGGCGCAATCCCATCCCGCCACGCCACCGTCCCGCACCGCCGGACCCATCCACCAGCTCATACCGTAACAATGTCAGCGGATATTCTGTTTCCAGGGCCTCAACCGGCAGATTGGAGGTATTGGTCATATGGACATGCACGCCGTCCAACCCATCCTTGGTCGGCCGCGCACCCGAACCGCCGCCAATCGTTTCCAGATACACCCACAGCGTATTGTCCTGTGGCTGATGACCCGCGAACGTAATCGAAAAGCAGGCACCATTGCTCGCCGCGGTCACCCGGTCGGGCACCGCCTGAGCCAGCGCGCCAAAAATCAAATCCACCACGCGTTGACACAAGCTGAGACGGCCGTTTACCGCCGCGGGGTGCACGCAATTTACCACCGTGCCCTCCGGTGCCGTGACACGCAGCGGCCGCGCGAGGCCGGCATTCGGCGGGATTGTTGGATCAACCACCGCCTTGACCGCGTAATAAACCGTCGAAAGTAGCGCCGTGTAGGTCATGTTGAGACCGGCTCGAATTTGCGGCGGTCCCTCGAAGTGCAGGTGCATCGTATCGCCGGCAACGGTGATCGCGCATGTCACGTCGAATTCACCGTCGATTTCCGGGCAATCGTAGGTGTCGGCGAAGCGATAGGTGCCATCGGGGATCGCGGCGATCCCGGCGCGCATCTTCCGTTCCGCGTAATCTTGCAGCGCGGCTCCCGCAGCAAGCACAACGTCGCGTCCGTATTTCGCGCATAACGCACGCATGCGTTCCACACCCAAACGATTGGCAGCCATCTGCGCTCGAAAATCCGACAGCCGTTCGCGCGGGACCTGACAATTCAGCAAAATCAGTTCCTGTATGTCGGTCTGCAATTCGCCCGCCCGATACAACCGGACCGGCGGGATCCGCAGGCCCTCCTGATAGATATGCGCGTGTCCGCGATCTGCGAAATCCGCATGATGCGCCAGGTTCACGGCCCAGAATGTCATTTCGCCATCGACGAACACCGGCTCGGCGAGGACGATGTCGGGCAAATGCGTGCCGCCGCCCTCATAGGCGTCATTGCCACAGAACACATCGCCGGGTTGCATCTGCTCGCTCGGATGCCGTTTCATGATATGCGGGATCAGACCGAGAAAGCTGCCGAGATGCATCGGAATGTGCTCAGCCTGGCACAACGTGTTGCCCGCAAGATCGAACAACGCTGTTGAGCAATCGCGACGTTCCTTGATGTTGGTGGAATAGGAGGCACGCACCAGTGCCTCACCCATTTCTTCGACGATCGAGGACAGCGCACTGCCAATGACCTCAACAGTGATCGGATCGATGTTCATGCGGATTCCAAAATCAGATTGAGCCAGGGATCGACCCGAGCGGTCATGTCGGAGGGAACGTAGGTCGTTGCATCCATTTGTTCGACAATCGCCGGACCGCCGAAGCTATCGCCGGCTGCCAAACGATCACGGTCATACACTGCACAGGGCACGAAGCCGCCGGCCTCCTGCAGCCATACCGGCCGCAAGTCAGGGACAGCAGAGAAACCGCCGCCGGCGCTTTGCGTCAATGTTGCCTTTGGCACGATACCTATCGCTTCAACACGAAACGTAACCAATTGCACGGGCTCATCCTCCGCAGCGAACCCATAAAGCCGCCGGTGCATGGCGGCGAAACCCTCTGCCAGGGCGTCGATACTGTGCGGTCCGATTGGCCCATCGGGAAGTTGAACCGAAAGTTCATAGTTCTGGCCGCCGTAGCGCATGTCGACGGTGCGGTGGATGCGCTGGTTTGCCGCCGCAATGCCTTCACTTTCGAACCACGACCGGGCGCGGAGCGAAAGCGACCGGAACGCGTCCGCCATCTCAGGCACTGCTGCCTGCTCCAGGGTCCGCAATCTGGTCACCGAGAAGTCAGCACGCAAGTCGGTCAACAACAGGCCCATTGCGCACAGCACCCCTGGATTGCGAGGCACCAAAACTCTTCCGATCTCCAACTCCTGAGCAAGACGCGCAGCATGCAAAGGCCCAGCGCCACCAAATGCAATCAAGGTGTAGTCGCGTGGATCATAGCCTCGTTGGACCGAAATCACCCGGATCGCCCGCACCATGTTAGCAGTCACCACCGACAGAATTCCCAGTGCAGTGGCCATCGGATCCAAACCCAATCTCGCCGCCAGTCCACCGATTGCCTCACGCGCCAGGTCGTGACGGATCGTCATGCGGCCGCCGAGTAGATAGCGAGGATTAAGCAAGCCGAGCAAAACATTGGCGTCGGTGACGGTCGGTTCCGTACCGCCAAGCCCGTAACAAACCGGGCCTGGATCGGCACCGGCACTACGGGGACCAACTTTAAGCAGGCCGCCGTCAATGTAGGCGATCGAGCCGCCCCCGGCACCAACGGTGTGAATATCCAGCATCGGCGCTTTAATCGGATAACCATGGACAACCGCCTCAGCGGCCAGACGACATTCGCCACCATTCAGCAACGCGACATCGGTGGAAGTCCCACCCATGTCGAAAGTGATCAGATCAGGGTAACCGGCAAGCCGCCCAACCTCTCGCGCGCCGACAACACCTGTCGACGGACCGGACAGCACGGTACGAACCGGCAATCGTTCAGCTTGCTCGAAACTGATTACGCCGCCGTTGGATTGCGTCAGATGCGGCGTCGCGGGAACACCCAAACTCCGCAACCGCTTGCCAAGCCGTTGGATATACCCACGCATCACCGGGCCCAGGTAAGCGTTCACAACGGTTGTTGACAGACGTTCGAACTCGCGGAACTCCGGGGCGACATCGTGGGAAATGCTGATGAAAGCTTCGGGGAACTCCTCGTGCAGAATACGGGACGCGATCACTTCGTGCGCGGCATTGATGAAGCCATACAGAAAACACACCGCGACCGCTGCAACATCTGCTGCGCGCAATCGGCGTACCGCAGCTCGGAATGCGACCTCGTCCAACGCCAGTTCGACCGAGCCATCGTGACGCAACCGCTCCGGCACTTCCAAACGCAAATCGCGGGACACCAGTGTCACCGGCTTGTCGACCATCAAATCGTACAAGTCTGGACGTTTTTGACGGCCGATCTCCAGCAAATCGCGGAAGCCGTCCGTCGTGATCAGCCCGATTCGGGCGCCTCGGTGCTGGATCAGTGCGTTGGTCGCGACCGTCGTGCCGTGACCGAACCAGGCGACTGCGTCCGGCGTGCCGCCAACACGCGCAATCGCCTCAGCGACTCCGGTGGCAATGCCGAGTGACGGATCGTCTGGTGTGGAGCTGACCTTCCAAACCTCAATGCGGCCCGTCGCATCGTCGAACAGGCAAACATCGGTAAAGGTTCCGCCTGAATCGACGCCAACTCGCCACGCCATGCCGCATCCTCGGTGGTCAACACACCCGAATCAGGATATCGTAAAGGCCATGTCACCACCTGTCGACCTCGTTCAATCCGACCCGGATTTGCCGGAGCGCGTACGCGTCGTGGTGATCGGCGGCGGCATCATCGGAGTGTCGACAGCCTTATTCCTGGCGGAAAAAGGTCATTCCGTCGCGCTATGCGAAAAGGGCCGCATCGGCGGTGAGCAATCCAGTCGCAACTGGGGCTGGTGCCGCACCATGGGCCGAGACGTCGGCGAGATTCCACTGGCGATGGAAAGCCTGCGACTCTGGCGCGGCATGAATGAACGCACCGGCCGTGAGACCGGATTTCGTCAACCTGGCATCATGTATCTGTGTGACAACGAGCAGGAGGTCGCGATCCAGGAGGCGTGGCTGCATCAGGCGAGATTGTATCAGGTCGACAGCCGTTTGTTGCGTGGGCAGGAACTGGAAGCGGTGCTGCCAGGCGCCGGGGCCCGCTTCGTCGCCGGTCTGCACACCCCGACCGACGGCCGCGCCGAGCCCGCCCATGCCGCACCCGCCATCGCCGAGGCAGCGCGCGATCACGGTGCGAAGATTTTCACCAATTGCGCCGTCCGGGGCATCGATTTGCATAACGGACGACTTGTGGGTGTGATTACCGAACGCGGCAGGATCCGCTGCGATGCCGCGGTGCTTGCTGGTGGTGCCTGGTCACGGTTGTTTGCCGGCAATGCCGGTCTCGATCTGCCACAACTGAAAGTTCTTGGCTCGGTTTTCCGCACCGAACCGTTATCAGGAGGCCCCGATATCACCGCTTCCGGCTCGGTCTTCGCTTTTCGCAAGCGGCTCGATGGCGGCTATTCGATTGCAAGGCGCAATGCCAATACCGCCGAACTGACACCAGACCATTTCCGTCTGCTGTCCGACTTCTTCCCCCGCCTACTGGCCAGCCGCCACGAAATCCGTTTGCGGTTAGGCAGTCGAACGTGGCAGGAACTACGCACCGCACGTCGTTGGTCGCTCGATCAAACAACGCCGTTCGAGGCGGTCCGCGTCCTCGATCCAAAGCCGAAACAACGCGTCCTCGCGGAGGCACGGGAAACCTTATCCCGCATTTTCCCCGTCTTCGCCTCCCTGCGAGTCGCCGAATCCTGGGCCGGCCTGATGGACGTTACCCCGGACGCGGTCCCGGTGATCGACGAGGTCAAACGCATCCCCGGCTTTTTCATCGCCACCGGCTTTTCCGGCCATGGCTTCGGCATCGGCCCAGGAGCGGGACGGCTGATGGCGGATTTGGTGGCGGGGGATGCACCGGTGGTTGATCCAAAACCGTTCCGTTTGGACCGCTTCGCGCGCGCACGCTGATAATGTTCTGGTCCGGCAGCCATGCCCAACGCGGCATGTTCGCGTTCATTTGCTTTGTCTGGGGCACCACCTGGCTCGCCATGAAAGTGGGCATCGCATCGGTGACCCCTGGCATATTCGCCGGCCTGCGCTGGACCATCGCCGGCGCGGTCCTGTTGCTGATATTACGATTACGCGGCGAACGAGTCAGACCGCCGTTACGGTTCGTGCCGCGTTTGACGTTTGTCTCGGTGCTGCTGATCACGTTGAACCAGGTGATCCAACTCTATGGCCTGAAATACATCACCGCCGGTCTTGCAGCTGTGATCAGTTCTGCATTGACGCCAATCTCGCTGCTCGGCTTCGCGGTGGCCTTTGGCCAGGAAGGCTTCACAAAGCGTCAGGTCGCCGCTCTGGCGATGGGGGCCATCGGTGTTTGCACCCTGTTTGGACCATCCGCTTTCGCCGGCACATTGCATCTGTCCGAGATCGGCGGAGCGCTCGGCGTCACCATTGGCTGTCTTTGTTACACCGCCGGATCCGTCATGACGCAGCCGATGATGCGGCACTTTGGCGCAGTGCAACTCGCCGGTCTGACCGACATGGTCGGCGGCATCGTCCTGTTATTTGCCTCACTCCTGTTGGAGCCGGGTGCCTGGGCATCGATCGCTTTCCACTGGGGGTGGCCGGCGTTCCTGGCATGGCTATATTTGCTGATCCCGGGGGCATTGCTGGCGACAACGATGTATTTCCTGCTGGTCCGCGACTGGGGCGCCAGCAAGCCTGGTCTTTATGCGTTCATTTCCCCGGTCATTGCCGTGGTGCTCGGCGCCTGGCTGTTCGGCGAGCACCTGAACTGGGGCGATGCGGCCGGCATGACTCTGATGCTCGGCGCTGCCGGCCTTGCGTTGCGGCGTCCCGAAGTGGCACGGTGATCTTATGGCGACATTCCGATTCCTGCATTGTGCGGACCTGCATTTGGACAGTCCGTTACGCGGGCTGGAAGCTGATCCTGACGCGCCTGTGGATAAAATCCGCGGCGCGACCCGTGACGCGCTGCAAAACCTGGTCAACTTTGCGATCGAGCAGCATGTGGATTTCGTCGTCGCCGCCGGAGATCTTTACGACGGCGACTGGCAGGACTGGCGTACAGGTCGGTTTTTGCTCGACCAGATCAGGCGACTGACAGACGAAAACATTCCGTTCATTGCCATCCGCGGCAATCATGACGCTGCCAGCGTGATCACGAATAACCTACGGATGCCTGGTGAAGCGGCACGATTGCTCGATCACAGGCGACCGGAGACGTTCCGCCTGCCCGATTTGCAGGTCGCAATTCATGGGCAAAGTTTCGCCACCAGAGCCGTGACTGATAACATCGCGCGGACTTATCCGCCGCCGGTTCCTGGTTGGTTCAATGTCGGCGTGCTGCATAGCTCGGTGGGTGCGCGGCCGTTGCATGACAATTATGCGCCCTGCTCGGTCGATGAACTCCGCTCGCACGACTACGACTATTGGGCGCTCGGCCATGTGCATGAGCGTGAGGTCCTGTCGGTCAATCCGTGGATCGTATTTCCCGGCAATCTGCAAGGCCGTCACATCAACGAAGCGGGACCCAAAGGTGCGACCGTCGTGACCGTGGCAGACCGCAAGGTCGTTGACGTTGTGCACCAATCGTTTGACACGGTTCGCTGGGCTCGCATCCCCGTCGTGCTGACGCAGGAAGTGGATGAGGATAGCGCGCTGACCCAGGTTCGTGGCGCCCTCGCCGCCTCGCTCGAGCAAGCGGAGGGGCGCCTGCTCGCTGCGCGCATCACATTGTCCGGCGCCTGTATTGCGCATGATTCGTTCGTCCGCGATCTTGGTGCAGCGCGCGAGAAGATTCGTGCCGAAGCTCTGGCACTGGCCGGTTCGGGCATGATTTGGACCGAAGCGGTCGACATCGCGACAACGCCTTTGATCGAGGTTGCGGCTGGAAAAATTCGCACCGATGCCATCGGTCAACTGCTGCGCGCGCTGGATAATATCGGCGACAGCGACATCATGGACGATGTTCGCAGTTATGCGAGCGCGATGCTGGACAAAGCGAATCCGCTACGGGCTGCGATGGGCGAGCATCATGCCGCAACCAAGGCAGCAAATGGCGAAATTGCCGCAATCTTGCGACAGCGCGCGCAGGATTTGTTGCTTGGATCGCTGGACGAGTAAGTCGCAATGCGGCTGGCATCATTTACCTTGCACCGCTACGGCAATTATGAGGCGGAACGGATTTGCTTCGATGCCAGACCAGGGACCGTGAACATTTTACTGGCTCCCAACAGTGCCGGAAAATCGGTGTTGCGCGCTGCGTTTGCTGATCTGCTGTTTGGGATCCACAATCAAACGCCGATGGGATTTCGTTTCGGTTATCCTGGAATGCGCGTGTCGGCGGAAATTGCACGCAAAGACGGTGGGAGTTTCGCCTTCAGCCGGCGCAAGGTCCGCGGCAACGTTATTTCCGACGATAGCGGTCAGGCGCTGGACCCGGCTTTGCTGCATGGTATTCTGGGCGGACGAGACCGGTCGTTACTGGAACGGTTGTTCGCCCTCGATACGGAGGCGCTGCGCGAGGGCGGCAAAGCCTTACTGGAATCGGGCGGCGATGTTGCCAGTGCATTACTGTCGGCGGCGGGCGGAATTCGTCAGGCTCGGGCATTAAGGCAGCGGCTGGAAAAGCAGCGGGACGATCTTGCGCCGGTGCGGCGGACTGCGTCGCGGCCATTTTATCTGGCACTCGATAAGTTCCAGGAAGCCCGCCGAGGTGGCAGAGCGGAAACTCTGTTACCCGACGAGTGGTTTCGTCAGGAACGGGAATTGCAGACGCTGATCGCCCGACAACACAGCTGCAACGCAGCTGCCGAAGCGGCATCGGCAGAAATCGCGCGTTTGGAACGCATCCGACGGGTACGCCCAGTGTTGGCGCGGTACGCTGAGGCGGAAGTCTGGCTCGCATCGCATCAAGATGTGCCGAGCCTGGCTCCGGAGTTGCGACAAACCCTGGCAGCGGTTCGGCTCGACGTCGTGACACAACAGGACGCAACCGAACGGACGCGCGCTGCGTTGCTCGCCGCCACAGAGGCGGTTGAAGGCGTCATCGTCGACGCCGATCTGTTGGCCTTTGCCGAACTGATCGAGCGTCTGACCGGCGAAGCAGGCGCCGCTCGTAAAGCCTGCAGCGACCTGCCCGGCGTCCGCGGTCAGTACGAGCATGGCTTAAGTAAAATCGGCGATTTGCTGCGGCAACTCGGATCGACGCTGCCGCCGGAACGGGCCAGTGAAACGTTGCCTAAAACGGCGCTGCTGGCTCGGACACGGAACCTGATCGAAGCCTTTGGCGAGATCGCTGCGGCAGTGCTCGGTGCGGACGGACAAATTGAAACATTGGTGTGCGATCAGGCGAATATAGAACGGCGGCTTGACGAAACGCCACCTGTGCCGGATGCGCGGCCATTGGCGAGCCTCGTGGAAGCGATCCGGGCCGATGGCGATCCGGCGGCGCGCTTTGCTGATGTGGAGCGGACGCTGCTGGACATGCAAACGGCGTTGAATACTGCTTGTGCACAGGTTCCCGGGTGGTTCGGTGAGGCTCCGGCTCTGGCGGCGATCGCACCGTTGACCATGGAGATTTATGCCAGACACGAAAAGGAAGTGAATGCGGCTCGCAGCAAGGCCGAAGCAGCCGGTCAGCGCCATCAAGACGAAATCGGTCGGTTGGAACAGGCTCGTAGTGCCCTGGCGGGGATCGAGCATGGCGGTCCGATCCCCGACGAAGCGGCTTTGCAGCGTGCGCGTGCGCATCGCGACAATTTGTGGCAGCTGATTTACCGGAGTGCGTTCATGGGCGAGCCGGTGCCGGCCACCGACGCACAATCGGATTTGCCATTGCCGCTGGCGTTCGAGCGCGCCACAGCCGAAGCCGATACGGTTGCGGATCGGCGATATGGGGAATCGGAACTCCTCGCGCGGGTGGCGGCGGCCAGACAAGCTGTCACCGAAGCCGAACGGCGTGCTGAGATCGCGGCGGAACGACAACGCATTGCGGACGAAACGCTGGTCCAGACGAAACGCATCTGGACGCAGATTTGTGCTGCTTTGCCGCTTGGGGACGAACCGGCTCTGGCCGATATTCAGGGCTTTCTCAGTGCCCGCGAACGGGTGATAGACGCATTGCGGCGGCGGGATCTTGCCGCCGAGCGGGTGGCGGCGCTTGGCAGGCGTCACGCAGAATGGGCTGCCTCGCTCGCGGCTGCGCTTGTGCACGAGTCAACCGATTTGCCGGCGCTGCTGACTTTGGCGGATCGGACGCTGACCCAGACACGGGAACTGCGCGAAGAACGGCTTAAACTGGAAACCCAGAAAACGCAGTTTGGCGAACAGTTGCGGACAGCGAAGGCAACGAGATCAGCCCAGGATGGGAAGCTTGAAGCGTGGCGGGGACGGTGGCGAACGGCGATGGCGGAGCTGTCGAGGCCGGAGGATGAAGAGCCTGGCGTGACCGGAGCGGTGCTTGAAACGTTGCGGGAAATCGCCGGCGAATACCGCGATGCCACATCGCTCGCCGAACGGATCAGTGGAATGAACGCTGAAATTGGGAGTTTTACCCGGTCGGTGGGCGAGCTTGTGCAGACGTTGCCATCTCACGCCACTGCAGACGATCCGTTCGCGGCGGTGCGTGATCTGAGCCGAGCCCTGACCCAACAGCGAGAACTGGAAGAACGGCGGCGGGTGCTGCGTCGCGCGCTGGACACTGCCCGAACCAACGCTGGGACCGCGGAACAGGCATTGCTCACCGCGCAGACCAAACAGCGGGCGATTTTGGACTCGATCGGTGCCGAGACGATCGAAGCGGCTGAACAACTGCTGGCGCTATCCGCCGAGCGCGCGCGCCTTGAAGCGATACGGCAGGCTGCGGCGGCGGAGTTGCATGAGGTTGGCGATGGGTTTCCCATTGCTGCATTGCGTGCGGAAGCCGGACAAATTGCCCCGGACGAAGCCCCGGCCCGCATAGAAGCTGCCGCCGCCGCACGCAAGGAAGCGAGCGATGCCGCGCAACGCATTGCTGAAGAGGTGAGTGCGCTGCGCCAACGAATGGATCGCGAAGTTGCTGACACCAACGTCAACACCGCAGCTGCAGAACAGCAGGCGGCGATTGCCTCGCTGTCCCGAACGCTGGACGACGCACTGGTTTACCACACTGCCGCGTTGCTATTGGGCCGTGCGCTGGAAGTCATCGAGAAATCCACAGACTCCACATTACTCCAACGACTGGGCTTTATTTTCCAAACTTTGACCAATGGCGCTTATTCCCGCGTCGTGACAGAGCTGGATGATGACGGAACGGCTCGACTTGGCCTGATCCAACGCGATTACCCTGAAGAACGCCAGAGCATCGAGCAACTTTCCGAAGGCACCCGCGACCAGTTGTTCCTCGCGCTGCGGGTCGCGGCGATTGAGGATCACCTCAGGACCGCCGAACCGTTGCCGTTCATCGGGGACGATATCTTGCAAACGTTCGACGATGACCGTGCGCTGGCGGCATTGCGTGTGCTGGCGGAGCTAAGTCAGCACACCCAGGTCATTGTATTAACGCATCATCGGCATATTCTGGGGCTCGCCGCGCGCCTGCCACCAGCAACAGTGTTCGAATGCCGGCGGGAACAGCTCGCTGCTACAGTTTGAGTTCGCGCAGTCGTTTCATACCCGCCCGACCGGCGCTGAGAATATAGCCGGTATCGGAGCCGCCGGTCAGATAATGCACGCCGATGCTCGGCAGCCAGGTCTGGAACTCCAGACCTTCGCGCACGCCGCCAACGCCCATGGATTTACCATGCTGCTTCGCGGCAACGGCGACGGTTTCGAACGCCGTGCGCATCCGCGGATGTTTGTAGTTGCCGGCAATGCCCATTTCGGTCGACAGATCGGCGGAGCCGATGTGCGTGGTATCGATCCCCTCGATCGCCGCCATGGGCATGACTCGCACGATTGGCGTCGGGGTGGCAAATTCGCCTGAGCAGACGAGAGGGCACCAGCATGACCGGCATCACACACGCGAATTTTGTCTTTCACGACTTCCGCACCACCGGCGGCGAGGTTTTGCCCGAAGTGACGCTGGCCTATGTCGCGCGCGGGACGCTGGCGCCAGACGGGCGTAATGCGATCCTGATCACCCACGGCTACACCAGTGGGCCGCGGATGATCGAACCGGGCGAGGGATCGTCAGAAGGCTCCTGGACCACTTTGGTCGGCCCCGGCGCACCGATCGACACTGACCGCTATTTCGTCATTTGTTCCAACATGCTGGGTTCCAGCTACGGCTCGACCAACGGCGCCTCGATCGATCCTCGGACGGGGAAGCAATATGGGTCAAAATTTCCGCGCATCACGGTGGAGGACATCGTCACTGCGCAGAAGCGAATGCTGGATGGGCTTGGCGTAAAACATCTGCGCGCGGTGGTCGGGCCGTCTTATGGCGGGTTCCAGGCGTTTCAATGGGGCGTGACGTTCCCGAATTTCATGGACGGCATCGTCGCCGTGGTCACCTCGCCGAAGACGGCAGGCACCGACCGGACCGGCGGCTTGCTGAAATGGTTCGAGTCCGATCCGAACTGGAATGGCGGCGATTATTACCAAACCGGTGGCGTGCAAAAGACCTTGGCCGCCTTGCGGGTTGATACGCTAACGCGTTACGGCATGGCTGCGTCGCTCGCTGCCCGAATGCCGAATAAGGCGGCGGCTGATGCGGAGTTGCACCGAATTGCGACCACATGGGCGGCAGGCTTCGATGCCAACTCGCTGTTCATTCTTGGTCGGGCGATTGAGACGTTCGACGTGACCGGGCGGTTCGACCGGATCAAAGTTCCGGTACTGTATGTGTTGTCGCGCACCGACGCGCTGTTTCCGCCGTCGACCGCGCCTGGCGTCATGGCTGGGTTGAAGGCTGCCGGGGTCGACGCGACATATTTCGAGATTGACAGCGATGAGGGCCATCTTGCATCGGGTGCCGATGCGGCAAAATGGGCGCCGGTGTTGCGGGCGTTCATGACGAAACTGGAAAATTAAAGGAGAGACGCGCGTGGATCAGGACCTCGACTCGTTGTTCGGTTTTGCACCCGACCATGACTCTCCCATTCCCTATATGCAACGGACTCGCGAGTATTACAAAGCGATCGGCTACACCACGCCGTATCGTTGGGCGCATTATCTACAAGCGCCGTTTACCGCATTGCGGAAACCATTGAGCGAATGCACCGTCGCCATCGTCACCACCGCCGCCCCGTATCAGCCAGGCAAGGGCGATCAAGGGCCGGGTGCTGCGTATAACGGCAGCGCCAAATTTTACCAGGTGTTTTCCGGCGATACCAGTCAGAATCACGATTTACGCATTTCCCACATCGGCTATGACCGGGTCCATACGACGGCGACCGATTCCAACAGCTGGTTCCCCTTGCCGGCCTTGCGCCGAGCTGCCGCGGTGGGCCGGATCAGCCATGTCGCGGCGCGGTTCCATGGCGCGCCGACCAACCGCAGTCATCGCGTCACCATCGAAACGGACGCGCCGGAAATTCTGGCGCGCCTGCAACAGGACGCGGTGGATGCCGTTATCGTGGTGCCGAATTGTCCGGTTTGCCACCAGACCTCCAGCCTCGTCGCGCGTCACATCGAGGCCAACGGCATTCCCACGGTGCTGATGGGCTGCGCCAAGGATATCGTCGAACATGCCGCGGTGGCGCGGTTTCTGTTCAGCGACTTTCCGCTCGGCAACAGCGCCGGCAAGCCGCACGACGTTGCCTCGCAGGAGCAGACGCTGGAACTCGCGTTGCGCTTATTGGAGTCAGCGGTTGGACCGCAAACCACGATGCAAAATCCGCAGCGGTGGAATGCGGATGGGCGGTGGAAGCTGGACTATTCCAACATTGACCAGCTCAGCGCCGAGGAACTGAAACAACGCCGGGCCGAGTTCGATCGGCAAAAGGAACTGGCGCGGCCCAACCGGGCCGAGCGCGCGGCATGAGCAGGCCATTCAGCGGCGTTCGCATTCTCGATTTCACCCAGGTTCTGGCCGGTCCCTACGGATCGTATCAACTGGCGCTGCTTGGCGCGGATGTGGTCAAAGTGGAACGAACCGAGGGCGAGGATATGCGCCGCACGCCGCTGTCGCGCATTTGGGCAGAGCGCGGTATGGCGCCGTCCTGGCTGGCGATCAACGGCAATAAGAAGAGCCTGACATTGGATTTCCGCAAACCGGCAGCCATCGAGATCATCCGCAAGCTGGCGGCGAAAGCCGATGTGGTGATGGAGAATTTCCGCGGCGGCGTGATGGATCGGCTTGGCGTTGGCTACAAGGCGTTGGCGGAAATCAATCCAAAACTGATCTATTGTGCGATTTCCGGCTTTGGCCAGACTGGCCCCTATAGTCACGAGGCCGGCTATGACGGAAAAATCCAGGCCCTGTCCGGCATCATGTCCATCACCGGGCATCCTGAGATGGGACCGACCCGCGCCGGCTTTGCGGTGTGCGATGTGCTGTCGGGGATGACGGCGGCGTTTGCGGTCGCCTCGGCGCTGTTTCAACGCACGCACACCGGCGAGGGCCAGTTCATCGACGTTTCGATGTTGGAGGCCAGCCTCGCGTTTCTGTCGACCCAGGTTGCCGACTTTACCGTCGCGGGCCACCGGCAAGAACAGTTCGGCAATCAGGCGATCAGCCGCAAGGTGACAGCGAATTTGTTCCGAGCCAAGGACAGTTATTTATTATTGGCCGTTAACGATGAAAAACAATTCCGCGCACTGATGACAACACTGGGCCGCACCGATGTGTTCGACGATCTGCGCTTTGGCGACTGGTTTCAACGCAAGGAAAACGAAGCGGCGTTACGGGGAATCATCGAGACCGCTTTGGCGAAACAGGATGCCAAGGCGTGGGAAAAACAACTGAATGCCGCCGGCGCGCCATCCGCCAGCATCTGGACGATCGAGGAAGTCATCGACCATCCGCAGATCGTCGCGCGCGAGGTGATGCAGTCGGTGCAAACGCAGTACGGTATGCTGCGTTTGATGGGCTCGGGGTTTCAGATGGCGCACGGGGGAGGGCGGTTGGATACCGCGCCGCCCGAGCTTGGCGCGGATACTGATACGATACTGGCGGGGCTGGGTTACGACCCGGCAGCGATTGCGGCGCTCCGGGCGGAGGGGGTCGTGTAATATCAGCGCGCTTAACGGTGGACTCTCGCCCCGCACCGTCATGGTCCGGCTCGTCCGGGCCGTCTGAACCAGCACCGTGCCACATCAGTTGGCCCGGACGAGCCGGGCCATGACGAAATGGAGACGGCCTCGAGTGTCACTCGCTGGGCGCGTTGGCATAAAATCAACCACCATTACAATTGACTCTTGCCCAGGTCGTCATGGCCCTCCCCTGGACAAGCCAGGGGACGGTTATGACGTTGCAACAACGCTTACCGCAACGCCCGTTTCGCAACGCTGGCAAGGTACCCTGACGCCGCAGGCAAAATGGCATCGTTGAAATCGTAATTGGAATTGTGCAGCTCCCGCCCGCCATCCGACGGCCCATTACCAACCCAGGCAAACGCGCCAGGCCGGCGTTGCAGATACCAGGCGAAGTCTTCACCGGTCATTGCCGGCGCCAGGTCGCGCCGCAGCGGGATGTTCGCCGCCTGCACCGCCTCGGCCGCGAGGTCGCGTTCGGCGGGGGAATTCATGGTCACCGGCATACCGCGGATTTGCTCGACGTTTATGCTGACGCCAAAGGTCTGCGCGACCCCGGCCGCGATACGGTCGACCGCAATCTCCATCTCATCGCGCACGCTTTCTTTCAGCGTGCGCATGGTGCCGCGCATCACGGCCTCGCCGGATATCTGGTTGGCGGCACTACCACATTGCATCATACCAATGGTCAGCAAGCCGGATTCCAACGGATCGACATTGCGTGACACGATGGTTTGCAGCGCAATCAACAGATGCGCCGCCGCAACCATCGGATCGCGTGTCAGATGCGGCAACGCTGCGTGCCCGGAATGACCTTTGACGGTGAAGTAAACCCGTCCACCCGCGGCCATCACGGGCCCGTCATGCAGCGCGACAGTACCGGCTTCCAGGCCGGGCCAGTTGTGGTAGCCAAAAATCCGCTCCATCGGAAACCGCTCGAACAACCCGTCGGCAATCATCGATTTCGCGCCGCCGCCGCCCTCTTCCGCTGGCTGGAACACCAATTGCACCGTTCCGGTCCAGGACGGATCGTTGACCAGCATCGCCGCAGCACCCAACAGCGAAACCGTGTGGCCGTCGTGACCGCAGGCGTGCATCACGCCATGTTTGTGGGATGCATGCGTAACCCCGGAAGTCTCGATAATCGGCAGCGCATCCATATCGGCACGCAAGCCGACGGAGCGGTTGGAACTCCCCCGTTGCAATGTTGCAACCACGCCATGCCCGCCGACTCCGGCAACGAACGGCACGCCCAGTTCGGCAAGCCGGGCCTGGACGAAGGCGGAGGTCTCCTTTTCGTGCAACGTCAGTTCCGGATTGGCGTGCAAATGCCGTCGCCATCCGGTCAACGTTTCGTGCAAAGAGTGATCCATCAGCCATTCACCTTCCGAATGATCTCGGCCCATTGGTCGAGGATCGGCAAAATTGCCGGCGCCTTGTCGGACTCCAAACTGCAGGACACGCGGTTCACGCCGGCATCCTGATACTGCTTGATCACGTCGACATCCGGCCGCTGCCCGCCAATGGAAATTTCCAGCGCTGCCGGATCGCGGCCGTTCTCAGCGGCCATCTGCCGGAAGCGAGGAATCAGCTCGAGCAGCGGGGTTTTGGCATATTCGGTAACCTGCGGCATCCAGCCGTCTCCGTAACGGACGGCGCGGCGCGCGGAATACGGAAACGCCCCGCCGACGAGAATTGGCGGATGCGGCTTCTGCACCGGCTTCGGCCACGCCATTATTGGATCGAAATTGACGAATTCGCCGTGATATTCGGCCTTGTCCCGGGTCCAGATGGCTTTCATCGCCTCGATGCGTTCGCGCGCCAGTTTGTGGCGGCTGGTGAAGACGGTGCCGTGGTTCTCCATCTCGTCCTGGTTCCAGCCGTTGCCGACGCCGAACACGAACCGCCCGCGGGAGATCTGGTCGATCGAGGCCACCAGTTTGGCGGTTTGAATGGCATCCCGCTGCGCGATAAGACACACGCCGGTGCCGATTTTCAGCGTCTTCGTCGCCAGCGCCGCCGCGGTCAGCGTGACGAACGGATCCATCACGTCATAGTAACGTTTTGGCAAATCGCCACCCATGATGAACGGCGTCTTGCGCGAGACCGGAATGTGCGAGTGCTCCGGCGCCCAGACGATGTCAAAGCCACGTTGCTCCAGAGCAACGGCCAGCTCCGCCGGTGCCATGGAATAGTCGGTGAAGAACATCGATGCGCCGAATTTCATGACAGAACCCTATTTGCAAGGATAGCGTTCGCCGAGGAACTTAAACAGCCCGTCCAGCGCCGGCAGATCGCGATTGGCGGGCGTCGCCCGCACCCAGGTCACAAAGTCGTGCATTGTGGCGGTTCGGGTCGGTGCCGGAACCGGGAAACAAAACGGCTTCCGGTCGCCGGCGCCGTGCAATCTGGTATCAACCGCGCCCTGGGCAAACCCGTGGCAATAATTGATTTTGGCATCGGCACCTGGAGAACCCGGTTCAGCGGCACAAAGCGCAGCCAGTTCGCCGGCCGTATGCGCCTGCAGCAAGATCGGTTCCGCCGCTCCAGCCGAGCCGGACAGTAACCCCAGACCACAAGCCAACACCACTAACCACTTCATCCATCGCTCCCTTGCAACGCATCGCCCCGCCAGCGCCGCCACCCTTCGGCGCGCAATGTACACGCCGGACACGTACCGCAGCCATAGCCCCACTCGTGCAACTGCGACCGATCGCCAAGATAACAACTATGCGTTGCCACGCGGATCATTTCCACTACAGCGTCGCCCCCCAACGTTTGGGCCAATTCCCACGTGGCTGCCTTGTCGCGCCACATCAATGGGGTTTCCAGGATGAAGCGCCGGTTCATCCCCAGATTGAGCGCCAGTTGCATCGCTTTGACGGTATCGTCGCGGCAGTCGGGGTAGCCGGAATAGTCGGTCTCGCACATCCCCGCGACGATGCGGCGCAATCCGCGGCGGAAGCCGATTGCAGCGGCGCAGGTCAGGAACAACAGGTTGCGGCCCGGGACGAAGGTGTTGGGCAAACCTTCCTCGGTCATGGCGATCGTCGCCTCCGAGGTCAGCGCGGTGTCGCCCAGACCGGCGATGACAACACTCAGGTCGACGATGTGATCCGGGCCAAGGCGCGGCGAGGCCAGCGCGGCTCGGATGGGATCGCGGCACGCCAACTCGATCGCGTGGCGCTGGCCGTACCGAAAACCGACAGTTTCGACATGGGCGTAGCGTTGCAAAGCCCAGATGAGGCAGGTTGCAGAGTCCTGGCCGCCGGAAAATAGCACCAGGGCGTGATCGGGAGGCAGGGGCGCAGCCATCCACCGATCATGGCAGCGTTCGCGCGGCCCGTCACTCGGCGAGGATCAAATCGGATCCGCGCCGACCCTCACCAGCAATTTGCCAAAATTCTGACCCGTCAGAATGGCGGCCAGCGCGTTCGGGGCATTGTCCAGCCCGTCATGCACATCCTCGCGGTAGATCAGGCCGCCATCGGCAACCAAAGGCGTGGCAAGCATGCGCCACTCGGTCAACCGTTCCGGCCGGTCGGATACGATAAAGCCCTGGATCAGCACGCGCTTGCCGACCACGAACCCGAGGTTGGGGCCCGGCGGGAACACATGCTCGTTGTATTGCGAGACCATCCCGCACATCGCTACACGCGCGAACGGATTGAGCTGCTCGAACACCCCCGCCTGCACCTCGCCGCCGACATTTTCGAAATATCCGTCGATGCCGTCCGGGCACTCCGCCCGCAGCTCGGCGCGCAGATCGTGCGAGCGGTGGTCGACACAAGCGTCGAAGCCGAGGCTGTCCTGCACCCATAGGCATTTGTCCGGCCCGCCGGCGATCCCCACCACCCGCGCGCCAGCCCGTTTGGCAAGCTGTCCGGCCACTGAGCCGACCGCACCGGATGCGGCCGAGACAACGATGGTCTCTCCGGCTTTCGGCTTCAGGATCTCGGTGACGCCGGCGTAAGCCGTGGCACCTGGCATGCCCAGTATGCCGAGATAGGCGGAAAGGGGCGCACCCTGGCGTTCGATTTTCACCAGGTGATCGCCCTTTGAGATGTTGTGCGTCTGCCAACCTCTCGCACCGACCGCGATATCGCCTACGGCAAAGCCTGGATGTTGCGAGGCGATGACCTCGCCCACGGTTTCGCCGGTCATCACCTCGCCGATCTGGATGGCGACAGCGTAGGTCTGCTCCTCACGCAGCCGGCCACGCATATACGGGTCGATCGAGAGCCAGATCGTTCGTGTCACCACCTCTCCAGGGCCGGGCGTTGGGATTTCGTCTTCCTGGACTTCGAAGTCGGACGCTTCCGGCTCGCCGCGTGGACGGCGCTTCAGGACAACGGAACGCCGGGTGGCGGTGTTACCAAGGGGGGTGGCCGACATCACGCTGCCTCCGCTTTCAGGACCAGGCGGCCGGTAACTTTGCCGTCGCGCAACCGCATGAGCGCGTCGTCGGCCTGGTTTTGCGGTACCGTGGCCACCGGAAGCGCTTCCAGCGACCCCTCCTGGGCCAGCTTGATCAGCTCCCGTAGCTCCTTCGGGTTGCCGACATAGGAGCCCTGCACGGTCAATGCGCGGATCGCCATGATAGGCAGCGGCAGCATCAGCTCGCCACCGAACAGGCCGACCTGGACCAGCTTGCCACCCTTGCGCAACGCGCCAAAGGCAAATCGTGCGGTCTGGGTGCCGTTCACGAGGTCGATCACCGCCAGCACGGGACCGCCTGCTGCGTCGATGATGCGTTTCGCCACGTCCGGGCCGTTGCCGTCGACCACCTTGTGAGCACCCGCCTTTAGCGCGGTCTCGCGCTTCTCCGGGCTGATATCGACCGAAATGATGTTCTGATGCTTCAGTGCCAACAGCACCTTGATGGCGTTCAGCCCGAGGCCTCCGGCGCCAACCAGCACGATCGCCTCATGCGGCGGGACCGGCATGGCCTTCCGGATGGCGGAATAGACCGTGATGCCGGAGCACGCATAGGTCGCCGCCACCGCCGGATCGACCTCGCCTGGATCGATCAGATGCCGCGGGTGCGGGGCAATGACGTGCGTGCCGTAGCCGCCGTTGGCATAGACGCCCAGGCTGCGGGCAGCGCGGACGCACATGTTGTCTTCTTCGGCGAGGCAAGTCTCGCAGGTGCCGCAGCCCAGCCAGGGAAACACGATGCGGATGTCGCCGACGTTCACGCCCTTGGCGGCGGGGCCCAGTTTGGCGACACGGCCGACAATCTCGTGGCCCATGGCGAGCGGCAGGGTCACGCCGCGATCGGCCAACGACATCTTTTGTCCGCCACCGACGTCGTAATATCCCTCCCAGATGTGCAGATCGGAATGACAGACGCCGCAATGGGAGACTTCGACCAACACCTCGGTGCCTTTAGGCTCGGGCGTGGGGAGCTCGAGTTCCTGAAGCGGTTTTCCGTTCTCGACGACGGCCCAGGCGCGCATGGTGGAGGTCTCCTGTCGGTGTTTGGGGGATGGATAGCGCGCGGGTGAGAGCGGTCAAGCGGTGGGGCTGCAGTCGTGCAGACGGGTGTTTCCCCTGGTCTCGCACCCCGGTCTTGCCCCTGGTCTTGCCCCTGGTCTTGCCGTGCTACGGGGGCCTGGTTATAGGACCCGCTTCCACGCCCAACCGGTGTCCATGGGGCCGTAGCTCAGTTGGGAGAGCGCCTGAATGGCATTCAGGAGGTCAGGGGTTCGATTCCCCTCGGCTCCACCAATCCCCCGATCAGTCGCGGCGTCACTGTGACTTCATACCGTTGTCGTGCCGATGGGGTAAATTCAAACCGATGCGATGGACTGCCGCTGCAACGGCATCTGTGCGCCACACTCGTAGCTATTGAGTGCACGGAGCGGGCCGGACCTCGCATTTGGCCGTCGGTGGAGGCATACAGGCCAGCCAGCCCCACCCGGACCGGACAACATTCGGAGTCATTCGCCATGCAAATCACCGAGGTCATTGCCCATCCGCTGGCAATCGCTTTTGCGCAGGGCAGCTGGACCGCGCACGAGTATATGGACCGCGCCCAACTGATCCTGGTCGAGCTGCGCACCGATGCGGGAGTGACCGGCTTCGGTGAGATCTCCGGTGGCCCGCAAAACATCATATGTGGGCTGATCAAGTCTTTTGCCGACGTCGTGCGGGGCATGGATCCTCTTGGGCACACCGAGATCTGGAGCCGGCTGTTTTCGCTGACGTCGCCGCGGCCAGGCGGTCTCGGCGGCTGGGATGGCCTGCCGCCTCCACTGCCGCGCAATCAGCGCCCGCAGATCATGGCCGCAATCGGCGGCATCGATATCGCGCTGTGGGATATCAAGGGGAAGACGGTCGGCTTGCCGGTCTTTCGGTTGCTGGGCGGCACCCGGACCGAGGTGTTCACCTATTCCACCGGTGGATACTACGTCGAAGGCGAGTCTCTCGGTTCTGCTGCCAATGAACTCGCCGGGTTCGTTGCCGGTGGCTACCGGGCGGTAAAGTTGAAGACCGGCGCGCTGTCTTTGCAGGATGAAGTAACCCGCATCCGCCTGGTGCGCGAGGCGATCGGTCCCGAGGTGCTGTTCATGCTGGATATGAACGCACCGTATGACGTTGTGGACTGCATCGCGTTTGCCAAAGCCGTTGCGCCGTACGACATCTTTTGGTTGGAGGAACCGCTGCACTGGTATCTGCAACCGGCCGATTTCGTCCGGCTGGCCGCGGAGTCGCCCATTCCGCTGGCGCACGGCGAGCGGGAGTGGCACCGATTCACGGTCCGCGATTTCATTGATTCAGGTGCGATCCGTTTCGTCCAGTTCGACTCCACGCGGCACGCCGGGTTTACCGAATCGTTGCGTATCGCGCATTATGCGGAACTGAAACGAGTCACCATTGCGCCGCATTCAGTGGCACATTTGCACGGCCATCTGGTATCAGCGTTCGGTGACGCGGCATTCGCTGCGGAATCACACGGCAACCCGGCCCGCCATCCGTTGCACCACGCAATATTTGAGGGTGGCGCCCATGCAAAAAATGGGATGGTTCAATTGTCCGAAGCGCCGGGCTTCGGATTGGAGATCAATTGGAAGGCCGTTGCCAGATTCCGCGCCTGACATTTTGTTATTGATTTGCGGCCGAGGGCAGTCCGTCGGTCACCACGCGGCCGGCGGTCCACTGCTTCCCGAAATAGCCAGGCATCACCGATCTCCTGCCGGCACGGCGAGCAACGAGTGGCCGCGACCCTGCATTCCAGGTGTGCGGTCCGAGATGGCGGGTTCTGAATGCAACGTCTGGATTGCGGCATCATGATCTGTAATATCCAGTCGGCCAATGTCCAGTACCGCAAGAGACCCCGATCCGCCGGTTGACGAAGGACCCGCACTGCTCCGCGGCCCAGGCGAAGTTCGAGCGCTGATGCGCGCCTGCGCGTGGAGCGAGACGCCCCTCGGCGCGCCGGACAGCTGGCCTGCCAGCCTGCGCGCGATCGTGCGCGTTATGCTGACGTCACGTTTCGCCATGTGGATGGCCTGGGGGCCTGACCTCACCTTTCTCTGTAACGATGCTTACCTACCGACGGTTGGCCTGAAGCGCGACTGGGTGATCGGCAGTCGGTCAGACAAGGTATGGGCGGAGATCTGGCCCGATATCGGGCCGCGTATCCAGCATGTGCTCGCCACCGGCGAGGCAACCTGGGACGAAGCATTGCAGTTGTATCTGGAACGCAGCGGGTTTGCCGAGGAAACCTATCACACCTTCTCGTACTCGCCGCTTGCCGACGACGCCGGCGCCAGGACCGGCATGCTTTGCGTTGTGGCCGAAGTTACCGAGCGGGTCATTGGTGAACGTCAGTTAAGTGTACTGCGTGACGTCGGTACCACGCTCGCAGCAGCATCCACGCGGGCCGAGGTTATGCAAGGGCTCGAAACCTGCCTGTCCACCGGCGTGCGCGATGTGCCGTTTGCGTTGGTCTGCCTCGCCGATCGAGACGGAACGCTACGCTGCATGGCAATGCACGATCCTGAGCAGCATCTTTCGTCGGCCAGGCAGCATGTCGACCGTCGAGAGCCCGAGGCATGGCCAGTCGCACAGGCAGCTCATGGCACGCCGGCTCTGGTCGAGCTGGCGCGCATCGAAACCGACTGGTTGCAGCAGCATGCTGCGCCGGACGATCTGCCGGCCGCACCACGTCAGGCGCTAATTGCACCCATCGCCGGCGCGGAAGGCGGTGAGGCTGTCGGCTATCTCGTCGCCGGCCTCAATCCCCACCGCCTGTTCGATTCCGCTTATCAGGGCTTCATCGAACTGTTGACCGCGCAGGTGGCCGCTGCCATTGCGCGCGCCGACGAGTATGAGCGGGCGCGTGAGCGAGCGGACGCTCTGACCGAACTCGATCGGGCAAAGACGGCATTCTTCTCCAATGTGTCGCACGAATTCCGCACGCCGCTGACGCTGATGTTAGGTCCGCTCGAGGACGCACTCGCAGCCGTCGAACCGATTGCAACAGAGCAACGTGAGCGGCTGGAAATCGCCCACCGCAATGCCTTGCGGCTGCTACGCCTGGTCAATTCGCTGCTCGATTTTTCGCGGATCGAGGCCGGCCGGACCGAGGCCAGTTACCAGCCGACAAATCTCGCGGCGCTGACCGCCGATCTCGCATCGTCGTTCCGTTCTGCTACCGACAGAGCTGGGCTCACGCTGACGGTCGACACGCCGCCACTGAGCCAGCCGGTCTATGTTGATCGCAACATGTGGGAGACGATCGTTCTCAACCTGGTTTCCAACGCCTTCAAGTTCACGTTCGCGGGCGAGATCGAAGTCTTGCTGCGGGAACGGAATGGGGCGGCGCGATTGACTGTGCGCGATACCGGCACCGGCATTCCGGCGTCGCAGATCGAAAAGCTGTTCGATCGTTTCCATCGCGTGGAAGGTGCCAAAGGCCGAAGTTTTGAAGGCTCCGGGATCGGTCTCGCTTTGGTGCGCGAACTCGTGAAGCTGCATAACGGCGACATCGCGGTGGAAAGCGAGGAAGGGCGTGGCACGGCTTTCCACGTCAGTGTGCCGCTCGGCACGGCGCATATCCTGCCGGAGCGCGTGCAGATCGCCGCGGAAGAAACCGCCACCGCGTCACGTTCGCAAACTTTTGTCGAGGAGGCGCTGCGTTGGCTGCCCGGCGATGCCGGCGACGCACTGCTGGATGTTGGGGCGGCTCGCGAAGTGCCGCACAGCGATGCAACACAAGACACCCGGGTGGAACGGCGCCTGGTGCTCCTGGCCGACGATAATGCCGATTTGCGCGACTACATCAGCCGGCTGTTGGCCGGCCATGGTTACGATGTAGAAACCGTGGCGGATGGCGAGGCGGCGCTTGCCTCGTTGCGTGTGCAGCGGCCGGATATCCTGGTCACCGATGTGATGATGCCACGGTTGGACGGGTTTGGCTTGCTCAGGGCCGTGCGCCAGGACGCGTCGCTGCGTGACCTGCCAGTTGTCATGCTTTCTGCGCGCGCGGGCGACGATGCGAAGGTCGAAGGGCTGGACGCCGGCGCCGACGATTACCTGACCAAGCCGTTTTCCGCGCGCGAATTGCTTGCCCGGGTCGCTGCGAACATTGCGATGGCCAGGCTGCGCCGCGAGGCGGCGGAAGCCATCGGCGCCAGCGAGGCGAAAGCACGCGAGCAGGCCGAGCGTGTGCAACTGGCGCTGGATGCCGGCGCCATCATCGGCACCTGGGTGTGGAACGTGCAGACCGATCATTTCGTCGGTGACGAGCGATTTGCCCGCTCATTCGGTCTCGACCCGGCAAGATGCCGCGCCGGCCTGACCTTGGACGAAGTATTGGCCTCGGTCCACGAGGACGACAAGGCAGGTGTCGAGGCGGAAATCGGCGAGGCGTTGCGGCGCGGTGGGCCGTACCGCTGGGAATACCGGGTGCGCCAATATGACGGCGTGTTTCGCTGGATCGAAGCAAATGGCCGGGTGGATCAGGATGCCGACGGTGCCGCAATGAGGTTTCCGGGCGTATTGATCGATATCGGACACCGGCGCGCCATTGAGGCGGCGCTGCGTGAATTGAATCAGCAACTCGAAGACAGGGTGCAGTTGGCCATCGAACAGCGGGAGCAGGCCGAGGAGGCCTTGCGTCAGTCCCAGAAGATGGAAGCGGTCGGTCAGCTGACGGGAGGCATAGCGCACGACTTCAACAATCTCCTGGCGGGCATCTCGGGAAGCCTGCAGATGCTGGAGACCCGGATTGGCCAGGGAAGGCTGGACGCCGTACCTCGCTATATCAATGCGGCGCTTGGCGCCACCCGGCGAGCCGCCGCACTCACGCAACGATTGCTGGCGTTCTCGCGGCGCCAGACACTCGATCCGAAGCCGACGAACTTAAACCGCCTGATTACCGATATGGAGGACCTCGTGCGCCGGACCACCGGTCCTGACATTGAGGTCGAGGTGGTCGGTGCAGCTGGGGTTTGGCCGGTGTTGATCGATCAAAACCAGTTGGAAAACGCGCTTCTCAATCTCTGCATCAATGCCCGTGACGCCATGCCGGATGGTGGCCGTTTGACGATCGAAACAGCCAATCGTTGGCTCGACACAAGCGCAGCGACGGAACGTGATCTGCCGCCGGGACAGTATGTCTCGCTTGCCGTGACCGATACCGGAATCGGCATGTCCAAGGAGACCATCGGGCGGATCTTCGAGCCGTTCTTTACGACAAAGCCGCTCGGTCAAGGCACCGGTCTGGGCCTTTCCATGATTTACGGCTTCGTGCGTCAGTCGAACGGTCAAATTCGCGTCTACTCCGAGCCGGGGCACGGAACGACGATGTGTTTGTATTTTCCGCGTCACCACGGCGCGGCGTCAAACCGCGAGACCGCCGAGGAGGGCATGGTTGGTGTCGAGCCCGGATACGGTGAAACCATTTTGATTGTCGACGACGAACCGACCGTGCGGTTGCTCATGATGGATGTTTTGCAAGATGCCGGTTACCGCGTTCTCGAGGCAGTCGATGGCCCAGGGGGCCTGAAGATTTTGCAGTCGGACACAAGAATCGATCTGCTGCTCACCGACGTCGGGTTGCCGGGTGGCATGAATGGACGCCAGGTCGCTGATGCGGGAAGGGCTCTCCGCCCAAATCTCAAGGTGCTGTTTATTACCGGCTATGCTGAGAACGCAGTTATTGGCAACGGCCACCTCGAACCGGGTATGCAGGTCATTACCAAGCCTTTCGCGATTGATGCACTTGTCAATAGAGTTCGAGGCGCGATCGACACGTGAACGTTGTCGTCGCGTGGCATGACAGTTCGACGAGATAACGGCAGGCAACGAATGACCCGTCCGCCGACCTCGGAGTTTCATGGTCTGGCGCGCATCGGCCCGTCGCCTGGTTGGGTCGTTCTCCAGCGATCAGCTTCTCAGAACAACGTCGTAACTGAGATCAGCAAGTCCACGCAGCGAGATCGCGTCACTTTGACGTTGTCGCGATCGTGTGGGATGCAATGATAAATTCTTCGTCGGTCGAAATCTCCCGGACTTCGACACCGGCCGCGGCTTTTGAACGACCCTCGGCTTCATCGTTGGCAGCCTGGACCCCGAGCCATTGCAACCGGGCACAGACATCGCTGCGGATCTGCGCACTATTTTCGCCGATGCCGCCGGTGAAGACCAGCAGGTCCATTCCGTTCATGGCCATTGCCATCACGGCAATCTGCTCCGCGATGCGGGCGCAAAACTGATCGACGGCCGCCTTTGCGTTCGGATCGGCGCTCGCGAGCAACGTCCGCATATCGGCGGAACAGCCGGACACGCCGAGCAGGCCGGATTTGCGGTAAAGCAGGTCTTCGATTTCGGCCACCGACATGCCTTGCGATTGCAGCAGATACAACACGAGGCCAGGATCGATCGCGCCGCTTCTGGTTGCCATCATGAGCCCGTCGAGCGGCGTGAAGCTCATCGTAGTGTTGACGCTTGTTCCGTTGTGAATCGCGCAGAGGCTGCAACCGCTGCCGAGATGAGCGACGACCAAACGCAGATCCGGTCGATTGATTTGCTGAACGATGTATTCGAATGAAAGCCCATGAAAACCATAGCGGCGAATACCCTTCGCTTCGAACTCGAGCGGCAGCGCGAACCGGCGATAGATCGGGGAAAGGGTGCGGTGGAAGGCAGTGTCGAAGCAGGCGACCTGGGGCAACTCCGGCCGCAACGACAGGATGCTGCGGGCGGGATCGAGACAGCCCGATTGGTGCAGTGGCGCCAAAGGCGTCAGGTGCTCGAGCCGTCGAATGATCTCGGCATCGATCAGGACCGGCGCGGAAAAATCGAGGCCGCCGTGAACGATCCGATGACCGACGGCACATAGTTTTCGGCCGCCGAGCAATGGCTCGATTCGTTCCAGCAAGATCGCCGCAAGGTCAGCTTGCGTATCGGACGCATTCAGCCTGACGTCCTGGATCGGTTTGCCGGCCGCATCCTTAATTATAAATTCGCTGTCACCCGCGTCCCGGTCCAGCATGCCTCGCAACAGCAGAACGGGTTCCGGCGCCTGCACCTCATAAACTTTAAACTTGACGCTGGATGAGCCGGCGTTAAGCGCCAGGATCGCTTGCACCGCCCACACTCCTCGTGCCTTGCCAATGCCAGTTTTGAATCTCCGGCATGTCCTCGCCGTGCTCGCGAATGTAGCGGTGGTGTTCGATCAGTTTGGCATGGAACATCTGCCGCGCCGGAGCCGCCTTCCCGGCGAGTGCCGGGATGCGTTCGATCGCTGCGATCGCGAGATGGTATCTGTCGAGTTCGTTGAGCACGACCATATCAAACGGCGTCGTCGTCGTGCCCTTCTCGCGAAACCCGCGAACATGCATGTGGTCGTGGTTGGCGCGTTTATAAGTGAGGCGATGAACCATGTAAGGATAACCGTGATAAGCGAACATCACCGGCTTGTCGGGTGGGAAAATCCGATCGAAGTCCTGATCGGAAAGTCCGTGCGGATGCTGTTCCTGCGGCTGCAGTGCCATCAGGTCGACAACGTTGACCACCCGGATGCCGAGCTCGGGAAAGGCCTCGCGAAGCAGGGTAACCGCTGCCAGCGTTTCCAACGTCGGGACATCGCCGGCGCAGGCCATCACAATGTCAGGCGAATTGGATGTTTCCGTACCGGCCCAATGCCAGATGCCGATGCCTGCGGCGCAATGCGCCTCGGCCTCCGCCATCGGCATCCATTGCGGCTCCGGCTGCTTGCCGGCGACGATGACGTTGATGCGGTCATAGGTGCGAAGACAATGATCGGTCACCCACAGCAAGCTGTTGGCATCGGGTGGAAAGTAGATGCGAACGATATCCGCATTCTTGTTGGCGACGAGATCGACGAAGCCAGGATCCTGGTGGCTGAAACCGTTGTGGTCCTGTCGCCAGACGTGCGAACTCAGCAGATAATTCAGCGAGGCGATCGGCTGTCGCCACGGCAGGCGTCGCGACACCTCGAGCCATTTTGCATGCTGGTTGAACATCGAATCGACGATGTGGACGAAGGCCTCATAGCAGTTGAACAGGCCGTGCCGCCCAGTGAGGAGGTAGCCTTCGAGCCAACCCTGGCACAGGTGCTCGCTCAGGACTTCCATTACACGGCCGTCTTGCGCGAGGTGAACGTCGTACGGCTCGATCGTTTCCATCCAGACCCGATCGGTCGCTTCGAACACGTCGTCCAGCCGGTTCGAGGCGGTCTCGTCCGGGCCCATCACACGGAAGATCCTTGCCTCGGCATTGAGCCGGATCACGTCTCGCAGATAACCACCCATGACGCGCGTGGCTTCCGCCGTGGGGCTGCCTGCCGAGGGTACCGCGACCGCATGCGTGCGATAGTCGGGTAATTCGAGCTTGCGTTTCAACATGCCGCCATTTGCATGCGGATTTGCCCCCATGCGACGGGCACCGACAGGCGCCAGTGCTTGCAAGTCCGGCATGAGGCGCCCGTCGGCATCGAACAATGTTTCAGACCGATAGCTGCGCATCCAGGTGTTCAGAATTTCCAGATGCGCGGGGTTGGTCTTCACCGCGTCGACCGGCACCTGGTGAGCGCGCCAGAAACCTTCGACTTTCTTGCCATCGACTTCCTTAGGCCCTGTCCAGCCCTTGGGACTACGCAGGACGATCATTGGCCATCGCGGCCGTTGCGTGTTGCCCACGGTCCTGGCGCCGCGTTGGATAGCAGCGATGCGATCGAGCGCTTCGTCGATCGCATGCGCCATCTGCCGATGCATCTCCGCTGGTTCATCACCTTCTACGGCCAGCGGCTCGTGGCCATAGCCGCGCAGCAAACTGAACAACTCGTCATCGTCCAGACGCCCAAGAATGGTAGGATTGGCGATCTTGTACCCGTTGAGATGCAGGATCGGCAGGACTGCACCGTCGTGCACGGGATTGAGGAACTTGTTCGAATGCCATGAAGCCGCGAGAGGTCCTGTCTCTGCCTCACCGTCGCCGATCACGCAGGCGACGACCAGATCCGGATTGTCGAACGCTGCGCCATGCGCGTGCACCAGGGCATAACCGAGTTCGCCGCCTTCATGGATCGAGCCAGGCGTTTCCGGGGCAGCGTGGCTGGGAATGCCGCCTGGAAAGGAAAATTGCCGGAACAGCTTGCGCAGACCCTCGGTATCGCGGCTGATATCGGGATAAATCTCGGTATACGTGCCCTCGAGATAAGTGTTCGCCACCACCCCGGGGCCGCCGTGCCCTGGGCCGCAAACAAAAATCACGTTGAGGTCCCGCGCTTTGATGGCGCGATTGAGATGGGCATAGATGAAGTTAAGCCCGGGAGTGGTGCCCCAGTGGCCGAGCAGGCGTGGCTTGATGTGGTCCGGACGCAAAGGTTCCCGGAGCAACGGATTGTCCAAAAGATAGATCTGCCCGACCGACAGGAAATTCGCGGCATGCCAATAGCGATCGAGCAGCTGAAGCTCTGTTTCGGTGGGAGAAGTGCGCACGTCATTCATTCCCGGAACCTCGATATTCAATAGCATAGGTGGATTTAGGTTCCCACCCCGGTCCGGGGAGCTGCCGTTTGCCGAAACGCACGAAAGATTTGTGACATTAAATCAGTGCGCTACCATCGTTCCGACATCGAACTGGACAATAAGATACTGAACCATGAGATCATGACAAGTGAATGAACCCAGGCCGCCAAGCCCAAACATCACCAAAATCCAGAATACGCCGGCGAGCGCGTCGTCATGATCCGCCGCGTCATGAAATCATGCTCTGGCCATGCCGCCCCCCCCGTACTGGGATCAGCGTCAGGCTGTGGATCGGCGTGCCGTCTTGCGTTTCCTCGTTGCCGCCGCTTTCTTCGCGGATGCGGAACGAGCGGCCGCCGGACGTGACGCCGCGTACGCGCCGCCAATTTGTCCTCCTTTATGCGCCGCCGGATGACCGGTTCGCTTGCCCTGGCCGCTGCCACCGCTTCGCTTACCGCCGCCGTCGTCCTTGTTCACCGTCGCCCAGGCGCGGCGTTCGGCCTCTTGCTCTGGAACACCGCGTTCCTCGTAGCTTTCGGCAATATGATCCGCCTTGCGTTCCTGCTTGTCGGTGTATTTCGATTTGTCTCCGCGTGGCATTGGCTCGTCCTTTCGTCTCATGTCACCCGAACAGGTTGTTAACAACCCACGCGCTGGTTAGGTTGCATCCAAAGCCTGCTGCTACTTAGCCAGGCGTGCCGGTCGTCAGATATGTCGCAATGGCGTCAATCGATCAGGATCCCGGGCCCCCTCTGGCGTCACCGCTGATGTCGGACGCGAACCAGCCGTGCAACGCGAACCGCTGCAACCGCCCGTCGTTCCGGTCCGCGTCGGCAAGATTTTTCGGCGTGACCGCGACGGCAGCAACGCGCTGGAACCCACCGCGCAGACCTTCACTTTAAAGAGTCACGTTGTAAAGACTCACTTTTTGTACTGGGCGAGGTCCCGACCATGGGCGAGCCTGATATCGCTTCCGCAAGCAATTTTGCACCGTTCTGCTTTGAACACCGCGTCCTGGGCCAACCGCATTGAGCGATGTTCCGCTCGCCGCCTCCCTCGCCGCGCTGCGGCGCGAGGAGGCCGCGTGCCAGCGTTGCAGCCTATATCGCCACGCAACGCAGGTCGTCCCCGGCGAAGGCCCGCTCCGCGCCAGGCTCATGCTCATCGGCGAGCAACCGGGCGACCGTGAAGACCTCGCCGGCAAGCCGTTCGTTGGACCAGTTGGCCGGGTCCTTTCGCGCGCAATGCAGGAGGCGGCCGTTCCGCGCCACGAGGTCTTCGTCACCAATGCAGTAAAGCATTTCAGGTTCGAGCAGGGGGGCAAACGCCGCATACATCAACGGCCCGCCGTCAGCGAGATCGAGGCCTGCCGCTGGTGGCTGGATCGTGAACTGGCCCTCATCAAACCGGCCGTCATATTGGCGTTGGGTACCACCGCAGCACGCGCTGTGCTTGGCCGCACGATCGCAATCCACCAGGCGCGCGACCGTACCGAAATGCTCGCTGACGGCACGCTCGTGCGGGTAACGATTCGTCCATCTGCATTGTTGCGGCGGCAAACGGAAGCGGAGATTGACGCCGAATATCAAAGATTCGTCGGCGACCTCCGCATGGCGGGCGCGCTCGTTGGCTACGGTGCTACGGCCAAGGTCTCAGCGCTTTCAGGCATGCGAGCCGGAACCATCGGCGGTGGCCCAGACTTTATAGCGAGGCGAGCGAGGATCCCGGCACGCGGCAATGCCGCGGCGCCTGATCCGGCTTGGCAATGGCGCGCAACGCGCCTGGTACCACGCCGAGACCGCAATGGCTTCTGGTTGGAGGCAATCATTCCCGACGATCCGCGCCACGCCATCGGCACAGACACGCGGCCCGCCCCCCGGACGCCACGGGAGCGGCCGCACGATTTCCTGATGCTCGCCGACGACGATGATGACCGTGGTCAGCGCGAGCGCGATGCGGGCTCGCGGCCCGATCCAGACGCCAAAAGACGAACCACGCGGCGATTGATCGGCTTCGCGATTCTCGGTGCGTTGTTATTGGTGGCGGGGATCGGCTTCGGTATCTACTGGTGGACCGTGCTGCGTTTCTACGCTTCCACCGACGACGCTTACACCCAGGCCGACGCCGTCATCATTGCGCCGCAGGTCAGCGGATACGTCACGGGGTTGCTTGTCACCGACAACCAGCGAGTCCACGCCGGCGAAACATTGCTTCAAATCGACCCGCGGCCGTATCAGGCGACGCTCGATCAAAGCATCGCCAACCAGGAGAAAGATCAGGCCAACCTGGCGAACGCGCAGACCAATTTCAGCCGCGATGCGGCGGTCATCAAAGACAACCTCGCGATCAGCCGGCAGCAGTACGATACCGACAACGCCACCGTCGCCGCCGATAAAGCCCTGGTCGATGGCGACAAGGCGCAGGTCGAAACCGCCCGGCTGAACCTCGGCTACGCGACCATCGTCTCGCCGGTCGATGGCGCCGTGGGCGATCGCTCGGTGCAGTTCGGCGGGTTTGTTCAACCGGGCGAGGGATTGATGACGATCGTGCCGATGGGGCGCGCGATCTACGTTGTCGCCAATTTCAAAGAGACCCAGATCGAACAGATGTTCCGCGGCGAGCAAGCCGATCTCAGCATCGACAGCTTTCCCGGTGTCCACTTCACCGGGACCGTGGCCAGCCTGGCGCCCGGTAGCGGCGCAGAGTTCGCCCTGCTGCCACCCGAGAACGCGACCGGGAACTTCACCAAGATCGTGCAGCGCGTTCCGGTCAAGATCCTGATCGACAATCCGCCGCCGGACCGGCTTGACCAGTTGCGGCCCGGTCTCTCCGTCGAGGTAAGCGTCGACAGCCGCACCGCGCCACCCAAAGATCAGCGGCAAACGCTCGTCCCGTTGGCGGTGGCAAAAACCCCGCCGCCACCCTGATGGCAACCCGCGACGAGCGCGTCAGCGCGCGTAACTGGATCGCCGTGTTTGGCGCCATTCTGGGCGCCTTCATGGCGGTGCTGGACATCCAGATCACCAACGCCTCGCTGCCGAATATCCAGGGCGGAATCGGCGCCTCACTCGATGAAGGAACCTGGATTTCGACCGCCTACCTTGTGGCCGAGATTATCACCATTCCGCTGACCGGATGGCTGTCCGACGTTGTCTCGATGCGTCGGTATCTGGTCATCAATTGCGTGCTGTTCCTGGGTTTCTCGGTGCTGTGCGGGTTGTCCAACAGTCTCGGCATGATGATCGTCTGCCGGGCCGGTCAGGGCTTTACCGGCGGCGTGTTCATCCCGACGGCGATGACGATCGTGCTGCGTTGTCTGCCACAATCGAAGCAGCCGATCGGGCTCGCCATGTTCGGCGTCACTGCGACGTTTGCGCCGGCGATCGGACCAACCATCGGCGGCTGGCTGACCGATACCTGGTCGTGGCATTGGATCTTCTACGTGAACCTGCTGCCGGGCGCGCTGCTGATCGCCGCTGTGAGCTACGGTCTCGATCCCGAGCCGCCGAAGCTCGATAAATTATGGGAGGGAGACTGGTTCGGGATCGTCTGCATGGCCATTGGCCTCGGCTCGCTGATCACCATGCTCGAAGAAGGCGAGCGCAAGGATTGGTTCGGCAACCCACTGATCCGCGATACCGCCATTCTGGCGGCGATCTTCATCCCGGCGTTTCTGGTCCGCGAATGGATGTGCCGCCGGCCTTTCATCAACCTTCGCCTGTTGAAGCAGCCAGGGTTCGCCAGCGCCTCGGCGATCGGGCTGTTCATGGGTCTCGCGTTGTACGGCACGGTTTATGTGATGCCGGTCTACCTCGATCAGATCCAGGGTTACGACGCTCTGCAAATCGGTGAGGTCGTGATGTGGATGGGCCTGCCGCAACTGCTGATCTTCCCGCTGGTGCCCTTGACCATGCGGCATATCGATACACGGCTGATCGTCGGCTTTGGCTTCGCGTTGTTTGCGGTCAGCTGCTTCATGAATTCGTTTCTGACGCATGATTGGGCGATCCAGCAATTGCGCTGGTCGCAGTTGGTGCGCGCCGCCGGACAGCCGTTCATCATCGTGCCGCTGTCGAGCCTCGCCGCCGGGTCGCAGCCGCCGTCCGAACAGGCCGGCGCTTCGGCAATCTTCAACGTGATGCGCAATCTCGGTGGATCCGTCGGGATCGCGGCGCTGTCGACCTTTATCACGTTCCGCGAGCAATATCATTTCTCGATCATCGGTGACTGGCTGACGCAAAATAGCCAACGTACTGCTGCAATGATCAGGGACGTCAGCCGGGCACTGGGTTCTGTGACGCCTGCTCAGAGCCTGCAGACGCATGCACGGGCAGTGGCAGAGGTCGCCGCGGTGGTACGCCGCGAGGCGTTCGTGATGGCCTATTCGGATTGCTTCTTCGTGATGGGCATCGCGCTGGTGCTGTGCATTTTCGCGCTGCCAATCATTCGCCGGCAGCAGACGCCGACGATGGCGCACTGAGCCACGCCTCCCTGATGTTCATTGTGGACCTGCTGATGGGACCGCGCGTTTCCAATCGAGAGCCGGAACGCCGCAAACCTGGCGCGCTGCAGGTCGTCCCGTCGATGGGAATGGACCGCCTGAGTTCCTCCGTTCTCGCGGTACTCGCAGCAGCGGGTTCCGACGAACTCAGCTCCGTACCCTGGCGCCTCTTATCGCAGGATCCGAACGCGGACCGGCAAACCTCTGACGGGTGCCGAACGGGAGATTGACGTTGCTGGATCATTCCGCGGCAGTTCTCATTCTCCAGGTCACGTTGCTCGTGGTGGTCGGCCGCGCCCTGGGCGAGGTGCTGCGGCGTGCCGGTCAACCTGCCGTCATCGGTTCGCTGCTTTCTGGGCTGTTGCTTGGTCCGTCGTTGTTCGGCTGGCTGGCACCGCAATGGTTCCACATCGTGTTTCCCGACGACCCGGATATCAAAGGCCTGATCAAGGGAATCGCCGAGATCGGCGTGATGATGCTGCTGCTGCTGACCGGCATGGAGGTCGATCTGAGACTCGTCCGCAAGGTGGGTGGACCGGCCGCCGCGGTCGCGGCCATGGGCGTGCTCGTGCCGTTCGTCTTTG
Organism: Acetobacteraceae bacterium; assembly: GCA_049519555.1. GTDB lineage: Bacteria > Pseudomonadota > Alphaproteobacteria > Acetobacterales > Acetobacteraceae > Rhodopila. The sequence goes on from JBEKQQ010000027.1 coordinate 46,521, forward strand.
GCTTCGGTCTGGGTGAACTGTTGCCTGACAGTCTGCTGCCCGACCCGGCGCGGCGGACGGTTGCGGCGCTGTTCCTCAGTACCGCCCTGGCGATTTCGTCGATCAAGATCGTTGCCGCCACAGTGACGGAAATGAACTTGCTACGGCGCGATATCGGCCAGATCGTCGTCGCATCGGCGATTTTGGAAGATACCGCCGGCTGGATCATCGTCTCGCTGGTATTGGGCTTTGCGGGTTCCGGAGGGATTTCGTTGCGAGCAGTCGCCTGGACCCTGGGCAGCACGCTTGGCTTCCTTGCGTTGAGTTATTCGATCGGCCGCCCGCTGGTGGTTCGCCTGATTCGCCTGGTGAACGATCATGCCGAGAGCGACTTCATGGTCGCCACCGCCGTGCTGGCGATCATGCTGTTGCTGGCCTTGGTCACCTTGTCGCTCGGCATCAGCCCGGTACTGGGCGCGTTCACCGCGGGTGTCCTGGTCGGTGAATCGCCCATACTTGTCGGCAGGATCAGGGACCAGTTGCAAGGTTTCGTGACCGCATTCCTGGCGCCGATCTTCTTCGGCGTCTCCGGGCTGGGTGCCGACCTGACCATCCTGCGGAATCCGACCTTATTGTTGCTGACCGGCGCTTTGGTGCTGGTTGGTAGCATCGGCAAGTTCACCGGCGCGGCGCTCGGCGCCGTGATGAGCCGGCGGCACTGGCGAGATGCCATCGCCCTCGGCTGCGCAATGAACGCCCGCGGCAGCACGGAAGTCATCGTCGCCAGCATCGGATTATCGAGCGGCGTGCTGTCACAGGACATCTACACCATGATCGTCGCGATGGCGGTACTGACCACGATGGCCATGCCTCCGACATTGAAACGGGCTTTGTCGCGATTGCCGCTCGGCCAGGAGGAAGCCGCGCGACTGCGCAAGGAGGCAATCGACGCCGGCGGCCTGGTCAGCCGTTTCGAGCGCGTGCTGGTCGCGGCGGATGACAGCCCGAACGGTTCGTACGCAACGGCACTCGCTGGCTTCCTTGCGGGCCAGCGCGAACTGCCGATCACCGTGCTGAGCCTGGGCGCGGACGATCCGACATCGCCGCAAGATGCCGCGCGGCTTGCGGATGCGGTCAGACAAAGCGCCCTCGTCTCCGCCAACGTCACCGAGGCCGGCAAGGAGCGCGGCGGCAAGGGCCGTGTCGAGGTCATCGCGCGAGCGAGTTCGGATTCCGGCGCCGAGATCGTCGCCGCCGAGTCGAAAAAAGGTTTCGATCTGCTGGTCATCGGTCTGGCCGGAATGCATGACGAGCGCACCGGCGAGTTCACCGAACGTGTCAACGAACTGGCTGCCGGATTTGACGGTCCGATCGCGCTGACGATCGCCGCCGGGGATCATCATGCCAATCACGCGCGGCACGCCAGGATGTTGATTCCGGTTAGCGGTACCGAGAGCTCGCGCCGAGGTGCGGAACTGGCGTTCGCGATCGTGCCGCCCGCGCGCACGCGCTGCGTCGCCGTTCACGTTGTGGAACAAACGCCGGCGATCGGCAGCGCCGCCAACACGGTAGAGGCGGTGCGCCACGATATCGCTACGTTGGGCGAACGGCACGGCTTCCATGTCACGACACAGGCCCGCCACGACACGAAGCCGGCGGATGCGATCCTGCGGGCCGCCGCCTCGATCCGGGCCGATCTGCTGGTGATCGGTGCCGAACGCCGCATTGGCGACGTGTTGTCACCTGGCAAGACGGTCAGCGCGCTGGTGCAAGCCTGGCGTGGCGACATGGTCATCCTCGCCAGCCAGCGCATGACCGCCTGACACGGATCGCGCTCCGGAGCGTAACATCCGGAGCGCGACAATCGGATCAAAATGATCCCGATGGGTCAGGTGACGTTTTGGTAGGTGGAAGCGTTGTTGGACACCGCGCACGTCACCAACGAGAACCGCAGGCCAAGACGATGCACAAAAGGAATCGCATCAGGTCGGCGATCAAACCAAACATCATCCCCGTGACGAGCACACGGGGATGATGCGGAGTGCGAATCGGTTATCTGCGGATCGCCTGACCTGGCCTGATGGCCTGATCTATCAGGTCGCGGCTTCTGGCGTCAGATTGCGTAGCAGCTCAGCAAGGTCGTCGGCGTGCTCTTCCTCCTCGGCCTGGATTTCCTCCAGAATGCGCCGGGTCGTCGAGTCGAACGGTGCGAACCACGTGGCCATTTCACGATAGCTGTCGATGGCGATACGCTCCGCAACGAGATCCTCGGTCAGCATTTCGATAATGTCATCGTGCTCATCGTATTCGGTATGGCTTCGCGACATCAGACCGTCGGGTGAGAAATTCGGCGCGCCGCCCAACTGCACGATACGTTCGGCCAGCCGGTCGGCGTGCACGCGCTCCTCATCCCGGTGTTGCAGGAATTCCGCCTTCAGCGACGCGGAATGAATGCCCTGGACCGTGAAATAGTGCCGTTGATAACGCAGGACGCAGATCAGTTCCGTCGCCAGCGCCTCATTCAGGAGCGCGCAGGCCACCTCTACGTTGCCGTTGTAGCTGGCGGTGATCGCGCCTTGCATCATATGCTCGCGGGCGCGATTCCGACGCTCCGTCATGTCCGCCAGAAACGGCTTCTCTGCGTTGGTTCCGCTGCTCATGAGGCTGTGCCCTCCTTGGGATTGTTTCGTTCAGTGAAGAACTACGAAGCCGGTCTCGGCCGGCATTACACGAATTAAAAGTGGCTTACCGGGAGCGTTTTGGTCGCGGCATAATCAGGTTTCCCGACGACGGAAAGGCAACGGAGACGTCGGAGAAGAGTTCCATCATCTGAGCAGATACATGGACCCCCCCGACTGGTATTGGACTACGTCACGAACGCCACCGCTGAGGCCGTAACCGTTGGATTACGCAACCTGCCGCGACGCCCTGCTCCGGAACGTTGCGTTATGGATGTTCGTCCCGCAGACTACCACCATAGGCTGCCGCTGCACTTGCAATGAACGCGCCGATCAGCATCGACAAAGCAGTGAAGATCGAAACCGCTGACGCCGACTTCCGCGCTGCATCCGCAACTTCCCGTGCTTTGGTTTCAGCCGCTTTTTCCTGAGCGATCACGTCGTCGACGCGCTTCTGTGCGTCATCGTGGGACAGTCCGGTACGGGCTGCCACCTGATCGACCAGATAGGCTTTGTCGGCGTCGGACACGCCACCGTTCGCCATGCCGCGGGCCAGAATGCGGGTCGTTTCCATTTGCGTTTGTTGGTCTGACGCAGCGAGTTCCGGCTTTTCCCCGCGATACAACATATCCACATCATAGGCGCGCGCGGCCGCCTGAGCTGATCCGGACACTGCCGTGCCGGCAGCCCGTGTGGCGGTTCCAACGGCTGAGGACACCGCTGAAGCCATGACAAATGCACCGAACAGCGCCGCTACCGCCCAGGTAAGAAAGCCGTGTGCGGTGTCGCGGAAGAACACCTCGTGGGTATGAACGTTCACCCATTTCGTGCGCAAGCGGCCGGTGACGAAGCCGCCAATACCCGATGAAAGCCACTGCACGACAATCAACCAGATGCCACCGACGAGCGAAAACGTGGCCGCCGTTGCGCCGGCGTTGGGCCATGGCGAAATTGCCGCGAAGCCAAGACCGAGGCCGAGCAAGACAAGCACGATGGTAATGGATGCATCCGCAGCAGCGCCACCCAGGATGGCTTGCCAGGAGACTGCCGACACGCTTGCTTCAGTGGCTATGCCTGGCGCCTCATAAGGATTACCAGGGACGACTGCTTGCGAGGTCAGCATTTCAATGCCATACCAGCGCGAGCAAAATGATCACCGGGATCGGCACGCCCAAAAGCCACAACAAAATTCCGCGACCCATTTCTACCTCCCGCAAAAAGTATCAACGCTGTCAAACAACGGATAAGGGCTGTTCCGGTTCCGCAGCTTAATACGTTTTGAATATTTTACAATCGGCAATCGGGGCGATGCCAGGATGACGCTGCGACGCAGCACACTTTAAACGATCGGACCGCCGGGTTTACCCGGCGGTCCGTGATTCAATGTCTAGCTCTTGCTGTAGTTGAAGGCCGGCTGCGTCTTCAACGATTCCTTGGTGGCACCTTTCAGTACCACGCGATTGTCGCTGTCACGCTGCGTGTTGCCGAAGGTCAGATCGGAGTACGGAACCTCGACGTACTTCGTGCCCATGCCGAGGAACCCGCCGACCGAGAGCACGGCCTTCATCGAGCCGTCCTTGCCAATCAAAAGATCGTCGATCGACCCGACTTTCTCGTCGTGGTCGTTGTAGACCGAGGAGCCGATGATCTTGCTCGCACGGGCATCGCCCATCTGCGTCATCACCGGATTGCGGTCGTTCGGGTTGGTGCTGGTGACATCGCCGGTTCGGCCGGTTGCCGGGGCCGTCACGGTGCTGTGCGTGGCGGCGGATTGCGCCATCGCCGGAGCCGTCGCAAATGCGGCCGCCAACATCAGCGCGCCAGGTATAAGGCTGTGTTTCATTCAGTCCTCCATGTTTAAGACCATCGCTTTCAACGACGGGACACAGAAACCAACTCGGTTATCGAGTGGCGGTTCCAGACCGACCGAACTCAATTGGTCGCCCCCGGTTAACGCCAGTGGGAAACGCCAGTGGGAAACGCCAGTGGGAAATGCCAATTGGAAACTCGTGTCCGGCTCAACGGCGGCAGCCGCATTCATGGCCGCAAACCCGACTTCGCGCCTGCGGAAGTTGCCATGCCTCACCCTCCCGTTGTTCGTCGTGATGTTGAAAATTATCCACGTGACCACTCTGTTCAGGGGCCGACACTGGGTCGCGATGGCCCTCGGGATGCAACCGCCGCAACGCGCTGTATGCCGGAGAGACCATTCCCACACTGGCGACGCCCATAGCGACGCCGGCGACAAACCGGGACCGCATGGAAATACCCTCCATTTAGGAGAACCGCCTTACTGGCTCCCGCACTTCGGTAAATGCTCAAACACGGTGATTCGGCCCGGCCAATTCGGCCGCTTCCGTCTGGTATGATTTCTTTTTCTCCGCAGCGCGGGAAGTTGGAACCTTCGCTTCGGTGTGGACGTTCTCTTACCGGACTGTCATTACATGAGGAATGGTTCCATGCGATTTTCCCTGTTGCTACCGGCGGCTTTGCTGGCTCTCTCGGGTTGTGTTGCGGTTACACGTTCACCCGAACCGGCGTCCACAACGATCGTTGCTCCTGCACCCACTTATGCCGCCCCGGTCACCTCGGATACCACCACGACAACGACAAAACGCTGGGGCGATTAATCGCCTGATGCCAGGACGAGCTATCGCAACTCGCAGCGTTCTTGTGACCGGTGCTCCTCGATGACTTCCGGTTCCTGGTGATCGAGTAGCGATAGCTCGGGACGCGCCTTTGCATCAGACCGTAGCAACTTGTCCAACTTCGCATGGACGGCCTGGGTATCGCGATGTTCGGCACGCTGGATGATGAGTGTCATTCCTGTAACCAGGTTGCAAAGGTCGCTATCGCCTGCCAGTTCAGGCTGGACGGGCTCAGCACAAACCACGCGACAAAATAACAGAATATGATGACGAAGGCCGCAGGATTCGAGGCAAAGACGCCGAGCCTCGTTAACGCCCTTCTGACATAGTCGATCACGTCGATCGCTTCCCCATCAATTTACTCTCGAGATGCAACACCAGGCAAGCGATGCAGTTGCCCGCCTGCGCAATGGGATTTCGAATGGGTCGCGCCCCCGGATGAAAAATCGGCAATCAACGGCAAGCAAATTGTGGCTTGCGTGCAACACGGTAGGCGAAACATAAATTCGTGGGGATCGAAGTCGAGGCCGGGCAGTTCTGCGTTCTGAACGGCGGCGCTCCGCTGCATTTCAACATGGAGATCACAAATGAAGCTGCGAAGTGCTCTGATGGCCGCGACCATCCTTGGCTTACCCATGGCGGCGGCTCACGCCCAGGCGATTGACGGCCCCTATATCGCCGGCGGCGCGGGCATCAATTTTCTGCAAAACCAGAATCCACACCTTAGCGTTCCCGGGCGCTCGATCTCCGGGAGTTCGCAAAGCGGCATCGGTCCTACGGTTGATCTGAGTGGCGGCTGGGGCTTTGGCAACGGGCTGCGTGCCGAGGTCGAGGGCGATTTTATTCGAAACTCGACAACGACCCCGAACGGCGGCGACCTTAAATCCGGCGTGATGGCAAACGTCCTTTATGATTTCGTGGGTCTCGTGCCTTATGTGCAGCCGTATGTCGGTATTGGCGCAGGCTATCAGTGGGCGACCGAGCAGAACCCGCACGGCGTGGGTCCAGGTTTCACTTACGGCGGGCGAAGCGGTACACGTGGCGCTTTCGCCTATCAGGCCATCCTGGGCATGGCCTACCCGATCGACTCGGTTCCGGGGCTGGCATTAACCGCCGAATACCGCTTTATGGGTCTGGAGGGTAGTCGTTCTTATGGTGCCCTGGTTACCCCGACAGTTGGGCCTGCGGTTTATGGCGAAATAACCCCGAGGACAGACTACAATCACAGCATTCTGATCGGCCTGCGTTACACGTTTGGCGTCGCTCCGCCGCCGGCGCCGGAGGCGGCTCCGACACCTGTCGCGGAAGTGGGTGCGAAGACGTTCCTGGTGTTTTTCGACTGGGACAGAGCTGACCTGACAGCCCGCGGCGCCGGTATCGTGCACGACGCCGCCGCTTATTCTCAGGCCAACCGCTACACCCGGATCGACGTCAACGGGAATACCGACACATCAGGCACACCAGCGTACAATCAGGGCCTGTCGGAACGTCGTGCCCGCACGGTTGCCGGCGAACTTGTCCGGGATGGTGTGCCGCAGAGCGCAATCGATATGCATGCCTACGGCGACACCCATCTGCTGGTGCCGACCGGCCCGGGGGTGCGGGAGCCGCAAAATCGCCGGGTGGAAATCGTATATCATTGATGCTGCATGGGAAACAGTCGTTTAGCTGCTGTTGCGTTAGCTCCGCTTCATGGTCAAGGTCTGATTACCATAGTCCGATGACCTGATTTGCCGAGGAACCAATGGCCCTGGTCAAAACGTCGACGTTCGCCGCCGGAGCAACAAGGTCTTCGGCGGCGAAACGGGCCGTCCCGCCGGTCGCCGCTGACACTTCTCCGGCCCGTACCCGGCCTCGTCAGTCCGTCGCGACACGCCACGCCCAGGCCTCGCGGAGCGAGTTGGTGCGGCCACCGAGCAACTGGCGAGCGGTCTGACTGAGGCTTCTGCCGCGGCAGAAGAACTGCGCCGCGCGATGGAACAGATCGCCACCGGCGGCGATGAGGCAGCCGGTGCCTCGCAGGAACAACTGGCGGCGATCAAGAACATCACGGTTAACCTGGCGACCGCCCGCGATCATGCGGAAGTATGCCGTCGGCGTACCGAGGTGGTTCAGTCCTTGCTGATCGACACCTCGACGCAAATTACTGCGTCAGTGCGCGTCATCGAGCGCAACGCGGCGCGGCAGGAGGCGGACTGTCGCTGGAGGACATCCTCGAACTTGAACACGAGGCGTTGGCCGAAATCGGCAATATCATCCTGAACGCCTGTATTGCGACGGTGGCCAATTTATTGCAGCGCAGCCTGACGATGTCGCTGCCGGAGATTGTCCGTGGCACCAGCGATGGCCGGTTCGACCTGAGTGTGTCGCTGGCCGAGGATGTCGTGCTGTTCGTGCACACCAATTTCAGCCTCAAAGGCCGTCAGGTCGTGGGCTATGTCGCCATGATCATGGATTTCGCGTCGTTGGGGTCGCTTAAGCAATTGGTCGCCGATGTCATTCGTCGTATGGCGGGATAATCGCCGCCGGCTGATCGGTCATGACCCGGTTGCCCGCCCGCCTCGTTCGAGTCAACGACCCGAACGAGGCAAGCGTGAGCGAGTGGCCTAACTCTTGGCCGCCACTTTGTCCTGCGTCTTGGTGTCGAAGTCGCTGGCATCATGCCGTTCGTGGAGCTGGCTCGCGGGATCGCCTTGCAGGCGGTTGACCATGCGTCCACGTATCACGGCCGGCCGGGCCGCGATCTGGTCAGTCCAGCGCTGCACGTTCTTGTAGTCCTGCACCGACAGGAATTCGCCACCGCCATAAAGCAAGCCTTTTGCGAGCTGGCCATACCACGAAAAGATCGCGATATCGGCGATCGTGTAATCGGCACCGGCGATGTATTCGGACTCGGCAAGCCGACGGTCGAGCACGTCCATCTGGCGTTTGGTTTCCATGGCGAACCGGTCGATGGCGTATTCGATCTTGATCGGTGCGTAAGCGTAGAAGTGGCCGAAGCCGCCGCCCAGATATGGCGCGCTGCCCATTTGCCAGAACAGCCAGGACATGCACTCGGCGCGGTTCGCGGCGTCGGTCGGCAGAAGTTCACCGAACTTCTCGGCGAGGTAAAACAGGATCGCGGCGGTTTCGAACACCCGGATCGGCTTCGGTCCACTGCGGTCCAGCAATGCGGGGATCTTGGAGTTCGGGTTCACCGCAACGAAGCCGCTGCTGAATTGCTCGCCCTCGCCGATGCGGATCAGCCAGGCGTCGTATTCGGCGCCGGTGTGGCCGCGGGCCAGCAACTCCTCCAGCATGATGGTGACCTTGATGCCGTTCGGCGTGCCCAGTGAATAGAGCTGCAAGGGATGGCGGCCGACGGGGAGTTCCTTCTCGTACTGAGCGCCTGCGGTCGGGCGGTTGATGTTGGCGAACCGGCCGAGCGCGGGCTTGTTCACCCAGACTTTGGGGGGGACGTATTCGGTTGTGCTGCTCATGGTGGGGGCTCCCTTGGTTTGCGGCGCAACCTGGCGGGCCGGCTCGGATCGCGCAAGCGGGCATGCTGGCTGGTAGGCGCGGCGCGATCGGGATAGGTGTTCCCGGGTTTGAATGTTGCGGCGGCAACGGAGGCAACGATGCGAGTGATCGACGTCCAGGTTCATGCCTATGAACGCAATCATCCCGCCCGCCCATGGGCTGGCGTGTTGCATGGGCCGCAGTCGGCCAACGGCGAAGAGATGACTGCCGCGATGGACGCGGTCGGCGTCGATGCGGCGATCATTGTGTCCACCTTCAATCTTTATCGTTACGACCCAAGCTACGCGATGGGGGTCTACGCGCGCTGGCCGGACCGGTTTCGCGTGGTGAAGCCGATCGATGTGACGGACCCGGCAATCGACGAGGTTGTCGCCGAGTGGGCGGCGACCAAGGGCGCAGTGGGGGTGCGGATCATGCTGCGCGATGAGCTGCCGAGCGATCCGGCGGATCCTCGGGTGAACCGGGCGTTTGCGGCGGCGGGCCGGCATGGGCTGCCGGTGAATTTTCTGTGCTGGGGCAGGTTGGAGCACGGCACGGAACTGGTGAAGCGCAATCCGGATACGGTGATCGTCATCGATCATCTCGGGCTGTTGCAGCCTGCAGAACCGCCGCCGCCGGCGGAGCCCTGGGCTGATCTGCCGAAGCTGCTGGCGCTGGCGGTTTTTCCCAATGTGCGGGTGAAGATCAGCGGGGCCTGCACGTTGTCGCAGGCGGGTTACCCGTATAGGGACATCTGGGAACCGGTGCTGCGGATCATCGACGCGTTCGGGTTGGATCGGTGCATGTGGGGAACGGACTGGACGCGGACCAGTGGGATGTTGACATACGAACAGGGGGTGCGGCCGTTCTTGGAGACGACGCGGTTGTCGGAGGGGGATAAGGCGAAGTTGATGGGTGGGACGTTGGAGAAGGTTTATGGGTGGTAAGGGGAAGGGCACGCCGCTCTACAAGTCTTATACTTGCTCGCAGGAATGGCTGGACTTCCTGATCGATACAATCGCAGACGAGCCAACGTGGGAGAAACTGATTTCTATTGGGAAATGACCTGAGAATGAGGAGCGGTAGGCAAATCGCACACCTCACGCGGCAGCCAGCAAATCCTCAATCCTGGTCCTGAGCACCTTCGCCAGCTTGGCATAAGTCTCGACCTTCAATCCACGGCGGCCGGTTTCCGCCTGAGCCAACGAGGACTGCGCGATCCCCACCCGCGCCGCGAGGATCACCCGGAAGTCACCGATCTGCAAACGGTAGGCCGTCGATCCGAGCACGTCACCGTCCCCGAAACACCCGCCAGATCCCATCCACCGCCAAAACGTCCCGCTTCCCCACCGCGATCATGCCGCGGACGAACACCATCGTGCCGGTGACGCGGGTCACCTCACCGCGCAGTTCCAGGAAGGATCCGGGATCGACCGCGGCCAGGAAGTGGGTGTTCAACTGGATCGTGACGTTGGGCGCGCCATCTGCCGCTGCCTCGACATAACAGCCGAGTGTGTGATCGGCGAAGACGGCCAGGATGCCGCCGTGGACCACTCCTGCGGGATTGGCGTGCTCCGCCCGGGTCGGCAGGCCGTAATGCCACCCGTCTCCCGCGCGCCGCCGCCAGGGGACGCCAATGCCGGCCGGCAACGGGTTGGCGTCCATTGGTGTCCACCCGGCGGCGGTGGGGTCATACTCGGTCATGCGGCCCACGGCTGATCGCCGGCACGCTGCGTCGGAAGGGCTCGATGCGTCATGGCCGCAAAATGCGGCATGCAGCGCGGTGTCGCAACCGCGTGTGACGAAGCGCCGGTACTACCAGCCGGTGTGGCGGAGCATCGGCGTGTTTGGGCTGGACCGGCGCATGTGGCAGCCCGATTGGACGACGGCAATCGGGCTGCCACAGATTGAGCAGGGAGTGACGCCGGTTCGAGAGGCCACGCGGCTGTCACCGGGCGATAAGGCCGCATCGCTGGCGATATCGCGCATCGCCAGCGCATGATCGCGTGCGTCGATCGGGTCCCTGCACCCGGTACGGATCAGCGTCAACCGCGCCCGGCTTTGATCCAAATCAAAGACATGCGCCCACGAATGAGCGAAACCTCACCACTTCAATCACGGCTGCCGAGATCCAGGATGCGGTAGTGCGCGAGCGGGGAGCCAATGATCGTGCGACCTCTGACCACAGCAGCGGCCGGGTGGGCCAACCACGGCCTTGGCGATAGCACCCTGATGCCCGGGCCGCCCAGGTTTTATGCTCGCTGCCGGTCCGACAAACCAGGCCACGCTGCATCATTCGACGAGCCGCCGTGTCCCACCGCGGTCCCGGCCAGGCGACCGCCGAACAGTCCCACCTAACCTCGCGGAAGGACCCTCCAAACATGCCGCAAGCCTCGCAAGGAACCCGCTTTTCCGCAGATCCCCTGACCTTCATCGTCAGACATGAACTGTGGGACGGCAACGTTCAGGATCACGCCGACCAGGGCGTATCCATCGCCGTGGCATCCGACGTCGACGGCCGCGAAACCGCGCTGCTCCGCTTCAACTGCTTCGACATCGAGAAAAGCTACATCTACGGCCCGGAAAATCCCGATCTGCGCATTGCGGCACCGATGATGTTGGGTGGTGCGGAGCGCTTAAGCAGTGGCATGGGCCAGCTCTACCGCATGGACCCGGTCACCGACGGCAATCCCATCGGCTGGACCGTCCGGACGCTGGCAACACAGCTTCCGGCCATGCTCGACCGCGCCGGCTACCAGACGATCGCCGCGCGCACCAACCTCGCGGCAGTGCGCCGGGTCCTGCCTGACGTCGAAGCCTGCGCCCGAGACCTGTTCGGCGCGCGGCGCAACACGGTCAAACACAACCGAGGCACCGACATCTTCGACGCCGGCAACATCCGGTTCGGGCTCGAGATGCGGAGGTTGCCGATGGGCGATGGCGGCCTCGCGATCCACGTACTGGGCGATGTCGGCGGCTCGACGCGCAAGTCCTACGTGGAGGAGACCGAGCTGTTGGCGTTCGATTGTTTTTGGGACGGTGCGCATTATCACTACGGACCGCGCAACAAAAACCACCGCATTTACTGGGACCGGACCCTGGTTCGCGATCCGTTGGAATGGGTGTTCGCCCAGTTGGAAAACCGCAAACTGGGCGCGATGATCGAGCGCGCCGGGTATCCCGGGATCGCCGCCGACCTGGACGCGGACAAGGTCGCGTCAGTGCTTCCGGCGATGAAACAACGGGCCTTCGAGATGTATGCAGAAGGCGAGCGCCTGACCGGCCACAAGGGCCTGCCGCTGGAGCCGACGCCGAACCTCGCTGCCGATTAGGCACCGCAAGGATCTTCGACGCGGCGGGCGGCCTCGGGTTTGCCGCCCCCCGCCAGTGGGCTGCGAGCATCCGGCATTCAACGGTCGGGTCGGCGAGTGTGCGGCCATTCGCCCAACGGTGACCGAACCGCCGGGTTTGTTTGCCGCCGTCACGGAATCATCGCAGGATGTGCGGTATTCGTCGCGTTCGCCGACGCTTACGGCCCGGCCGGTCTGGAGCCACACCCGATGCCCTTCGACTCCCGCCGCATCCACGACGTCCCGGACGACCTGCTCGCCGCCATCGACTATTGCTACGAGCAAGGCTGGACCGACGGGCTTCCGGTCATCCCTCCGGTGGTCGACCGGGTCGACGCCACGCTCGCCTTCGAGGGCCGGCCGCCTGAGGCGGTGATCGCCACCCACCCCGCCACCGGCCTGCAACTGACCGTGCACGCCGCCGCGGTCAACGCCGTGATGGCGGGTTGCATGCCGGAGTATTTCCCGGTTCTGGTCGCCGCGTTCGAGGCCATGGACAAGCCGGACTTCAATTTCCACGGCTCGACCGCCAGCACCGGTGGATCGGCGCCGCTGCTGATCGTCAGCGGCCCGGTTGCCGACGACATCGGCATGAACGCGGATGTGAACCTGTTCGGCCCGGGAAACCGGGCGAATGCAACGATTGGCCGCGCGGTGCGGTTGATCCTGCGGAACGTGTTCCAGATGATCCCGGGCATTTCCGACAAGTCGACGCAGGGCAATCCGGGGAAATACAGCTTCTGTATCGCCGAGCGCTCGCGTAGCAATCCGTGGCCGTTGTTGTGCGAAACGCAAGACTATCCGCCTGGCGTGTCCAGCGTCACGGTGTTCGCTGCCGGCGGATTCTGCAACGTCGAGAACCATGGCGGCAATACGCCCGAACAAATTCTGCTTTCCGTTGCCGACGCCATGGCCAATTACGGCTGCATCACACTGGGCCAGAGCGTCGTCATCCTGTCGCCCGAGCATATGCGTATCGTTGCCGGCGCCGGATGGAGTCGCTCGGATGCACAGCGTTTTCTGTTTACGCACGCCAAACGGTCCATTGAAGGAATGCAATCGGTCGGCAAGTACCGCGACAGCGAATACGACCACCAGCACGGTAGCAACGCGCACGCATTGGCCGAAGCTGGTTTTGTCCATCGCGGCATGACGCCGGACGATATCCTGATCACCATGGGCGGCGGGGATGCCGGCGGCCACTCGTGCTTCATTCCGTCGTGGAGCCGGGGCCGCGGTTCAATTTTCCAGCACAAACCGATCGGGGTGTGCATCGACTGCGTATAGGAGGAACTCATGCGATTATACGACCCGACGTCGTCGGGACCGGAACGGACCTTGTTCCGCGCGCCGCCGTTACCTGCGCTGGAGGGCAGGACCATCGGCATCCTGGAAAACAACAAGCTGAACGCTGTGGAAATGCTGCATGAGGTCGCCGCTTTGTTCGAGGCGCGGCATGGTTGCGTTGTCCGGCCCGTGTATTCGAAGTCGAACGCGAGTGCTCCGGCGCCGGCTGAGGTGCTCGCGAAAGCGGCGGGCGACGTGGATTTTCTGATTACCGGGCTTGGCGATTGAGGCTCTTGCTCGACGTGCAGTTTGCATGACGGCATCAGTTTCGAACAGCTTGGCAAAAGGGCGGTGGTGCTGTGCACCGAACCGTTCGAGGTAACGGCGCGGAATATTGCCCGGATCATGGGGTTGCCGACGTATCCATTCCTGATGGTGCGGCATCCGATCGGCAGTTGCACGTTGCCGGAACTGCAGGAACGGGCAGAGGCGGCGTATCGGCAGGCGTTGCCGATTTTACTGGAAGGATGAGCAGCGGGAGCGGATTGCCATTGAACCGGTGGGGCGACTACTTCTAATGTGCCGATGGAGGCCAGCGATGGACCACGACACCCTGTATGAGACCGACATCTGCTCCTGGGCTGAACAGCAGGCGGCGGCGCTACGAGGACTCACGTCCAGGGTGGACCTCCCAAACGAACTCGATCTGCTGAATGTCATTGAGGAGATCGAAGACGTGGGGATCAGCCAGCTTCGTTCCGTCAGCAGCTTCATGCGGCTCATTCTGTCGCACATCATTCTGCTCGCGGTCGACGCCGATGCTGATTCGGTGAACCATTGGACCCGCGAAGTGGCCACGTTTCGTGGCGAGTTGATGCAGTCCTGGCAACCGAGCATGCGGCGGCGGATCGACATGGACCAGATCTGGCGCCGTGCGGTGGAAGAAGCGACTCTGAAGCTGTCCACTTATCGCAGGAACGGAATCGCTTTCGATGCGGATGCCATCAGCGGCCGGCTCGGGCCGGTCAGCCTGTTTGGCATCGACGATCTGTGCGGAGAAAGTTTCAGATTTCATGACCTGCTGGAACGACTCCGGGTGCGGCTTGTCCAGGAGTCGCCCTGATCACCAAGAACTTAGGTCTCGCATCTCATTTTCTTCAGGTCGGTTGCTTGGCTACCCAAATACCTGTCGCTTGAGCCAATGCATGTGTTGCCAGAATTCTTGCGTCAACTTTCGAGCTGAACGACAGCAGTCAAAAGTTCTTGTTTCCCGGTAATTCTTCTTACCTTTGGAAACTTACCGTTTGCAGGATGCGTTGTTGTCAAGAATGGCGCCGAACACAGCGAAAACCGAGACCGTCACCCCTTAGGCTTGGGGCGTTCCGATGTCTACATGCTGCACGGACATTCCACGCATCATCAAGCCACGATGCGCCGCGACCAACGCGATCTGCGGCATCGTCACCGGTTCCTCGGGCAGGCCCGTCGGAATGCGCGCCAGCGTGTCCTCCGTAGTCTCCGTCCGCGCACCACTCCCAGACATTTCCCAGCATATCATAGAGCCCCCACCCATTCGGCGCCTTCTGTGCAACTGGATGCGTCTGCTCATCGCTGTTGCCGGACCACCAGGCAATTCGATTTAAGGCAGCCGTTTCGCCACGTTCGTTAACAACGGCGGGGCCAGCATATGTCGATGATGTCGTTCCTGCACGACAGGCGTATTCCCACTGCGCCTCTGACGGAAGAGTAAGCGCGAGTCCAGGTTTGAGCGCGTTCAACGATTCTATAAACCATCGTGTATCATGAAAGGATACGCTCTCCACAGGATGGTTTGGGCCTTGGAAGCGGCTGGGGTTAGTGACCATTACACTGGTCCACAGGTCCTGGGTTGCTAGGGTTTCAAACATCCAAAATCCTGCACGAAAACTGATTGGCTCGCTGAGGCCTTCATTTTCGAAGCGACCGTTCCCGTCCGGGGGGGGAACCCATGCGAAAGTCTTGCCCCGGTGGAATCCATCGTAGGCGCTGGGTGACTGTTGTGGAGCCCGTAATAGTCAAGCTAAATGATGCCCACGGGCCGACTTCATCTGTTCCAGAATCGTCAGCCCACGAAGATGGGGGGTATTTTTCAGTCGGGAAAATCGCCTCTTCAATCGCCCAGGCTTTATCGAATATTGCCTCCTCCAGCCCAATAGATTTTGAAAAATCTGCACCTTTTAATATGGCGCCGGTAAAAATAGTCCCTGCGACATTAGCTCCTGCGAAATCCGCGCATGTAAAATCAAAACCTCCTAGATTCTCGCCACGAAAATCACCCCCACGGAGATCCCCGTAGCGGAAAGACATACCCGGAGAAAGGCCCGCAATATAGACGAGTTCAACAAACGTCTCAACTTTCGAATCAAAAACCTCCCGTACCTTCATTCTGAGTTTATCCGATATATTCATTTCTCGACATTTGCCTTCATCATAGACCGCTCAGCCAGAATCACGTGCCTACCTTCCATAGGGCACTCATCCAATATTACTTGTTTGATTAATTATTTCCTTCAAAGTTCTAACCTTTCGCGATGTTGCGATATCATTATCTAATGCAGAAACTTCGATCTCATTCTTAGTGGCGGTGACCCTGGCGGTAAATCTTGGCGGTCCCCAAGACAACGGCTCAAGCATTGCGACATAATCTTGGTGTGGCAATGCGTCAAAGCTGAGGCCTAGCCGATTATCCAACGGAACGATCTTTCGACCACCTGGGACGAATTCGCCGAAATGATCAAATAACTGATAGACCCCCGATCCAATAACACCGCCAAGACCAATCTGGTAGCCCGAAGCGGAAACGGTTAAGTTCGCGCTGGAGAGCGATAATGTTATGTCAAGCCGTTCGTCTGGCATTTCAAGTACTGTGTCATGTACGAAAAATCGAAGTGTGGCCTTGATCCCATAGCTACCGGAAGGAGTGTTCCATCTGTCCGGTTGATGTAGCCTGAACTCAACCATTCGGTCGAAGTCATGCCCTGTGGCCACTAGAAGCCAGTCTTCTGCGGGTTTCCCACGTGTGGTTTCCATACTCCGCGGAGACAGTATGGTGTCGGCCGACTCTGCTTTAGCCGGTAGGTTTGGCCAACGCACAAGTTCGCGCTGGAGTTCCATCCCAGCCGACAAGGCATTGTGCACTGATCTACCATTGGCTTCCCTTGATCGACCACGCTTTTCACTCCGGGCGAGGTCACAGGCGGCCTGGAAATCGGCCTTTTGTCGCTGCTCAACTTCGTCGCCTCTGGCCGCGTTCGGGTAAAACACCTTCAGGAAGGCCTCGACCTTGTCGGGGTCTGGTATCGTTTCGCGACGGAGCCAGTGCCGAAGTGAGTCCTTGCCAAAATCCTTCTGCCCTGCCGAAGACATTGCCCTAACGAACGCCACAGCATCCCATCCATCTAATGACTGTCCTCGTCCAGGTGGCATGCCCTGGCCAGTATCATAGCAGACTCTGAACAGGTTCCAGACTTGCGCCTCGGCGGGCGTTTCGGGTTTCCCAGGTTTCCTTGGATTCCGCACTTACAGGCTAGCCTTTCCTAGGGTGCTACGCATCGTGGCGATGGCCAATGCCACCGAGAATATCTATCATGCCAAATCCCCACAAGCACCAGTATCTCTTGTGTGCCGTCGCTCATTTTGCGCTGGCGATCGCGACATTTGAGCACGGGCTTCCAATCGCACTTGCGGAGCTATTGGTCGCATCGATCTATATCGATCTCGCGATCCGATGAGCTCAAACCTGCACGCCGGGGCTGCTACCTTCCATTTTGTAGCCTTTTATGGTTCTTGCCTCATCCGACCTCGAATCTGTTTGGGGCACAAGATCTCGCCCTAATTCACACCTCAACTTGCTGCTTGCAGTTGATTTACCTGAAGTATTTCGGTCTATATGGGTGGTATTATGTCAGCTGATCGCCTCGGCGGATTTTGTTGTTCCGGATGTTGTCCGCCGCTGGACGGTGGCGAACCGTTTATCTGGGCCTTTCACACGACTTTCTGTGATGCGGCAACTCTCCGCGTCAGCCTGAGTCCGGCTGACCACCGTGCCCCACTTCCAGCGCACTGCCAAACCACGATACCCTCTGTCAACAACCGGCCCAATCGGCCAACCCACACACCCCGGGGAGAACGGACATGCAAGCAGACTACGTCATCGTCGGTGCCGGCTCCGCCGGCTGCGTCCTCGCCAACCGCCTCACCGAGGACCCCACGATCAATGTCATCCTAATCGAGGCCGGCGGACGCGACCGCAACCCGCTCATCCACATCCCCGCCGGCTTCTTCAAAATGCTCGACCACGACACGCTGACCTGGAAATACCGCTCCGAGCCCGACCCCGGCACCAACGGCCGCGCCATCAACTACACCCGCGGCAAAGTGATCGGCGGCTCCTCCTCGATCAACGGCCTCATCTACATCCGCGGCCAACCCGAGGACTACGATCACTGGGCTCAGCTCGGCAACCGCGGCTGGTCGTGGGACGATTGCCTGCCGTTCTTCCGCAAAGCCGAACGCTGGGAAGGCGAAGGCAGCGACGTGCGCGGCAAGGACGGCCCATTGTTCACCTCTAAAATCGACCGCTCGCCGATTTGCGCGCAAGTGGTCGAGGCCGGCAAGCAGCTTGGTCTGGAATACCGCGAGGACCTCAACGACCTGCCGCCAGGCCACACCGACTGCATCGGCTGGTGCCAGCAGACCCGTGGTGGCCGCCGCCGAGCCAGTGCCGCCCGCACCTACCTGCACCCCGCCCTGAAACGACCCAACCTGCAACTCATCACCAACGCACTGGTGCATCGCATCCTGTTCGACGGCAAACGCGCCACCGGCATCGAACTTTCCCGCGGCGGCGGCACCACCGAAACGATAACGGCAACAAGGGAAACCATCCTCTCAGCCGGCGCAGTCGGCTCGCCCCTCATCCTGCAACTATCGGGTGTCGGCGACCCCGACCACCTCGGCACCATCGGCGTCCCCGTGCTGCATGAAATGCGCGGCGTCGGCCGCAACATGCAGGACCACTACACCGCCCGCGTGTCGTATCCCGTCGTCGGCATGGCCACCGCCAACGAAAAGTCCCGCGGCATTCCGCTCGCCGTCGAGGTCGTCCGTTGGGCGCTCACCGGCAAGGGCATGTTGAGTTACAGCCCGTCGCTGGTCGCCGCATCGGTGAAAGTGCTGGAAACGTCTGCCACCCCCGACATGCAGGTCACCTTCGCCCCCGGCAGCTTCAAGGGCGGCCAGATCGGCGAGCTGGAGGAAACCCCCGGCCTCAGCGCCGGTGCCTGGCAGATGCGTCCACTTTCGCGCGGCTACGTCGAGGCGCGGTCGAGCCGGCCGGGCGACATGCCGGCGATCAACCCGCGTTACCTCTCCGACGAATCCGATCGCCGCGCCATCATCGGCGGGTTGCGTTTCGCACGGAAGCTGTTCGAGGCACCGGCGCTGAAACAATACGTCCGCGAGGAAACCCTGCCCGGCCGCGACATCCAGACCGACGATGAACTGCTCGATTATGCGCGGCGTAACGGCGGCACCTGCTACCACGCAAGCTGCACTTGCATGATGGGCACGCACCCGATGAGCGTGGTCGACAGTCAGTTGCGCGTGCACGGTCTCGACGGGTTGCGGGTGATCGATGCCTCGGTCATGCCGGCGGTCACCTCGACCAACACCAATGCGCCGACCATCATGATCGCCGAGCAAGGTGCGGCGATGCTCAAGCAGGCGACACGACAAAAACTGGCGGCGTAACAAAGCGAGCAACCGATGAGCAGTCCCGCATTCAAATTCGACCACGTGCACATCATCAGCGAAACGCCACATGCCTCGGCCAATTGGTATGTGGAGATGTTCGGCGCGACAATCAAAGCCGACACCGTGGCGCGCGGTGCGCCACAAATCTTTGTCTCGCTTGGCGGCACGACCATTCTCATTCGTGGCCGAAGGCCGGGCGAGGACCCGCTCCCCACCAGGCCCATCCAGCCCTACGCCGATTTCTCCAGCCATAATGTCTGGGGCACCGATCATTTCGGCTTCATGTATAACGGCGACCTCACCACGTTCTGCGACGAGTTGCGCGGCAAGGGCGTCAGCTTTCCGGTGCCGTTGAAGCAGGGCGTCGGCGGTAGTTTGCTGTGCTACGTCGCCGCGCCCGATGGCGTGAGTATCGAACTGATGCAGTGCTGACCTCCTGGAGCTTGCAATGCCCGAACCCGACCGCATCGACCCGCGCCGCACGGCCTTGATCGCTTACGACGTTTGCCGGCGTGCACTGACGCCCGCGGATCCTGCTCGGCGTGCCGCCATGCGTCCGGTGCTCGAAGCCTGGGTGTCCATGATTGCGGCTGCGCGCGCAGCGGGCGTGCCGGTGATCTACACCACGCCGGTCAGTCGTGCCGACGGTGCCGATGTCGTTTTGCTGCCGACCGATCTTGCGGCAGAGACCGGCGTGCCGCCGCTCACCAACGGCATCGAGGGCACCATTGAGGCCGGCTTCCCCGACGAGATCGCACCGCTTGCCGCCGACTACGTGTTCCTCAAACGCCGGCCAAGCGCGTTTTACGGCACCGGCATTGCCGAACTGCTGCACATGCTACGCCGCGACACCATTATCATCGGCGGCGGCGCCACCAATCGCGGGGTAGAAACCAGCGTGCGCGAGGCATTCAACATGGACCTTGCAACGATCGTGGCGCGCGAATGTTGCTGGAGCGGCGATGCGGCCGCACACGCTTATAGCCTCGACAAGGCTATGAAGATGTACGCGCGCGTCCGCCAGCTCGATCAGGTCGTAACGATGTTGCGGGCATGAACCAGGAGCCAGAACCGCTGAGGCGCAGCACATCCGCTTCTCCCGTCATTGCCACGCCGCACAATTTGGGGAATGTCGTCAACGAACGCTTTCCCCAAAGGACATCCCGCATGACGAATTGGACCGAGACGTATCGCGGTATCGTGCCACCCTGGCAGTGCGATGTGACCGAGCATTTCACCGTTGGCTATTACTTCGACCGGCTGGAAGAGGCAGGAGCCAATCTCGCCGACGCATTCGACCTTGGCATGCTGTGGCGCCGTGGCGACCTGTCGCGCCGGCTCAATGTCCGTTTCGCACGCGAACTGCGCGCCGGCGCCGCCTTCCACGTCGAGAGCGCGCCGCTTGCCCTCGATCCCCCTGACGACCTTCAGCTGGGTCATCGTTTCGTCGATTCGGCCAACGGCGAGGTCGTCACCTGGTTCGACGAACATTGGGACCTGTCGGCCGCCCCTCTGACGCCGCAACAGGGCAGTGAAATCGAAGCCCGGTTCGCGACCTGGAACGGCCCAGAGGCCGAGGCCCGGCCCGAACCCGTCACGACCGCCGGTTTTATCCCCACCGCACGCGGGCGGGTAAAACCTGGTGACCTGGATGCCGCTGGCCATTTCGCGCTGTCAGCGATCGTGCTGCGGTTTTCCAACGCCTCCGGTCAGCTCGGTACCGCGATCGGCATGGATACCGAGTTCATGCAACAACACCGGCGCGGCTTTTCGACCTTCGAGCTGACCTTGCGCATGTCTGGCGCCTTGCCGCTGGACGCGCCCTATCTGATCGAAACCGGCATCGGCCATCTCGGCAATTCGTCGTTGCGCATGATCCACCGCATGACCGATCCCCGCAGCGGCTTCGAAATTGCGCGGCTTGGTCAATATGGCGTCAACCTCGATCTCGACGCGCGCCGGCCTGCCCGCTGGCCTGACGATATCCGCAGCCGCGCCGCCGCCCTGGTCATTCCGGTCGGCTGAACGCCTGGAGCGCGGCATCTCCCATCGACGCCGCGCTTCATCGCCGCGCCACTCGACGCCGGCGCCTTTGGCCCGCGGCGTTTTGCGCCGAAACGTTCAAGTCGCAGCGAGGTTCGACAATTATCTCGAACCAAAAATCCCTAGGTAAGCGTTCATCGCATCAGACCATCGGCACATCGCCCGTTGTACCGATTTCGGAATGGTCGCGAACGAGCAACACGAACGCAACGGTCTGAGGCCATCACGAACCAGCAGAACCCTACTGTTTGCCAGTGCACAAACCAGAGACCTCAGGTCGTCAGCAGCACTCTGTAACCTTCAACCGGAGAGTCCTATGCAAATTCAGAACCTGTTCGCCGCCATGATCGCCAGCAGCATGTTGCTGGCGGCCCCGGCATTCGCCCAATCGGCTGCTGCGACAAAGCAACCGACGCAAGAAGGTGGCGGAAGCACTTTCCTTGCTTGCGGCCCCCACTACAACGCCAATCCCGCCGGCGACCCGAACTGCAAGCAGCAGACGCAAGCAGTGGCGCCGTCGCCCACCCAGGGCTCACCGCAGGCAGCGGCTTCGAAATAAGCGTAGCGGCGCGGCTGGTTCCATCCCGGATACCGAGAGGCACCCGGGATGGCACCGTTCCATGCCGAATATCGCAAGACGATTTATATCTGCGATGGGAAATGGAACCTGTCCCGGATCGCAGTGGCTGTTTGACAGCCAGTGTGCCGGGATCGGACTGGCGTCACGCCTGGTTCCGGTATCATCAACGATCCGTCAGGCTACATCGCCACCAACAAGCATGGGCGCGGTGCTGACCTGTTTTGCATTTCACCCATCATTCCTTCTTGAAATGTCGATCGGGACGGCGGAAACACATGCCCGCAGATCAGGAGCCCGGCGGCAATGAGAGCGATGCTTTTCACGTTGGCAATCCTGGCGGGCCTGGCTGGCCGGGCTTATGCCGAGGTCCCTGAATACGGCGCCACCGTCGTTCACCGTTATCCCCACGATCCGCAGGCCTTCACCGAAGGTCTGCTGTACCATGATGGATTTTTGTATGAGAGCACGGGTCGGAACGGACAGTCCTCGATTCGCAAAGTCGTGCTCCGAACCGGCGCGATCGTGCAGCAGAAGGACCTCGATCCAGGCTACTTTGGCGAAGGGATCGTCACCTGGAAGGACCGACTGATCCAACTGACGTGGAAGAACCAGATTGGCTTCATCTACGATCTCGCAACCTTCCAGCAACGCGCAACATTTCATTACGCCGGTGAAGGCTGGGCTTTGACCCAGGATAGCCGCCATATAATCATGAGCGATGGGACCAGCGATCTGCGCTTGCTGGATCCAGACAGTATGACTGAAGTTGGCCGCATCCACGTCACCTGCGACGGAAGACCGGTGCATCGCATCAATGAACTTGAATGGGTGAAAGGTGAGATCTTTGCCAATATCTGGGTGACGAACTTCATCGTCCGGATCGACCCGGCGAGCGGCCACATTGTGGGATTGATCGACCTGACCGACCTTGTCAACTCCACGGTTGTTGTGTCTGGCGACAACGTGTTGAACGGCATCGCCTATGACGCAAAAGCCGATCGGTTGTTTGTCACCGGCAAGCTTTGGCCGGCGCTGTATCAGATAAAGCTGTCGCCGCAGCCGGTCGGACAACAATCCTGCCAGGCCCTGCCGTAATCGCCCGCTGAGTTCAGCCCGGAAACCACCCGTGCACGACGCCGAAGCCTCCGGCGACGTTGGCCAGAGCACGCAACTGGATCAACGACAACACGAGATCCGCGGATCTTCCGCAATTCTGCGCTCCATCATCCGTGCGCCGCCCCGACCAGTGCACCAGGAACACCGGCGGATGGGCCAACTGTTTCGCCTCGATCACGAAACTGCCGCCACCGGCAGCGATCACCGACGGCGTCAGCACACAACTTTGGCGCGACGCGGCGAACGATGCCAGGCGGGCCGGAATTCCCGGCATCTCCCACCGCTTGGGTCCATCATGCGGATCGAATGTCACGATCTCCCCGACATCGGGACCGACCTCCTGCATTTCCGACAAGCTCAACAGGCAGGTCATCAGGCACAGCGCGAACGCAAGCAGATAGGTCAGCAGGGAAAAAACGCCGAGGTCTTCGTCGGTGCGATCAGACGAATGATCGAATTCGTCCATCTGCGTTATTCCGCGGCTTCGGCGAACCCGGGATGCAACGCCTCCGCCAGGGTTTGCTCATAAGCGTCGAGCCAGCGGTGCTCCGCCGGTGCGATCAGGTCACCCGAGCGAGCGATCGTGCTGGCCTGCGGATTGTCGACCAGTGGCGGCACCGTGCCATGATCGCGCAGCGCACGCACCGCATCCAGCAACCGTCGTCTCGTCAACGTAATCATCCGATCGCTCGGCGCCAGATGCTCGAGCGTGCGGTCGCTGATCGCGCCCATGCTCTCCGTCACCGCAGAGTCCTGAGTGAACACCTCGGCGATCCCGCTGTAGCTGAAAGTCCTCTGGGCGTCGCGATCAATGAGATAGTCATTGCTTTGATTGGCCGCCGGCCGCCAGCGGCCGAACCAGTCAGACGTGTTGGGCAATGTCGCCGTGGCGCGGTCCAGATACGGGATCGGCTCGCCGGTCTTCAGCAAGCCCAGAGCCGGAGTCCGGGGTTTCCAACTGAAATAATACGACATCGTATGGGTGTCATCCATCGGCACCCACGCCTGAGCGATGACGTTGTCCTGCAACGGTCCGTTCGGAAACAGCGTCCAGAACGGCATCGCGAAATGGGCGAACCGGTAATAGGTGTAGCCAGGTTCCGCCGGTCGGTGCGCCGTATACATGGTGCCCCAGTCAGTCGCCCTGACATGATATTCCGGCGCGCGATCGATCAGCTGAAAGCGTTCCAGGTGGTTCGGGTCGATGTCGCCGATCTCAACCTTTCCGGTGTGCAGAAAGCTGAAATGCGAGGTGTCGATATCGCCCTCCAGCGCCTGCAACCAATTGCATTCCCGTTGCTTGCAGTTGAGTTCGGTTTCCTCCGGCGGGCAGAGCATCACCTCCAGCGCCGGCAAGGGTGGAGCGACCGCACGCTCCCCCATATACACGTAGACCAGCCCGCCGCGTTCGGCGACTTTGTAGGCCTTGGCTTTGACTTTACTGCGAAAATCCTGATCGGCAGGGAGATTTGGCATTTCCAGGCAATTGCCGGCGGTGTCGAATTTCCAGCCGTGGTAGACGCAGCGGATGCCGCCCTCCTCGTTGCGCCCGAAGTACATCGACGCACACCGGTGCGGACAGCGATGATCCATAACGCCGATGCACCCGCTGCTGTCGCGGAAGGCAATCAGCCGCTCGCCCAACAACATCAGGCGCAGCGGATCGCCGTCGGGCTCGAGTTCCGATGATAGACACGCCGGCAGCCAATACTGGCGCATCAGTGCGCCCATCGGAGTGCCGGGTCCAACGTTGGTCAGCAACTCGTTTTCGCTCTGAGAGGTCATGTTTGGTTGCCTCCTGTTCAGTGTGCGACTGCATGCTTCAACGCCGGAACCGTATGCAAAGTTCGCGCCAGGCTCGATTGGGAACGCCTGTTCAAATCGTCATGGCCCTCCCCCGACTTGTTCTGGGGATCTCCGGACCATCTGGCGCCGCACAGTGCTGGTTCAGATGGCCATTACGTTGAAAGGCCGGTACCATCAGTCGATCGTCAAGACGGTTGGTATTATTCCGCCGCCATCTTGTAGGCCTCCCGGCAGTGCATCAGCGGCAGAATGCGCGTGCCGAATTGCTCCATGCCGATAACGAAATCATCAAACGTCAGCATCACGCCCTCGACGCCCGGCACGGTGGCCAACTCGTCCAGCATCCGCGCGACGCTGGCATAGGAACCGACCAGCACGCCGCCCTGTGTTGGCAGTTTCTCGGTGCCCAGTGTGCGGCGCTTGTTCGGGCCCGCCAACGGATCGCGCGACGGGTCATCAGACGCCTGGGCGTCGCGCCAGGCAATGGCTACGGTGTCGGTGCCGGCTTTGTAATGCTCCCATTTCGCCATCGCCGCCGCGTCGGTCTCATCGGCGATGACCATGGTCAGCACCAGCGCGCCGCACTTGCCGCCGAATTCCTGGTTGGCCGCGACCAGCCGGGCGACACTGGCGGTCACCATGGTCGGCGTATTGATCCCGCCGCTGGAGCAGAAATTGTAATCGGCATGCTGTGCGGCGTAGCGCGTGCCGGCATCGCTCTGACCGGCCGATATGATAGGGATTTTCGCCGTCGGCATCGGCAGGCAGCGGCAATCGTCCATCTGGAAGAAGTCGCCTTTGAAGTCGGAGCGACCGGTCGCCCACAACTCCTGCATGATCGTCACGTACTCGCTGCAATAATCATAACGCCGATTGTAGTGGTCCGATCCGGGCCAGATCCCCATCTGCGCATATTCGCGCCGCTGCCAACCGGAGATGATGTTCACGCCGAACCGCCCGTGGCTGATGCTGTCGATCGTGGTTGCCATCCGCGCGGTGAACGGCGGCGGCACGGTCAGGACCGCGCAGGTCGCGAACAGCTGGATCCGGCTGGTTACCGAGGCGAGGCCCGCCATCAGCGTAAACGATTCCAGGTTGTAGTCCCAGAATCCCGATGGGCCGCCGAAGCCATGCAGCTTGATCATCGACAAGGCGAAGTCGAAACCGAACGCCTCAGCCTTTTGCACAACGGTTTTGTTGAGGTCGAAGCTTGGCTTGTATTGCGGCGACGTGGTCGAGATCAGCCAGCCATTGTTACCGATCGGAATAAAAACACCAAGCTGCATCACGGGTTTCCTATGTCATGAGGTGACGAATTCGTTCCATCTTCGGGTCAGATAGCGGTCTTCATCCATCACCGCGTTCCACGCGGCGATATGGCCCAGTCGATCCCAAAAGGCGCCGCCGTCGCGGACGGCACCGGGATGCTCCATCACTTTGCCAAACTGATTGACGATGTCGGTGGTGGCGGGTTTACCGCCGTACCAGTAATCCCATTCCGCTGCCGTCAGGAATTTCCGGGCGTTCTCCGGCTGCGCCGCGTAGTAGCCTTCGCGGGCGATGAACGCGCCCTGGAACCCGCTGGTGTACCAGTTCAGATATTCGTAGAAGCAATCCAGTTCCAGGCCTTGCACGTGTTTCATCACACCGAACGCCGTGCACCAACCTCGGTAACCTTCCTTCAACGGCTGGAACGTGCAGGGAATGCCGCGTGAGCGGACGGCAGCAACGGCCGGGGCAATCATCGACTGGATGACGACCTCCCCGGATGCCATCAGGTTGACCGACTGATCGAAAGTCGACCAAAACGAACGAAACTGGCCGTTCTTCTTGAAATCGGTCATGACCTTGACGGTCTTGTCGATCTCGTCCTTCGTCATGTTGCCTTTGTCGCCGTATTTGATCTCGCCAAGCGCTTCCAGCGCCAGAGCGGTGTCCATCACGCCGATCGTCGGCTGCTCTTGCAACGCGGCGCGGCCTTTGAAATCCGGTGACAGCAGATCGGCCCAACTGGTCACCGGCCGGCCGGTCAGGTCGGGCCTGATGCCAAGTGTGTCGCCATTGGTGATCATCGGCAGGACGGTCAGCCATTCACTGGGCCCGTCGTGAAAACTCTGACCGCCGGCGTCGTTGGCATAAATCACAGTCCAGGGTGCGGTGCCCTGGCGCGGCGCTTTGCGCCCATCGGGCAACTCACCTTTGGTCAGCACCGGGATCGTTTTGTCCCAATCCTTGACCTTGGCCAGCGGGATGGCCTGCAGAACGTCTCGGCCGACCAGATATTTCATGAACGTGATGCTGATATCGGCGCAATCCAGCGAGGTCGGCGCGGTCAGCAGACGGTTGAGCAGATCATTGCCCTCGGATGCCTGCATCTTGACGGTGAAGCCGAGGTCTTTGTTGGCCTGCTCGCCGATGGCCGGGATCGCGGTGACCGGCGTGCCGTTGTGCCGCAGCACCACATCCTTGATGTTCTGCGCCCAGATGAGCGGGAAACCGGTGATGGCACCGGCTCCGGCGGCGGTTCCTGCGATGGTAGCGGCGGTTTTCAGCAGCGCCCTGCGGGACGGGGAGGCAACATTTCGAAAAGTGCGACGCGGCATCGGACGCCTTTCTGCTCACAGAATAATCAAACTCCTCCCGCTCGGCTGATTTCTTGGACGCCTGAACAGGCTAGCCCTCATTGCTGCGTTGCACAACGCCTAATTTCGCACCAAATTATGAGCGGCGCTATATGAATGGCTAACGAATACTCACCTAATTAGCTTTCATGAGCTTTTGCCTTATTTTTAGTCTGGGTGGACAAGTCGTCCCGACGGTGCGGTTACCTGCCGGCGCCGTAAAAGTCTCGCCCTGTGGCGCAATTTGTTGAGGCTCCCGCCTTCGCAGGGGCATTGTCGGGCCCGACCCGACTAGCTTTGTCCGCGTGAAGATCGGCTCGAATTGCGGCAGTGCGCGCATCCTCGGGCCAGGCCCGAGGATGACGAGCGAGCATGGTTCATGCCTTGCTCCGGGCTCAACCAAATGCCTATACGGTCGAGCCGGGCCATGACGAGGCCCGAGAGTCGGTCTGTCAGCGCGGTGGTCTTATCCTGGTGCCGCGCCTTTTGACGATGTGACCCACCTCTGGACCCGCTCTGCGTTGTGGTTCAACATCCGTGCAAGTGAGTTCCAGGTTGCTTCAGTGATGCGATGGTCCCGCGCCTTTGGCTACATGATCGCCGCGCTGCCGTATGTCGGGTCGGCGTATGCGGGATCCCCCTCCTGTGCGCCGGCCATCGTTGGACAATGGACCGGTCATGTCCTCGACAACGGGCGGATCAAGCAACTCGGCACGCAATTCACCCTGCGGTCCGGCGAGTTGATCGGCACCTACCATGTCGAGGACGCGGATGGCGGCTACACCGGCACGCTCACCGACTTCACACCGTCGGGTGCCTGTGCCGGCCGGTTTCTGTGGCACGACCGCAATGGCACCGGCACGGTGCAGGTAGACTTCCGCCCGGACATCGATCGGTTTGACGGCTTCTGGGGCGATGCCATGCCGTTGCTGGGCCAGATCTTCACCGGACACCGTTACCGGCCCGTGCCGATCAGTTGAACCGCCGCTCCGATCCGCAATTTGACCATGCAAACCACAACGCAGACCTGCCCAGGGTTGCGTTGACCCAGCCAAATGAGGCGACTAAGCAATGGTTCGCGGTCGACTTGCGGGCCTATCCTTGAGACCTTGGCGGAGCGATCCTTGAGACCTGAGCGGAGCGGTTCTTGAAACCCGGGCGGAGAAATCCTTAAAACCCGGGCGAAGCGATTGTCGAAACCTGAGTGGAGCGGTTCTTGAAACCTGAGCGGAGCGATCCTTGAAACCTGAGCGGAGCGATCCTTGAAAGACGTACGCGACGCGCTGATGGTGGCGCGCAACTCGGACGGCAAACTGGTGCGCCGGCCGCTTTCCCCGCATGTTCAGGTCTACCGCTGGCCGCTCAGCATGGCGCTGTCGATCACCCATCGGGTCACCGGCGTCGGACTTGGCATCGGCACATTGCTGTTGACCCTATGGCTGCTCACGGCGGCTACCTCCGAGAGCGGGTTCGATCGGTTCCAGTATTTCCTTGGCTCGGCGTTCGGCTTGTTTTTATTATTTTGCTGGACCCTGGCGCTGGTGTTCCATTTGCTAACCGGGATACGTCATCTGTGGATGGATACCGGAAATGGTTTCGAGGAAAAAGAATACCACAACTCGGCGATCGCCGTGCTCGTCGGCACCGGCGTGCTGACGGTGCTCATCTGGATCGTTGGCCTGGTGAACTGGTAGAGGGACACGATGCCGGACCTTTCCAACCCGCCACACATCGACATGCTGCGCTCGCCGTTGGGGCGGGCTCGCGGTCTGGGCTCGGCGCGCTCCGGCTCGAAGCATTGGTGGGGACAGCGGCTGACTTCCATCGCGCTGGTGCCGCTGACACTGTGGTTCATTTGGTCGATGCTGCGGCTGACCGGTGCCTCGCAGGCCGACGTCGCCGACTGGCTGTCATCGCCGGTGCGAATGGCGCTGATGCTGGCGCTGATTTTCGCCACCTTCCACCATTTGCAGCTCGGTTTGCAGGTGGTGATCGAGGATTACGTGCCGCAAGAGGGCATCAAACTCGCCGCGGTCCTGGCAGTCAAAGCTCTGTGCATTCTGCTCGCGTTGATTTGCACCGTTTGCGCTCTCATTCTCTGCCTGAGTTCCTGAGAGGATTGTTTCGATGAACGCGATCACGCTCCCTTCGTCGCGCGCCTATAACGTCGTCGACCACAGCTACGATGTGGTGGTGGTCGGCGCCGGCGGTTCCGGCCTGCGCGCCACGTTCGGGATGGGTGCGGCGGGCCTGAAGACGGCCTGCATCACCAAAGTGTTCCCGACCCGCAGCCATACCGTCGCCGCACAGGGTGGCGTCGCTGCCTCCCTGGGCAACATGGACGCCGACGAGTGGCGTTGGCACATGTACGACACCGTCAAAGGCTCCGACTGGTTGGGCGACCAGGACGCCATCGAGTTCATGTGCCGTGAGGCGGTGCCGGCGGTTTACGAACTCGAACACTTCGGCGTGCCGTTCAGCCGCACCGATGAGGGCAAGATCTACCAGCGCCCGTTCGGCGGCCACATGACGCAGTTCGGCGACGGTGCGCCCGCGATGCGGGCCTGCGCTGCCGCGGATCGCACCGGCCACGCCATCCTGCACACGCTGTATCAACAAAGCCTGAAGCACGATGCCGAGTTCTTCATCGAATATTTCGCCCTCGACCTGATCATGGACCAGGAGGGCGTGTGCCGCGGCGTCATGGCCTGGAACCTGGAAGACGGCTCGATCCATCGCTTCCGCGCCCAGATGGTCGTGCTGGCCACCGGAGGTTATGGCCGCACCTTTCTGTCCTGCACCTCGGCGCACACCTGCACCGGTGACGGGAACGGCATGGTCCTCCGCGCCGGTCTGCCGTGCCAGGACATGGAGTTCGTGCAGTTCCACCCGACCGGCATCTTTCCCGCCGGCTGCCTGATCACCGAGGGCGCCCGCGGCGAGGGCGGCTATCTGACCAACTCGGAGGGCGAGCGGTTCATGGAGCGCTATGCTCCGTCGGCCAAGGATCTTGCCAGCCGCGACGTGGTGTCGCGATCGATGACAGTGGAGATCAACGAAGGCCGCGGCTGCGGGCCGAACAAGGATTTTATCTATTTGCATCTGGAACACCTTGGTGCCGAGTTGCTGCATGAACGGTTGCCGGGCATTTCCGAAACCTCGAAAGTGTTTGCCGGCGTCGACGTGACCAAGGACCCGATCCCGGTGCTGCCGACGGTGCACTACAACATGGGCGGCGTACCGACGAACGTGCACACCGAGGTGCTACGGCCGACCCCATCCGATCCCGATGCCATCGTGCCCGGCCTGATGGCCGTCGGCGAGGGCGCCTGCGTATCCGTCCACGGCGCCAATCGACTGGGCTGCAACTCGCTGCTGGACATCGTGGTGTTCGGGCGAGCGGCAGCCAACCGCACGGCCGAACTGATCCGCGCCAACGCCGGGCAGCCGCCGCTGCCGCCCAAGGCCGGCGAGGCGACGATGGATCGCTTCGACCGCGCGCGGCATGCCAAAGGTGGCACCAAGGTGGCTGAACTACGGATCGACATGCAACGCACCATGCAGGCGCATGCTGCTGTCTTCCGCAACAGTAAGACTCTGGAGCGCGGCGTCGCCGAGATGCAACGGGTCTGGCGCGGCATGGACGACATGTCGGTGTCGGATCGCAGCCTGATCTGGAACAGCGACCTCATGGAGGCGCTGGAACTGCACAACCTGATGGGCAATGCGATGACCACCATGGTCGGCGCCGAGGCCCGCAAGGAGAGCCGCGGCGCGCACGCGCACGACGATTACCCGGAACGCGACGACGAGAACTGGATGAAGCACACACTGGCCTGGTGCGGCGATGATGGCGCGGTGCGGCTGGACTACCGGCCGGTGAAGATGCGGACCCTGACCAATGAGGTGTCGGTATTCCCGCCGAAGAAACGGGTGTACTGACGGTTGCTCCCGTCACGGCTGTGCGACCGTTTCCGGCAACGCTGAGCGACCGCCACCTTCATGGCCATGCAGCCGCTCCCATCATCGCCGTATCGCCGCTTCCGTCATGGCCGGCCCCCGAGCCGGCTATCTCTCGCGGCACAACGCTGAAAGTAACGACCGGATCGGGGCCGGCCACGCCGATGAAATGAGAGAGCGCCATGGTCGAGTTCAATCTTCCCGCCAATAGCCGCATCGGCCATGGGCTTAGTTTCCCTGCCCCGGCCGGTGCCAAAGAGGCACGCGAATTTCGCATTTACCGCTGGAATCCGGACGACGGGCATAACCCGCGGATGGATAGTTACAACATCGATCTCGCCGACTGCGGGCCGATGGTGCTGGACGCGCTGATCAAAATCAAGAACGAGGTCGATCCGACCCTGACGTTCCGCCGCTCCTGCCGCGAGGGGATTTGTGGCTCCTGCGCAATGAACATCGACGGCGGCAATACGCTCGCCTGCCTGAAGCCGATCGAGGAAGTGAAAGGCGCGGTGCGCATCACCCCGCTGCCGCACATGCCGGTGGTGAAGGACCTGGTCCCGGACCTGTCGCAGGTCTACGCTCAGTTGCAGTCGATTGAGCCGTGGCTGCAGGCCGACAGTCCGGCGCCGCCGGATGGGGAGAGGCTGCAAAGCAAGGAAGAACGGTCGAAGCTGGATGGGCTGTGGGAGTGCATTTTGTGTTTCTGCTGCTCGACGTCGTGCCCGAGTTATTGGTGGAACGGCGATCGGTATCTGGGACCGGCAGTGTTGTTGCAGGCTTATCGGTGGATCGCTGACTCGCGGGATGAGGCGACGGGCCAGCGGCTGGATGCGCTGGAGGACCCGTTCAAGCTGTATCGTTGCCACACGATTATGAACTGCACCGATGCGTGCCCGAAAGGGTTGAACCCGGCCAAGGCGATTGCCGAGATCAAGAAGCTGATCGTGGAGCGGGCGGTTTAATCGCCAATCCGCAATGGTGCGATCCGGCCAGCCCATCTGTTGCCGCGTGACGATCGTCGGGTTGTTATACGCATTTCACGATTTGCGTATAACGATTGGTGCTCCGAGCGGCTGATGGCTGCCTTGACGAATTCCGCCAACATCGTTTGCAAAGTGAACCGGCCGCGCGTGATAAATACCTGAAACGACCAATCGACGCGGTGGGCGAAGTGCGGTTAGGCATTGAAGACCTGGAATTCACCAAATTCGCACGATGACGATCGCTTTGCGCGCCGGGGTGCGAAGTCGCTGTTCAGGCGGTCGAAGGACGCCCGCAAGAATCAGCCGATAACGCGACGCAATCGTTGACGTGCGTTGCGGATGGCACGCGACGATTTGATTATCCAGTCCGGAACTCCGAAATGCCGTGCCATGGCAAGCTCTTCGCTCGCGTACCATGTGCCGAGCGCTGCATCCGACCAGGAAGACGGAGGACGCGTGAGGTTGCGTTCTACCTGTTCGCGTGCTTCGCCTCCGTCGGGAAGCCTGCTCGCGAAAGCCAATTCCTGTCGCATGCAAATCTGTTCAATGCGATATCGCAGCGCTTCCGGGTAGCCGATCTTACGCAAGCACGGATGCGCATGGGTGGCTTCGTGCACGATCGTCGACGCGATCACCTCTGGTGACGAGGAGCCAACAAACCGGAACTCCAGATTGCATCTCCTCAGAGCGGGCTGGAAGCTGCCCAAAGGTCCGGGAAGTGGGCAAATCCAGATTCGGTCGATGTCTCGGCAGATTCGTTTATATCGGACAGGATCGTGTTGCCTGATCAACACAAGCGCTGCTTCAAGGCGTCGAAGAAGGTGGTCGTCGCTCTTGCCGCCAAGGACTCCTATCCACAGATCTTCGAAATGTCTGTGGTATGAAATTCGCATGACCAATCGCTCGAAGAAGAGATGGACCTTCAAGACGGTGGGCCTCCTCAAACGGCATCGCGGACCAGGGTCGCTGATCGGACCTGCAATAACCATACGTTACTTGCCAGACCGCGACATCCGCGCAGCCGCCCTCCATAGGATCCGAGAGCATTCGGAAAGATGCATCCGACGACCGTTAACATTGCAATGTAATATCAAAACCGCACGGAGTCACGCCAACTCATACACCCCGATCGTCGCCACAACGATCGCCGCCACCACCGCCAGCGGCGGCCACCGCCAGACCACCAGCAGCACAAACCCAACCGCTGCAATCGCAAAGTCCCGAGCACCCGTCACCGCACTGATCCACACCGGATTGTACAGCGCGGCCCCCAAAATCCCGACCACCGCCGCATTGGTCCCTCGCATCGCCGCCTGTGCCGAGGGGCGGCGGCGGAACGCGTCCCAGAACGGCAGCACCCCGGCGACCAGCAGCAACCCCGGCAGGAAGATCGCCACCAGAGCGACGACCGCTCCCACGATCCCGTTCGGCCATGGGCCCATCACCGCCCCGAGATACGCGGCGAACGTGAATAACGGGCCTGGCACCGACTGGGCTGCGCCATAGCCGGCCAGAAACGCATCGGGGCTGACCCAGCCCGGTGCCACCACGGCGTCCCGCAACAACGGCAGCACAACATGGCCGCCACCGAACACCAGCGCACCGGAGCGGTAAAATGCCTCGAACAACGCGAGGCTTTGGCTCCGCAACGATCCGGCCAGCAGCAGCGGCGGCACGACCAGCAAGACTGCAAACACGGCCATGAACAACAGGCCCATTTTGCGCGAGACCGGCATCGAAGGCAGCGCCCCGCCAGCCGTCGCTGCCGGCGCCGCCTGACACAGCAACGCCCCGGCGCAGCCTCCCAGGATGATGGCACCGATCTGTCCGCCGGCGCTGCCAACCGCGGTGACCAGAGCCAGGCCGGCGACTGCAATCCCGGCGCGCGTGCGGTCCGGACACAGCGTGGACGCCATCCCCCATACCGCCTGCGCCACGATCGCCACCGCCACCAGTTTCAGGCCATGCAGGAACGCCACGCCCAGTGGCCCGTTCAGGTCCGCGGCGACATAGGCGAACAGCAGCATGACGAGCGCCGACGGCAAGGTGAACCCCGCCGAGGCAGCGAGACCACCCAACCAGCCGCCTCGCATCAGCCCCAGTGAAAACACCACCTGGCTGCTCGCCGGACCGGGCAGGAACTGGCATAGCGCCACCAGGTCGGCGAACGAGGCTTCATCCAGCCAGTGGCGGCGCTCGACGAAAGCCTGGCGGAAATAGCCGATATGGGCGACCGGCCCACCGAACGACGTCACGCCAAGCCGGAGGAAGGTGCGCAGGACCTCGCCGGGGGTCCCTTGCGGGGCATTGTCGTCCCCGGAGATGGTCACGCGCCGCGATGCCGGGAGGTGCCTGGGCGGCGAGCCCGGCGCGGTCGCAGCCGCCCGAGGTCCATGGTCGGCGAGCGCGGCTCAATTGTTACGGCTGGCTGTCCCATTCGATGCGCGATAACACCCCGCCCATGTCGCGTCGAGCCCGGGGGCGTCGCCGATGGTTGCGGTGTTTGGCCTCCGGGCGGCGGAAAGAGCGTGGGGTGACCCAGGTCGCGCAGCAAATCTTCGGTGACATGGCGGAGCAAACGACGTTCAATTTGGCGCGGTTTGTGACTGCTGACCTGCCTTCAGACGATCATCTCAAGCTTCACGTGTCCGGCGATTTCCGCAATCTGCTACGCGGCGGATGATAGGGGCGAAACATCGGCGGCGTGGTCACGGTCCTGGCGATATCGCTGACGCTCAGCTTCGTCGCAATGCTGATCGCCTGGGAGATCTTCCGCTGATGGACATAAACCATTCAGGACGTTGAGTTCACGAGCTTGCCCAAAGCCGCGTAACGTGATCACGCAGAACTCAGCGTGCGGCGCGTCTCCGGGCGGCTGCCGCCTTCCTGGCGACCTCAATGGAACAAACGGCCAGCGCGTGATCTTGCATTTTGAACACGCCGTCCGGTATCGGCGTGAGGCCGTTTGATCGAACGCTGTCGGGCCGAGCATTGCAAGAACCGTGAAAGAAGCCCAGCCTGCAAGCCTGGGAAACGTTACGGCGAGAAGGGCAGCAAAAGCGTGTCGGACACTGCGCGGCGGCTCACGGGACAACAGGTTCACGTCATCCTCGCCGCCTATTTGGGTTGGACTCTCGACGCCTTCGATTTCTTCATCATGGCGTTCGTGCTGCGCGAGGTGGCGGCCACCTTCAGCGCGCCTATCGGCAGTGTCGCCTTTGCAATCACGCTGACGCTCGCATGCCGGGCGATCGGCGCGTTCGGGTTCGGACGGCTGGCCGACCGCTACGGCCGGCGCCCAACGCTGATGGTCAACGTGTTGTGCTACTCGCTGCTGGAGTTCTGCTCCGGCCTGGCACCGACACTGTTGGTCTTTCTGATCCTGCGGGCGCTGTATGGCGTTGCCATGGGCGGCGAATGGGGGATTGGGGCTTCGCTGACGATGGAAAGCATTCCGGCTAAATGGCGTGGCTCGGTCTCCGGACTGCTGCAGGCCGGTTATCCCAGCGGCTACCTCCTGGCCTCCGTGCTCTATCTGGCGCTCCCGTGGCTTGGCTGGCGCGGCATGTTCATGGTCGGCGTCGCTCCGGCGCTGCTGGTGTTCTACATCCGGCGCACCGTGCCCGAGAGCCCGGATTGGCTGGCGCGCACCCAGGAGGAGCGCACGATCAGCATCTGGACGGTGATGCGTCAGTACTCGGGGCTCGTGATCTTTGCCACCGTGGTGATGATGGCCTTCAATTTCTTCAGTCACGGATCGCAGGATTTGTATCCAAGTCAGTTCCTTGGCGCGCAGCATAAGCTGCAGCCGGGCGAGATCTCGGCGATTTCCATTGTTGCCAACATCGGCGCCATCATCGGCGGCATTGGCTTCGGCTCGCTGTCGCAACGCATCGGTCGCAAATGGGCCATCGTCATCGCGTCGCTGCTGGCGCTCCCGGTGCTGCGCCTTTGGGCATTCTCCTCGACCCCATTCATGCTGGGTCTCGGCGCCTTCCTGATGCAGATTTGCGTGCAGGGGGCGTGGGGTGTCGTCCCGGTCTATCTGAATGAACTATCGCCGGCCACCATCCGCGGCACGTTCCCAGGTCTGGTCTATCAACTGGGCAATTTCCTGGCCTCGGCCAATGCCAACATTCAGGTGTGGCTCGCTGAGAGATTTAATGGCGACTACGGCCTCGCAATGGCCATCGTCGTTGGCACTGTGGCCGTGATTATCACGGTTCTGGTCGCGCTCGGCCGAGAGCCAAAGGGAGCACGGATGGGGGAAGACGCCGGCTTGCTCAGCCAGGCCGTTCCTCGAAGATCCTGAGGCGGAGGACGGCCACGACCTCTGTGGCTGCGCCATTCGATCCGGAGGAGGCGGCACACGTCCAGGTCAGTTAGCGGGCCGAATGCAAGGCACGTCGCCCGTCTGGTGCAGAGGACCAGGCGAGGCCGAGATGCGCCTTCCGCGATGCGTTGGCTGCTGGTCTCCGGCGCTGAAGTTCATGGTGTGAGCACCTCCAGCATGTCGAGACGATAACGCTCGGTCCGCCGTTGCACGCCAATCCTGAACCAATCACGGCCGGTGTCGATAAAGCGTGCTGCCGCGGCGTCGCCTGAGCAAGGATCGTCAGGCGACTTTTCAAGCCAGTTCACGAGCAGAATGACGCCTTCGGCCTGGAGGCAGCGCTGGCACAGAGCAGCGAGGCGCAGACTGTCTTCAGCCGAAATGAAATATAACACTTCCGAGAGTACGATCAGGTCGAACTGCCCCTCCGGCCATTCGGAGGGAACCCGAACGTTCTGGAACGAGACCCACGGCTGGCTTCCGCACCTTTCTCGCGCCACGGCCAAAGCCGCGTCGATGAAATCCAAACCGAGCAGCTCGTCGCAACAGTCCGCCAACCGGTGTGTGAGCTCTCCAATCGAACAACCGACTTCAAGGCCGGATTGAAAGCGGCGACTGTCCAGTGCTGCGATCGTGGCATCGCGCTTGGCCTTTTCGTAATCGCTGTTCCGGTAATTCCACGGATCATCGCTTGCCTCGTAAATACGCTGAAAATGGCGCGGTCCATGTGAGTTCATGGCAGCAGAAATGTTTCGAAACGGCCTGAGAACACTTTAAGCAACCCCGGGGGCAACCGGAAGCCCTGCGGATCGTCGGTAATCAAGCCGCCATACTGCGAACGATATGCGGCGATTGCCTCCGACGCGCCGGAACATCACACTCGAAACTGCCAGACTTGCGCCGGCCGCCTGAACGTGACGCGGCCTCGGATCATGTGGATCCGGGTCGAGTGCAAAGGCAATCTCATCAATCAAATCCAGCAATTCGCTCTCGAGCTGATCGTCGGCATGCAGACGAGCCGGAATTGCCAGCGCCTCA
The DNA here is from genome assembly GCA_049519555.1 of Acetobacteraceae bacterium. Taxonomy (GTDB): domain Bacteria; phylum Pseudomonadota; class Alphaproteobacteria; order Acetobacterales; family Acetobacteraceae; genus Rhodopila. Next base: position 84,237 of record JBEKQQ010000027.1, read on the forward strand.
ATAGGATCTATGACGACGCGGAAGCAAACCGCATCAGCGGCGACATCCTCACGGCGGGTCACGGTATCGCGCACAAGGATGCCATAAAGCTCTGAACCCGAATAACTTTCATGTCAGTGCCGACACGGCGGCCATGCCGCCGCAGTGGCGTGGCACTCTTCGGTTATATCCCGACAATAACGGCCAGGACGTAACTTTTGCAAGGCAGTTCCCTCATGAATGCGGCATCCGTGGTAATTTCAACCCGCAGCGCTCCGCAAAGTTCCGGACTTGCGCTGAAACCATTCTCGT
>JBEKQQ010000028.1:0-50957 GCA_049519555.1 Acetobacteraceae bacterium
AGCTGTCACTCGCCGCGCCGCTGACGATCTCGTGCAGACCCCCCTCGGCCTCGTCGATCCGCGCCAGTGCGGCACGCAACCGTTGCGCGAGAGACGACACCCGGGTCCGATCGAGCGCTCGTACCAGCGTCGCCGCTGCCGGCATCAGCCCTTCTTCGAGCTCCAGCACTGTCGCGATGTGCAACGACGTGGTGAACATCCCGGCCAGGCTTTGTCCCAGATTCACATCTCCGGCGGGGTCAATAGGTACCCGGCTGCCGATCGCTCCGCCTAATAGCTGGATTGCGCGGTTCGCCAGGACTTCGTTGACATTCGTGTCGGTCTCTCGACCGGAACCGGACTGCCAGGCAGTAAGCGGAAAGTGATCCGCAAGCCTGCCGGCGATCAGATCGTCAGCCGCGCGGACAACAGCTTCGACCTTCCACGATGGCAGGCGGCCGGCGAGTCCATTTGCAGTGGCCGCCGCCTTCTTCGTGATGCCATAACAGCTATGAAAGCGGTCCGGAAGGTGATCGGTCGCAGCGAAGCCAGCGTTCAGCGAACGTTGCGTCGAAGCGCCCCAATACCTGTCCGCTTTGACTGAAACGGAGCCTGGGGTGACTATTTCCCGTCGTACCCCAGTAGCCGCAATGCCAACTGGTACATCGCGCAGAAAATAGCCGCTCAAGTGATCCGGCCTTTCCGCCGTAGTCATGTTGGGCGGAGAAACCGTCGCCTGCTTAGCCGCCGCCCGCAGCATATATCCTCCCGATGTTGGTTTGCAAAATCGCACGTGTCTTTCGAAATTGCACGATCGGAACGCCAACCAACGATCCGACTAAGATTCAGAGACAGGAAACTCGATCTCGGCGATCGTCCAGCCCGCCATCCGATCGTAGGCGAGATCTGCCTCCAGCAAGCAGGCGAGTCCGGCGCCCACTCCGCAATCGAGATTGGGCGTTGAGTTGGTAAAGCCGCGGCCGTTGTCGGCCACACGCAGACACGCTGACGTGGGGCCAAGGGCGGCCAAATCGACCTCGATCAAGCCGGCCATGCGTCCCCGAAACGCGTGCATCAGAGCATTGCTGACCAGTTCGGACGCCGCCAGGACAAGCGCGCGTCGTTTGTAGGCCGGCAGCCACACCTCCTCGATTTTGGCATCAAGGGTGATGTTGGCCGGACCACCGAACAGCGCGCCCAGGGCGGTGATGACATTGCGCAGGGCATCGGAGCAGGGTAGCACCTCGCGTTCTCCGGCGACCGTCAGGTCCCTGAAACAAACCGCCAGTTCACAGGCGATGGCATCCTCAACCTGGGCAACGACAGGGTTCTCGCCTATCGATTCGCTGCGGCGGTTCCTGGTGTCGACCAGCCGCACGAAATTGTATGCCCGGTGCATCGCCTCTTCAGTCCACAGTGGACGCAGCACCCGGCATCCGTGACGATGCCGTGGAAACGTGGAGGCAAGCAGGACACCGAGCAGGTCCCCGGCCTCCGGTGGCACGTTGCCCGCTCGTAGCGCCATGCTTTCGAACCTGGACCGCACGGTCGGCCGGTCTGCCCTGTCCGGAATGCGCCGCGACACCGTCAACCGCGAGGTCCACGGCATAGTCAGGTCATCGGAATACAAACTGGGCGCTGCATTGCCGGGGTAGCAGACTACGTTCATGCCGCCATCTCCACGCGTACGTCCGCGAACAGGTCGGCGGGCCAGTCGAGCGTTGGGACCCGGCTGATTGTCGCCCTCTCGAGCCCGATGGCCACCAGGCGACGAAGGTAGAAAGCCTCGTCTTCACCGTGACTTCGCCGATTCCCCGTTTGCTGCCGAGGGGGCTCGCGGAAGGCTACCGTGTCATGGGTAAGCACTTGTGTGAGCATTGGATTTCTCCTCTGAGGCGGACGACGAAAGCCACGTCCGCGCATGCCACGATGCATGCCTCACGGCGCGGCCGGCGTCTTTTGGGATCGCATTTTCGCTTCCCGAACCGCACGGTCGTTCCACTGACAGTATCGGTGCGCTAACGGATGTCGCGTCTGCATCGTGCCTTTTCGAAAAACGTGGGTTTTGCAAAGATGTAGGCTCGGATGATTGCCATGTGCTCAGTCGCAAGCATCTTGTTGCCCACGGATGGCGCCGTCAGCGCGGTCTGCGCAACGCTTTGAATCGGCATCGCCAGAGTGTGGTGATGATCACGAAATCATAAAGTGCAATTGCGAAAGGACCCGGGCGAAATGGAAATATCACGCGAGCCTGGAGCGATAGGAACCAATTGCTGGAGCCCCATCCATCGGAATGGAAAGCCTTCGACGCCGGGCGGCTGCATATGCGGCCGAATCTGTCACCCGCTCATGATGCCGCTCGTTACCGGGTACGTCAGAGTCATTAGCACGGCATAGAAATCTTGTCAGTTCTAGTGCGACTTCGAAACGTCGAGGAACCTGTCATGATCCAACTGGAAAAGGTGTTGTATACCGCTAAAGCTCACACCACGGGTGGGCGCGACGGCGGCACCTCCCGCACTGACGATGGCCGGCTGGAGGTCAGGCTTTCGGTGCCAGGCACGTTGGGCAGCGGGACCAACCCCGAGCAATTGTTCGCCGCTGGTTGGTCGGCCTGCTTCCTGAGTGCGATCAAGCTCGTGGCCCATAAAATGAAGGTGACGCTGCCCCCGGACGTGGCGATTGACGCGGAAGTGGACCTCGGTCCGGCGGACGGTGCTTATGGGCTGGCGGCTCGTCTGAATATCGTCCTGCCGGGTGTCGAGCGCGAAGTTGCCCGCAGGGTGGTTGATGAGGCGCACCAGGTCTGTCCGTACTCCCGCGCCACAAGCGGCAACATTGCGGTCGCGATCAATCTGGTCTGAGCCCGACCCGTAGCGGATCCACCGCGAGGTGTTGGGTGGGCAGTAACCGACGTGGAGGACAGGTTCTCGCGACCGTGCCGCTTACAATAGCGGTAGCAAGGTGGACGTCGCCGCCTCGGTGTGACAACGCCCGCTTCAGCTTGCTTCGACTGATGATGGTTATTTCCGCAAAAAGGGCCATTCGGAAATCTGCGCGAACAACGCCGGCTGCGGTCGGGTACGCGTCCTTGCGTCGCACCGGATTTGTGAATAAAGCGGGAAAAGCAGTCACCCGCGAGTTGTGGCAATGCCAGAACAGGACCGCCCGGCTGTATATCAGGCAGGCGAGTGTGAAATTGATCTCGCGCGACGCGAGTTGCGCACGCACGGAGTACCTGTCCCAATCGGCGGAAGGGCGTTCGAGATTATCGAGGTTCTGGTCCGGGCCGCCGGTGATCTTGTAACGAAGAGCGACCTGATGGATCGCGTCTGGCCGGGCATGATCATCGGGGATAACACACTTCAGGTGCACATCTCCGCGCTACGCAAGGCACTCGGCCCGTTTCGGGTCATGTTGAAGACCGAGTCGGGCCGCGGCTATCGCCTGCTGCAAAACTGGACGGTCCGGCGTCAGGACGAAGCTGTTCCGTCGGTCGTTCCTGAGCCGTTACGGGAAAACCGCGGAGCTGCGGCAACCAATTTTCCGGTTATCGTTACGCGCCTCATTGGCCGGTCCGCCACCGCAAAGCGATTGCGCGATTCCGTATCCGCCTGGCGTGTGGTGACGCTGACCGGCCCCGGCGGCATCGGCAAAACCACCCTCGCCATTGAAGTCGCAAGCGGCCTCCTCGCCAACTTTCGCGGCGGCGTGTGGTTTGTCGAACTGGGCTCGCTGCCCGATCCCGACCTCGTACCGTCGACGGTGGCCAGCGTAATCGGCCTGAACATCAGCGGCGAAACGATTTCCGCCGAGACTGTCGCTCGGGCCATCGACGGACAGCATCTTCTGCTCGTGCTCGATAACTGCGAGCACGTGATTGATGCGGTGGCGAACCTGACGGAGATGCTCGTGCGTCTATGCCCACGCACCACGATATTGTCAACCAGTCAGGAAGTTTTGCGGATCGACGGCGAGTACGTCTATCGCGTTCCGCCACTCGAAGTACCGGCCTCGGCAGCCGAGGAACCGGCCCACATTTTGGGGCACAGCGCGGTGGAACTTTTCATTACCAGAACGAAAGCTCTGGAATCTAGCTTCTCGCCGCGCGCCGAAGACCTCCCGCTGATCGCGGGAATCTGCCGGCAACTCGACGGCATACCGCTGGCCATCGAGTTTGCCGCAGCACGCGCCGCCACGCTTGGCATTCGGCAGGTGGCAATCGGTCTGAACGATCGCTTCGCGCTGTTGATTTCCGGACGCCGTGGTGCGCTGTCGCGGCATCGCACGCTGCGTGCAACGCTCGATTGGAGCCATGGCCTGCTTTCCGAGCCAGAACAGCTATTGCTGCGCCACCTGGCCGTCTTCAACGGTGGGTTCACCCTTGAATCGGTGGTGGCGGTCACCGGCGGCACAGAATTGACTTCGGCTTCGGTTGTCGAAAACATCGCCAGTCTCGTCGCCCGGTGCCTTGTTACATTCGAGGGCTCGGCGACGCCAAACCGCTGGCGGCTGCTCGAAACCATCCGGGCTTATGCACTCGAAAAGCTCGACGAAAGCGGCGAGATCGACGGCGCCAGGCGACGCCACGCGGAATATTATTGTGATCTCTTCGCGCCCGAACCTGGTTCCGGATCGCGGTTGACCCAGGACGATCTGGCAAACCGTGTGCGCGAAATCGACAATGTTCGCGCTGCCCTCGACTGGGCTTTTTCCCGCGATGGCGACAGGGAAATCGGTGTCGATCTCACGATCGCGTACGGTCCGATCTGGCTGCATAAGTCACTGGCGGCTGAATGTCGCGACCGCTGCGAGCGCGCGCTGTTCGGATTGCTGCCTGGCGGCGAGTTGAACAGGCGCCGCCTGGTTCACCTGGAAGCCGCGCTTGGGTCCGCGCTGCTGACGACGACGGGACCCTCTGAGCAAACCAAAGCCGTCCTGACCAGGGCCCTCGAAAATGCTGAGGCCCTGGACGACCTCGACGTGCAGGTGCGGGTTTTGTTGAGCCTTGCGGGCGCACTGGTGTTTCGCGGCGAATACGGTGAGGCGTCGGCTGCGGTGGAGCGGCTGCACCAGGTCGCTGACCAGATTGGCGATCCAGCCCTGGCTGTTGTCGCCGATCGCCGGCTGGGCCAAATGCTTTCGACGACCGGGCGGCTTCGCGAAGCTCAGGCATGCTTTGAACGGCTTCTGCGACACCCGGCCCAGCCGGCAGATCGACCGCGAACGGTCCTGCACCAAACGGATGACCGCCCGATGGCCCGAGCCATGCTGGCTCGGGTGCTTTGCCTGCGAGGCTTCGTGGAAAGGGCCCACGACGAGGCCCGGGCCAGCGTCGAAGAGGCTACGGAGCGCCGGCTATCGTTCTGCTACGTGCTCTATTTTGGCCTGTGCCGTATCACTTTCATGACCGCGGACCTTGCCGCCGCGGAGCAAGCGATCGAGCTGTTGCGCAATACGGCGACGCGTTCGAACATGCCGTTTTTTCAGGTTGTGGCTCGCTTTCTGGAAGGCAAGCTGCTGGTCGCGCGTGGCGAGTTCGCGAGCGGCACGGCTGTGCTGCGTGAGGCCTTCGACACCTGCCGTCGGAATGGCTGGCGTGCGTCTTATCCGGAGTTCATGGGTGCATTGGCGGACGGGCTTGCCGGGCTTGGACGGCTCGGCGAAGCGCTCGACGCCGTGAATGACGCGGTGGCAGGCGCCGGCCATAGCGCCAACGGTCAGGTTTGGTATGTTCCGGAACTGTTACGCAACAAGGGCGAATTGCTGCTCCGGCAGGACGCTGATCGGTTTTATATCGAGGCCGAAGACTGCTTTGCACAGGCAGCCGATATGGCCCGCGAACAAGGCGCTTTGTTCTGGGAGTTGCGGATCGCCCTCAGCCTTGCCCGTTTGAAGGTGGCCCGGGGACGCCACGCCGCCGCCCGAGACATTCTGCAACCCGTCTATGATCGGTTTACCGAAGGTTTCGCGACTGCGGATTTGCGGGCCGCCCGCAAAATGCTCGACTTGCTGCCGTCATAACGTCGTTCGCCGGCTGGTTCCTGCACACGTGGCGGTCCCGCCAAAACCCCCGCCGGTGCTTTCTGCCCGTGTCGGGCGACAAGCGCTCGAGCACTGCTTGAGGGGCTACCAACATGATATTGTGCGCGGAGTGATACCCCGTCGGCGCATATGCCGCGCGAGACGAACGGCCCGCTGGCTGGTCATTACGGTATTGGTGCGAGTGACTTAACGGTCAGGCAGTGTATGCGGCGCCGCACATCCAAATGAGATCCGGCGCTCGGATATGATCCGATCACCTCCTTACAACGATGCGAATGTGATTTCGTCGAGCTTCTTGCAACACTGCAGGAACGTCGTCTGCGTGGTTCGCATGGTTTGTCCGGAAGTCACGCGTTCTCGCATGTCCGTGACCAAGGCCAGCGGGGCAGAGCTCACGACCTGGCACCTTTCGCCAATGCCATGCCTTTGTGTGATTCCGATATGGCCGTGCCGGCAGGAAAGACTGTCGACCGGCGGTCACCCAGACTCGAAAACCGACCTCACGCAGAAACTCTATGGCTACGTGCAGTCCTGTCCACTCCCACCAAGGATGATGATCATGTCGGACAGTGCGCTTTCGCCGAATCGGCAGAACTTTCATGCCGGCACCACAGCCAACGTCGCCGTCGGCCGGTTTCCTGCACCTCCGGTCGCGGAGGCCGGGGACGACACATTCCGCCCTTTTCGTCTGACCAGACTCATAAACCAGCCTTTGGTCTTTTTCGGGCGCCTCGGGGTTCGTGACTCAGGTTTTTTTCAGGTTCCTCCCTCGCCGGTCCCGTAGGTCAGGATTCCACAACTCCGCGGCCAGATCCGACGTGTCGAGGGCGTCGCGGGACCACCGGTGGAGCGGTCCGGGAAATGTCCTTGCAGTGAACGAACGACCATCATCGCGTTGACTGCTATCATGGATCCGGTTCGAGTTTCTGTCTCCCCGATGAACCGTGCTTGTTGACCCGAATTGTTGCCTGCCATGACGACTGTTTGACCCAGATCAACGTGTTCGGGGTGGAATAGCTGCAATTTCGGTCTTGACTGGATCGGAGAGTATCTCGTGCCAACTGCGCTACCTCAATACGGGCCCAATGCGATTGACCTTATCGCACTTGCGCTGGATCACCGTGTTCGGGCGGAATGTTCCACATGCCCAGCGGAACAACTTGAGCTTCATCGCGTCGCTGACATATATGAAGCTTTGGCGACAATCGACTTTCCCATATCAATGGTCGCGGAGGTATCCGGCCCGTCAGAGGCAACCGGTCGTCAATTGGCCGACCAGGTCGAGTGACGTCATGACGGCAGCGAGTCGAGCAACGCCTTTGCGGCGCGCAAATCCCTCGTCGCGATTGCCCGAAAACTGGCCTGCGGGACGGGTTTCCGCAACCCCCGCCACCGCCGCCGTGGGGTAGGTGGAGCGTGTGCGCGTCATTCTGCAGCACGGTTGACGTGAGCAGATCAGCAAAGGGTTTAGCGACACGCTGAGCGCCGCGCCGCCTCACTTCTTGCCGGAAATAGAACCGGCATCGGAGCGACTGGCGTTGTCCCGAGGGACGAATAAGACCAAGGCGACCGGTCATATCCGGCCGATTGTCGACAAATTCCTCACCCGAAGGCCACGCAGGGCAAATTTCCGCGCCCGGGCCAGACTCACCCTCGCCAGGCCAAGACGCCAGCGGTAATTGTGAATTCGATGCCTTTGGCGATATATTCATAACTCGCCCCGCCGACACAGGCAGGTAACCTGCCGTTCGTTCGGTGACAATAGCGCGGTGGGCGATAATATCCCGATGACGCCTTAATCTTGTGCTTTGCCGGATGCCTCCGAGGGACGCCGTCGGCCCTCATGCCAACAAATAAAGCCTTATTCCCATGAAAATGGGTGGACCATCACGCTGCTTTCAGGATCCCAGTGTCCAAGGCCCCATGGTTGCGTTGCCGCCAGGCATTCGGCGTTTCCCCGACGAAGCGCGCAAACACGGTCGTGAAGTGAGCCTGGGTCTTGAAGCCGACCTCGAAAGCGATTTCCACCAGCGGCAGGCGGGAAGTCAAAAGCAGCTCTCGAGCACGCTCGATCCTCAGTTGCAGCAGGTAATCGTGCGGCCGCTGGCCGGTCGCCGCCCGGAACTGCGCCGCGAAGTGCATGCGCGATAGTCCTGTCGCAGCCGCGATGTCGGCCAGGCCGATCGGGTCGGCGAGGTTGGCCACCATATACTCCTTCGCCCGTTTCAGGCGCCATTTGGAAAGCCCAGACACGCGCGAACGCTGTGCTGGCGCATCATCGGAACCTCCGCCAAACAACAGGGCGGTTATGGCGAGACTGATGCCATCGGCGTAGCTCTGGCCGAATGCCCCGCCCAACTCTTCAGCATGGATCAGTGCACGCGCCAACCGTTCAATCACCGGGTCCACGATGGCGTGGTCGTTGATCGGCGAGGTTGTACGCCTTTGGCCACATCCCGCATTTGCGGATTCGGCGGCGTATTCGGCGATCATCGTGTTTGGGACATGCAGGTGCAGAGCGTCGTACGATCCCCGAAAGATCCCGCGCATAGGCAGGCCGGGTTCGTACACTCGCATGCTCCCTGCTGGAAGGGGTCCGGTCTGAATCAGCTTTCGCGCGGCGAAGACTGTTACGTCCTCCATCGGCTGGAGCGCGATGCCGATAACATGGCAATCCTGTTCGATTTCCGACTCTTGCTCGCACCGACCCTCAACGTGCCCATTCCAACGTGATGCCGAGATCCGCGGTTCAGCGAGGTCGACGCCAGCGCCGCCGGGTATATCGAACCATCGCCCTTCGCGATGGATGATCTGAGCAACCGGGCCCCCATCGCCTCCTGCCACCAGTGTCAACATGTGAATACCTCCTTCCCCGACGGGATTATTTTTCCCGCACTGTCAATCTAGTCGCCGACGACGCAGGATTCCTTGGGATGCTGCTGAAGATTCCTAAAAACTTGCTCGCGTCTTTTCAGGATCGACCCTGGGCGCGTGAATCAAACGGCTGGCGCGAGACCGCGCCACCAACTCGGTCCGGTTGAATGGGACCACCGAATCCGTCGTCTGGCGTACCGGATCAAAGGGTGCTGGGATGTGCACACCGGTCAGAGGCCGCCGGGAAGGCGACGACGCCACCGCGAGCTCAACAAAGGCTGTTGCGCACTTTGCCCTGGTCGTCCAGGTATTGCGTATGCGGTAGCGATGTACGGACAGAGCCTTCAGCCCACGGTGATTCGCTCTCGGCGCGCCCTCCGCCGCGGCTTTATGAAGCGGGTTCACGCCACCGATAGGGACCGCGGTCCGGCGGGTTCACTGCTGGTCGCGGGATATCAGGTTCTCATTGCCTTGAAGAGCGCCCAAGCAGCCGGGCTCTGGTGCCAGTGCCTCTGTGGCACCAATTCAGGTTTTTTAAGGCTTGGCCTGGACTGATTCGGATACCATCAAGCCAACGGACATCAGGCAGGCATTGAATACGTTTCGTTCTTCATATTCGATGGCCGGCGCAGTGTTTCCCCGCGGGTTTGCCGGCGCAATCCCGCGCAGGACGTGAGGCGCGCAAGTCGCGGTATTGTCTGGCAAAGATTTTGTCCACTGGTCGCGGCGGAAGTGTAATCTGCTGTAACGCCGGCCCAAGCCTCCCGCTCGGTCACCGCGTCATGGGCAATTCCGATCATCACGTCTTCGCTGGTCACCTTTGGGGCGGAGGCGACCTGGTCCCATAGCAGGACCGATGTACTGGGAATCAGCGGCATTGGCTCTGATAATTCGGGCGGCTGCGATCACGACCTCGGCCAGAGCGACGAGCCGGAATGGCCTCGTTCTGTTTCGTGCACTGCCCCGGCGTGAAATTCGCACATCCGTGATCCGTCCCCCCGCGCCCTGGTCGGAGCGCGGGGTGCGGTTTCAGCCACAGTCCGCGATCCACCAGGCCGAACATGTTGGGGCAGCCGGGAGATCAAATGCCAATCGGCACGGGCACTTTGGTTGCCATGACAATCGTATCAATCAGGGATGGCGATTGACATCCAGTGGAGTTGTTTCTGGTGTTCCACGAGGACTGCAGCAAAATGGTGTTGCAGGGACGTCTGCGCCCGGAAGATGCGCAGTGCCTGATCGGGTTCCGAGACAGGCGTCTCCTGAACCTCGACGATGACGTCACCTTTTTGTATTCCGCTGTCAGCGGCCGTACCGTCCGGCTCCACCGCGTCCACTTTCACCACCTGGCCGCCGTCGTTATTCCGGGCGGAATCTAGTTTCAGACCAAGTGCCCGCGGTCCATCGTCGTCCAGGACAATCGGCTTCGCCTCGGGTAGGGCCTGCATTGTAACGTGCACGTTTTGAATCACGCCGCCCCGGCAAATTTCCAGCGCAGCATCACTACCAATCGGAGTTTTTACAGCCTTGCGTGCCAGGTCGCGGGGATCCAGGACAATTTCTCCATTGAACTTCCGGATCACGTCGCCGGCCTTGATCTTGCCCTGTAGCATCGTGCCATTCTGATCTTGCACTGACGTAACGAGCGCGCCGAGGCGGTCCGGATCGCCCAGAGCCTGTTGCAGCATCCAGGTCATCTGCTGGGTGTGAATTGGCAGCATGCCCCCGTTGATCTTGCCGGTTTTCATGAGGCGTTCGAAGACGAATTGAAGGCTACTCGACGGTATGGCGAAGCCGATTCCGGCGGACGCCGGATCAGGCGAAAATATCACGCTGGTCATGCCGATGACCTCACCCTCCATGTTGAACAGCGGGCCGCCGGAGTTGCCGTGATTGATCGCCGCGTCGGTTTGTATATAATCGTCGAACGGGCTTTCCATGATATCGCGATGGAGGGCGCTGACGATGCCAGCGGTCACCGTGTTGTCGAATCCGAACGGACTGCCGATCGCGACGACCTTGTCGCCTATGTGAACCTTGTCGATGTCGCCAAATTTGACGAATGGCAACGGATGTCCAGCGTCAATCTTCAGCAGGGCCATATCGGCATCTTCCGTCACACCGACGATTTTAGCCGGGTAGCGCACGCCATCGGCGGTTTTCACGAACACGGCGATCCCGCCATCGACCACATGCTTATTGGTGCCGATGTATCCTGACGGATCGATGATGTACCCAGAACCGAAGGAAGTGTATGTCCCCGCCGTGGTGGCGGCAGTCGCGACTTTGCCGCTGCTTCCATTTGCTTCCTGCATCTCAGGCCGCACGGTAGTGACTCGGACAACCGCCGGCGATACTCTGGCAAGCATTGCCGCGATCGGGTCGGGCTCCGCGCCGGCGTACGCGAGCCGGGAGAAAAGCAAAATCAACGCCAGCGCCGGCACAATCGCCGAACCGTGGCGCATCCATCTGGTGATTGAGCAAACCATAAGCACCTCCGACTGACTAATTGCTGGCTAATTTTCGGGTCGTCGTTCAACGAGGATTACGACGATCTCGGATGACGGCGTTCCATCCCGATTGCCTTGCGACATCCGGGATGAATACGGCGGCCTAGTCGTTATTTGTGACTGTTGTCTGCTTCGCTGGGCGACGGGCTTACGTTCTGCGTGTGCTGCTTGCAGTCCGGATCGGCAGCAGGGTTGGCGTTGTAGGGCAGACTGCAATGCTCCGAAAACGCGGGGGCGCCTTCCTGCGTCGGTTGCTTTTGCACCTGGGCGGTTTGGGCGAAAGCTGGGGCTGCCATGAGCAAGCCGACTGACAGCAACACGGCAGAGAAGTTCAGGACCTGCATCGGAAACTCCGTCCAAGGTTGTTAGGTTAACCCTGCAAACCCTATGACATGGCATCGGCACAGTCTTTTCCGACGGCACGGTGCTTCCTGGATCGCACGATCACTTGTGCAAGTGACGTCGTTGTGGGCATTGGCAGCGGTTATTTGTGGGAGGCCGAGTGATACGAATCCGGCCCAATTTGAAGGCGAGACGCTTACGGTCTCTGGTCGCGTCAGTGCCGCCGTCGCCATCAGCCGCCGACATTGAAACTGAAGTGTGAATGGATCCTTATGCATCGGGCGGTAATCCACTAAATCAAACGATGACCGAAGAACACCTCATGCAATCTGCGCCGCATTGCGCACCTCCGGTCGTCTCAATAACACCAGGGGAAAGGCTGCAACCAGGATTGCTACCGTTCTCTGGTTTACAAAAGTGTGTGCCCGACGATCGCTGTGCTCTGTAAGTGGATCGGATTGCTGGCGACAACCATCCAAACGATGGACGGGACCCGTCGGAGCGATGGACGTCTCGCGATACTCGATTCTTCACACAATCATGACAAACGGGATTTTAATTTCACGTCATCGCTCCTATGTACCTATCTCGCTTATTCAGGCCTGCAAGGACCCGTTATGCGTAACGACCGGATACAGCATGCTCGCCACCGATGGCCAGAACACGAGGATGACGTCGCCCAGAATACCCGGGTTTCGGCGCATCAGGGATCAGGTCTTGTTGATCCTGGATTTGATGATGCGGCCGCTGGAAGTGTACCGGAACAAACGACTGCTTTTCATAAGGTAGCCGGATGGACGGCGCGCCCCCAGGGGTCCGATCTGGTGATCGTTCTGACCGGCGATTGGATCGTCCGCCAGACTGGCGTCGTGGCAACGATGGCGGAGCAGATCCTGACAGACAAGCGCCCGCGAGCGCTGTTGTTCGATGCGAAATGGCTTGGGCGCTGGGACAGTGCGCTGATCGCCTTTCTGTGGGAGCTCCAGGCTCAGGCTGCGAAGTTCGAGATTGAGTTCGACCAGGCCGGGTTGCCCGAACCAGCGCGAAAGCTGATCGCGCTGGCCTCGATTGAGGTCATGCCGGAGGGCAGGCATGCGGCGTCAGAAGGTCTGCTTGCATGGATTGGACGCCGTGTGATTGCGGGATGGTCGGAAGTTGTTGAAATCTTCGGTCTGGTAGGCAACACGATGCTGCGTACCTGGCCCGCACTCAGTGGTCACGGGGGGCTGCGTCGCCTGGACGTGCTGGATTGCGCGTGGGATGCCGGGATCGCTGCCGTACCGATCGTTACCGTCGTGAATGTCCTGGTGGGTGGCATTCTGGCCTTCGTGGGTGCCGCTCAATTGCGGCGATTCGGTGCAGGTATCTATGTCGCCGATCTGATTGGCGTGGCAGTGGTGCGAGAAATGGCTGCCGTGATGACGGCAATCATTATGTCGGGACGCACCGGGGGAGCTTATGCCGCGCAGATCGCAACGATGCAGGGCAACGAGGAAATCGATGCAATCCGGGTGGCAGGTATTCCGATATTCGATTATCTCATTCTACCGAGGATCACGGCGCTCACCTGCATGATGCCAATTCTCTATCTTTATGGCTGTGCGGTCGGTATCTTCGGCGGTGTCGTCGTTGCCAAACTGACACTTGGACTCAATGCGACAGCTTTCGTCGAAGAGATGCGCACCGCGGTCGACGGCCACCAATTCCTGTTAGGTCTCATCAAGAGCGTCGTCTTCGGTGCGGTGATCGCCTTCACTGGGTGCCGGATCGGCCTGCGATCCGGACGTAGCGCCGCCGACGTGGGCAAGGCGGCAACGAGTGCGGTTGTCGTCGGCATCGTCTGCGTGATCGCACTCGATGCTCTGTTCGCGGTTTGCGCGAACCGGTTGGGGATCTGACGCATGGATAGCGACCGGGATCGCCCGAAACTCCTCGCGCAAGCACTGACCGTCGGCTACGGCGAGACGGCTGTCCAGCACGATCTCTCATTTGCGGTCAGACCTGGATCGATCTTCGCTATCATGGGTCCCAGCGGTTGCGGCAAGAGCACGGTTCTCAAATCGCTCATCGGATTGCGTCGACCATCTGCTGGCACCGTCCAAGTGAATGGCGAGGATTATTGGGCCGCCAGCGAAGCGCGGCGCTCTCAGTTGGATCAGCGGTTCGGGATGCTGTTTCAAAATGATGCACTGTGGAGTTCCATGTCGGTCGCCGACAATGTGGCGTTGCCGCTGCGGATGTTCACGCAACTGGACAATGCCTCGATTGATGCCCTGGTCCGTCTGAAGCTGGCCCTTGTCGGATTGCCGCGCGCCGGTGTGCGGATGCCCGCGGAGCTCAGCGGTGGCATGCGCAAGCGAGCCGCGCTGGCGCGTGCACTTTCACTCGACCCGGAGATCCTGTTCTTCGACGAGCCCTCGGCCGGCCTCGATCCGGTCAATGCGGCACGTCTCGACGACCTTATTCTGGAATTGCGCGACGGCTTTAACGCGACCGTCGTGCTGGTCAGTCACGAGTTGTCGAGCTTGTTCGCCGTCTGCGACGACGGCGTGTTTCTTGATGCTGAAACGAAGACTGCAATCGCGTATGGTTCACCCAAAGCATTGCGCGACAACTGCGCGCATCCGTCGGTGCACGCCTTCATGCATCGCGACGGCACGGTCAACGCTGGTAGTACAACGGGAGGTCAGAATGGCGGCAGCTAACCCGGCGATTTTCATTCCCAGAATGACGTCAGTTAAACCGTCGATCGTAGGCGGCTTTGTGCTGACCGGTCTGGCGCTCGCAATTGCGGCGATCCTGCTATTCGGACACCTCGATCTGTTCAGCCCGGAGCAGCGGGCGGTCGTGTTATTTCCAGGTTCCATCTCCGGGCTGGCCGTCGGTGCACCGGTTACCTTCCGAGGCGTTCAGGTTGGCTCGGTGCGGCGCATTTCGGTACGTCTCGATGGTAAGGACCTGACCGCGCAGATTGCTGTCATCGTCGAATTGAATCGGGATGCGATGCGGGCGGCCGACGGCACGCTCGCTGACACTCCGCTCAGCCTGCCGCGGCTGCTGCGGGCAGGTCTCGTAGCACAGCTCAACACGTCAAGCCTCATTACCGGCCAACTTCAGGTTGAACTCGACTTACGACCGGACCTCAGGACAGGGTTGACAAAGAGTGCGCTCGGCATGCCCGAGATCCCAGCTGTCGCTTCGCCATTCGAGTCGATCCAGACGCAGATTGAACAGCTCCAGGTGCGCCAGTTGGTAGACACCGCACAACGTACCCTCGAGAGCATCCAGCACGTTTCGGATCAGCTTGGCGACAGGATGGGACCACTTTTGGACAGCGTCCAAAAAACCTCTGAAGGAGCCAGCAATACGTTGCAGAGTGCCACGGCAACGATCCAGAAAATCGGGTCGGAATCCACCCAAACTCTGGGTGACTTCGACCGGGTGGCCATTGAGGGACAACAACAACTGACCGACCGGGGCACCGAACTCAGCCACGTTATTGCGGACACCGACCGTACCGTGCATGAGGTGAACACGCTGTCCACCTCGCTGAATGACATGCTATCGCCTCGATCGCAGACCCGCGGTAACTTTGATGCTGCGCTTCGCGACCTGGCCGCAACAGCCAGTTCACTACGAGACTTTAGTCGCGAAATCGATCGCGACCCGTCGCTTATCCTGACACGGGGGGGCCGACCGTGATGGGTGCGCCACGTCGCGGTTAATGGGGTCGCGATGCCACCCACTTCGCATCCGATCCACGCCCCGGTGCAGGCCCCGATATCGCGGCGAGTTGCGCCGGCACGAAGACCAGACTCGCCACCAATGTGCAGCCGAGACTGATCAGCAGCAGCTGGCCCATCGATGCGGTACCAGGGTGCCCCGATAACGCCAGCGATCCGAATGACGTGCCGGTGGTCAGCGCGGAGAACATCACCGCGCGCGCGGTCGCTGAAGCAAGCATCTCACGCCGCCCGGATCGCCAGTTCATGACGAAATAGATGTTGAACGATACGCCGACGCCCAGAAGCAGTGGCAGCGCGATGATGTTGGCGAAATTCAGCGGCAGAGGCAGCAACACCATCAGCAGAACGGTCATTGCCGCTGATAGAAGCAGAGGGGCCAGCACGAGTGCCGCATCCCGTAAGCGGCGCAACGCGAACAACAGGATCACCGCGATCGCCACGACCGCTGAGACGGCCGCTGAGCGGAATGAACCGATGATGGTGGCGCTGGTCGCTTCGATCGTTACCGCGGTGCCGCCTGCATCCGGGGCCACGCTGGTGACCTGGTCGACGAATTGGCGCAAGCCTACGCTGGTGCGTGAAACGGACTGAGGCAGCACCTGAACGCGTGCCCTGCCGTCGGGCAGCAGCCAATCGTCTGCGATATCCGATGGAATTGAGGTTAGCGCGACAGGTTGTGCACTGAGCGCGGTACGGAGACGATCAAGTTGGCCTGGCAAAAACCGGGTCAGCACGGTATTGGTTGTTAGCAGCGTTTGGTCCGGGCTGGAAACAAGCCGTCGCAAGTCGCCGGCGATGGCGGCCAGCGGATGGTGAGGCGGCAACGACGCGAGCGCCGGATCGATCGCCTCAAGGGAAGAGCGTGCCGCCGCGCGAATCCGCTCCGGCGTCACTGGCAGCGTCGCGCCTGGCGGCAGTAGAGTGGGCGCCAGAAGGTCCGCGGCGTCCGCCACCAACGCGAGTTTCTTTGTCTGGTCCTGCGGCACGAAACTGTCGACCGTGAGTACGCTCGAAACGCTGGACAATTGCTTCAACTGAGCCGCGAGTGTCCGCGCCTGATCCACGTTCGCGGTCAGGATGTCGATGGTGTACGGGTTGGTGAGTGGCGAATTCATCAGATCGCGCAACGTACGCATCGCCTCGGTGTTGGAACTTTGCGTATCCAGCGGATCGGAATCGAATTGCAGGCGAGGCGCCAGCAGCAGTGCGACCACCGCAAGCGCACCGAACGGAAGCACAATTGTGCCGTACCGGCGCGTTATGAGCGCGTCGAGCCTGCTGCCCCAGGCAAAGCCGACCTCAGTTCCCTCGCTGGCCGGCCGGCACAAGGTGATCGCCGCGGGGAGAAAGGTAACCGTGCACAGGAACGCGAGCAGCATTCCGACACCCGCGATCAGGCCGAGTTCCGCAACGCCGCTGAAAGCGGTTGGGACGAAAGCAAGGAAGCCCGCCGCAGTCGCGAGCGCCGCGACGAGGATCGCACCGCCGGCGAATTGCGCAGTTTGGCGAAGCGCAGCCGCTGGATCGCTGAGTGCGTGGCGCGCCTCACGGTAACGCACCGAGAACTGGATGGCGAAGTCCACCGCGATGCCTACGAACAAGACGCCAAAACCGACCGAAATCAGGTTGAGCGTGCCGATTGCCACCGCTGCAAACAGCAGTGTCAGCATCAGGCCCAGTATGAGCGTTCCGAGGATAGGAATTATCAGCCGCCAGCTTCGCACCGCCAGCGTCAACCAAAGCGTGATCAGCACCATGCTGCCAATCAGCCCGACGACCACTCCTTGCGTCACGGTCGCGAACTGGGCGTCCGCCAATGCGACCGGTCCGGTTATCCGCACCTGGGCTGCCCCGCTCCGCACGAACTCAAGCGCCGCCGCCGCCGTGCGCATGGCCTGCTCCGCCGCGCCGCCGGGCCGAACCGAGTGGAAATCCTGACGGGGTTGCGCCAGAACGAAACGGTAATGACCGCCGAGTTCACCCAATTGCCCGCTCAACAGTTTCCGCCAGGACAGCAGCTTCGGGTGGCCGTTCAGCGCGGCCGCAATGGCTGTGTGGAATGCTCGCAGTTGAGGAAGCCAGGGCGTCAGGTCCGTATCGTCATGCGTCACCCCGGTGCCCAGAAGTGACAGCGCGGAAAACAGGCCAACCGCTGTGGGGTCTGCTGCCAGCTTGCCGAGGAACGGTTGTGCGTCAATCGTCCGGTTCAGAATGTCCGTCAGTTGCGCGGTGGAAAGCAGCAGCAGCCCCTCTTTGCGGAGGTATGGCGAGGCATCCGGGCGACGGACCATGCTGAAATCCGCGTGATCGTTCGAAAGTGCTACCGCCAGGTCTCGCGCCGTGGCGTCCGCTTCTTCCGGCACGTCAGCGTTGATGACGGCGACAAGCAAACCTTGAAACTGTGGAAAGGCTCGTGCCAGGGCCATCGCGTGCCGGCGCCACGGTAGACGTGCATCGAACATCTGGTCGGTGTCGGTATCGATCCCAAGATGACGACTCGCATACAGCCCAGACGCCGCCGCCAGGACGATGCCGGAGAGCACCACAAGCAATGCATGCCTACGGCAAAAATCCACCCATCCGACCAGCGCGCGCGGCGACCGCGATCCAGGTATCGTCATGCGAGCATCCCGCCCGACAGGGTCACGACCTTCTGCCGCAGGGCGGTCATCAATGCGGGTACGCCCCCGCTCTCCAGCAGGTCACGGAAGTCCGAGCGCTGCACGGCAACTCGACTGATGGAGCCATCCTCCAGCACATCCACTGCTTTCCAGCCTGCTGGACCGTTGCGCATGCGGTAATCGAGTTTCCTGACCGAACCATCGGTCGCGACGATCCTGGTTCGTACGATAACGTCGCCGTTTCCGAGGCTGCGGATGCTGGGCGACAGCTGGAAAGTTTGCCCCGAATAGTTATCGAAGTTCGCTGCATAGCTGGCAACCGTGTAGCGGAGGAATGCAGCGCGCAGTGATGGCTTTTGATCGTCCGGCAATGTGGACCACTGCAGGCCTACCGAAAGCGCCAGCACATCGTCCAGGTCGATGGTTTGCTCGATCGCCGGTACAAGCGCAGCGAATCGTTGCCCGAACGGTGTCGTTCGGCCACTCCTCATCGCGGTGAGCAATGCGTCGTCGAGGCGCCGTATCGGAGCAGTGGGGTCACCGGCGGCAGCGATTTGGGCACGGACCCGTAGCCACGGAATAGCGGCGGTCGATGTGAGGACCGCCAGACCACGCAGAGCGCGGCGTCGCGTTGTGGTTGTATCATGCATCACCCATGACTCCCGTTCAGAAAGCTTCTATCATTCAGAGCGCGCGGCAGTCAGAAGTCAGATGCCCGTTGAACCTGTGCCAGGTCTGGGTAGCACCCAGTTGCGGGATGCCAATGAAGCCCCGCAGGTTCAGGTCACCAGCTTCATCCAACCAGAGCTTCGCCCGATACGTGCCTCCATCGCGAGGATCCGTGACTTCGCCCAACCAGGTGCCATCAGTATCGAGCTTTTCATTCGTGATGATGGTCAGCCCGCACTGCGACCGCCCGTACACATCCGTGGGGATTGGATCTCCTGGCCGGCGTTCGACGCCGACAATTCGGCCGCAAAGCGCATCACCGCATCTGGCGATCTCAATCACGCCGTGGCCATTTGCCGTCGACCATGCACCGACGGGACTGGGCGTTCGTGTTGCCAATGCCGCCGACGCGATCAGCCCGAGTGCGAAGATCGTTGCTCCACAGCGAGATGCTACCGGCCGAATATAGGTCCGCTTCGTCCTTTGTCCGGTGGTCAGGTAGAAGTCATTTACCGCTCGCAAACCGCATCGCATGATTGCTAACCCAACGTCCGTGTCTGAGTCATGATGCCGTGGGGCCCACGGCAGTCGTCGTTGTAAACTTCTGGTCGGTCAGAGTTGATATCCCTGGGCGCTGTGATGAGGCAGCCGGAACCGTAAATGCCGGTGGGGTGGAATTGCGTGACCTTCATATCCTCCAGCGGGCGTCCGGCGCGTAAGGCCATGCCCAAAGCAGCGCGCATTCCGGCACCGGCGGTCACCACGTCATGGCTGTGCTCAACGATTTCGTAAGCCCGCGCCGTCATCTTATCTCCAACTCGGCACGATATCAGTGGCCGGCACTTTGGCCCCCATCGATGTGCAGGATCTCGCCAGTCACAAAAGGCGCTGACTCCAAATACAGAATCGCCTCGACGATGTCGGAGATATCGCCCATGTGACCGACAGGATGAAGCGCGCCGAGTGCCGCGTGGGTCTCGTTCGGGTGCATCGGCGTCCTGATGACACCCGGTGCGACGGCGTTCACGCGAATACCACGTCGGGCATACTCGATGGCCAGCGACCGGGTCGCCGCGTTGAGACCACCCTTCGTGAGTGACGCGAGCACGGACGGCACAGCAGAATTCGCGTGATCCACGAGGCTCGTGGTGATCTGCACGACATGACCGCTATTCAGTTTCTCCATCTGCGCGATGGCCAGCTGCGTGATGTAGAAGAACCCGGCGCAATTGACGCCCATGATGGCGGCGTAGTCGGCGTCGGTGTACTCGGTGAACGGTTTGGCAATGAAAATGCCCGCATTGTTGACGAGCGTGTCGATCCGCCCGAACCGCCTGACGCCCTCAGAGATGACACGCTCCGCTGTCTTGCGGTCGGCGATGTCGCCGGGAACAGCGAGAACGCCGGTATCGCTCGACGGCCAGATAGACCGCGCCGTCGCGACTACATGATAATCGCGCTCGCGAAACGCTTCGACGAGGGCGGCTCCGATCCCTTGCGACGCACCGGTAATGACCGCGACTTTCCGTTCGGTACTCATGACAGAGAAACTCCTGTTATGCTGGCGGGATCCAATCACGCCTTCTGCTTCAACGCGTTCGTGTCGATCGGCATTTTGTGCAGCCGCTTTCCAGTCGCCGCGAAGACGGCGCTACGGACTGCGGGAACAACGGCTGACGTACCTGGCTCATCCATTCCGCCCGGTGCCTCCTGACTGGAGACGAGGTCGTCAGCGGCGATTCCACCGTAAGTAATGCTGCGTCCCGACAAATGTGTATAACTCTACCCTTTCGGGCAATGCATGCGGCGGGCTTGACATTCCAACGCATTGCCGCCGCCGCTGCAATCATGGTTCGAGCGGTCGCACCGGCCTTACGCATCGGCATCCACGCTGCGCGCATCGCCGTCGAGCCACCAGTCGCCTGCTCTCCTGCCAGCAAGGGATTGCCGTGGAGCTTCTTGTTGGGTGGCGCATGTTCCAACCGCACCTGGGTCAGGTTCACCTCAAGCTCTGCGGCGATCAGCATCGGGATGGCGGTATAAGTGCCTTGCACTATCTCGATATAAGGCATCGTCAGCACAATTCGTCCATCGTTGCCAATACGGATGAAAGCACCGGGGGCGAATTTATTGGTATCAGCGGATTCGGCGGCGCCCCGTCGGGGCGGCAGGCTCACACTGACCAAAAGGCCGCCATTCGCGACCGTCGCGGTCCGCAAGAACCCGCGACGGGACAGGCCATTTGCTGACGGCAAACCTCCGAGGCCGAAGTGATTCCGGATCATTGTCAGCCCTCCCGTCTGGTGGATTGTGCTACCCGCTTGATTGCCTCGCTAATCCGGAGATAGGTTCCGCAACGCCAAATATTACCGGGCATCGCGTCGTCGATGTCGCCAACAGTGGGTTTCGGGTTGCTCGCGAGCAGGGCCGCAGCAGACATGATCTGGCCCGACTGACAATAGCCGCATTGCACGACTTCTTGATTGAGCCGGGCTTGCTGGATCGCGGCGCCGGAGGCTGTCGCGCCGATAGCCTCGATCGTCGTGATTTCGGAATTGCCAGCGCGGTCTATGGAGGTCATGCAGGAACGCGTGGCGACCCCATTCAGATGCACGGTGCAGGCGCCGCAGAGCTCCTTACCGCAGCCGAACTTTGTCCCGGTCATCTTTAACACGTCGCGTAATACCGAAATGAGCGGCGTGTCGCCGTCGATATCGACGCTGTCTGTGGTTCCGTTGACTTTGATGGCGAAAGCCATGGGTGCCACCCTGATTTGAGCGTTTGCCAGACAGAATGTTACGACTCAGGAATGGGGCTGCGGCCAGGTGATCAAACGTCAATGTTCGCGCTGCCATCAGAGCTACATGCTCGCGCAGACGGAACAATCGAACGCGGCGATCCCAATCCCAAGGTCGGCATCTTGCAGTAACAAAGCTGCCATGCCAGAGCCGCTATGTATTTCGCGAAGCATGCGGATTTATAAAAATGCACGCTCGAACGGCTCGGGCGAGCATATCGCGTTCACTCCATACTCCGGCGGTGCACGGTCTGGTGCGGTCCGTGGGGGAGGGGCGGGAAGTCAGGCCGAAGGCCGTCGCCAGTGCGGTGACGGTTGATCTCGCGACGGGCACCCATGAAGCGGTGCCGGTGACGATGTCCAAGGGCACAGGCTACCGGCCCGAAACACGACACACAGACACCGGTCCGGGCTGGTAATCAGGATTTCAGGGGGCGTTAGCGTAGCAGAGTCGGTGAACAGGGACTGTAGCGGAAGGGGGAATGGTGCCCAGGGGCGGAATCGAACCACCGACACTGCGATTTTCAGTCGCATGCTCTACCAACTGAGCTACCTGGGCCCGTGACCCGCGGCCACGGAGCGGCGTGCTTAGCCCACCCAGAACCCACGATCAAGCCGCGCCCCGTGTCTTACACGTGTCTCGCTCCGGTCGGGTCTCGTGATCTTAGGCTGCGTCCGGCGATGACGGCGGGTCCTCATCCAGTTCCAGCGGTGGTCCCGGAATTCGGTATTGCTCGCCCAGCCAACGGCCGAGATCAACCTCTGCACAGCGCGGCGAGCAAAATGGCCGGTTCGCCAGGGATGGCGCACGACCACAAATCGGACAACGCAGCGGAGTTTTAGCCATCGATAGCCTCGATATGCCAGAGATCACCGGGCAGTGACGGGTCAGATCGCGAATTCAATCCCTGACCGGTGATCCGCGCAAGGTCCGCCAGCGCCACCGGATCGGCCTGCAGTGCGGCGATCACCGCTGGCGAAGCACGCAGTGCCAGCCGCCGCCCAGGTTGGGCACGCACGGTGCAAGCAATGATCCGCAACGCGATCAAGCCCGACGCCAGCGGTCCGATCAGCGCCTCATGCAACGGCGGCCGCACTCTGGGGCGAGTAATCTCCGCCAACCCAAGCGCCGTAAACCCAAGCAACCGTGGCCGTAACGGATCGTCCGCCAGCGCCGCAGCCAACGCGGAACCCAGAGACGTCCGCTGCTTCGCCTTCATCCCGGCCAGATCGACGAATATGGCGCCGGACAAATTGCGCAGCCGGATCTGCCGTGCAATTTCCGGCAACACCGACACATTCAACGTCAGATGCCGCCGTGCCGCTCCATCACGCACCATCAGAGCGCTACCGGCGTCGACATCTATCGCCACGAGAGCCGGCGTGGGATGCACGGACAGCCGCACACCGGACACAAGCTGGACTTCCGGCGATGTGAGGCTTTCAAGTTCGGTCTCAACCCCGTCATCGAACGCCTGAGGCACACGTTTCAACCGATCACCCAGATCGGTGCGCAATGATGCCGCCAGGGCCGGGTCGTCCACCAGCACCTCTGCCCTCGGATATCGCGCCGCCAGTTCCCGTAACGGATCAACCCCTCGCCGCAGGAGTCCCAGAGTCTTGTCCCCAGAGCCGTTCTCAACCGCTCCAACCCGCGCGCTCAATCGCGGACCCTTGCCGCCCTGGGCAGCGCGGGCGACCCGGACGGTGACAATCGCGCCGTCATTGAGACCTTTGGCGCCCTCGGAATCGGGCAGGAAGCCCTCGGCATTGGCCGGGCCAGATACAGCAACGCCCGCGCCATACCCTGGCAGGGCGACGAAGGCTCCGGCTATCGCGGGAACGATGCCGCTGATCCGGGCCCGGTATATGTCACCGACACCATCGGGCGCCCCGGGCCTCCAGAGCGCGTAATCAACCAGAGACTGATCTGCGATCGCCGCTACCCTTACCTCACCGGGACTCCAGGCGGCATGGATCGTCACCGTTCGAACCGGCGGAGGGCGATCTGCCGCACGGCGCATTGTCAGGGGATGGGCCAGCCGAAGCCACGCAACATCTGCGCGGTCTCGAACAGCGGCAGTCCAACCACGCCGGAGAAACTGCCGGACAAAAATCGTACGAACACTGCTGCCACTCCGTTAATCGCGTAACCTCCGGCCTTACCGTCCCACTCACCCAGAGCCAGCCAGGCACGCTTTTGTGGTTCGGTCAGGCGGGAGAAGGCAACAACGCTATCAGAAAGGCGTTCTGCGCGACGGCCATCTGGAGCGGTCAGCACGACAGCGGTGAGCACGTGGTGCCGGCGGCCCGAGAGGAGGTCGACACAAAACCGTGCCTCGTGTTCGGTTGCGGCTTTGGGCAGGATGCGCCTTCCCACAGCGACAACGGTATCGGCGGCAAGGACAAAACGGCCCGGCACAGCGACCGCGTCAGCTTTTGTGCGCGCCATTCTCTGCGCGTAAATTCGCGGCGGCTCGGCGTGCGTGGGCGTTTCGTCGACATCGGGCGCAATGATTGCGGCGGGTGTAATGCCAATCTGCGCCAGGAGCGCGAGGCGGCGCGGACTGGATGATGCCAGCACCAGCGCGGGTGAAATCCCTGGGGGCGGATCAGATAGGCGCGTGACGCTCGAGGATATGGACGGCGCCCGTTACTTGAAACGAAATGTGATGCGGCCCTTGGAGAGGTCGTAGGGCGTCATTTCAACATTGACCCGGTCACCAGCCAGCACGCGAATGCGATTTTTGCGCATCTTGCCGCTGGTGTGCGCCAAAATGGAATGTTCGTTGTCCAGTTTCACGCGAAACATGGCATTGGGCAGCAACTCCATCACGGTGCCGCTGAATTCGATCATGTCTTCTTTCGACATCAGGCCTCTTTGGATTGTTACGAACGGCGTAGACCATGGGCGCGGACAGCGGGAAGGTCAAGAACCGGCGCGGTTTCGGGTGCTGCCACGAATGGCATACCCAGTACCGATCGTGGATCGCGAATTGCGCAATAGGCTGCATTATCGGCGGCCAAACAGCGTCTCGATCTCAGCCTTCGACAACCGCAGAAACGTTGGCCGCCCGTGGCTGCAGGTTGCAGCCCGAGGCGTGGCCTCCATTTGCCGTAGCAGTGCGTCCATCTCGGCCTGCCCAAGCCGACGGCCGGCGCGGATACTGCCGTGGCATGCCATGCGTGCGATCACCGCGTCGAGCCGAGCCGATAATGCCACCGTCTCATCGAACTCGGCGAGTTCGTCGGCGATATCGCGAATTAGCGAGGTCGGCTCCGGTGCGCCGAGTGCGGCTGGCAACGCGCGTACCAGCACGGCCCCTGGGCCGAACGATTCGATCTCCAACCCAAGTCGTGCAAGGTCGGCGGCGCGCGCCACCAACCGGCCGGCGTCCGCTTCGGGCAGATCGACGACCGCTGGCAACAGCAGCGGCTGACCCGGCGCTCCACCATCCAGCATACGGGTGCGGATCGCTTCGTGGGTCAGGCGTTCATGCGCGGCATGTTGATCCACCAGAATGAGCGTGCCGTCGGCAGCCACCGCGATGATGTAGGTGTCCAGCACCTGCGCCACGGCGGCACCCATCGGGTAATCCGGCGTCGAACCCGGCACGGGAACGGTCCGGGCGGCAGGCGGGGTGGCAAAATGCAAAGTGCCGGATGGCGAGCCCGTAATGTTATCAGGCGCCGGGCCAGGTGTGACCGTGCCCGGAAACGCGGCGGACACCGCAACAGTCCCTGGTGCGGTTGACCAGCCCGCCTGCGGCCCGTAAGCCGGTGTCAACACGCCATCCGACACGCCGGGTGGTGCTGCACTCTCCCGAGGAAAACCCGGCAGCGGCAAAGCCCGGATGCCACCGCGTGCCGCCGGTCGCGACCACGCCAAATTCAGCCCCGGACGATGCTGCATCAATCCGGGGCCAGGCATATCGATCCCGACCGCGCCGGAGAGCACCCGGCTCAAAGCTCCGATGACCAGCGACCGCACTGCGGCCGGATCGCGGAACCGCAGTTCGGTTTTGGCCGGATGAACGTTGACGTCCAGCTCTTCCGGCGAGAGATCAAGCCAGAGCGCCACCACCGGATGCCGGCCGTGTGCGATCACGTCCCGGTAGGCAACCCGCACGGCCGTTTTCAGCACGGGATCGGCGACCGGTCTGCCGTTCACCACCAATCCCTGCGCTGCGGCGGTCATCCGCGTAATCGCCGGTGCGCACATATATCCGCTGAGCACCATTTCGCCCCGGGTTTCACCGTGAGCCGCGGAGTGGCCGTCGTTGCTCGCGACGCCGCGCCCGATTGCACGTACCTCGCGAACCGGCATCATTGCTGCTGCTGCGTCTGCGCCTAACAAGGCGGCCACCCTTGGCGCCCGCTCTTGCGAAGGCAGGTCGAATATGATTCGGCCGTCGTTTTCCAGGCGAAACGCGGTTTCGGAGGCGGCCATGGCCAGACGGCGGACAACAGCCCGGCGTGCTCGGCTTCGGTGCGCGGATTCTTCAGAAACTTTCGTCGCGCCGGAGTCGCGAAAAACAGATCTCGCACGACGACGCGCGTGCCCGGCGCACCGGCGGCCGGCACCACCGGACCGACCACGCCGCCCTCCACTGTGATCGAATTGGCGTGCCCACCTTCGAACCCGCGCGGGCGCGAGGTGACCTCCAGTCGTGCAGCCGCGCCAATCGACGGCAGCGCTTCACCGCGAAAACCCAGCGTATTGATGCGGATCAGATTATCGTCGGTCAGCTTCGAGGTCGCGTGGCGCAATACACACAGGCTGAGTTCCTCGGCGGTCATACCCGAGCCGTCGTCGGCTACTTCAATCCGATCAATGCCGCCACCGGTCAACGCGACCGCAATCCGATGGGCCCCGGCATCCAGGGCATTTTCCACCAATTCCTTGACCGCCGCCGCCGGCCGCTCGATCACTTCGCCGGCGGCGATGCGGTTGACCGTGGTCTCGGGCAACAGGCGGATACGGGACTGGGAATCGGCGATATCGGGTGACAGAGTCGCAATAGACATGCGCAGATGGTAGCGGAAAATCGGGCTCAAGCAAACCAGGGATGGGAACAAAACGAGGAAACCAGGGTCCCGGGAGCAAAGTAGCGCTGCCGGGTCAGGCCAATCGCGTTCGAACTCTGAACGTCATCCGCAACCTGACCGGTAACGTCAGTATTATTCGGTCCCGCGAGTCCAAAGTTTTCCGCACACTACAGTTCGACAACTTTGTAGATGCCAGCATCGGAGATGGAGCGAATTCCACCCAAGGTTGTTACGGCATCGGTGGCCACTATGCGCAGCCTGTGGCATGCTCATGTCCCCTCGCATACGTCAGAGGGGATATGCCTTCCGGTACGGCCCGCGTCTGCCTGCCGGCTGTCCTCGAGCGACGATCAACTGCCGGTGCCCGAAGCCGGGCGGGTGCTGTTCAGGCCGGGGTCACCACGGTGGCAAGCAACTGACGCAGGCGGGCGGCACCGGCCGGGCCCTTGATCGCCTCGCGCCAACTCGCCTCGGCGACACGCTGGTGGGCTGCGATCGCCTCGTCCGCACCAGTGATCATTGCGACCCCGGTATGCGCGTTCGGGTGCGAGTCAGGGCGGAACGGGTTTACGCCGAGGCTGACGCGGTCGCGGGCACGCAGAATCTTAAACGCTGACGTTGGCTCAGCCCCGGCCAGCAGGCCGAATTGCAGACCCATCGGTTCGGTTTCCATCAGGTTGGCGATGTTTTCCACCTCCGAGACCGCGACATCACGGCAGATCCGTTTCACCCGGTCTGACACCGCGACCCCGGAGGCAATGCCGTGTTCCAGCAGGCGCCGGACCTCACCGATCGATAGCATGGCGATGATACCCGGCCGTCGCATTGCATACATGCGTTTCCGGGCCGCCAGGATATTTAGTGCCTGCTCGGCTGTGCTGCGCATGGCAACGCGCTCGGGTCCCGCCTGATCGGCCGCCTCGTCGAAGGCTTCCCCGAGGACTGCATCATAGGCGTCGGACGTAGTCAGGTAGCACACTGGGCCAAACAGCTGCAGGATTTGCTCGGCGGTCTCTTCAACCTGACGGATCCGCTCGAAATAGCCGATCGGCCGATTATAGTACTCGACACCGATGCCCAGCAAAGATAAGGGAGATATCTTCAGGAGTTCGGCGAGGCGCTTGATGGTATCGAGTTTGATCACCTCGCCCTTCTCGTAGCGGTACAGTGCCGCGCGCGACACGCCCAACCGGGCCGCAATCTCTTCGGCGCGCAGGCCTGACTCAAGCCGGTAGGCCCGCAGTTGCTGACCAATCTCCGTGAACCGCATCGACATAACGGGGCTCCCCTCCGGGCTTGCTGCCCGGCCCTGCAAACATTCTTTCGACGCCTCGACGATGAAATCGACCCGGAAGGCCAGGCTCGTGATGTCGGACCACCGGGAGCGTTTTCTTTGGGTGGAATCTCATAATCGACGCTATGAGACAGACTATGCTTCTTGCTACGGAAATTCAACCCCTATTCATGCCATGCGACTCGTTTCAGGTGGCATGACCAGACACCACGCCAGCGACGCATGTCCCGGAACAGCGTTGCATCGCTGAAAGCGCCGGATTTGACCGATACCGGCAGACGACCATCGGCAGTGCGGCCATGCCAAGGGTCGGAACCGGCGGCGCCTGCCATCGAGGCTCTCACAAATCCCCGGCAATCGTGTAAAAGCCCAGTGAAACACCGATGATTTTCGGGAGCGCCGCGCGTCGCCGGCGATCGCGGCAGGTCGGCGACGGAGGTCAGCTACCGGCGCGAATCACGTGTTTCGCCATACCTTCGATCGCCAGAACCATCGCCGAGTGATCCAGTTCTCCCCCGCCATGCGCCATACAGGAGGCGAACATCTGCTGCGCGATCGCCGTGTTAGGCAAACTGAGCTGCAAATCCTTCGCTGCTCCCAAGGCCAGGTTCAGATCTTTTTGATGCAGCCGGATTCGGAACCCTGGATTGAACGTGCCGTTCAGCATGCGTTCGGCATGCACCTCCAGGATGCGTGAGGATGCAAAGCCACCCATCAGCGCCTGCCGGACTTTGGCCGGATCAGCGCCTGCCTTCGAGGCGAAGACCAGCGCCTCCGCCACGGCCTGGATGTTCAGGGCTACAATGATCTGGTTGGCGACCTTGCAGGTCTGCCCGGCGCCGTTCTCCGACCCGACGTGGGTGATGTTCTTGCCCATCAGGTCGAACAAGGGTTTCGCTCGCGCGAATGCCGCGTCCGGTCCGCCCACCATGATCGTCAGGCTCGCCTGCTTCGCGCCCACTTCTCCCCCGGACACCGGCGCATCCACATAATCGCAGCCCTGGGCGTTGATCTTCCTGGCGAACTCCTTGGTTGCAATCGGGCTGATCGAGGACATGTCGATCAGCAGCGTCCCCGGTTTCAGCCCTTCGGCCACACCGCCGTTGCCAAACATAACAGCTTCCACGTCTGGGGTGTCGGGCACCATAATGATGACCACCTCGGACTTCGCGGCGACCGACTTCGCGTCAGCTACAACCTCAGCGGCGGCGCGGATTTCCGCAGTCAGGCTGGCTCGCTCCGGCACGATCAGGTCGTGGCCGCCCTGCTTCAGGTTGAGCGCCATCGGACGCCCCATGATGCCAAGGCCAATGAAACCGATCTTCATGGATAGTTTCCCTTTGCTGATTACCTTCCGGCCGCCGGCCTGTTCTGACCGAGAGCGGGTTTGTTGAAAAGCCACGTCTGCGGATCACGCTCCCGCTTGCGGGACACGCCCGAGCTTGCGAAGCGCCCCCCGCTTGCGAAGCACCAACGTCGTCCATGGTTCCAGATGGATCACCCTGTCCAGGACCAGCCCGTTGCGCCGGTGCGCTGCCAGCACATCGTGTGCCTGCGTGCGCAACAATCCTGCCAGAATCGCCACGCCACCTGGAGCGAGATGACGTGACAGATCGCGCGCCATCAGGCGCAGCGGCCGCGCCAGGATGTTGCCGAACACCAGATCATAAGGACCGGATTTCTGCACCATCGCCGAACGCCAGCCGTCAGCGAGGATCGGCCGCACCAACCGCCCGACCGCATTGAGCTGCGCGTTCTGTCGCGCCACCCGCACCGACCATGGCTCGATATCGGTTGCCAGTACCGGACGGCGCAATGTCTTTGCGGCCGCCATCGCCAATATGCCGGACCCGGTGCCCAGATCGAGGATGCGGCATCGGCCGTGCCGCCGCAGTCGCGGAACCAACTGCTCCAGAGCCAGGAGACAGCCCCTGGTGGAGTTATGCTCGCCCGAGCCAAACGCCACGCCGGCATCCAGAATGAGTGTGATCCGGCCGAATGGCGGTGCACCGGTCAAATGGGTGCCCCGGATAGCGAAACTGCGGCCGATCAGCTGCTCCGGAAACGCGGCGCGGGTACGTTCCAACCAGCCGTCAGCCTGCGTTGGCGTGCGGGTCGCCACCGCCGTCACCCCGGTCACGACGGCGGCGAGAGCCAGGGCGCCAGCCAACTCATTTTCTTTGGCGCCCACCGCGCGCACGCCCTCAATTCGCCATGTGCCGGTGGCGTGGTCGCGAAAAAAGCCAACCGTTTCACAGGCACAGCCAAGCGCCGCTTCATAGGCTTCCAGTGCAGCCTCTGGCACGGTAAGGCTGAGACATTCAAGCGGTGGCGGGTGCCTGGTCATGTCGGACGTCGAGCTTTGGCCAGGTGGCAGCCAACGGCTTTGCCCTCACGATTGCCGCGCCGGCCGTTGTGAGCGCAGCGATGCAATCTCGGCGCACGACGACAGAGTGCTGCCCGTGTCAGCGAAATCTCCGCGTTGACCTGCGGGCACACCGTCTGCTGCGTTGCCGCCCTCGGCGTCGTGACCACGCAATCCAGCGCGGTAGCAATTTTGGTCATCGCGGCTGTTTCATGGATCAGCTGTGACTTCGACGAAACGGTCCAGTACGCGCTTCTCGCCCGCCTTGTCGAATTCGATGTCGAGCCGGTCGTCGTCGGCTGACTTCACGGTACCGTAACCAAACTTCTGATGGAACACGCGGGCGCCCACCTTGACCGCTTCAGTACGAGCAGTCGGGCCGGGTTGTTCCCAGGCCTCGATAACGCGCGACTTGCGCGCCACCAACGGAAACATGCCACCCGAGAACGCAGTTGCTGCGGCAATTCGCGCCTCGCGCCGGTAGTCGCCGGAGCCGGTTCGTTCCACTTCAGCATCCGGCAATTCATCCAGGAAGCGGCTGGGGATGCTGGTCTGCCAATTGGCATAGATCCGGCGATTTGCGGCATGGCTGATGATGGCGTGGCGCCGTGCGCGGGTCAGTCCGACGTAGGCCAGACGGCGTTCTTCCTCGAGACCCTTATCGCCAGACTCATCCAACGAACGCTGGTTCGGAAAAATCCCTTCCTCCCAGCCGGGCAGGAACACGGTGTCGAATTCCAGTCCTTTGGCGCCGTGCAATGTCATCAGACTGACACGATCCGAATTGGAATCGTCCTCGTTTTCCATCACCAGCGCCACGTGATCCAGAAACCCCTCCAGCGTTTCGAAATCGGCCAGCGCACGCACCAGCTCGCGCAAATTTTCCAGTCGGCCAGGGGCTTCCGGGGATTTGTCCAGCTTCCACATTTCGGTGTAGCCACTTTCGTCCAGCATTGTCGCCACAGTAACGACATGGCCGTCGCGCTCCAGCATGGCGTGCCAGGCGGCGAGGCCGCGGAACAGTTCCTCCAAGGCGGTGCGGGCGCGGCCCTTGATGCCGCCGGTTTCCACCAGCCGTGCCGCCGCACGCGACAGCGGCAGGCCTTCGGCGCGGGCGAGTTCGTGCATGGCACGCAGCCCGGACTCGCCCACGCCACGGCGCGGCACATTGACGATCCGTTCGAACGCCAGGTCGTCGGCCGGGCGCGACATGGCCCGCATGTAGGCGATGGCATCGCGGATTTCCTGGCGCTCGTAAAACCGCAGGCCACCAACAACACGATACGGCACACCAAGCACGATCAGCCGCTCCTCGAATGCTCGGGTCTGGAAGCCGGCGCGCACAAGCACCGCGATTTCACTGAGCGGTTGACCGTCGCGGCGAAACCGTTCGATACGCTCGCCGATCATGCGGGCCTCTTCGTCGGAATCCCACAGCCCGACCACCGAGACTTTCTCGCCGCCGTCGGCGTCTTTCCGCCCGACGCGAAGTGTCTTGCCAAGCCGGCCGGTGTTGTGGGCGATCAGTGTAGATGCGGCGGCAAGAATTGGTGCGGTCGAGCGATAATTCGACTCGAGCCGGACGATTTTCGCACCCTCGAAATCTTTCTCGAATCGCAGGATGTTTTCCACCTCGGCGCCACGCCATGAATAAATCGACTGATCATCGTCACCGACACAACAAATATTCCGGTGTCCCTGCGCCAGCAGCCGCAGCCAAAGATACTGCACGAGATTGGTATC
Source organism: Acetobacteraceae bacterium (assembly GCA_049519555.1). Taxonomy (GTDB): domain Bacteria; phylum Pseudomonadota; class Alphaproteobacteria; order Acetobacterales; family Acetobacteraceae; genus Rhodopila. The sequence continues at coordinate 32,035 of JBEKQQ010000028.1, forward strand.
CTGGTATTCGTCGACCAGAATGTAACGGAAATTCCGATGGTACTGAGCCAGGATATCCGGCTGGGTCCGCAGAATCTCCGTGACGTGTAAAATGAGATCGCCGAAGTCGGCGGCATTGAGTGCCACCAGCCGCGCCTGATAGGCAGCGTAGACCTCGCGCGCCACCGACGTCGCGTCATCCGCCGCCTCGACGCCAACGCGGCCCGGCGTGAGGCCGCGGTCCTTCCAGCGTTGAATGAGCGCCATGATGGAGCCCGGGGTCCATCGCTTCGTGTCGATCCGCAACGCGTCCATCACCTGCTTCAACAACCGGAGCTGATCGTCCGCATCGAGAATTGTAAAGTTTCCCGACAATCCAACGTGCTCGGCGTGCCGGCGCAGCATACGAGCACAGAGGGCATGGAAGGTGCCGAGCCAAAGGCCCTCGGCCGGCTGGCCAAGGATGGCCGCGACCCGCTCGCGCATCTCGCGCGCCGCTTTATTGGTGAAGGTGACGGCCAGGACCTGGTTCGGAAAGGCCTTCTTGCTCAACAGAATATGCGCGAACCGTGTGGTCAGCACGCGGGTCTTGCCAGTGCCGGCACCGGCCAACACGAGCAGTGGGCCATCCAGGGCCTCCACGGCCTGGCGCTGTTCCTCGTTCAGCGGTGTCAGATAATCGGTCATGGGCGGGATCCATAGGGTGGCGTCGGCGGGGATGCGGACAACGCCATCAAGGAGACTATATGGACCATCCCCGGAGTCCGGCCAATCCTGGCCGGTTCGTTCGGTGTTGCCGGTAAGCCTGGCAAGGTACGGGGCTGGATACGGTGCCAATAAACGCCGATGATTCCGGGATCGGACGGAATCGACGCGACCTCGATGATGCGAGATGTTCAATGCAAATTTTCTGGCGTTACGTCAACGCTGGTCATACCGGACAGTATTCGGTGAGTTGCGGTTTCGGGGCCGCCGTCGTGCCCGGTCTGACGCAGGACCGATGGACCCATCAATCAGGTGTAAGGTCCACTTTACATGTCATGTCGCATCGCGCACTCCACACGACGTAATCGGCTGCAATACAACAAATATATATGTTGGCATACGGATTGCTTAAAGCCAGGAGGATTAAAGTTTGATCGTCGAGGGAGATAAGTATGTTAAAGCTGGCTCTGAGGTTTCGCAACCTTATCGTTGCGGGATCGGCGATCGTTGCATTAGCTGTGTCTGGCAAGGCACAAGCTGGACCTTTGGCCATGAATGCCAGTGTCGGCGGAACCCTGAACGGCGCGGACTACAGCGGAGATGGCGGAGATTCGACCCTGGCGACGACCACTATGCTCACCTTTGCCGGATCGGCGAACATCTCCTCACTTCCAGCCAATTACACGCCGCAAGGAGGAAGTTCGGCCTCGAACACCTTCGTGCTCCCCGCGAGCGCAAACGGTCTGACCTTCTCATCTACGGTAACGAGCATAACTACGCTCAGCCTGGCAAGCCTTCCTACCGGCTCACTCGTTCCAACCTCAATCACCGATTTCATGGTGTTTGACGGCAGTTCGGGTAATTATGAATTCAATGTGACTGGCCTGGCGGTTACCGACCGCGATCCCGCGGGGGCGCTCGTGCTTGAGGCAATCGGCACCCTGGTGGATGATTCGAACAATTACGCGTCAACTGCTGCCGGCTTCACCCTTACCGAAAATCAGACCGGCAACTCTGGTGCCATCGTTGGCAGCTATACCCTTGGGTCGCCGCCCAGCTTCACCGCGCCACCCAGCGTCCCTGAGCCAGCCTCCCTTGCTTTGCTCGGTGTTGGCCTTGTCGGGCTGGGAGCTGCCCGGCGCCGGAGTCGAAACGTTTAAGCTTCAACATCGCCACCATTGCGGTCAGGTGGTTGGAAATCCGAAGTGCAAATGCGCTTCGGGTGAGTTTATTGTGTCATCACTTCTGGACCGGCTTAACGCCTGGTAATCGGCCTGATTACCTCGGGGCCCGCGGATTTTGGCATGCCAAATGAAGGCTGCTCAAAGGCCAGAGAGCCGCCTGTGTGAACCTTTCCCCAATCGTTCATCGTGACAATCGACCGGGGCAGGGAATCGGCTTTCAATCCGGTGGCTCATGCCCGTGTTTGGGCGGCCCACCGGACAAAGCGGCACCCAGATCAGCTCGCTACCGTCCCAAATTGAAATGATGGCAAAACGGATGTTACGCCGCGGCCTAACTCGGCACCGCATCCGCTCGGCACCCCAACAAATGCGCGATCGCATAAGTCAGCTCGGGCCGGTTCAACGTGTAGAAGTGAAACTCATCGACTCCGTTCGCCTGCAGCAGTCGCACCTGCTCCGCCGCGACCACCATGCCGATCATCCGCCGCAGCTCGGGTTCATCCTCGGTGCCCTCAAACAGCCGGCCCAACCAATCCGGTACGCTGGCGCCGCACAGCGCGGAAAACCGGGCAATCTGCGCAAAGTTCGAAACCGGCATAATCCCCGGCACAACTGGCGCCGTAATGCCAGCCGCGAGGCAACGGTCGAGGAACCGCAGGTACACGTCAGTGTCGAAAAAATATTGGGTAATGGCCCGCGTCGCGCCGGCATCCAATTTGCGCCGTAGCGCGTCGAGGTCCGCTTGCGGACTGCTCGCCGCCGGATGGATTTCCGGATAGGCGCCAACCGAGATTTCGAACGGCGCAATGGCATGCAAGCCGGCGACGAGATCGGCGGCAAAGCTATAGCCGCCCGGGTGCGGAGTGTATTCGGTACCGGCCGGCGGATCACCGCGCAGAGCCACAATGTGGCGCACGCCCGCGTCCCAGTACTGCTGGGCCACTTCGTTCACTTCTTCCCGTGTTGCGCCGACGCAGGTCAGGTGAGCGGCCGGAACCAGCGTCGTCTCCCGCGCCAGCCGCGCTACGGTGCCATGTGTGCGTTCCCGCGTGGAACCGCCCGCCCCGTAGGTGACGGAGACAAAGCGTGGGCCAAGCGGTGCCAACCGCTTGATGCAGGTCCAGAGTTGCTGCTCCATTGCCTCGGTACGAGGCGGCGAAAACTCGAACGAGAGGAGTGGCGCCGGGTGTGCGGCATCGCGCATCGGCAGGCCGGTAAAACGCGGACCGGTCAGCCACCGGCGGAGTGTGTGCTGTGTATGGTCGTCCATGAGCGTCCCATTCCTCCATTCCGGCGGGCCGATGCAAGTGTTTCGTCTGCAACACACCGTACTGGCCGTCTCAATGAAGCTTCATTGCAACGGAACCGGTGCGTGCTAGATTCCTTATAAATGCAACGTGAGATCGAGGCCCTGATGCGCACCGTCGTTCGCCAAGGCTTGCCGTACAGGCCCATTCTTCTGGCGGCGGGTGCGATTCTTGCCGCCGGTCTGGCGGGATGCGCCACACCACCACCCGCAAGCGATCCGGACGCCGTGGCGGATTATCGCCAAACCAATGACCCGCTGGAACCGACCAATCGGGTCTTCTACACAATAAACAACGGGATCGACACGGTGATCCTGAAACCGGCGGCGCAAGCCTATCGCGCGGTGTTGCCTGATCCTGTACGCACCGGGATCCACAACGTGCTGGACAATCTTGGCGGACCGGTGCGAGCGACCGATGACGCGCTGCAGGGTAAGCCGAGGCGGGCCGGTGACTCCACAATGCGGTTTCTGATCAACTCAACCGTAGGGGTGGGGGGCATCTTCGATGTGGCGAAGAAGCTTGGTTATCCGAACCACGACACGGATTTCGCCCTGACGCTCGCCAACTGGGACGTGCCGGAGGGACCATACCTGTATCTGCCGATCCTGGGTCCCTCCAGCCCCCGGGACGCCACAGGCTTCGCGGCGGATATGGCGATTGATCCGTTCACCTGGATCGGCCAGGGTACTACCGCCCACACCATCGGGAGCTGGAGTCGCACGGGCCTGCATGCGCTCGACGAGCGGTCCGAGTTGCTCGACGCGATCGACAACGTGAAAAAAACTGCGCTCGATCCCTATGCGACGTTCCGCAGTCTGTACCGGCAGAACCGGGCCGCCAAACTCGCGACCCTGCGGGCCGACGACGGGGCAACGGTCCCCATCTGGTGGCCGCAGCCGGCGAAGGCCGGAGAATCCGGGCAGTCGCAAGGCCAAACGCCCCGCTAACGGGAGGCTCAAGAAGCCATGTTGTATCGACGCCATTGTTTGACCGGAGGCCTGATAATCGCCTTGGGTGCGTTACTCGCTCCGTCTGCGCATGCGCAAGTCGTGGAAAAAGCGACGGCTTTCGTCCAGCAGACGGGTAACCAACTGGTCGCCATCGTGAACGGCGCCCAGTCCGCTGCGCAGAAACGCCAGGCCATCACACAAGTCCTCGAAGGCGCCGTGGACGTCGACGAGATAGCGCGGTTTTGTCTTGGGCGATTTTGGCGGACCGCCTCCCCGGACCAGCAGAAGCGGTTTGTCGCCGCGTTCCATGAGGTCCTGGTGACGAACATCTCGTCGAAACTCGGTGAATACCAGGGCGTTAAGCTGACTGTGCAACGTGGACGGCAGCAAGATGACCAGGCGATCGTAACGACGGAGGTCGATCGGCCGAACAATCCGCCGACCACGGTCGACTGGGTGATTGAGACACCGACCACTGCGCCAAAAATCGTTGACGTGGTGGCCGAGGGGACCTCGTTGCGGCTGACCCAACGGCAGGACTATGCATCATACCTGACGCGAAACAACAATGACGTCAACGCGCTGATCAACGCAATGAATCAGCAAACGGCGAAGAACGGGTAGCTTGCATTCGTTGTACGCCCGGGTCGCGAGGCGCTCCCCTTCGATCAATAGCCTGGCAATTCGTTGACGCAAGTCACTCGCCATCCTTCCGGGTGCCGTTCGAGACCCGTGAGTGACAGGTTATGGATCGACAAGTGCAACGCGTTGTCAGGATGCACATTCAAAGCGTAGGCCACCGCGGCGCGTATCGTACCGCCATGACTGATGATCACGACATCTTCGCCGCGATGGGTCTCGGCTATTCGTTCCAGAGCAGCGCCGGCCCTGACGATCACCTCGACCATACTCTCGCCGCCGGGCGGCTTCTCATCGCCGGCCAACGGCCAGAAAGGATGTTGTGGAGCTGCCAGCTTCGCGGGCAGTTCGGCATGCGGCAGGCCTTGCCATTCGCCGAGGGATTGCTCGATCAAATCAGGTTCAACGCCCAATTCTTCGGCCGGATACCCGGCATTGAAGATGGCCTGGGCAGTGCGCAGCGTCCGCGACAACGGCGTGACCTTCCACTTCGCGGGCCGCGGCAGACGGCTCGCCAACGCCGCATACATCGGTGCCTGGGCTTCGAGCGTGGTCTCACACAACGGAACATCCATAATCCCATACAGGATGGCGCGAGAGTTCTCGTCGACGAGAGCGTGGCGGATCAGCCAAAATCGGGTTTCGGTCATTCACCAATACTCAACAGCGCGCCACGTACCCTGGCCTGATGGAACTGCCAGCCGAACAGCAATGTGGCGAGGCTCAGCCATATCCCATTCAGGCCAAACGCCCACAGCAGGTGATGCCACTGGATCACGCCATCCAGCAAAACCCCGCGCATCCCCTCGAAAACGCGCGCTGACGGCAGTGCCAAGGCAATGGGCCGCAAAGAGGCGGGCAGTACGCTGACCGGGTAGAACACCGCTGAGAACGGGGCGAGGCCAAAAAGGACCGACCATGCCAATGGCTCGGCGCCTGCGCCATGCCGCAGGATCAGGCTGACGACGGCCAGGGCGACCCACCAGCCCATGATCATCAGGTTGATAAAGAACAGCACCAGAACTGGTCCGAGAACGAACAGGTTGAAGGCGTACAACAACCACGCCAATGCGACTGCTGGCGCAACGCCGACGAGCATGCGGATGAAGGACATGCCGATCAGTGCGGCTACCAGCTCCCATGGGCGCAGCGGGCTCACGAAGACATGGCCAAGATTGCGCGACCACAATTCTTCCAGGAAGGAGATCGCCATGCCCATCTGGCTGCGCAAACAGACCTCCCACAGCAGGACGCCTCCCAACAATGCTGAGACGGTGACCGCGGCACCGGTCCCCAGGCGGCGGGTCAGGAACGATGCGGTAAAGCCCCAGATGCACATGCCCAGTACCGGCCAATAGGCGAGTTCCAGCAGGCGCGGCCAGGACCGCCGAAACAGCGCGAGATGGCGATACATCATGCCCCAGATACGGCGTGGTGCGCCCTTCATGGTCGCATTTCCAGCAACGATCTCACGCCGGCACTGCGTCCGGCGTCACGCCGGATCGTTTGGCGGATCGGCGATCGCGAGCGATGTCGAGGAAAACTTCTTCAAGGTCGTCCCGGCCGTAGCGGTCCAGCAGGTCCTGCGGGCTGCCACGGTCCACCACGCGACCTTGTTTCAGCATGAGGACGTGGGAACACAGGCGCTCGACCTCGGCCATATTGTGGCTGGCGAGCAGGATGGTGCAGCCGGTGTCAGCCCGGTAACGTTCGAGCCAGCCGCGGACAAGATCTCCAGTGTCCGGGTCCAGACTTGCGGTTGGCTCATCGAGCAGCAGCAGTTCCGGCCGATTGATCAGGGATTTCGCGAGAGCGACCCGGGTTTTCTGCCCGGCCGATAGCTGACCCGCGGGACGGTCGAGCAATGCGCCAAGGTCAAGCTCCGCCGCCAGTTCGGCGATCCGCGTTTCGGTGCCTCGGACGTTGTACAGATGGCCGTATACGCGGAGGTTTTCCCGCACGGTCAGCCGGTGCGGTAGCGAAACGTAAGGCGAGGAGAAGTTCATTCGGGCCAGCGCGGCGAACCGGTCGCGCAGCATATCATGGCCAAGGACGCAGATCGATCCCGATGTCGGCAACAACAAACCAAGCAACATGGCGATGGTCGTGGTCTTGCCGGCACCATTGCCGCCCAAAAGTCCCAAGGTCGCGCCTGGGGAAGCGACGAAGTCAATGCCATCAACCGCGAGGACATCGCCGTAGCGCTTGGTCAGGCCGTGGACCTCGATGGCGTTGCTGGGGAACGGGTTCATGGGCGGCACGGTTAGACGATTTCCGGTTGGGCGGAAACCGGATCGGTGCAAACCTGACCAGCGGTTACCGACGGCGTCCGACTGATTGGGCGAATTGGACGGCGGGCGGAGCAGGATTGCGCGTTAACGTTCTGTTCATGGTTTCACGGCATGCTGCAGGCATGGCGCATAGGAGGCGCGTGGCCATGAGCATCGTTCAATCGGGGCTGCCATTGGCGCTGTCGATGCCGTTCATTTTGGCTGCCTGGATCGCTTTCGTGCACCGGCAAAGAGCCGCAATGGGTCAGCGTGCCACCCCAGATGCAACGTCCGAACGCAGCCCAGACGACCCGGTCGACACTTGTATTGGCGGTGCAGCCGTCGACCTTGAGGCCGCATTGCGCCAAATCATCATCTCGGTGAATTCTGCGGCACGCTTGCGTTCGGGCCGGATCGAGCTGGCGGTGGGGGCGGGGCTGCCGTTAACTGTGCAGATAAATCCGAGTGCATTGTGGACTGCATTGCTCGCCACCATGCTGGCCGGGATCAATGCAGCGCCTGGAGGTCACGTGCTGGTTACGGCAGCGACTTTTGGTAGTCAGTTGCATATCGGTATTACAGACGATGGCCAAGGAACCGATCAATGCCTTCGTGAAACTGCGATGCGCCAGGCCGAAGCATTGATTGCATTGCAAGGCGGATCGATTGCCGTTGAGGCGCGGCCGGGCCGAGGCACGACGGTAACGATACGGATTCCTATGCCCTTGTCGGCAGAACAAGAAGCAGGCGCGCTCGCGCAACTCCCCGTGCTGGCTGCTCAGGCCGCATAACCAGTCATCGTCCGTGTTTTCCGGCCGTTCGTTGTAGGTGACAGGAGTTCGCCGCGGCGTCGCGATTGTCAGGGCACTCCATCCCTTTGTGCCAACTGCGCGACGGTGCATACTGCGGGCGACGCTTAGGAGGGAAGCCACCCATGCCGGTCGAAAAGCAGCCCTATCGAGACGCGATGGCCCGATTGGGTGCAGCCGTTAACGTCATTACCACGAACGGGCCGGGCGGACGGGCCGGTTTCACGGCCTCGGCGGTTACCAGCGTAACCGACACGCCTCCAACATTGCTGGTATGCGCCAACCGCGCCAACGATTCCTATCCGGCGTTCAAGAAAAATCAGGTGCTCTGCGTCAACACGCTGACCCCGGCGCAGGAGGGTTTGTCGCCGATCTTCGCCGGCATGACGGACCACTCGGAAGAGGAGCGGTTCACCGGTCACGACTGGCACACACTGGAAACCGGAGCCCCGGTGCTCGACAAGGCCCTTGTCGTGTTCGATTGCCGCATCACGCAAATTGTCGAGGTTGGGACGCATGACGTGTTCTTCTGCTCGGTCGAGGCAGTGCGGGTCGGAACAGCGAAAGAGGGGTTGATTTATTACGGGCGCGGTTATCACACGGTCATCGCCGCGCCTTGATGTTTGCCAAGCGTGCGCAGCTTTCACCTCGGTGTGAATGAATGCCGGCGAAACACACGCCCCAAAATATCGCAATCTGTGGCAGTTGGGAGGAACGTCGGCTCCCATCGGGCGCGGCAGGCGACGATTGCTACCGCAATTCGAGCCAGTTCAGGTATATCTCCAGGTCGTGCCAGTCAGATCGCTTCCATGCTGGAGGATCGCACACCAAGCGTATCAGCCAGGCGCCGCAAACTCGATGTCCTGCGCACCCGACCACAGCACCAGCTTGCCGAGATTGGCGAGGTGTTCGTTGCCCTCGATCACTGTCAAGAAATGATTGCCGGCGAGTTGGCCCATCTTACTGGCGAACTGAACACCGCCATAGGCCAGCAGAATCTCGGTCTCACTGATCCCGCCGGGATATAGCAGGATCTGTCCCGGTGCTGGATAGCTCGTGTGATTTTCAAAACCTAACCCAAGATCAAGATCTCCGAGCGGGATCCAGCAGGCTTCGCCACTCCACCGAACGTGGATGATACGCTCCCGATAGGGCAGCAATTGACGGAACCTGGCACAGGTTTTCGGCGCCGCCGAATCTTCAAAACGGGCGCTGAAGTGGAAGGGACCTGCAGTGATGTGGATCAGACTCATTCACCAGACTCCCCACCATCCTGCCCAGAGGCACGTGGTGCAGAAACGTTGCCTCGACGTCCAAACCAATGCCATTGAATCAGTAGCGCCCCGTCAGGTTTCTGACAGGGCGCGCCGGCACATCTTCAGACAGTTCACATTTGCTTGTAGGTGCCATCAGCCTCCCAGATGTACATGACATACGCGCCCCCCGTAACGTCACCTTTCTTATCGAAGTTCACCGGGCCCAGTACACTCGGCCATGGCCCACTCGCCTTCAACGTCGCCGCCACTTTTTTCGGATCCGTCGTGCCGGCTTTTTTCGCCGCCTCGGCCCAGATCTGAATCGCGGCATAAGTGTATAAAACATACCCTTCAGGGTCAATTTTCTGGTCCTGGAACTCCTTCACCACCTTGGCGGCGACGGCGTTCTTGCGCGGATCGGGGGAGAAGGTCATCAGTGTTCCTACGCCCGCCGGGCCGGCGATCTGGAAGAACTCCTTGGTCACCAGTGCGTCGCCGGAGACCAATGTGGCCTTCATCCCCTGCTCCTTCGCCTGGCGGATGATCAGAGCAGCTTCGGTGTAATAACCGCCGATATAGATCACCGTGACCCCAGCCTCTTTCAGGCGGCTGACCACCGCGCTGTAATCCTTCTCACCAGGCGTATAGGCATCAAACACTGCCTCCTTCACGCCGGCAGCGTTCAGTGACTTCTTGGTCTCGTCGGCGAGGCCTTTGCCGTAAGCCGAGTTGTCATTCAGGATCGCGATCTTCTGACCCTTGAAATGTTTTGCCAGATATTGGCCAGCAACCTCGCCCTGCTGGTCGTCCCGTCCGCATACGCGAAACGTTCCCCAGCCGCCCTCATCGGTATATTTCGGGTTGGTCGAGGCGGGCGAAATCTCGAGAATGCCCTCCTCCAGATAAACCTTGCTCGCCGGGATCGAACTGCCGGAACAGTAATGTCCTGCCACCAGCACAACCTTCTTTTCCACCATCTGGTTGGCGACTGAGACGGCCTGCTTTGGGTCGCACGCATCGTCTGAGACCGTCAACTGGACCTGTTTTCCCAATACTCCGCCCGCTTTGTTCAGGTCCGCTACGGCCTGGGTTGCGCCAGTCTTCATCTGGTCGCCGGCGGCGGCATTGGAACCGGTGAGCGGACCCGCCACGCCAATCTGCACCTGCGCGGCTGCCGGAAGCGACAGCAATCCGGCCAGAATGGCCGCACCAAGTATGGATTTTTTCAGCATCGAGCGTCCCCCTTGTTATTCCAACTGTCACACCGTAGCTGGCACGTACCAAAAGCGCCAGGTCGGCATGATCCCGGTCTCCCAAGATCCAGGAAGATCGCGTTCACCATGCGCCGCAATCGCCTCGACCGCACCCGGTGATTGATCAGCCTGCGAGGCCAACCAAAGCGCAGCGAACAGAGCCGGGTTTTGCGAGTCGCGCCAAGATCGGTCGGCGCATTTTTCACAGGATACCTGGCGGGTCTGACGGTGCTCCGATCTCGATATCGTATCGGACGTAGTCGGTTCTTGGAACAATGCGGCCGTAAAGACTTCTGGCACGGTGGTTGTCGTCGTGTGTGTGCCAATAAACTCGCCGCCAACCGTGCTGCCTGCCGAGGGCGACGAGGCCATTGATGAGCGCCTCGCCCGCTCCGCTGCCACGATCGTCAGGGGCATCAAAGAGATCCTCGAGGTAGCTGACCGTTTGCAGGCTCCAGGTGTGGGGGTGGAGCACGTAGTTAGCGAGGCCGATCGGTTTGCCTGCGTCCCGACAAGCCAGGAGACACCAGATCGCCTCTTTCGGCGCCGGAATTCGGCGCCACACGCCCTCAGTCACCTTGGCCGGGACATCGCCATCGAGTGCCTTACAGTAGCCATGCCAGAGCCTGAGCCACGCCTGGTAATCGTCGGCCTGCGCCGAGCGAACAATCAGTTGTAATGACATTGGATCGGGTTCCTCGCGGCGGTTGAGGGGGCCGGCCCACAGTAGCTTCTCGAAGTAGTATGGGCGAATGCCAACCCCTAGGGTCTTGCATGCCACAAATCCCGACTAATCATGCGGCAATCCACCTACCCGCGGAGGTGGCATGCGATAAAGTGGCCGTCGGAGGTCTCCCGCAACTGCGGCTTCTCCGTGCTGCACAGCGGCAACTCACGGATTGGGCAGCGGGTATGGAAGTGGCAGCCGGTCGGCGGCCGGATTGGATTCGGAACGTCGCCCTCAAGGCGGATACGCTGGCGTTTCATCGTGGGGTCAGGTATTGGCACCGCGGACAACAGCGCCTCGGTGTACGGATGCAGAGGTGCAGCATACAGTTCATTGGCGGTGGCGATTTCGACGATTCGGCCGAGATACATCACGGCAACGCGGTTGCTGATATGCTCCACGACCGACAAATCGTGCGCGATGAACAAGTAGGTCAGCCCAAATTCGTCCTGCAGATCCTCCAGCAGATTGATCACCTGGGCCTGGATCGACACGTCGAGCGCGGAAACCGGCTCATCGCAAACGATCAGCTTTGGCGACACCGCCAGAGCGCGCGCAATGCCAATGCGCTGGCGCTGGCCGCCGGAGAACTCGTGCGGGAAGCGCCGCATGTGGTCGGGGTTCAGGCCGACCGTTTCCAGCAACTCGGCCACACGGTCGTCGAATGCGCGGCGGTTGCTGGCGAGGCGATGGATGGTCAGTGCCTCGCCAATGATCGCTCCAACCGTCATGCGTGGATTCAGTGACGCATAGGGGTCCTGGAAAATGATTTGGATATCGCGCCGCAGCGCCGTCAGCGTGCGATGATCGAATTCGGTAACATTCCGACCTTGAAACCAAACCTCGCCGGAGGTCGGTTCGATCAGTCGTAGGATGCAGCGCCCGGTAGTCGACTTGCCACAGCCCGATTCGCCAACCAGACCCAGTGTTTCGCCGGCGGTAAGTTCGAAGCTGATGTTGTCGACGGCGTGCACCTGATCGACCTCGCGCGCCAAAATGCCGCCCCTGATGGGGAAATTCTTCACCAATTGGTTGACGCGTAGCAGTGGCTCGCTCATCGCGTGGTTGTCCCCGGGCTCAATACTGGATGCAGGCGACTTTATGGCCGGCCTCGACCGCGCGGAGTTCTGGCACTGCTTCGGTGCAGGCGGGCCGGGCAAACTTGCAACGCGGTGCGAAACGGCATCCCGGCGGAGGATCGATCAAACTCGGCACCATCCCGGCGATGGCTTCCAGACGCTGCTTCTTCCCCACGCTCGTATCGATGCGCGGGATCGAACGGATCAGGCCCTGCGTGTAGGGATGTAACGGTTGCGCGAACAGTTGCTCGACGGACGCCTCTTCGACCACTCGGCCCGCGTACATGACCACGACCCGCTGCGCGGTCTCGGCGACCACCCCCATGGCATGGGTGATCAGCATGATCGCCATACCGAACCGCGACTTCATCTCGCTCAGGAGATCGAGGATCTGCGCCTGGATGGTGACATCGAGTGCGGTGGTCGGCTCGTCGGCGATCAGCAACTGCGGATTGCAGGAAAGTGCCATTGCGATCATCACGCGCTGACGCATGCCGCCGGAAAACTGGTGCGGATAATTGTGTACCCGGCGCTCCGGGGTAGGAATATTCACCAAACGCAACATCTCAATGGTTCGGTCCATCGCATCGCGGCGGTTCAGGCCTTCGTGCAGCCGGATGACCTCGGCGATCTGTTCGCCCACGGTATAAACCGGGTTCAATGAGGTCATCGGCTCCTGAAAGATGATGGCGATTTCCTTGCTGCGGATACGGCGCATTTCGTTGGCGCCGAGCGGGACCAGGTCGCGGCCCAACCATGAAATACTGCCGGCGGCGATCCGGCCCGGCGGCATCTGGATCAGTTTCAGTACCGTCATTGCGGTAACGGTCTTGCCGCAGCCGGACTCGCCGACGACGCCCAGAGTTTCACCACGGTCGATGGTAAGGTCCACCCCATCGACCGCTCGCACCGTGCCGTCCTCGGTGTCGAAATGCGTCTTGAGTCCACGTATTTCGAGCAGCCGCTCACTCATGCCATGCGCTCGGGCGAGGATGCAGTTGCGCCATCATAGGATGCGGCGCGGGTCCAGCGCGTCGCGTAGCCCGTCGCCAATGAAATTGATGGTGAGCACGGCCAGGAAGATCGCACCGCCGGCAAACAAAGCCCAATGCGGTGCGATATCCAGATTGTCTTTGGCATCGTAAAGGATGCGGCCCCAGGTCGGGATATCCGCCGGAAAACCGAGACCGAGGAACGACAAAGTCGACTCCAGAATGATGGCCGCTGCTACGTCGATCGTGCCGGCGACGATCACCGGACCGAGGGCGTTTGGCAGGATATGGCGCACCACCACACGAAATGTCGAGGCACCGAGCGCGCGGGCCGCCTCGACGAATTCTTTCTCACGCAACGCGAAGAACTGCGCGCGTACCAGCCTAGCCACGGTCATCCAGCGGAACGAGCCAATCCCCGCGACGATCAGAATGAAGATACTGATCTGCGGCCCGACGAGGCTCTTCAGTGAGTCACGAAACAGGTAAATCAGCAGCAGCAGCACCGGAAGCTGCGGCAACGACAGAAACAAATCGATCAGCCACACCAGCGCGCTGTCAACGAAACCACGCGAAATTCCGGCAACCGATCCCACGATCGTGCCAACGACAACGGACACCGACATCGCCGCAAGGCCAACGGCGAGCGAGATCCGGCCGCCATACAGCATGCGCGCCAACAGGTCCTGACCGAGGTCGTCGGTCCCCATCGGATGCGCCCAGCTGGGACCCTGCAATTGCGCGGTAAAGTCGATGTCGTTGATTTGAACGCGCCACAGCAGCGGGCCAACCGCGACTGCGAAAATCATGGAGAGCAGGATTATGGCACTGACGACCGCGAGACGGTGACGGCGGAACCGCCTCCAGGCCTCGGTCCAGGGCGTGACGTGTCGCGTCCGCGCCTTAACCGGGGACGCGACGCCCGCGGCGTCAGCGGTAGGAGATGCGTGGGTCGAGCCAGCCATACAGCAGATCCGCGATCAGGTTGAACAGGATGACCAGACAGGCAAAAACGAATGTGACCGCCATGATCACGGGCGTATCGTTGGCCAGGATCGCACTGATCAGCAGCGAACCGATGCCGGGAATCCGAAAGATTTGCTCGGTAACGATGGCGCCGCCGAATACGATCGGCATCTGCAAGGCAATTAGCGTCACCACCGGGATCAGTGCATTGCGCACGATATGCTTCAACACCACGCCGCTTTCCGGCAATCCCTTGGCGCGCGCCGTGGTGACGTAGTCGAGACGGATCACATCGAGCACGGCGGAGCGCATGAAACGGGTCCAGGTGGCGCCCTGAAACATGCCCAGTACGACGATCGGCATGATCGACTGTTTGAACTCCTCCCACCACCAGGCGAGCCCGGTGGCTGCCAGATCTGAGCGGAACACGAACGGCAGCCAATTGAGGTGGATGCTGAACACCAGGATGAACACGATGCCGGTGAAGAAGGGGGGCAACGAAAACCCGATCAGGGCAAACGTGCTGGCGATCTGATCGAACAACGAATATGGCCGGGTCGCGGCGTAAATGCCGACTGGCAACGCAATCAGCAGCGCCAGCACCTGAGACGCGCCGATCACCGCGAGCGTGGTCGGCAGGCGCTGCAGGATCAGCACATCGACATCCACCCGGCTGGCGAACGAGAAGCCCCAGTCGCCGTGCAGCATCGCCGTGAGCCAGTGCAAATAGCGCACTGGGATGGGATCATCGAGGCCGAACTTCAGACGCAGCGCGGCCTGAACCTGTGGCGGGATGGCTGGATTGGAAGCGAGCTCTCCGAATGGATCGCCGGGCGCCAGCGCCAGCACGGTGAACAGCACTATGCTGATACCCAGCAGACTCGGGATCGTAATGAGCAGTCGCCGGATAAGATAGCGGCTCACAAACGAAGGTTTCCGCTGGGACCGAAATGAGGCCGGCACACAGCTCCGGCCTCGGTTGCTTTGCGGTGATTGTCAGGCATCGCGGTACCAGTCCTGCAAAGCCCAGAAGTTGCTGTCCCAACCACTCACCGGGGCGTGCAGCTTGTTCGAAACGGCAGACACCAAGGTGCGGTAGACGTCGGGGATAATCACCACGTCCTTGATCACCAGGTCGTTCATGGCGATGAACAGCGCCGCGCGCTTGACCGGATCCAGCTCGCTTTCCGCGTCATGGTACAGCTTATCGTAGTCGGGGTTCTGCCACCGTGTGATGTTCCGACCTTGGAATTTGTTGGCCTTGGTGGCGGCCTCCGCCGACAGGAACTGCCGCATGAACACGGCCGGGTCCGGCTGGGTCATCGTCGTCGTGAACATCTGCAGGTCGGCGCAGAAATGGGTATAGGTGTCAGGGTTCGCGACATCCGAGGAGAAGAATACCGATGCCGTGACGGTCTTGATCTCGACCGAAATGCCAGCTTTCTGACAAGCCTGCTTGACAATCTCCTGATTCTTCTGGCGCGGCGCGTTGATCGAGGTCTGGAAAACGATGTGCAGCTTGACGCCGTCCTTTTCCCGCACGCCGTCGGAACCGGGCTTCCAACCGGCGTCGTCCAGCAACTTCGCCGCTTTGTCGATGTTGAACTCGTAGTGTGTGTTGGGGGACACGAAGCGCTTCGGATTGTTGATGAAGTTGGCGGTGTCGAAGCCGGTACGGCCATAGATGAATTTGTGCACGGACGCACGGTCGACCAGCATGTTGAGCGCCTGGCGTACCGCCGGGTCGGTCAGGAACGGATGCTTCGTCTTAAGACTTGACCGCTCGCCGTCGACCTCCTTCCATGGATCGGTATTGTTGAGTTCGATGTGCTCGATGTTACCGGTCGCGGTGATGTCGGCGTGGCCCTGGCCGCCAGCCTCCAGCCGCTTCAGGATCTCATCCTCGACCTGCATATTCCAGGCAAAGTCGTATTCGCCGGTTTGCATCACCGCGCGTGCGGCCGACACAGCATCGCCGCCGCCCTTCATCTCAATGGTGTCGAAGTATGGCCGGTTGTCCTGGTGGTAGTTCGGATTGATCTTGCCTTGCACGAGGTCGCCGGGATTGAACCCCACGAACATGTACGGCCCGGTGCCGACAGGCGCCAGGTTCGCCGGTGCATCGCGCGATTTGGCCCCTGTGTATGGTTCAAAGATGTGTTTGGGGATGATCATGCCGTAGACGCCAACAAAGGCGTCAGCCCAGAACGGCGTCGGCTTCTCGAACTCAATGCGGATCGTGTGGTCATCGACTTTGACCACATTGATGTCCTGATAGCTGCCTATGGTCGTTGCCGCGGTGGCCGGATTGGCGGCGTACTGCCAATTAAAGACGCAATCGTCGGCCGTGAACGGCTGGCCGTCGTGCCATTTGACACCCTGCTTCAGCTTCCAGGTCACCGACAGGCCATTTTTGGCCAGGCCGCCGTTCTCGATGGTCGGGACCTCGGCGGCGAGCACCGGTGTCAGGTTGCCATTCGGGTCCCAACTGGCCAGCGGCTCGTAGAAAATGCGCGAACCATCCTGGTCTTTGGTGCCGACCGCGAAATGCGGGTTGAGCAACGTGGCGCCCTGCCACCACAGCACCTTGAGCGCCCCGCCGCCGCCGCGCTTCGTCGGCTTGTAGGCCGGCGCATCCGCCGCCACAGCGACGCCGGACGAGGCCAGCATCTGGGCTGCCAGAGGCGCGGTCAGGCCAAGACCGAGCATCCTGACCGTAAATGCGCGTCGCGAAAGCCTGCCTCGTCGGACGTCTTCGATAGCGTCGCGCAGATTTTGTTCATCCATTGTAACTCACCTTATCCCAGGGCCCCGGCGCGGGTACGTCGCTCGCAAGGAGCATGCCATTCCGCTTGTCGCACAGATGCTAGGCAGAATTGAAACCGAGGACAACGACGATCCAACGCCGGGGTTACAGACAGGTGGTAGACCCCGGAACACGTGGCATTTCCCGGTAAGCGCAGTGCCATTGATGCAACCTGGACGCAGGTTATTTTTTCAGCACCGCGTATTTGCTGCCCATATCGTAGAAGTTGAACAATGCATCTCCCGCGATGACCCCGGCGGCGAACACCTCCATGGTCGAGCGCTGGCGTTCACCGCCCAGTCGACTCCACATCAGGCCAATCACCACGCCGGTTATGACCGCCCACCCCGCCCATGGCACGAGCAGCAAGAGGCCGGTTGCGAATAGCACACCGATCTGCCGTTTCGGTCCGCCGAGGAATTGCAGAATCGCGCCCGGACCAGCCCAGATGAGCAACCGCCGCGCCACGCCCATCGACGGGCCCGCCTTGATCGTCGCAGCAAAGGCCCGGTCCGCAGGGGCGACGAGGTTCTGGGCGAAATAATTGGGATAGCCGATCAGCACGACCACGCCGGCGATTGAGAAGGCAAACAAGGCAGCGAATAATTGCTGTTTGCGGCCCTCCCGTTCAAAGGTCGGATCAGCGCCGTAGCCGCGCAGCATATAGCCTGCCTTGAGGTCGTAGCCCATGTCCGCGAATGCCGGACCGGTGGCAGCCGAAAAGCCAACCAGCAATGTCAGGGCGACCGGGGGGAATCCGGCGAGCACGCCGATGACCAACGTGATCAGTGTGACAGCGAAAGCGGGAAACCATCCGGCATGCATTGCGGCAAGGCCAACAATGATCTCGTGCAAAAGAACAGCGAGCGCAGCGTAAAGCACGAACGCAACCAGCATTCCCAGAGACAGCTCGCTCCAGGGGCCGCCGAGCAACGCAATGATCCCAGCGATCAGGACAGACGCGGTGCCGCTTAGACCCATCGATCGGCGCACATCGGCGGTGGTTTTCGTGGCGCCAACCGCTGATTTGCCATCCGCATTGCGCAGCATCAGCATGATGACCCGGACCAGGGCCACCAATCCGGCGCCGACCATGAAGCCGTGCGGAATATAGGCGGCATTGATGTCGCCCTTGGGATAAGGCTGGCAAATGCCGCATTGTCGAATAGCGTCGTCGAGTAAAAGCGGGTCAGCAGGCCAATTCCAAACATCGACAAAGCCCAGATGTTGCCGATGAAGGCCACGCCAAAGGCGGACAGCGGGATTTTATACCAACCGCCGGCAACGCCAACCACGACTCCGGCGCCGAGGATGGCGAGCGTGCGCCCGCCCTCATCGCCGGCCTTGATTGCTTCGACCGCTGCCACGCCGGGTGGCCAGGCGCCTCCGGTGGGAAACACCTCACTGTCGAACATGCGATAAAGCAGGTAACCGTCCACCAGCATCGCCAGAAAGACTCCTGCGAACAGCGGCAGCACCAGGTCCGACCGGCCCATCACAAACGGGATGCCAATCGGCAGCAGCAATGCATTGCCGGCGCCGAAGGTCGAAGCCGAAATCGCCGATTGCGCCAAATTTTGCATGTGGATCGAACGATAGCGGGCGAACGCCGCCAGTGGAATTCGCGCGAGTCCCATGCCGGCCAGTGCACCGATCAGCGAGGTATTGGTGGTGATGCCAAGGGTGACGATCAGCTGAGTGCCAATGATGGCGCCGACGACGCATAATGGTGCAATCAGCACGAGGCTGCTCAGGCTGAAAAACGCTGGATGCACACGATCTGTATCAACGGCCGGCACCTCGTCTGCGGTCGCCTGTGACACGGTGGTCCCTCTTTTATACGATGTGACGGACGAATCATTCCGCCGCGGAGGCCACAGTGGAGACCCCATAGATCCTTCTGGCGGCATCCCGGGAGATGTAACCGTTGGCGACGTCCTCCTCGACGTCGGAGCGAGCGCGCTCGCGCGGGTCGCCGAAGCCTGAACCGCCGGCGAG
>JBEKQQ010000029.1:0-49825 GCA_049519555.1 Acetobacteraceae bacterium
TTTCGCTGCTGCTGCTGTTCGTGCTGCTGGAGCGCTTCACGGGCTGGCCGTCCGGGCGCGGGGCGGGGACGGTGACGCTCGCGCATGCCTCGGTGTCGGTGGCGTATGTGGCGGTGGTGGTGCGGGCTCGGCTGGCCGATGTGGGGACGGGGTTGGAGGAGGCGGCGGCGGATTTATACGCGCCGCCGTGGAAGGTTTTTCTCGCGGTGACGGTGCCGGTTTTGGCGCCGGCGCTGGTGGCGGGGTGGCTGCTGGGGTTCACTCTGTCGCTGGATGATGTGGTGGTGGCGAGTTTTACGAGTGGCCCGGGGGCTACGACGCTGCCGATGCTGGTGTTTTCGGCGACGCGGTTGGGGGTGACGCCGGAGATTTATGCGCTGGCGACGGTGATTGTGGGGGTCGTGGCGGTGGGGTTGGTGGGGGTGGGTTGGGGGAGGAGGAAAGGCCGGGCGGCGGATGGCGCCTGACAGATGCTCACCGGCCGGCAAACCGGCACTCGTGGCTCTTGCGGCTGGCTGCTCAAATGAGTAGATTGATTGCTCAATGGAGCGACACCCAATGGCTCAATCGAAATCTTCATCTCATGGGGCGGTGAGGCGGAAGACTGGCGTAAGGCGCAAGACCGCCCCTCTCGCGGTGGGGCAAGCCGTTCTCGTACCGGAGACCTTGCAGAAGGTGAAAATGGTGCCCTTCACGGCGGCCAGGAGTGAAACCGCATATGGCACGTCGAAACGAAACAAAATCGGGGGGCTTTCGTACCTGAGCGTGTATCGCGCTCCCTCGCTGGAGCGCATTTCCCTGATCAAACAGGGAGTTCCGGCCGCCGAGGTGAAGCGCCTGCTCACTGATCTGAACCTCGGGCTGGGCGTCGGCTTCAAGGCGCTGAACCTGTCCACCGCCACCGTCAACAAAAAGGCAAAAACGGGCGATCTGCTGTCGAGCGAAGAAAGCGAACGGGTGATCGGCCTCGCCAGGCTGGTGGGTCAACTGGAGGCAATGGTCGAAGCATCCGGTGATCCCTCCGGTTTCGATGCGAATGCGTGGATCGCGCGATGGCTTGCCGAGCCTTTGCCGGCTTTCGGGGGTGCTCGCCCGCTCGATCTGATCGACACCATGGAGGGGCAGGGCCTGGTGTCCTCCGCGCTCGCAAAGTTGCAAAGCGGCGCTTACGCTTGAGCAGGACGGTCTGGCGGATCGCGACCGACACGGCGAGCTGGCAGGCGGACGATCTTTCAGGGGCTGGTGCGAAGGCAACCGGCGGGCGTTGGAATGAGACAGGCATCGCAATGGTCTACGCGTCGGAGACCCGGGCGCTGGCGTGCCTGGAGACGATCGTTCACCTGAATGCGGGCGGGCTGCCATTCAACCGTTATTTGGTCGAGTTAACAATCCCCGACGAAGTTTGGGGCAACGCGCAGGTAGCGACTGCCAATGGTCTGCGTGTCGGATGGGACGCCGAGCCCGCGGGTCTGGTAAGCATTCAGTTTGGCACGGCCTGGGTGCGTGCGGGAGGTTCGGCACTGCTTCTGGTTCCTTCGGTGATCGTGCCGGAGGAGTGTAACGTCCTCGTCAATCCGGCGCATGCCGATAGCGCGCGGATTACTTCGGTCAAACAACGAAAGTGGCTGTACGATCCACGGTTGGCCAGGACGGTGTGAGGAATTCGGAACGCCAGAGCCGGACGACGAATGGCATTGCATTGACAACCGTCGGTCGGATTTGCTCACCGCGGGGCGGAAACACTGATCAGGGCGTTGCTTGGGCTGGCCTCCATATTATTACTATTAGGTAATAATATGGAGGCTCTGGAGCTATTGTTTGGTTCATTGGAGGATTGGTGGTCCGAAGTGGCGGGTGGTAGTTGCGCCGTCTCTTTGCTCGTCTGGGAGTGTCCGATCTGCTGTATAAGCGATCCGCTGGGTCATTGATCGCGCTCTCAGCGCGCTGAGAGCACGAAGCGGTCGCCAAACAGAATGGCGAACTGCCCCATGGCAGCGGTCCATTCGATCGGACGCCGCCAGCGGATGCCAGCATTCTGGATTGCAAGATTGAGCAGTTTCAGCGCCGCGTCATCCGTGGGGAAGCTGCCTGTGGGTAGCACACGATATGTCCGGTTTAGACTAACTTTGTCAATAAGATACATTCCGCAAGGACGGACCGGCGTGTTCAAGCTATCGTTGCACAGTATGATCCATCGCTATTACGCCGTCTACTCGCTGCCTGCATAGTCTGACCTGGGGGTACTCTCTGTCAGGTAACCGATCTTCGAAACCAGCCTGACCTTGCCACTGGGCAACGTTCAGGAGCTGGCCCCGCGCGGTCCATACGTCTTAAATCGCTGCTTCGCCGCGCTGATCTCCTTTGCCGACAGCAGCCTGGGTTTGCCCGCCGCCAGGGCCAAAAGATATTGCCGGCATAAGGCTTCCAGCAACAGCATGCGCGACAGCGCCTGCTCCGCATCGCGCCCGTACAGGATCATGCCGTGATTGGCCAGCAGACAGGCGGTGCGGCCTTTCAGCGCCGTCACCGCATGGGCGGCGAGTTCCGGTGTGCCGAAGGTGACATAGGGGGCACAACGCACATCCGATCCGCCAAATTGCACCACCATGTAATGAAACGGCGGCAACGCCTGACCAAGACTGGCCAGCGCGGTGCAGGCGTCGGCATGGGTGTGCACAATGTACGCTGCAGCGGGAAAGGCGCGGTAAATCGCTGCGTGCATTTCCCACTCGCTCGATGGCGTCGCGTTGTTCAGGCGCGTGCCTTCAAGCGTCATCTCGGCCATGCCGTTCTCATTCACCGCGTCCGGAGCGCCGCCGGACGGGGTAATGATCATGCCGCGATCGTTCCGCTCACTGACGTTGCCGGAACTGCCGACGATCAATCCACGCGCGCCAAGCGCGGTATACAGCTGGAACGCATTCACATCAGGAAGACGCCCTTGCCGTCGGATTGTTTGTCGAATTGCTTGTAGGCTTCGTCAGCTTGCTCAAGTTTCCACCGATGCGTAAACAGGCGGTCCACATCGACTTTGCGTTCGATACAGAAGCGAGCGCATTCCGCCTGGATGATGTTGGAAAACGTCCATGACGCGACCAACGTCAATTGCCGGCGCAACAGATGCGGACTGACATCGATTTTGACGTCGCCGCCTTCGCCGACGAAGCACATCGTGCCCCACACCTTGGTCGATTTGATGGCGTTCAGCCTCGCCTCGGGATTGCTGGAGGTATCCAGGGTCAGATCGGCAAAGCGGCCATGCGTCAGGTCCTTGATCGCCGCCACCGGATCGTTGGAGCCGGGATCCACCACTTCGTCGGCACCGAACTCCTTCGCGCGCGCCAGCCGTTGCGGGTTGACATCAAGCGCGATCACCCGCGCGCCCATCGCCTTGGCGAACTGCGTGCCGGCGAGGCCAACCGGCCCCTGACCCATGATCGCAATCGTATCGCGCCCGGAAATGTTCATCCGCCGCAGCGCGCCATACGCTGTGCCAGAACCGCAGGAAATCGCCGCGCCGGCCGAGAAGGTCAGTTCATCCGCCAACGGCACCAGCGTATTGGCCGGCACCAACAAATATTTCGCGTGCCCGCCGTGCGAGTTGGAACCGTAAACCTTCACCGGCACCTGCTGACACAGTTGCTGCCAACCGGATCGGCAATGATCGCACTGCGTGCAACCCTGATAGTGATGCACCATGACGCGTTGGCCGATCTTTGCCTCGGTGGGCAGCACGTCGGGTCCGACCGCAGCAACGACGCCGCAAGGCTCGTGGCCGGCGATTGTCGGGTTCGGATTGGGTGGCAGGCCGGTGGCATTCTGGCCGCGGCCGGCTTTCGGGCGGCGATACTGGTGCAGGTCGGAGCCGCACATGCCGGATGCTTTCATCTCCACTACGACCTCGCCCGGTCCCGGGGTCGGGTCGGGGAAATTCATGATTTCCAGTTCACGTTCCCCATGAAACACGACGCCTTGCATGGTTTCCTCCGTTGCTTTGCTCTGGACTGGACTGTGCCACGGTTCCGCGCGGTTGACCAACGCCGCGGGCCGGCGCACGGAAGAGGCAATCTGCGATGAGGAGGAAAAGCATGCCCGACACACCAACCTTCGGCCGGTATGCCGAACTGCCTGTCGACAAAATGACCGACGCCCAGCGCGCGGGTTACCGCCATCTGATCGACGGCCCGCGCGGACGGTTGCCCGGCCCGTACAAAGTCTGGGTGCATAACCCGAACCTTGTGCACGCGGCCTCGCCGCTCGGGACGCATTTCACGCCGGGCCAGTCGTCGCTGACCGAGCGGCAACGAGAGATCGCTGTCGTGGTGATCACCAGCAAGTGGAACTCCGACTACCCCAATGCGTCACATGAAAAGCGCGCCAGGGAGGTTGGGCTGCCGGCCGATGCGGTCGAGGCGATCATCGGCGGCCGGCCCACATCGTTTGCCGATCCGTTGGAACAGGCAGTGTATGAGGTGGCATTGGCGCTGGGCAACAATCACATCATCGCCAATGGATTGTATGAAAAGGCGGTGGCGGTGCTCGGCCACGAGCGCATCACCGACATGATCGTGCTGATGGGCTATTATACCGCTGTCTCGCTGACCATGAACTTCTACGCGGTGCCGGCAGGTAGTCCCGGTATGGCGCGTTAAGCGCCATCGATCACGCTGACATGCGCCGCGACGATGTGCCAACCGCCGTCGAAGCGCGCCCAGGACTGCTGCTGGCGACCGACTTTGCCGGGTGAGGTGGAGCGGTGGAATAAGGTGGAGGCGGTGGCGAAATCGCGGCCAAAGGTCGTGATGACCGTCCGCGAAATGACCCGCGCCAGTCCCACCGGAGAGCGAGCGGACCGGAACGCACCGATTTCGTCCCAGCCGTACAGGATTTCGCCAATGCCGTAGCGGATCGTGTGCGGGCTGTTCCAGAACAGTGACTGCAACGTCTCGACGTCGTTCGCCATCAAGGCGGTCTCATAACGGGCGAAGGCCGCTTCGACCTCGGCTTTGACGTCGGGCAGGTTGACTTGCATCGGCGGGTCCCCGGTTTCTGGGCCGCGGTTCTCGCACGAGGCTGGTTCGCGTGGAAAGGTCTCGACGGCGGGCCGCATTCGTGGTGCCATGGCGGTAACAGACAAACTGGAGGTACGTATGACCAATGCTGTCGAGAGTCTGGAACTGACACGCGTCGGTCCAGGAACGCCGATGGGCGTGTTGATGCGGGAATATTGGCTGCCGGCACTGGGCGCGTCCGAAGTTAAGGCCGGCGGCGAACCGGTGCGCCTGATGTTGCTTGGCGAGAAGCTGATCGCGTTCCGTGATGCCTCCGGCAAGGTCGGCGTGATGGACCACCGTTGCCCGCATCGCTGCGCCTCGTTGTTCTATGGCCGCAATGAGGGCGACGGCATCGCCTGCGTGTATCACGGCTGGAAGTTCAATACCGACGGCGCATGCCTCAGCCAGCCAAACCTGCCGCCCGACCAGGAATTCAAGGACAAGGTCCACGCCAAGACCTACAAGGTGCGCGAGCAGGCCGGCGTCATCTGGGTTTACATGGGCGAGCGCGAGCAGGCTCCGCCAATGCCGGCGATCGAGGCGGCGATGCTGCCGGAAGCCGAGCTGAACATCACCTTCACGCAACGCGAGTGCAACTGGTTGCAGGCACTGGAAGGCGACATCGACACTTCGCATTTCAGTTGGCTGCATGTCGGCAGCGTGACGCCGGAGCAAGTGCCGGACGACAACTGGGTCAAATATCAGGTCGTGCATCGTGCGCCGGACTACGAAGTCACCGACACCGAATGGGGCACCATGTATTGCGCCATGCGGCCGGCCGAGAACGACCAGACCTATTGGCGGTTCGCCCATTTCGGTTTCCCGTTCTGGACGTTCATCCCGCAAGGCAAGTTCGAGGATCGTGTGATCGCGCGCGCCTGGGTGCCGATGGACGATACCCATGTGATGTTCTTTGCGCTGCAGTGGAAGCAGGCGTCGGGCACGAAGCCTCTGGCTGACGGCAAACCCATCCCGGGCGCGACACCGAAGCCCGACTATCAGCCGAACACGACCGACTGGTACGGCAGATTCCGGCCGGTGCAGAGAGCGTCGAACGACTACCTGATCGATCGCGAGGCGCAACGGAACAACACGATCTACACCGGGATCACGCATATCGCGATGCAGGATCAGGCGATCACCGAAAGTATGGGGGAGATCGTCGATCACTCGTTCGAGCATCTGGCGCCAAGCGATCAGATGATCACTCGCACCAGGCGGCGGCTGTTGCTGGCGGCTCGGGCGTTGCGCGATCAGGGCACCACGCCGCCCGCGGTCGACGATCCGGCTCTGTATCAAAAGATCCGCAGCGGCGAGCGCATCCTGAAAGAAAAGGACTGGCAGGCCGCCTACGATGATGGCATGCGCGCAGCGGTGCGGCCCGCCTCGTATCGCCAGGCAGCGGAGTAAAAGTAATGCGAATCGGCGTGTTCGACCACATGGATCGCGGCGACACGCCGCTTCCGCAGTTCTTCGAGGACCGGCTGCAATTGTGCGAGATGTACGATCGCGCAGGCTTTTACGGCTACCACGTCGCCGAGCATCATGCGACGCCGCTTGGCATGGCGCCTTGTCCGGGAGTCTGGCTCGCAGCAATCGCGGCGCGGACAAAGCGGTTACGCTTCGGTCCGCTGGTGTATCTGTTGCCGCTGTACCATCCGATCAAGCTGCTGGAAGAAATCTGCATGCTCGATCAAATGAGCGGCGGTCGCATGATGTTGGGCGTTGGCCGCGGAATTTCCCCCATTGAACTGGGTTATTACGGGCTCGATCCGGAGCAGACGCCGGCAATGTACGCCGAAGCGCTGGAAGTGATCCAGCGCGGCATGACGCATAAGGAACTGACCTTCGAAGGAAAATACTACCAATATCGCAACGTGCCGATGGCAATCGAACCGTTGCAGCAGCCCACGCCGCCGTTGTGGGTCGGGCTTGGCCGGGTCGATGCCGTGCCCTGGGCGGCCGAGCGCAACATCAACATCGTCAGCAACATGCAAGCCGCCGGCGTCAAGGCGATGACGGATCGTTATCGCGCCGAATGGGCGAAGCTCGGCAACGACCCCGCCGGCATTCCGCTGATGGGCGTGGGCCGCCACGTCGTCGTTGCCGAGACCGAAAAGGAGGCGCTGGAGATCGCTCGCCGCGGCTACCTGAGATGGCGCGAGAGCCTGATGCTGCTGTGGATCAAGCACGACATGAACATCCCGCACCTGAACATCGCATTTCCGCTGACGTTCGACGATGCCGCCGCACAGAACCGCGGCGCGGCGGGCACGCCGGATCAGGTGCGGGCTTATCTGCAACGCGACATCGACGAGGGCGGGTTGAATTATTTGCTATGCCGCTTCGCGTTCGGTGATCTGACCCAGGACGAAGCGGTGAACTCGATCAATCTGTTCACCAGCCGCGTCATGTCGGACCTACGGCCGGCCGCGGGAATGGTCTGAAGCATGACGGCCGAATACGAACTGTTCGCCCTGCGCTATGCCGCACGAGAGGCGCGGCGGCACGAACACTTCATCGGCGGCGATCCGCACGATGGGCCGATGCCGATGGACTACTTCGTCTGGGTGGCGAAGAACGCTGACCGAGCCGTGGTGATCGATATCGGCTTCACCGCGGAAAGCGGCGGCAAACGCGGGCGCAAGCTGGAACGCTGTCCAATCGACTCACTTTCTCTGCTTGGCGTGGATCCAGCGCAGGTGGAAGACGTCATCCTGACCCATATGCATTACGACCACGTCGGCAATTTTCATAAGTTCCCGAAGGCACGGTTCCACTTACAGGAACCGGAAATGCATTACGCCGTCGGTCGCCACATGCGCCACAAGCAACTGGCGAAAAGCTTCGAGCCCGACGACGTCTGCGGCATTGTGCGACTGAATTTCGACGGCCGGGTGACCTACTATAACGGACCGGCCGATGTCTTACCGGGGATCGGCATCGTGCCGACCGGCGGGCATTCCGTCGGTCTGCAGTTTGTGACCGTCAACACCAAGCGAGGCAAAGTGGTCCTCGCCTCGGACGTCACGCATTTCTACGAGAACATGGAAACCTACCGGCCGTTCACCACGGCGTTCCACATCGGCGACATGCTGGACGCGTTCGAGACGTTACGCGCCCATGCGCCAACGCCGCAGCATATCGTTCCCGGTCACGATCCTGAGGTTATGCGTCGCTATCCAGCACCGTCGCCGGCGCTGGAGGGCATTGTCTGCCGGTTGGACGTCGAACCTTTAAGCTGACATCTGCAACGGCGGTTCCACCTCGTCCGGGATCGGGCACACATACGGCGTCCGCGCCGTGCGCGCCTTCAGGTCGGCTTTCGCCCGCGCCCGTAACGTTTCGTCCTGGATTGCGTCCAGCGCTGTCCCTGCCATTACCTTCGCCACGTGCACCAGGCCCTTGTGCGCTGCCGGCAACTTGCCTTGTGCCGTCAACTGCCAGGAGTGACCCGGCGTGCCGATCGCATAGGTCGCGCCGCGAGCCTGCACCAACGGCACCACCCAACTGACGTCGCCGACATCGGTCGAACCCACCATCGGCGACCGAGGCGCATCCAGTGGAACGATCGCCTCACACAACGACTGACCGGGACGATACGGCACGCCGGAACGGCGATACGCGCTTTCGATATCTTCCTCGGACAACGTTGCCTGGAACTTTGCCGCTGTCGCCTTGTCGAGGTCGTCGAACGGCGGCGGACCCAGGCGTTCGAGATTATCCTGCAACGCCCGCTCTAACGGCGTGTTACCCAACAGGTTGGACACAGCGCTGATCACGGTTGCCTTGACCGAGGTTTCCGTCATCAGCGCGGCACCCTCGGCGATCTTCCGAACCCGCTCGATCAACCGGGTCAGTTCAGGCAGGTTCCTCGCCCGGATCAGATAGCGCACCTTGGCGAAGGCCTGCACCACGTTGGGCGCGATCCCTCCGGCATCCAGGATTGCGTAATGCACCCGTGCGTCCGAGGGCATGTGTTCGCGCATGTAATTGACGCCAACGTTCATCAGCTCGACGGCATCCAGCGCGCTGCGTCCCAGATGCGGCGAGGCGGCGGCGTGCGAGGCTCGCCCGGTGAACGCAAAGTCGATGCGGGTGTTGGCCAACGACAGCGGCTCGTTCAACCCGGCAAACGCACCCGGATGCCAGGAGATCGCGATATCCACGTCGGAAAATGCCCCGGCACGAACCATAAAGCCTTTCGCGGCGCCGCCTTCCTCGGCCGGACAACCGTAATACCGCACCCGGCCTTTGACTCCGTTCGCCGCGAGGTAATCCTTTACCGCGGTCGCCGCCAGCAACGACGCTGCCCCCAGCATGTTGTGTCCGCACCCATGCCCAAATCCCGGGCCGGGGAGGGGCCTCTGTTCAGCGACGCCGGCCTCCTGCGACAGGCCGGGCAACGCGTCATACTCACCGAGGATGGCAATCACCGGTCCATCCTCGCCGGCCTCGCCCATGACAGCGGTGGGAATGCCGGCAACATTTTCCGTTACCCGGAAACCCTGTTCCCGCAGCATCGCGGTATGTTCCGCGCAGGATTTGAATTCGCCATAGCAAAGCTCGGGAATTTCCCAAACGCGGTCGGACAGCGCGTTGAACTCGTCCTGCTTTGCATCGACCAGCCGCCAGATTTCTTCGGTATTGTGCATTACTGCGTTCCTCTAACGGTACACGTCACCAGATGATCGTCGACCATGCCGGTCGCCTGCATGAACGCGTAGCATATCGTGGAGCCGACGAACCGGAAACCCTGTTTTCGAAATGCCTTGCTCAGGCGGTCGGAGATTTCGCTCGTCGCGGGAACCTGCCCAGCGTTGTGCCAGCGGTTGATAATTGGTTGACCGTCGACGAAGCCCCACAACCAGGCGTCGAGGCTGCCATGCGCCTCGATGATTGCCAACGCCGCGCGAGCGTTGTCGCGCACTGACCAGATCTTTTGCCGGTGCCTGATCACCCCCGAATCGGTCAGCACCGAAGTCAATGCCGCGTCAGTCATTCCGGCCACACGACCGATGTCGAAGCCGTGGAACCCCGCCCGATACGCCTCCCGTCGCGCCAGTACCGTCCGCCAGGACAAGCCTGCCTGGGCGCCCTCCAAAGTAATCAGTTCGAACAAAGCGCGATCGTCGTGGTGCGGCACGCCCCATTCGGTGTCGTGGTAAGCCTGCATCGCAGCGTCGGCGTCTGCCGCCCAGGAACAGCGCATTTGAGGACTCCACAACAATGAAGGCCCCCAGGTTACCCCGGGAGCCTTCGCATTGTGAGTGACTGTCCGTTGCCGGACCGGAGAATTCTACGCCGCCGCGTGCGCGCCGGCGATCCAGGTCATGGCAAGGTATGCCACCATACAATGAGACACTGGATCACCTCCTTTCAGTTGTTGCTACGACCAGAGGACACTGCACGCGATTCGTGCCGCGATGCAAGGAAACTTTTTCAGCGGCGAAAGCCGTCCCGACCTTGAACCATTCCGCCGGTCGTCGCGGCGTGCCAGGCTGCCAAACCGTTTACGCGAAAGGCCCAGAATCATGGACATCTCCGGCAAAACCGCCATCGTCACCGGTGCCGCCTCGGGCATTGGCCTGGGGATAGCCACTGCGCTCGCCGAGGCCGGTGCCAACGTGGTCATGGCCGACATCCAGAAAGACGCGGTCGAGCAAGCGGCCCATGGCCTGTCCGGCACCAACAAGCGCGTCATGCCGGTGCGCATCGATGTAACGGTCGAGCAGTCGGTCGTCGATGCTCTCGCCGAGGCGGAGCGTGCGTTCGGCAAGCTGCACATCGCCTGCAACAACGCCGGCGTGCCGATGCATGGGACTCGGCTGATCGACGTGCCGGTCTCTGATTGGACGTTTGTGATGGGCGTGAACATCTGGGGGATCATCCACGGCATCCGGCATTTCGTGCCGGCGATCCTGCAGCACGGGGAGGCGGGGCATGTGGTGAACACTGCCTCGGTCGCCGGGTTCCAGAATCGCCGCGGCACCGACCAGGGGCCGTATTCGATGACGAAATACGCCGCGCTGTCGCTGTCGGAGGCGCTGGAGCACGAACTGGAAGGCACCAACGTCGGCGTGTCGGTGCTATGCCCAGGACCGATCGCGACGAACATCGCGCGGGGCGCGAGGAACCGGCCGGAGCACATGGGTGGGCCGTTGGTGCGGGACCGGGACGAAGCAACGCTGGCGCAACGGTTGGCGACGACCGGGCTGGACCCGATGAAGGTGGGCGAGCGCGTGGTAGATGCGATCCGGACCAAGACGTTCTACGCGTTTGTCAGTGCGGTGCCGGCGGATGTGATCCGCGCGCGGCATCGGCGGATCGAGGAGGCGCTGAACAGCCCGTGGGTGACACATTATTGAGGATCATCGAAACAGAACAAAAAACACCATATTCAAGCGTATTGTTCATCCGGGTGAGGGTCTGATGGACGAACTTGACGCTCTGCGGATTACGCTCACTGAATTCGCGCGCCAAATCGATGTGCCACCTCACCGCATCAGCCAGATTGTTGCCGGCAAGCGTTCCATCACTGGTGACACCGCGTTGCGGCTCGGCCACTGGTTTGGCATTGATCCGGAGTTCTGGTTGAACCTGCAGGCACAGCACGATCTCGCTCTCGCGGACCGGCAGACAGGGGAAGTGATCCGGCATTTGCCGACGAAGGACAGTCTGCCGGCGCGGGCGAGGCCCCAACATGATCTAATTCCGCCTCGGTTGGCAAATTTCACGCCGCCAGTTCGAGGATTTCCCGCAACACCTCAGGCGTCGGGATCGGCCGTGGATTGCGCGGCACCCAGGGAGTTCCCATCGCCTGTTTCGCGATCCGATCGAAGTGTTCCGGCCCGACATTGACCGCGTGCAGGCTGCGCGGCATGGCCAGACCGGCAATCAAACGATCGAGCAAATCGCCGGCGTCCGTGTCAGGATCCCCCATCGCCGCCGAAATCATTGCCTGCCGCGCCGCGTTCGCCGGTTTATTCCAGCGCATCACCGCCGGCAGCATGATGCACGAGGTGTGACCGTGTGGAATGTCGAACACCGCGCCGAGCACGTAGCCGATCCCGTGGCTTGCCCCCATCGGCACGCCCGCCGCCAACGGCCCCATCGAGAGCCACGCGCCAATCTGGCAATCCATCCGGGCCTGAAGGTCCGTCGGATCGGCCTTGACCCGCGCCAGTCCGCTTGTCAGCAAGCTCAAGCCCCGTAACGCCTGGGCGTCGCCATAAGGATTCGCTTCGTTCGAGCAAACGCCTTCGACACAATGGTCGACCGCACGGATGCCGGTGGACAGGAACAGCCACTCGGGCGTGTGCACGGTCAGCGCGGGGTCCAGAATGACCGCAGCCGGAATGACCATCGGATGGCGAAACAACTCTTTGACCCGTGTCGCCTCGTTGGTGACCCCGGCGATGCCGGAGAACTCGCCCGCCGACAGCGTGGTCGGCACACTGATTTGCCTGACCGTGGGCGGCTTGAACACAGCGTCGCCGCGGCACGCATCCAGTCCTTCCACTGTGGTAATGTCATTGGCGAGGCACAGTTGCACCGTCTTGGCCCCGTCGGTGACCGAGCCGCCACCCACCGTCACGATCAGGTCCGCTTTCGACTCGCGCGCCATCGCGGCAGCGGCGATGACCGCCGAACGCGGCGTGTGCGCCGGCATCTTGTCGAACAGCCCAACGCACCGATTGCCCAACGCAGCCCGGATCTTCGCGATTGCATCGGTTTCCCGGTGCAGCGTGCCGCTAACCATCAGGAACACCCGTTCCGCGCCCAAACGGCGCGTTTGCTCGGCGACCGAATCGGCAGCCGGTTTGCCGAACACGACCTCATCCATTTTGCCGAATACGACGCGTCCTTCGGTGGGCATTGCGTTATCTCCCGGCCGCATTGTGTTTTCCCGGCGCATGGATAAAGGTTTTTGCCGCTACCAGCCAGTCAGAGGGAATCCAGATGACCTACCTCGCTCCCAATTCCGTGCAGGCGCGCGATATCGCGAGCATCGCGCATCCGCAAACCAACCTGGCCCGCCATCTGGAAGACGGACCCTTCGTCGTAGGCGGAGGGGAGGGTTGTTTCATTACCGACGACAACGGCAAACGGTATCTGGATGCTGCGGCCGGCCTATGGTGCGCCTCGCTCGGCTATGCGTCGGAGCGGCTGGCGCGCGTGGCGTATGAGCAGATGCGCAAGCTTGGCTACTACCACCTGTACCGTGGCACGACCCACGAAAACGCGGTCGATCTGGCGGAGAAACTGCTGTCCATCGCGCCGGTGCCGATGAGCAAGGTACTGTTTCAGTGCTCCGGCTCCGAGGCGAACGATACCGCGATCAAGCTGGTCTGGTATTATCACGCCGCGATCGGCAAGCCGGAAAAGCGCAAAATCATTGGCCGGCACATGGGCTATCACGGCAGCACCTCGGCGGCGATTTCGGCGTCCGGCAAGCCCGATATGCATGCCGATTTCGGATTGCCGTTCCCCGGCTTCCTGCACACCGAATTCCCGCATTACTACCGCCGCCACGAAGTGGGCGAGAGCGAGGAACAATTTTCCACCCGCATGGCCGATGCACTTGAGCAACTGATTCTTCGAGAAGGCCCTGACACCTGCGCCGCCATGATCGCCGAGCCGGTGATGGGCGCCGGAGGTGGAATCACGCCGCCTCGCACCTACTGGGAGAAGATGCAGGCGGTGCTGCGACGCTACGACATGCTGTTCATCGCGGACGAGGTAATCTGCGGGTTCGGCCGCACCGGCAACATGTGGGGCAGCCAGACCTACGATCTGCAGCCGGACATGATTACCTGCGCCAAGGCGTTGTCGAGCGGCATGCAGCCGATTTCGGCGCTGATGGTGAACCAGCGCATCTTCGAGGCGATGCTGGACGAAAGCCGCAAGCTTGGCGGCTTTGCACATGGCTTCACTTATGCGGGACACCCTGTCACCACCGCGGTGGCGATGGAAACGCTGCGGATTTATGACGAGATCGACATGCTGGGTCATGTCCAGGAAGTCGGACCCTATTTGCAACAGGCCGCTTCTGGGTTGTCCGATCATCCTTTGGTCGGCGACGTGCGTGGCGTCGGCATGATCGCCGCTATGGAGATGGTTGCCGACAAAGACACGCGCGCGCCGTTCGATCCGGCGCTGAAAGTTGGCGCAATTGCCGATAAATATGCGCGTGAGCACGGGCTGATCGCGCGGTTCATCGGCGACCGGATTGCGTTTTCGCCACCGCTGGTCATCACCGAGGCGGAAGTCGACATCATCATGGCCCGGCTGCGGCGCGCGCTCGACGATACGTGGAAAGAGTTGCGTGGATGAGAGTGGTTGCGGTCAGCCAGGACGCCAGCCACCACTTCGCCAAACCGAACCGGTTATGGATCAAACTCCTTGCCGGACTGGGCGTTGAGGGCGACGCGCATTCAGGACGAACCGTCAAACACCGGTCACGCGTTGCACGCGATCCGAGCCAGCCCAATTTGCGCCAGGTGCACCTGCTGCAAAGCGAATTGCTGAGCGAGCTACAGGCCAGAGGCTTCGCAATCAGTGCGGGTCAGATTGGTGAGAACGTGCTCACCCAAGGTGTCGATCTGCTGGGACTGAGCACCGGGACACGCTTGTACCTCGGTGACGAAGCGGTCGTCGAACTCACCGGCCTGCGCAATCCTTGTGTGCAACTGGATCGGTTCAGCAAGGGCCTGATGGCAGCGGTGCTCGATCGCGACGTCGATGGTGGTCTGGTGCGGAAGGCGGGCGTTATGGGTATTGTGATGCAGAGCGGCGAAGTACGATCAGGCGACCCGATCGGAGTGGAACTGCCAGAGGGACCATATCGACCTCTCATGCCGGTCTGACCATAAAGTGTTGGGTGGCCGCCTACGCGGCATGGCCGACTTCCCAGCCCTTGCAGGCAAGTAAAATTGGTTTCGGCACCGGTTTTCACCATTCGAATAGTAGGCGACCATCCGGCGCGACAAGCCAGGTGCATCTGCGGTCTTGGTTAGCGACACTCCATGCCTCAGTCGCCATTCCAGGAATGCGCGCGTGTCGTCTCGCCCTTTCGCGGACAGAGTTTCCAGCCAGAGGAATTCGGCGCCCAGTTCGACACCTGACGGCCATTCCAACGAATGTCTCCATTCGCCGACACGGACCGTAGTGAATTCTGATGCATCGCGTAAGGCACGAAACGATTTCCCGCGGAGGTGGTTTGCCAGGTTGAACGTGGTCCGCGTGCCATCAGACCGCTTCAGCGCCAGTTCGGCGGGTGGCTTGGCCGTGGCAGTCAGGATCGTGCGTATCTTGTCTTCTATGCGCCATTGGGCCATCAAGTCGATCGGTGTTCTCGTGCCCAGGCACAGGCGCTTTTCAGGATCGGCGCCGAAGCCGAGCCAATGATCAGTCCTGGGTCGCAATGCTGATCGAGCAACGAAACCCACGTCCCTCGAAGTGAAAATGTGGGACGCCATGGTCGCGCCCGCAAACATCGATCTTCCAGATTGCCGCTGTCGCACTGCTACGGTGTCCGCAATGCACTCTCGCCGCGGCCCCCGCTCAGCAGGAACGCTGCGACTGCCAGGTTCAGCGCGTTCGAGGCCAGGCCATATTGCCATCGGATGCGGCTCTTCGCCATTCGCGTGGCCGTGCAGTGCAACAGGCCGTACCGCCGTACCACAGCTACGGTTACAGCCGGTATCGCGCCATTGTTGCAACCGCACCTGCACGATCTGGTCAGATTGCGATCCTCGTCTCGATCGCATCGTAATCGGCCCGTACGCCGCCGTTCGACGTGTCGAGCAACCCCGCCTCCATCAGCGCCTGCACGTCAGCATGCACGTTGCTGTAGTCGCGACCAAGCGCCTTCGCCAACGACCGAATGCTCGTGACATCGTGATGGCGGACGTAGCGCAGCAACTCCATCCGCTTGCCGGTCAAGACGCGAACCAGAGTTTCCCAGCTTTCAAACGCGAGATGACGCTCCTGAAATTCGTCGCTGCGCTCGGCGCGATGCCAGGCGTCGACGAAGCGACGCGACGCCTCCGCCTCCACATTGCCGCCGACGGTGATTTTCACGTCGCTCATGTTTCACCTCGTAATGATCGCACATCGCGCCGGAAATCAGCCATCAGCTGTCAACGGAGCTGAAGACGTATGTCGTCTCCGGTTCCTGAAAATGCCGATGATCGCCTTTGCCACGCTCATTGTCATAGCCGACGAGGCGAACGCCGGGATAACCGTAGAACAACGAGTATTTCAGTCCGTGAGCCGACGGGAGAACCGGTGTCGAAACGCGCCAGAGCACCAATTCCACGATCGCACCGTCATCGTAATCGATGCGCTGGTGAAAGAGGAGGTCGGCCTTGGCCGTCTCCCATATGGCATTTTATACCCTATGGTGTCAAGTGCCACACGAACGTATGATGGCTCCCGTGGGCACTTCCGTTCACGCTGCCCGCAGCGCACTCCGTCCCCGCCCGCGGCTCAGCAGAAACATCGCAATCGCCAGGTTCAGCGCGTTCCATGCCACGCCATTGGCAAAGGCCGCCCGATACGACCCGGTCAGATCGTAAATCGCCCCCGACATCCAGCCGCCAAGCGCCATCCCGAGCAACGTCATCATCATGACGAACCCGACCCGCGTGCCCGCCTGGCTCGCCGGAAAATTCTCCCGGATCACGATTGCGTAACTGGGTACCAGCCCGCCCTGGAACAGCCCGAACATAGCCGAGATGACGTACAGCGACACCAGCCCATCGCTGGTCAGATACAAACTCAGTGCGGTCATCTGTGCCGCCGAGCCGATTGCCAAAGTCGCCATCCCGCCCAGTCGATCGGCGACGAAACCGGAGGCAACGCGGCTGATAATGCCGCAGCCCATCATCAGCGACAGCATCCGGGCGCCATTCGCCACCCCGTATCCCAGGTCGCCGCAGTAGGCGACGATATGCACCTGTGGCATCGACATCGCGACGCAGCACGCCAGCCCTGCCACCGCCAGCAGCGCCTGCAATGTCCCCGGCCCCAAATTGGCGACCCGCGGAAACCGCGCCGGCAGTGTCGAGGCATGTGGCGACCGCATCGGCGCAGGCGCGAGCAGCAACAAGCTCAGCGGCACCATCACCACCACACACGCCACACCGATCCACATGTGTGCCGAACGCCAGCCGACGGTTTGGATCAGGAACCCCACCACCGGCGGCCAGAACGCGCCGGCGATGTAGTTGCCGGAGGCGCACAACGCGACGGCAATCCCCCGTCGCCGTTCGAACCATTTCGAAACGTCCGCCATCAACGGCACAAACGTCGAGGCACTGCCGCACATGCCGATCAACAACCCGTACGCCAGTGCAAACTGCCCCAAACTGCTCGCCATCGCCGCCAGCATATAGCCGACACCCAAGGCAACGGCCCCGAACAGCGCCGGCACGACGATGCCAAAACGATCCGACACGCGGCCCATCAACACGCCGCCAACCCCGAACCCGATCGTGGTGAGGGTGAAGGGCAGGGAGGCACCACCTCGGGCAACGCCGAACTCTGCCTGCACCGCCGGTAAAGCGACGACGACCGACCACATTCCGACACCGCCAACGGCAGACAGCAGCATGGAAATGCCCAGCCGAAACCAGGCGTAGCCGGAATCGATTTCGTGCCCAGTTCTGGTAGACAACTGTCAGGTTCTTTCGAAATCGATCCGTTCGACCACGGGCAGGCCCTGCAACTGCCGGCGCAGGCAATCGAGGCCCAGTTCGACGGCGCCCAGACGCACCCAGTCGCGGCCGCCCAGAATACGCGAGCGGCGGAAATCGACGCCGTCATCGGTGGCGATGCCAATCCAGATTGTGCCGCCAAAGTCGATGCGGTCGGCGCCATCGTCGAGGTCGATCAGCACGACCAGCGAATGCGAGGCCCCGGTTTGCTCACGCGCCGCACGGGCGACGGCGATGGTCGATTCCTCGTTCATTTCGCCGGACAGGGGAATACCGTCCAGGCCGAACACGTTGTGCAGTTCGGCGCAGTGCCGCACCACGACACCACGGCGGAATACATGCTCGGCGTTCGGCAAATGGGCGAAACGCGCGGCAATCTGGCCGGCGGTGAAGGTTTCCACCACGCTCAACATCGCCTGTTTCCGGGTCAGCTCGGCCACGACGACGCCCTCCAGCGTCTGATCGTCCTCGGCCATGATAAAGTTGCCCAGACGTTTCCTGACCTCTGCCGTGATCGGGGCGAGCTTGCGGCCGACATCATCCATGTCCTTGCCGCGCACCGTCAGCTTCGTTTCCAGCTGCGGATAATGCGCGCGGAACCCGAGTTTGACGCCGCCTTCCGGGTCGAGCGCTTCAACCCCGGTCAGCAACTGATCGGCATGGGATTCGCCAATCCCATAGGAATGAAACCGCTTGAGATAAATCGACGCCGGCGCGCCCGAACGGGCGAGGATCCGCGGGATCACCTGTTCCTCCAGCATCCGCCGCAACTCGCGCGGCACGCCGGGGGTGAAGAAGAATCGCGCCTTGCCGATGTCCATGGCGAACCCGCAGGCGGTGCCGATCGGGTTATCGATCATCTCCGCCGTCGCCGGCAGCATCGCCTGCTTGCGGTTGTTAGGAGGCATACT
Organism: Acetobacteraceae bacterium; assembly: GCA_049519555.1. GTDB lineage: Bacteria > Pseudomonadota > Alphaproteobacteria > Acetobacterales > Acetobacteraceae > Rhodopila. The sequence continues at coordinate 18,688 of JBEKQQ010000029.1, forward strand.
GCGGGCGCGGCGCGAGAAGAACGATTCCATCTTCGCCAGCCATTCCTCATGCAGCACCAATTCCACCCCTGCTGCCTGGGCAGCGATCTCCTGCGACAGATCGTCCACGGTCGGGCCAAGGCCGCCATTGACGATCACCGCATCGGCCCGCTCGCCGGCGAGTTTGAAGGCGCTGAGCAGCGATTCCCGGTCGTCGCCGACGGTGGTGCCCCAGTGCACCGACAGGCCGACGTCCTCCAGCTTCTGTGCCATATAGCTGAAGTTGGTATTGACGATCTTGCCGGTCAGCACTTCGTCGCCGGTGCACAGAATTTCGATACGCATGGTTCCTCCCATTCCGGCGGTCAGCGTGCGGGATGCGGCCCCTTTGGGCAAGAGGCTGGCAATTTCCAGGCCCCCCGGTTGAGTGTAGATTGGCCGCACAGGGAGAAGCCCCATGACCAGCATGTACGATCAGGACCTGGGCAAGAATCAGGCGAATTTTGCGCCACTCACGCCGCTGACCTTCCTGGAGCGCGCCGCTTACGTCTATCCGGACCGGTTGTCTGTGGTGCACGGCACGCAGAGCTTCACCTGGAAGGAAACTTATGCGCGGTGCCGCCGGCTGGCGTCCGCTCTGGCCCGGATCGGAGTAGGAAAAAACGACACCGTTTCGGTCATGCTGCCGAACACGCCGCCGATGGTCGAGGCGCATTTCGGCGTGCCGATGTGCGGTGCGGTGCTGAATACGCTGAACACCAGGCTGGATGCCGAAACGATTGCCTTCATGCTGCGGCACGCTGAGGCCAAAGTGTTGATCACCGACCGCGAGTTTTCTTCCGTGGTCGGGATGGCGCTGGCGTTGCTGAAGGTGAAGCCGCTGGTGATCGACGTTGACGATCCGGCGTATCAGGGCGGCCAACGTGTCGGCACGGTGGAATATGAGCAGTTCCTGGCAAGCGGCGATCCGGACTACGCCTGGCAGAATCCGGCGGATGAGTGGGACGCGATTGCGCTGAATTATACGTCGGGTACAACCGGGGATCCGAAAGGGGTGGTTTATCACCATCGCGGTGCGCATTTGAACGCCATTAGCAATATCCTGAACTGGGGGATGCCGCACCACGCAGTGTATCTCTGGACGTTGCCGATGTTCCATTGCAACGGCTGGTGCTTTCCCTGGACCGTGGCGGAACGCGCGGGGGTCAATGTCTGTCTGCGCCGGGTCGAGGCGAAGGCCGCCCTGGAGGCGATCCGCGACCACGGTGTCACTCATATGTGCGGCGCACCGATCGTCTATTCCATGCTGATCAATGCGCCGGCCGAACTACTTTCCGGGCTGTCGCACAAAATTCAGGGCCAGGTTGCCGGCGCCGCGCCGCCGGCTGCGATCATCGAGGGTGCCGAACGGATCGGCATCGATCTGACTCATGTCTACGGTCTGACCGAGGTGTACGGCCCAGCCTCGGTTTGCAGCAAGCAGGACGATTGGGCCGTCATGCCGATCGATCGCCGGGCGGAACGGAATGGCAGGCAAGGGGTGCGGACGCCGTTACAGGAGGCGCTGACCGTGCTCGATCCCGATACGATGCAGCCAGTGCCGTGGGACGGCGAAACCATGGGCGAGATCATGTTCCGCGGCAACGTCACCATGAAGGGTTATCTGAAGAATTCTGCCGCGTCCGACGCTGCGTTTGCCGGCGGCTGGTTTCACACCGGCGACCTCGCGGTCATGCAGTCGGATGGTTACGTAAAAATCCGCGACCGGTCTAAGGACATCATTATTTCCGGCGGCGAGAATATTTCTTCCATTGAGGTCGAGGAAACCCTGTATCGCCATCCGGCGGTGCTGACCGCTGCGGTGGTGGCGCAGCCCGATCCGAAGTGGGGCGAGACGCCTCGGGCTTACGTCGAGCTGAAGCAGGGCGCCACGGTGACCGAGGACGAACTTCGACAATTCTGCCGCCAGCACATGGCCGGCTTCAAGGTGCCCAAGGCGATCGTGTTTGGCGAGCTGCCGAAGACGTCCACCGGAAAAATTCAGAAATTCGCGTTGCGCGAACTGGCGAAATCCGCCAGCGCCATTCAATGAAGGAGGAAACAGGCATGCTCCCCACCCCGGGCTTTCACCATCTGCATTTGAATTCGGTCGATCCCGATGCCGCGATCGGGTTTTACACGCAGCAGTTTCCCTCGACCACCAAAGGCGAGTGGGCGGGTCTGCCGGCATTGCTGTCGCACAACAACGTGATGGTGCTGTTCAACAAGGTGGACAAGCCTCCGGCGATGTCGCCGCCCAGTGCGATCTGGCATTTTGGCTGGCATGTGCCGGATGTGCGGAAGAATATCGAGGTCTATAAAACCCGGCCGGAAGTGCAGCTGTTGCCGTTGTACACGACGGACGAGGGCGGCTTTGTGCTGATCAACAGCGACACCTGGCCGGCGCCCAAAGGTGGCGCGCCGGGCCTGACCCGGGCGCAAATCGCCGAGGCGAAGGCGAATAACGTGCAGCCTGCGGGTGGTGGCGGGTTCGCTTATATGGAAGGGCCGGAGGGCGTGCTGATCGAGTATGTCGGCAATCATCCGGCGGAACGATTCGATCACGTGCATCTGTGGCAAGAAGATCCAATCGGGGCGCTGGAATGGTACCAGACGCACCTGAATGCTCCGGTGCGGCCGGGCTTCACGCCACCGGAACAACGGATCAGACGCGGACCGGAACGGTCCTGGCCGGCGCTGAACCAGGAGGGGATGTTCCGTGACCCTCGCGCCGGCGTGGTGTTCGGTGATGTAGTGCTGACCTGGTACGGCAACCAATGGGAATCTCCCCTCGTGCCGTCACGCGGGCAGTTGCAGGACCATATTGCGTTCAGTGTTTTCGACATTGACGCCTGGATTGCGAAACTCCGTGACGAGGGGGTTACGTTCCTGGAACAGCTGTACCAGCTTGGGGATACCCGCGCGGTGATGATCGAGGGGCCGAGCCGGGAAGCGCTGGAACTGGTTGAGGTGAAGTGAACTGTTACACAAGAGGTTCACGTGGACGACCGGTTCGGAGGCGCAAGCGCCAGAGGGTATAATCAAGGTTTCGGCAGCATTTCGGGGGAGTTCATCCCGGCCATTTTGCGGGCTGCCCGCGTTAGCCTTGGCCACCGAATGCTGGACGTCGCCACCGGCACTGGTGTTGCCGCTGCCGCAGCGGTCGACGTCGTTGGGCCAACCGGCCATGTGACCGCCACCGACCTCTCTCCCGCAATGCTGGATCAGGCGCGCGAACGTCTTGGCTCGGTGCCAAACGTCTCTTTCATGGTCGAAGATGGTCAGTCGCTCACCTTTCCGGATGGGGAATTCGACGCCCTTGTATGTGCTATGGGCCTGATGCTGTTTCCCGACCCGGTGCGCGGACTGTCAGAGTTTCGCCGCGTGCTTCGCGCGGGCGGATGGGCTGCTGTCTCGGTCAACACGACGCCGGAGCGTGCGTTCGCCACCCGTGTTGACGCTATCATTGGACGACATGCACCCGAGCGGGCGGCAATGGCTGGCCGCTACTTCTCACTTGGCGCCGCGCAACTGCTCCGGCCTCTTTTCGAGGCGGCAGGTTTTCAGGACGTCGAGATCTTTACGGAAATTCGGCATTTTCCGTTCTCCTCATTCGTCGAGTATTTCAGACCGATCGAGGAAGGCCAGGGCCCAACGGGGCAAGCTTTTGCTCAGCTCCCTGCCAGCATCCAGGAAGCTGTCCGGATCGACACGCGTCGCCAATTAGAGGGCGACGCAGCTATCGGCGGGCCAATCAATGTCGAGGTCGAGATCCTGTTTGGCTGTGGTCGGAGATAGCGGCAGTCTCAACAAAGACGCCGTCAGCGATTTGTTCTCTTACGCGTACGAACATGATGAATGCGCAGCACCCGGGGGCGGGCGCAATCGCACGGAAACTTACCTTTTGCTGGAAAGGCAAGCTGGTCTGTTCGTCGGGCGCGAATATGGCCCCGGTGATCTCATTACGTCCCGGGCTGGTGCCAACCCGACCAAACCGCCACCGTGTCGCTCAATGCCTGCCTCCCGAACGCAACCTTAAACCGGCAACGCCACACTCTCCCACCCGGACAGCACTTCCACCGCGCGGCACACCCGAAACACCATCGCCTCGTCGAACGGCCGTCCAACAATCTGCACGCCAATCGGCAAGCCATCCGAGGCAATACCGACCGGCACGCTCATCGCCGGATGGCCGGTGACGTTGAACGGAATCGTCTGCATCGGCGAGGCCGACGACATCGCATCCACCGGCGCATCGAACCGTGGTGCGGTGCACAGCGCCGAGGCCGTCAGCAACACATCGTAACGTGACAATGCCGCATTGACCGCATCCGTCAGTTCTCGCCTCGCCCGCAGCGCATTGATGTAATCAGCCGCCAACACCGTCGCCCCAAGCACGAACCGGTTCGCCGTGATCTCGCCATAGTCCAGCAGCCGCGAGCGCATGTTGGCTTCGTGGATGGCGTAAGCCTCACCCATCATGATGATGCGGCCCGCCGCGGCAAACAGAGCATAATCCGGCAGCATAATGTCCTCGACCGTCGCTCCCGCCGCGCGCAACTGATCCGCCGTGCGGTCGATCCCTGCCAGCACATCGCGCGTTGCAGCCGGCGCCGACTGGAAAAATGCCCGTGGAATACCGACGCGCAGGCTGGAGACGCCTTTGTTCAGGTCGGTAAGATAGTCTCTTACCGGCACATCGGCGCTCGCCGGATCGGCCGGATCATGCCCGGCAATCACGCCCAAAGTAATCGCCGAATCCTCGACCGAACGCGACAGCGGACCGCAATGATCCAAGGTCCAGGACAATGGAAACACCCCGCGCCGCGACACTCGGCCATAGGTCGGCTTAATTCCGGACAACCCACACCACGCCGCCGGCCCGCGGATCGAGCCGCCGGTGTCCGAGCCCATCGCCACCCGCACCATGCGCGCCGCAATCGCCGTCGCCGAGCCGGAGGACGAGCCGCCGGTCACATGCTCGACATTCCAGGGATTGCGCGAGGGCGGGAAGGGCAGGTCGAAGCTCGGCCCGCCAATGGCGAATTCATGGGTGGCGAGTTTGCCAAGCAGCACGGCGCCGCCGGCCGCGAACTTCGCCGCGACCACACTGTCTTCTGCCGGAACATTGTCCAGTCGCAACTTCGAGTGGCACGTCGTGCGAATACCGCCGGTGTCATAGATGTCCTTGAGCGCGTGCGGGATGCCGTGCAACGGCCCGCGATCGACACCGGACTTCAGTTCGCGATCGGCCCGTGTCGCATCGGCCAGCGCGCGATCCGCCGTCAGCAGAACAAAGGCATGCAGGCGGGCATCCTGCGTGCCGATCCGGCCCAACGCGTCGCGCGTCAATTGCTCGGACGTGATCGAGCCGTCGCGCAGCGCCCGGCCCATCGCCGCAATGGAAAGGTCAGCGGTGTCCATCACGCCTGCTCCGTGAGACGAAACACGTTGGAGGGTTCGTCGGTATGCGCGTAACGATTGCGCAGCAGCGCGATCTGCTGATGCAGGTCCGCATAACTGGCCAGCAAGCCGACCCGGCGGTCCGCCGGCACGGTGATCCCGGCCCGGCGCATCAAGGTATCGAATTCAGTGGCGAGTTCATCCGGGGAAAGGGATGGGGACGGCATGGCGCTTCCTCCTGCTGCGCCGATTATGCACCGATCCGATGGGCCGGCCAGACCTCGATTGTGCCTCGCAGCAAAATTTTCAGAACGTCAGCCGTAATGCCAGTTGCGCCTGAATTTCCGCGAGCTGCGGAGGCTTGCCGACCAGAACTCGTTGCTGCAGGTTGGAATCGGCAGCGAGCAACTCGCCAATCAGCCGGATCCGCTTGCGCACCGTCAAGGCTGCCGCCGTGGTAAGCGCCACCCCATGCTGATTGTTATAGGGCGCTGGCTCCTCGGCTCTGCCCTGGGCGCCGACATGAGCCGCCAAGAGCGTCGCGACACCAAACCGCCTGGCAGTCCACCGCAAGATTTCGTCGTAGTCTCCCTGGGCAAAATCGGACAGTTGGACCGTCCAACGACGGTGTGTCACTCAGATGACCGGCCCAGTACTTTCGCGGCTCGCCTGGCCAGACGGTTACGCGACGTATTGCCATCGGCGATGCTGCAATCGCGGCCAGCGTCGATCTCCTCCAGACCGACTCCTTCCGCTTGCCGGAGAGCGGCAATGCGTGCCTGGTCTTCGGCGTCCCGTTGCTGCACCAATCGCAGACCATCGCGTAGCACTTCGCTGGCGTTCTGGTAGCGGCCAGAGGCGACCAACCGCTCAATCATGTCCGCTTGCTGATCGGTCAGCACGACATTCCGCGTCGGCATTCAAGCTGTCCTTCCGTATAGGCCATTGGCATAATATGCCATAGCCGCATCTCGCACAAATGCAGGCTCCTCTCCGACACTCCGCCACGCAACATGTCCGCTCGAACGCGGCCGGCCGTCGAGCTCGTTGGCCCCGCAGGGTTGAATACAATCTATGATTGTATTTTGGTCGCTCAGAAGCTACCCAGACCACCGCAGGCCGGAAGAGAAAATCCCCTATGTCGCAGCATCTGGACGTGCCGGATACCGGTACCGGAAGCATACCGCTTGATCCGGTACCGCGCTACCTTCGGTTGCACTACTGGTGGGCCTATGTCCACCCCAACGCCGTCCGGCTGTTCGAGCGCGCCTGGCTCGTCAACCTGATCCTCTGGTTCAATTACCGCTGCCTCAGTGAGGCCGCGCTGACCGCCCTGGAGGATCCCGGACCGGCCGGCAAGCTTCCCGGCCGCACCCTGCAAATCGCCTGTGTATACGGCGACCTCACGGCGCGGCTGGCGCAACGTTGCCTGGCCGCGGATGGTAGCCTGGACGTGGTTGACGTGCTGCCGATTCAGCTGGAGAATCTGGCGCGCAAGTTGCCGCCTAAAGCGCCGGCGCGGCTGCTGACCCGTAATGCGGATAATCTCGCGTTGCCGGATGCCAGCTACGACCGCGCGCTGCTGTTCTTCCTGTTGCATGAGCAACCGGAAGACGTCCGCCGCCGCACCTTGCAGGAGGCACTGCGTGTGGTCCGGCCGGGAGGCAAGCTGGTGGTAGTCGATTACGCGCGGCCAAGCCCTTGGCATCCGGCGCGGTATTTGTGGCTGCCGGTGCTGCGGATCCTGGAACCGTTTGCGCATGACCTTTGGCAGCGCGACCTGACGGACTGGCTCCCCGGGCATTGCTCCGGCGAGGCACTCAACCGCACCGGGTTTTTCGGCGGGTTGTACCAGTTGGTCAGCATCACGCGTTGAGCGGGGACGGGCGGCGATCAGCCGATGCACTGCCTACGGTCATATACTGGTGCGCTGCACAAAATTGTAGCGCCAGCGACCCCCGAAGCGGCTCTGAACGACCTGACGGCGGCGATTGACCGCCTGGAGCGCCTGGCCTGGAAATTGCTCAAGCATAGGCAGCGGCCGTGGTCGCATGACGACGCGCCGCAGGCCTGATGCAGGACGAACAGAAGGGTGCGGCATGAGCAAAGATCACGTGGTAGCCATGCTGCCGGGCGCCCCGTACTGGCATCCATCAATTTGGAACGTTTTGTCTCCGACATGAATCGCAGTCCGCTGGCCGCCGCCGAAGCCGCACTTGAGGCCGATCGAACGACGGCCGATCCGGCGATCTGGATTACCCGGGTACCGGACGCCGATGTTCTGGCGCAGGCCCGCGTGCTGGAGGCCGAAGGGGCTCGCGGGCGCCCACTCTGGGGATTCATCGCGGCGGTGAAGGACAATATCGACATCGCCGGAATGCCGACCACGGCGGGCTGCCCCGAGTACGCTCAAATTCCGGCACGATCAGCCCCGTCGGTGCAGCGCTTGCTTGATGCCGGCGCGCTGGTGATGGGCAAAACCAATCTCGACCAATTTGCCACTGGATTGGTTGGGGTTCGCAGTCCGTACGGCACGCCGCGCAATGTGTTCAGTCCAGTGCATGTGCCCGGTGGATCCTCGTCGGGCTCCGGCGTGGCGGTGGCAGCCGGGATCGTCGATATCGCGTTGGGCACCGACACGGCGGGGTCCGGCCGGGTGCCGGCCGCATTCGGCAACATCGTCGGACTGAAATCGACCATCGGCGCCATCTCCGCCATCGGCATGGTGCCGGCCTGCCAGTCGCTCGACACGATCTCGGTGTTCGCCCGCACGGTCGATGCGGCACTCGCAGTGCAACGGGTGGTCGAGGGCTACGATCCGGCCGATCCCTGGTCGCGCCGCGCGCCGGCCGGCTACCTGCGTCGTAGCCCGCTGCCGGACGCGGTCAGGATCGCCGTCGCCGACATCGACGCGTTGTGCGAGCCCGAGGTCGCCCGCCTGTACCGCCGCGCCACCGGTCTGTTCGTGACACAAACGATCGATCTGACGCCGTTTCTGGACATCGCCCGGCTGCTTTACGACGGCCCCTGGTTGGCCGAACGCGCCGCCGGCCTGCGCGACATCGTTACGCTGCGTCCGGAAATCATGCACCCTGTCACCCGAGCCATCGTCGAGGCCGGAATGACCCGTCTGACCGTCGATGCATTCGATGCCTTTCACGCCCAGGCGAGGGTGCGCCGAATGGCGGGCGAATTGTTTTCACAATGCGAGGCACTGTTGATCCCCACCACGCCATACTGTCCGACCCTCGCCGAAGTGGCAGCCGATCCGTTTGGTCCCAACGCGCGATTGGGCACGTTCACCAACTTCGTCAACCTGTGCGACCTCGCTGCCTTCGCCGTGCCGGCAGGCTTTGGCAGCGATGGTCTGCCCGTGGGCGTGATGGTACTGGGCCCGGCCTGGTCGGAGGGACGGCTGGCTGCAATTGCCGATCATATTCACCGCAGCTTCACGCCGGGCCTTGCGCCGCCTGCACCGGCCGACGAACTGGCGTCCGACGAGACGGCGCTGTTCTGCATTGGTGCGCATATGTCCGGCCTGGCGCTCAACCATCAAATCACCGGTCTGGACGGACGCTTCCTGCGCACCGCCCGCACCACACCAAACTATCGGTTGCACGCCCTGGGCAACCGGCCCGGTATGGCACGCGGCGAACCAGGCTGCGCCATCGCAGGTGAGGTTTGGGCAGTGCCGACCGCCGCCGTTGGTGCGTTGCTTGCGCTCGTTCCGCCGCCTTTGGGCTTCGGTACTGTGGCGCTGGAGGGCGGCCCTTGCCTTGGCTTTCTCGCCGAGGCACAGGCACTGCAGAGCGCGCCGGACATCACCACGTATGGCGGCTGGCGCGCATGGCTCGCCGCAAAGGAGTCGACGTGATGCCAGCGCAGCGCACAATGACCGACGCCGACCTCGACGCCTTCATCGACACATCTGCGGTCCTCCTTGGCCTGACGATTGCGCCGGAATGGCGCGCGGCGGTACGGGCCAACCTGGCAATCACGTTTCGTCTCGGCTCGGTAGTGGAGGAATTCGAACTGCCCGACGAGGCCGACCCCGCCGCTGTGTTCGTGGCCTGACCGATGCCTGAGCCGAACTGGCAGACCGCCACCGAAATCGCCGCTTCGATCGATGCCGGCAGCACTACCGCCCGCGCCGTCGTCGAGGCTGCTCTGGGCCTGATTGCCGCACGCAATGGCGTGTTGAATGCGTTCACCTATGTCACCGCGGAGCGGGCGCGGGCGCGAGCCGCCGCCATTGACACCGAACGCGCTGCCGGCCGGCCGGTCGGCCCGATGGCCGGCGTGCCGTTTGCCGTGAAGAACCTGTTTGACGTGGCCGGTCTAGCGACCCGCGCAGGCAGTGCGATTAACCGGGAGCGGCCGCCTGCCTCGCACGATCAGGTGCTGATCACCCGGCTTGAGCGGGCCGGTGCCGTTCTGGTCGGCACGCTGAACATGGGCGAATACGCCTACGACTTCACCGGCGAGAACTACCATGACGGTCCGTCGCGCAATCCGCACGATACGACGCGCATGACCGGTGGATCGTCCGGAGGTTCGGGCAGCGCGGTGGCGGGCGGGCTGGTGCCGCTGTCGCTTGGCTCGGACACCAATGGGTCGATCCGGGTGCCGGCTTCGCTGTGTGGATTGTTCGGGCTGAAGCCGACATTCGGCCGGCTGCCGCGCACCGGCAGCTTTCCGTTCGTGTCCAGCCTGGATCATCTCGGCCCATTGGCGCGCTCGGTCGGCGACCTGGCCATCGCCTATGACATGATGCAGGGCCACGACGCCGAGGACCCGTTCTGCGCCCAGAGACTGGAACATCCGGTATCGGCGGAGTTGGATAGCGGGATCGCCGACCTGCGGATCGCTCGGGCGGCCGGTTATTTCCAGGATAATTTGTTCCCGGAGGCTGTGGCGGCAGTGCGTACTGTCTGTGACGCACTGCAGGTCGCCACCGAGGTTGAAATCCCGGCCGCGGGACGGGCGCGGGCGGCAGCGTATCTCATTACCGCGGCTGAGGGTGCGGCATTGCATTTGCCGCGATTGCGCGCACGGGCGGCCGACTTTGACCCGGACGTACGGGACCGGCTGATTGCGGGCGCCATGATCCCGGCCGCGATGGTGATCCAGGCGCAAAAATTCCGCCGTTGGTATCAGCAGGCCGTGTTGCGGCTGTTTGAGACCGTCGATGCGATCATCGCACCGGCCACACCTTGTTCCGCGCCGTCACTGGGACAGAAGTCGTTTGTACTGGGCGGGGTCGAGCTCCCGGTGCGGGCCAATCTCGGCCTGTTTACCCAGCCAATTTCGTTCATCGGGCTGCCAGTGGTGGCGGTTCCGGTGGCGGGTCCGATGCCGATCGGTGTGCAGATCATTGCACCGCCGTGGCGCGAGGACATCGCCTTGCGCATCGCACGACATTTGGAAGTGGCCGGAGCTGCCGTGGCGCAGCTTCCACCGCCCGGATAATACCGGCACTCGTGCAGGCCGGGTGCGGCGGTTCACGTCATGACCTGCCCAGGCACGCGTTGGATGCGAACGGCGAACCGCGGTCGTCGTGTACGTTGGCATTAGCGGTTTGTTAATAACGTGCCGATACAGTCAACCAGCATTCGATGTAAATCCGCCCGCGAGAGTTCGCCATCTTCCGCCATGCGAATTGCACTGCAATCTGCTGAATTGCGCTTAAGCCGATGGCCTCCCGAGCTGGTCCCGGGTGTTCTCATCATCACAATGATTGCAGTGTCCACGGAATGGAATCGCTGGCAGGGAATTTCGTGGCAGCCCTCGCTGGTGGTGTTGCTTGCGAGCCCGCTAGTACTTTTGCTCGTGGCCGCGGTTTACTCCATCGTCCGGCCGCAACCAGTGATCGCAGAAATCGCGTTCTGGTCGGCGCTTTGGCTGTTGTATCCGATATTTGCCACGCGCCTCACGTATCTTTCCGTCGCCGCGGGTTACCCGCTTGCTGATGGAACTCTGAATGACGTGGATGCGGCACTTGGATTTCATTGGCTGCAGTGGGCGAAATTCACGGTCGGGCATCCGATCTTTAGTGAACTGCAACGATTTAGCTACCTCAGCTACGCGTGGCAGCCAATCCTGACCATCCCTGTCCTGGCGGTATGCCGGCCGCGTCATGGCAACGCCAAATTCCTCACATCCATGGTGATTGCCATGCTGCTGACATTGCTGATCACGACATTCACACCGGCCATCGGACCCGCCTTTGCGCTTGGCCTGGAACCCGTGCCGGCGCCGATCATCCAGGCACTTCGCGCCACGCCTGGCGCGCAAAACCTGCCCTATGCCGGGATCGTGAGCTTCCCTTCATTTCACGCAGTCATGGCAGTGCTTTTCGTCGAGGCCCATCGTGGCCTCAGCTGGAGCTTTCCGGCCGTGCTGGTCATCAATCTTCTGATGCTCGTAGCCATTCCGTATTGCGGCGACCATTACCTGATCGATGTTGCCGGTGGCCTCGCTGTGTCGATCGCCACGATCGGCGTGTTACGCCTGATACCGCCGATGGTTCAGGAACAACGATGCCGGTAGATCACGAGCTGCGACAAAGCCGTCAGGCCGGATAATTGGTAAATAGCCGGTCAATCGGAAAACCACCCGAATTATCAACGGATTATGGCGGAGAGGCAGGGATTCGAACCCTGGGTACCCATAAGGGTACAACGGTTTTCGAGACCGCCCCGATCGACCGCTCCGGCACCTCTCCTGACCGCCGGTGTTATAGGGACCGGATACACCGGCCGCAACCGCGCCGGCAGCATCCAATACACATCCCAAGGCAGCGCGAGCCGATGCCGGACCGCTCGCGTCGCCGTCGCAGCGTCAGCCGACCTGGCCGCCCGTATCCCCCATCGTCAATGCCAGCACAACACATGTACGGTGGCGCGGCGCAGCCCCTCCACGCCGGAATCAGCTGGCGCCGAGGCAAGATTCACCGCCGCATACGGCACTTCCCGCCGCACCAACGCGGCAATACTGTCGATCCCGGGTCCAATCGCGACCCCGGTCGTCGGCATGTCGCGCACCAGCCGCAGGTAACCACCGTCGACCTCGCCTTTGACCAGACCGACCACTGCGCCGGACCTGGCATCGAAGATCGGTCCGCCGCTGTAGCCGTGCGTCACATCCGGCGCCGACAGCCACAGCAGATCGCGCGGATTGGTCAGCGATCCGATGTTGTTGGGGAACTTCTCATTTTCCATGACCGCCCAGGTCTCGGCGGGCACGGTGAGGCCGGCGGTCGCCGGGTAACCCATGATGAGCAGCTTACCGCCGGTCGGGGCAGCAGAGGCGAGGCGCACCACGGCAGGAGGCCGCACGCCCGGCGCTTTCAGGATTGCAATGTCGTGCTCCTGATCCGTCGCCACCGGAGACACCCAACTGCGCGCCACGTATTTCGAGATGATCTGCATACGGCTGCAACCGCTCGCCACGTGGGCAGCCGTCAGTAACGTGCCGTCGTCGCTGATGAAGAAGCCAGTACCCGCCTTGCCGTCCGCATCGCCCACGGCCTCGTCCGCTGATTGCGAGGGTGTCACGACAGCAGGCATGTGGATCTCGCGCTGGTCGGCCGGCCCCGCGCCCGAAGTGCTTCCGTTGATCACTCCGGGCAGCCCGCCGGCAAGCGCCGGATCGGTCGGATAATTCGCCGAATTGACCGGGTGCAGATCCAGCAGCGTGATCGTCGGTTCCGCCAGCGGCGACGCAGCGGCAGGATCCCGGGCGGGGTCCGCATGCAGCGCCACGGTCACCGTCAACCCAGCCGCGAGCAGGCCGCTGATCACTTGATTCACAGTCGTGCGCTCCTGCCGTGCGTCCCCTTCGTTTCATCCTGGGTTTGAGTGTCTTGCAGCGTCGTTTCGGCGATGTTGAATCCTGTCGGATTGGTTTCGCCATAACGCGATGAGACTGCGTGCCGAGCGGTGGCAAACAACCAGCATTGCCGTTTATGATGCCGCGTCATGTCCGCTCCCGAACCGCGCGCCAATCCGATCCTGCTCGGCCACGAAACAGCCGAACGCACGCTTCTGGGGGCGATTCGTTTCGGTCGCGTGCATCATGCCTGGCTGATCAGCGGCCCGGAGGGGATCGGCAAAGCCACCCTGGCATTTCGGTTCGCCCGGCGGCTGCTGGCGGGCCACACATCAGCAGACGCCGCCGACGCTTCGCTTGCGCTCGATCCGGCGCATCCGGTGTTTCGCCGCGTCGTGGCGGGCGGTCACGCCGACCTGCTGACCATCGAGCGCGCGTATGACGAAAGGACCAAACGCCGAAAGCGCGACATTGCCGTCGACGACGTGCGGAAAATCAACGGCTTCATGGCCCTGACTCCAGCCGAGGGCGGCTGGCGCGTGGCGGTGATCGATGGCGCCGAAGATCTGAACCAGAATTCCGCCAATGCTTTGCTGAAAATATTGGAAGAGCCTCCGGCCCGTGCGGTGTTGATCCTGGTTTGTTCCGCACCGGGGCGGTTACCGCCCACCATCCGCTCCCGCTGCCGTCCGCTCCGGCTGTCCGCTCTGAGCGATACCGTGATGCGCGAGCTGCTGGCGTTGTACTTACCGGAACGCAGCCAGGATGACCGTGACCGATTGATCACTCTGGGCGAGGGCTCGATTGGCCGTGCGCTGGCCATGGCGGACGAGGACGGGATCGCCGTCGCAGCGATGGTCGACAACCTACTGGCCGCGTTACCCAATGTCCCGCTCAGCCGCGGCCATGAGGTCGCCGACGCTCTTGGTCGCAGCGACACCGGGTTCCATTTGTTCACCGACCAGCTGATTGCCGGGATCGGCGCCCTGGTACGCGACACCGTGCGCGGGCGAGCCGACCCGGAACAGCAGCGCCTGGCAGGTCTGCTGCCGCTTGAAGCGTGGGGTGAGCTGTGGCAGGGGCTACTGCGACTGCAGGATGAAACCGAACGGTTCGCGCTGGACAAACGTCAGGCGTTGGTCTCCTGCGTCGGGATGCTCACCGGAAGAATATCATGAAATCAGAGTTCTACATCACAACCCCGATCTATTACGTGAACGGCGCACCGCATATCGGACACGCCTACACTTCGATCGCGGCTGATGTCATGGCTCGGTTCAAGCGGCTGGACGGGTATGACGTGTTCTTCCTGACCGGGACTGATGAGCACGGCCAGAAGGTCGAGCAGGCGGCACGCGAGGCGGGCGTCGATCCGCAGACCCATGTCGACCGCATCTCGGCGGATTTTCAGGACATGACCCGCGCGATGGGCGTGTCCAACGACGACTGGATCCGCACCACCGACGAACGGCACAAAGTGTCCTGCGCCGAGCTGTGGCGCAGGATCGCGGCCTCAGGCGACATCTACCTCGGTCATTACGAAGGCTGGTATGCCGTTCGGGATGAAGCATTTTATGACGAAGACGAGCTGACCACGCAACCCGATGGCACGCGGGTCGCGCCAAGTGGGGCCCCGGTGCAGTGGGTCAAGGAACCCTCGTACTTCTTCCGGCTGTCGGCCTGGCAGGACCGGCTGCTGAAATTGTACGAAGATAATCCGGAGTTTATTGCTCCTGCCTCGCGCCGTGCCGAAGTCATGAGTTTCGTTCGAGGCGGATTGCGCGATCTGTCGATCAGTCGCACCACGTTCAACTGGGGCATTCCGGTGCCGGATGCGCCGGGCCACGTGATGTATGTTTGGCTCGATGCGCTGAACAATTACGTCACCGCCTGCGGGTTTCCCGATGAGGATGCGCCGCGCTGGCGCTTCTGGCCGGCCGATGTGCACTTTGTTGGCAAGGACATCATTCGCTTCCACGCGGTATATTGGCCGGCTTTCCTGATGGCGGCCGGTTTGCCGGTACCGAAACGCGTGACCTCGAATGGCTGGTGGCTCGCCGACGGCGAGAAAATGAGCAAGTCGCTTGGCAACGTGCTGGAACCGAGGGCGCTTGTCGGGATCTTTGGTCTCGATCAGATCCGTTACTTCCTGCTGCGGGAAAAGCCATTCGGGGCCGACGGGTCGATCAGCCACCACGCGATCATCAACCGGATCAACGTCGAGCTGGCCAACGATCTGGGCAATCTGGCGCAGCGAACGCTGTCGCTGGTGGCACGCAACCTGGGCGGCGTGCTGCCGGGCAGGGGCACCGGCAGCCTTGAGGATGCCGGGTTGCTGACCGCTGCTGACGCCCTGCCGGCTTTGGTGCGGGCCGCCATCGACCGCCAGACCTTCCACGAGGCCCTGGAAGAGATCTGGAAAGTCATTCGCTCTGCCAACGCCTATATCGACCACGAGGCACCCTGGGCCTTGAACAAGACCGACAAGGTCCGCATGGGCACCGTGCTGCGGGTGCTGGTCGACACCATGCGAGTGATCGCCACGCTGCTGCAGCCGTTCATGCCGGGCTCGATGGCCAACATGCTGGACCAGCTCGGGGTGCCCGTGCATGCGCGTACCATCGAGGCGCTGGCCGCTCCGCTGGCCGACGGCATCCATCTGCCGGCACCGCGCGGCGTGTTCCCGCGTTATGTGGAGCCGCCAGGGGAAACCCGGATGGAGCCAGTTGCCTGATGCTGATCGATTCGCACTGTCACCTCGACTACTTCACGCCGCTGGAGTTGCCATTGGTGCTGGAACGCGCCCATGCCGCCGGCGTGGCCGAGATGGTGACGATCGGCACCACGATGGCGCAATCCGAGAAACTGCCGCTGATCACCGAAGCGTATCCCGGGATCTGGTGCACCGTCGGCGTGCATCCGCACCACGCCGCCGAAGCGCCGATCCCAACGCCGGAAACTCTGGCGGCGATGATCAGTCATCCGAGAGTCATCGGCATCGGCGAGTCCGGCCTGGATTATTTCTACGACCGCAGCCCGCGCGACGTTCAGGCGGAGAATTTCCGCGCCAACATTCGAGCTGCCCAGTTGGCGGGTGTGCCGCTGGCGATCCACGCGCGGGATGCTGATGATGATATCGCAACGATCCTGCGCGAGGAAACCGACCGGGGAGGGCACTTCGACTTCCTGTTGCACTGCTTCAGTTCCTCGCGTGCGCTGGCCGAGGCGGCGCTGGAACTGGGTGGGTCGATCAGCTTCTCCGGCATTTTGACTTTCCCTCGATCCAATGAACTCAGGGAGATCGCGCGCGACGTGCCGTCGGATCGTTTGCTGGTGGAGACCGATTCGCCGTATCTGGCACCGGTGCCGATGCGCGGTAAGCGGAATGAACCGGGGTTCGTGGCGCATACGGCGAAAGTGCTCGCCGGGTTGCGGAATATCACGCCGGAGGCTTTGGCTGACCTCACCACCGCCAATTTCCGGCGGCTGTTTGCGAAAACCGCATGCGGGTGACGTTACTCGGCACCGGCGGCTCGGCGGGGGTGCCGATGATCGGTGGCGCCGATGGCTCCGGCGATTGGGGTGCCTGCGACCCGGCAGAGCCACGCAACCGGCGGACCCGGTCCAGTATCGTGATAGAAAATTTGTGTAATCAAAGACTTCTGATCGATACATCGCCTGATATGCGAGCCCAATTTCTGGCCAACGGCATTCCGGGGGCGGATGCGGTGCTGTTTACCCACGCGCATGCCGACCATATCACCGGGATCGACGACGTGCGGATCCTGAACCGCATCGCCAAACGGCCGCTGGAGGCCTACGCCACCGAGAAAACTCTCGACGAAATCACCCGGCGGTTCGGCTACGTGTTCGCTCCGTGGGATGGAAAAGGCTTCTATCGTCCTGTGCTTACGGCAAAATCGATTACCCCGGGCGATACGGTTCGGGCGATTGAGCTGGATATACGGTTGTTCAGCCAGGACCACGGCCGCGTGGAAACTCTGGGCTTGCGGATTGGTCCGTTTGCGTATTCGACGGATGTCGTGCGGCTGAACGATGCAGCGCTGGAGATTTTGGCCGGGGTCGACACCTGGGTCGTCGACTGCTTCCTGCGGCATGAGCCGCACTGGACACACGCCAATCTGCCAACGGTGCTTGGCTGGGTCGAACGAGTACGGCCGCGCCGCACTGTGCTGACCCACATGGGCACCGACATGGACTGGGACTGGCTGCGGGAAAATCTGCCGGACGGCGTCGAGGCCGGCTACGACGGCATGGTGCTGGAGTTCAGCGACAAGCTGGCTGAGGCAATCTGACCGCCGAATATTTCGAAAGGCGACCCGGCGGTCTTCCATTGTGTGAGGATGGACGGCGACTCACTGGGGCATGTGACCGGAGGGCGTCAGCGCCGCGCCGGCCGATCAAGGCCCATTTCATTTAACATAATATTCCTTCTGCGGCATTTGTATGAGCAATCTCGAGGCCTTTCATGGCATTTCATGATCTGTTCCTGGCTTTCCCTCGCGCGGGCTTTACTCCGAACCGGTAGCCGAGCTGCCGTGTGGCGACGCCACGGCAATCATGGTGAGCCGGTACGCACTCTTCTGTCTCTTCTGTGCGGCGCTTGCTGCCGCCTGCGGACAGGATTGATCTGGGGTCGGCCATGATTCTGGGGTCGGCCATGATATTGGCCAGTCCGCGCGATCGACATCGCCACTGTTTCTGTTGCAACGGTGTGCGGACCGAGCGGCGGCGCTGCGTAGCGTCGATGATCCTGGTTTGTTCGCCAAGGGACCCGCGCCGGCGCGCCAAAGATCTCGACATCGGACTGACTGGAACAAATCATGATTCTACAGGCTGCCGATGTCTTGAGGCTGCCGGTGTCTTGCGATCACGAATGTGAACGCCGGAGTTAACCGATCAGTCTCGATCTCAACCCATAACCTCGGCAAATGCACCGATCCGGCCCGCCAGCATGACAGCGCGTAACGCCGTACCAAGACCGTTCCCGCTCCCATGAAGGGTGTGATCGTCACCACAACGATCAACCACCCGACCGAGGCGATCGACCTGTTCGACCAGGTCGAAAACTTCGATCTGGTCGTCATTGCCGACCGAAAGACCCCGGTGGACTACAAATTGCGTCGTGGTCACTTCGTCACCCCGGAGGAACAGCAGCGCCGGTTCCCCTTGTTATCCGACCTCCTGGGCTGGAATTGCATCCAGCGGCGCAATATCGGGTTTCTGATCGCGCTCGAGATGGGCGCCGGCATCGTCGCGACCGTGGATGACGACAATGTGCCCTATCGAGACTGGGGAAAGGACCTGCTGATCGGCCGCTCGGTGCCGGTCCGCCAGTACCGCTGCGCCGCTGCGGCATTCGATCCGATCGGCGCCACCAATTACCCGCACCTTTGGCATCGCGGCTTCCCGATCCAATTGATCGCCACGCGTGATTACTCCAAGTTCGTCGATACCACCGCGAGCGTGCAGATCCAGGCGGATTTCTGGGACGGCGACCCGGACATCGATGCAGTTTGCCGGATGATCCATCACCCGGCGTGCCGGTTCGACCCGGCGGCCTTTCCATTCACATCGCCGGCGATGGCTCCGTTCAACTCGCAGAACACCTTCATCGCCGCCAGCCTGCTGCCCAACTATTTCATGTTTCCCGGTATTGGTAGAATGGACGACATCTGGGGCAGCTATTTCCTGCAGGCGGCAACCGGCGTGCGTCCGGTGTTCTGCCGGGCCAGCGTCGAACAGCGCCGCAACGAACACGATCTGACCCGGGACTTCAGCGGCGAAATCATCGGCTATGAGCGCACGCTCAAGCTGCTGACCGCCCTCGCCCACGATCCGCGTCATCTGTTTGCCCAGTTGCCCGGTGCTGCGGTGGCGGCGTTCCTCGAGTATCGCGAGATCGCTCAGAAACTGCTCGCAGCGCGTGGGTCTGCTGCGCAATGAGTGTTGAAATCGTGCGCTACCGAGCACCGCACGCGCGCGTCGCCGTGGCCTACAGCACAAAGGATCGGACTGAGCAGACGCGGCTTACCGTGGCGCCGTTGCTCGATGCACCAGACATTGATCTTTATTGGTTCGATGGCAGCGCGACCGATTCAGGACGGCAGTTGCCATTCGAACTCTGTCCATTGCAGCACCAATCAACAGACCTTGGTTCGGCTTTTACGGCGATCTGCGAAATCCATCTGGGTGTGGTCGGCGGTCCCGACTGTGCGATCCTGTATGCCTTGCAGACGTTGCGACCACGTCTGTACGACCTCGTCATTCTGATCGAAAACGATGTCCTGCTGTCCGATGGCTGGCATGCCGCGATGCGCAGTGCGATCAAGCATGCCGAGGCGGCGGGCTTCAGAGTTGGCGCCGCGACGGTGCGTCTGTTCGCGCAACGAGTGCTGAGCTTTAATGACGATTATTGCCTGATGCTGAATTCCGGCGCCGGCTGCATTGCGTTGCGGCCAGAGGCGATCGACATCCTGCTGGCACATTACCGGACTTTGGACGCCCAGGAATTCTTCCGGCAGGTGCGGTGGCTGACCGGGATCGATGCATCGGCGACCATGGATATAAGGGCAACGCAGCTACTTTGCGTTGATTTCATCTTCGATCTGATACTGTATCTGCACGGTTACGTGGTCGCGGCGCCGCCCACGACGTTCGCTCACACGATCGACGAGCGCGCGTTGGCGGCCTGGCCGGTCAGGACGCCGGATGATCATCTGCCGATGGTGCGCGCCCGAATTACCCGGCCAGAGCAAATCCGAACGGTGCCGTATCGGTTTTTTCGGTTCCAGCAGTCGCCACGTTCCGATCGGCTGTTGATCGGCTGTCATCAACTGCAGATCGGTGTGAATTCGCTCGACGCTGCCGCGCCGGTGCGGGCCGAAGGCACGTGGCGGCGGACATGGCGCCAGTTTCTGGGGCCATTCGGGCTGCTCGGTGCGGGCGAGATCAGCGTCCAGGCATGCGGATCGACGACCGGCCTGCTGTTGCTTTCAGGCGATACGCCGTCGCGGATTTTTCTCTCCGGCTCGGATGGATCGCGGTCGCCAGAGTATGTCCTGGGGCCGTCCATGACCATCGATTTTCCCTTGTGGGAGGCAGCTGACACTCGAACTCAGGCGAGGTCCTTGCACGTGGCTTCAGGTGAGATCTGCCTGGTCGGCCTGACCGTAAGCGCAGCGGTTCTGTCGCACTACGCCCGCAGTCACCCCTCCATTGACCATTTGCCGCCGTAATCGTGACGCGACCGGTAATGCACCGCACAACCATGGTTGGGGCAGACCATTCCTGCCGGCGTTTGCGCGATTGCGCGAAACGCCGATATTGGCGGCGCCGGTTATATCTTCACCGGTGAGCACGACGCCAACGTTATGCACAGCCGCCATCAACCTCAACATGCTCGAAGCCTGCCGCAGGCGTGCGATCAGGGGCGTGTTCTATTCGTCGTCCGCCTGTATCTACCCGGCCCACAATCAGGCAGACCCGGAGCGGCCAAATTGTGCCGAGGACAGTGCCTACCCTGCCGCACCTGACAGCGAGTACGGTTCGGAAAAGCTGTTCAGCGAGCGGCTTTATCTTGCCTACAATCGTAACTCTGGCATGCGCAATCGGATCGCCCGCTACCACAACATTTTTGGCCCTGAGGGCACGTGGCGCGGCGGCAAGGAAAAGACGCCGGCAGCGATCTGCCGCAAGGTGGCCATGGCGCGCGCCGGCGATGAGATCGAGATCTGGGGCGATGGGTCGCAAACGCGGTCATTCCTCCACGTTAACGAATGTCTGGAGGGAACCTTGTGGCTGATGCGGTCGGGGACCTGCGATGTGTCGGTGAACATCGGCTCCGAGGAAATGGTAACGATTGACCAACTGGTCGACATCGTTTCCGACATTGCCGGCAAGCCGGTGACGAAGCGGCATGTTTCTGGACCGACCGGGGTGCGTGGGCGGAATTCCAATACCCGGCTGATCCGGGAGAAACTGTACTGGCCTCCATCTCGGCCGCTGCGTGAGGGAATGCAACAGACCTACGCGTGGATTGACCAGCGGGTCCGGGCAAACACAGACAGCGGCGCCTGAAGCGGTCGATCGCGCCGGCGGGTAATGTGGACCGGCACCAACCGTACGGCCAGCACGCCGTTGTCGGCTGGAACGCTTTACAACGTAACGGTTCGCGGCGATGGGCCTATTCGGCGGGAGGTGTCGGCTGCTCGCCGGCCGCGCCCGACGGACCCGTCTTTGGCGGGCCGGCGGTGGCGGCAACCTCAGCGGCAAAATCCTCCTTGGGCTTCTCGATCCCCTCACCCAGTGCGAAACGAGCAAAACCGGTGACGGTGGCGGCGGCGTTTTTGACGACGTCCTTCACGCGGCTTTTGTTGTCGTGCACCCACACCTGCTCCAGCAGCGCGACTTCCTCGTAGAATTTCTGCACGCGGCCTTCGACCATCTTGGCAATGACGTTGTCGGGGCGGCCGGAGGCTTTCGCCTGCTCGGTCAGCACATTCTTTTCACGCTCCAGTGCTTCCGGCGAGACGCCGGAGATGTCCAGCGCGTCCGGCCGCGTCGCCGCAACATGCATGCCGATCTGGCGGCCAAGCGTGTGCAGCGCCTCGCCAGCATCCGCACCGGCGACGGCGACGATGACGCCGATCTTGCCAAGACCCGGCTTCAGGGCCTGGTGGACATAGGTCGCGACAAGGCCATTCGGCACGCTCAACACCTTGGCGCGACGGAGGTTCATATTCTCGCCGATCGTTGCCACGAGGTGGGTCAGCTCGTCGGCCACCGAGCGGCCGGTGCCGGGGAATGGCGCAGCCTTGATCTTGTCCAGATCGTCGCCGACCTGGAGGGCGATCTTTGCCACCTCCTCGACGAAGGCCTGGAAGGTCGGATTGCGGGCGACGAAATCGGTCTCGGCGTTGACCTCGACCACAGCCGCCCTGCCCGGCTCCGAGGCGACGCCGACCAAGCCCTCGGACGCGATGCGGCCCGACTTCTTGGCGGCGGCGGCAAGGCCTTTCTTGCGCAGCCAGTCGATCGCGGCTTCGACGTCGCCGCCGACCTCGGTCAGCGCCTTCTTGCAGTCCATCATGCCTGCGCCGGTTTTGTCGCGCAGGTCCTTTACCAATGCGGCAGTGATGTCAGCCATGTGTTGTCTCCGAACAACTTCGTCGAAGCCCAGATCGTCCGGGCCATCTGATAGGATTGCGTGCAGTGCCGAAAGGCCCGGACGCGAGCCGGGCCATGCCGGACGGTGAGTCGCGCAATGACCGGGCCGTGCGAGCCGGGCCATGGCGGTTGGGTTACGTCAGCTGATCGCTTCCGCGAGGTCAGCTGCGGGCAGACGCTCGCGCGCCCCCAGGTCGGCACCGGAAGCGGCCATCTCGGCGCTGATGCCATCCAGCACGGCGCCGGCGACCAGGTCACAATATAGCGTGATGGCGCGGATCGCGTCGTCGTTGCCGGGGATCGGGAAGGTCACGCCGGCCGGGTCGGAGTTGCTGTCGAGCACGGCAACCACCGGGATGTTCAGCTTGGTGGCTTCCTCGACCGCCAGCTTCTCCTTGTTGGTGTCGATGATGAACAGGATGTCCGGCAGGCCGCCCATTTCCTTGATGCCGCCCAGAGCACGCTCCAGCTTCTCCTGGTCGCGGGTGATGCCGAGGATTTCCTTCTTGGTCAGGCCGGAGGTGTTGCCGGCAACCATCTCCTCGATCTGGCGCAGCCGCTTGATCGAGCCGGTGATGGTCTTCCAGTTGGTCAGCGTGCCGCCAAGCCAGCGATGGTTGACGTAATACTGGCCGCAGCGTTTGGCGGATTCAGCGACGTATTCGGCGGCGGCTCGCTTGGTGCCGACGAACAGCACGCGGCCTCCGGCGGCGGTGACGTCGCGGACGGCGCGCAGCGCGCGGTCGAGCATCGGTACGGTTTGCTGCAGGTCGATGATGTGGACCTGGTTGCGCACACCATACAGGTACTGCGCCATGCGCGGGTTCCAGCGCCGCGTGTGGTGGCCAAAGTGGACGCCGGCTTCCAACAGCTGGCGCATCGTAAAATCGGGCATCGCCATGGGCGATTGTTCCTCCGTTGTCGTCCGGTTGGGCCTCCGCGGGGGTTGCTGGCCCAACCCTTGAAGGATGGATCAGCACCGGACCTGATCGCTCAGGAGGTACCCCGCGTGTGAATTACCGCACCAGCGCTGGGCTGGTGCGGCGGGCGGGGATATGGGGGAAATAGGCCGGAAACGCAAGGGTTGGATTGGACGAGGTCGACCTCGCGGGAGTCGGGGCCGGGTACCGGCTCCTGTCCGTCGAAAGCCTTGCAAGCGCGATGGTAATGAACCGCTTTGGGACCTCAGCGCTTCATTAAACTCCATCTGCCACCCTCCCCTCCGTCACCGGCGGAGCAGCCAGATTGGGCCGAGTGCCAATCCCGAAGCCAGGATTTCTCGACACCTGCGAGTATCTCGGCTACATCCACGGCGAGCGGCGTTGGCGTGGACGGCGCGGCCTGCCTTACACCTGGGACGCACTCCACGGTGAGATCGAGGCATTCTCCGCGCAAGGCCACCTTCGCGGTGCGCTCGACGGGGAAACAGGTGCCGAGATCAAACCCGCCCGAAAAGGGAGACGCATTCGTGTCTGACGTTTTGCATTCAACCACGAGCTTTCTGGCATTGTATGAACAGGATCGTGTCACGGAAGACCAAATCGATGATTTCATCGCCCGTTGGCACGAGTCCGATGCGGACGAACAACGATCCCTGGCGGAATTCCTTGGCATGACCGACACGGAATACAGCGTCAGTCTCATGGCCCCAGATACGCTGCCCCTGATCCGACGCGCCCGACGTGATAACGTTCCGTTGCGTTCGTTGCTTGTCCCCTACCTCACCGCTTTGCGAGAGGCATGCAATCCCACTGACGGTTCGGTCATTCACGCACTCGGTCACTGGTTGAGCAATCCCTGATCTGACCGATCAGGTTGGTGCTCGAACCGCCGCGGGCGCCCCTCAATAGCGCCGTGACGCGCGGCTGCAATCCGATCAGGTGGGATCCGGCGGTCGATCCAGCAGGATATTGAGCATTTGCTCGGTGCGAGTGAGGAAGTTCCGGGTCACCGTGTAATGCTCGGTATCGCGGTAGGCGATGGAGCGCGGCGGTCCATCCGCCAGCAGATAAATTGTCGCGTTCGGGTACGCCATCAGGATCGGCGAATGGGTGGCGATCAGGAACTGCGATCCCTCCCCCACCAGTTCATGCATGCGCGACAGAAACGATAGCTGGCGTTGCGGCGACAAGGCCGCCTCGGGTTCGTCGAACACATAGAACCCGTTGCCGCGCAACCGGTGCATGAACAGCGCGAAGAACGATTCGCCATGCGATTGTTCGTGTAACGATTTGCCGCCAAACCCAGGGAGGATCTTTGCACCTGGGCCTGGTTCACGGTCGAGCGCCTCAATCTCAGTCGCCACATTGAAGTAACTTTCGGCACGCAGGAAAAAACTGTCCTGCACGCGGCGGAGACTGCGGCTCAGCCGCAGCTGATCGGCCAGCCCGGAATGCGAGGCGCGCGTCGAAAAGTTGAAGTTGCGGCTGCCGCCTTCGGGGTTGAGCCCCCAGGCCACGGCAATTGCCTCCAGCAGAGTGGACTTGCCCGCTCCGTTCTCGCCGACAAGAAACGTCACCGGATGCCCGAAGTCGAGTTCGTTCAGCGCGCCGATCGCCGGAATGGTGAATGGAAAGCTTTCGAACGACGCAACGCGGTCGCGCAACAAATTGACCCGCATGAGAAAGTTGCTGGTATCAGGCGCCGGCGGTTCGCGTGGCTTGCGTGGCACAAGTCCAGTCCTTTCATAACGGTCTCGGATGGCTACACCGTGACGCGACGCCGGTTCAACCTTTACATCACGCCCGGACAGGTGCACCGAACCCCAAACGACCAGGGAGCCCGCCATGCCCATGACCATCACCGAAAAAATCCTCGCCCGCGCTGCCGGCCAGGCCGAGATAAAGCCCGGCGACCTCGCCGTGGTCGATGTCGAAACCGCGGTGCTGATGGACATGACGTTCCTGCCGGAAGGCTGGCGCGAGGTGCTGCATGTTCACGACCCCTCCAAGGTCGTGATTGCGTTCGACCATCTGGTCCCTGCCCCCACCGTCTACGCGGCAACAGCGCACAGCACCGGCCGCCGGTTCGCTGCCCATTTCGGCATCGAGCGTTTGCACGATGTCGGCCTGGACCAGGGCATCGCGCATGCCGTGGTCGCCGACCGAGGCTACGCCATCCCCGGCACCGTCCTGGTCAACGGCGACTCTCACACCTGCGCCGCGGGAGCGTTCAATTGTGCTGCGCGCGGGGTTGGTGGTCCTGACATGCTGTATGCCGTTACCATGGGTAAAGCGTGGTTCCGCGTCGGCGAAACGATCCGCTACGATTTTTCGGGGGCGTTACGTCCCGGCGTCTCCGCCAAAGACATTTTCCTGTACATCGCCGGCAGGCACGGCGCGCACGTCAACCAGAATGTCGAGTATGGCGGCCCAGGAATGGCAACGCTGAACATGAACGGGCGGCGCACGCTGGCCACGATGGGGGCGGAGCTTTCCGCGGAATTCACCATATTCGAACCGGACGACATATTGAACGCCTATATGCGACAGGCCAACCCCAGCGCCGTCACGCTTCCGACCATGCCCGATCCCGACTGCATTTATCGCGAGCGGCGCGACATCGATCTGGGTGCGCTGGAGCCGTTGGTCGCGCTGCCGGACGCCGTGGTCAACAACTCCGTCCCGGTGGGCCAGGTTGCCGGTCAGCACATCGATCAGGCCTTCGTCGGCTCCTGTGCGAACGGCACGCTGGATGATCTCGCAGTGGTGGCGCATGTCGTCAACGGCAGGCGCGTCGCCAAAGGCACTCGGCTGATCGTTACGCCTGGCACACAGACGATCTACCTCGCCGCGTTGAAGGCGGGTTACGTCGAAACC
The DNA here is from genome assembly GCA_049519555.1 of Acetobacteraceae bacterium. Lineage (GTDB taxonomy): Bacteria > Pseudomonadota > Alphaproteobacteria > Acetobacterales > Acetobacteraceae > Rhodopila. Next base: position 44,946 of record JBEKQQ010000029.1, read on the forward strand.
ATCACTGCGGCCGGAGGTATCGTCACTCCGGCCACCTGCGGCGCGTGCGTTGGCGGCCATCTCGGCGCGGTTGGCCCGGATGAGGTTTGCCTCACCGCCAGCACGCGCAACTTCAAAGGCAGGATGGGCGATCCGTCGGCGCGGATTTACATGGGCTCGCCGGCTACCTGTGCCGCGTCGGCATTGACCGGTGTTATCACCCATCCAGGCGACTTCTTCGCAGGAGACCGAGCATGAGCGGCGGTTCCAATGCCCTGGGCGGCAAGGTCTGGAAATTCGGCGACAACATCAACACCGACCTGATGTTGCCGGGTCCCTGGCTGTACCGCTCGGCCGAGGAGCAGGCCAAGGCCGTCTTCATTAACAACCGTCCGGAGTTTCTGCGCGAGATGCAACAGGGCGACGTCATCATCGGTGGATTTAATTACGGGATGGGATCGTCGCGTCCGGCCGCACGATCGTTACGGAATTGCGGCGTTGGATTTTTGTTGGCTGAGGCGCTGAACGGGCTGTTCTTCCGCAACGCCGTAAATTTCGGCTTTCGAGCATTCGAATGCCCAGGAGTAAGTACGGCGTTTGAAGAGGGTGACCGTGCGGAATTGTCGATTGATGATTGGACGGCGACCAATACCCGCACGGGCCAGACGCTGGCGGTTACGCCAATCCCGCCCATGTTGCTGGAAATGATGCTGGGCGGCGGCGTATTGCCGATGTTGGAGGCGAAAGGGCTGATTGCAAAACGGCAAGTCGGTTGAAAGCCGGCCAGGGGGCCTGTTCCATCGTTTGAATTCGTTGCGGCATTTGCAACAAAACTGAGATCGCGGAGCGCTCGGAGGACGCGGAGGGCAGACAATCCTCCGTGTTCTCTGAGCGCTCCGCGAACTCAGTTATTCCACCGACCGCGATGTCGGGAGCACGCTCGCTATATCCAAGCAGGCCCCGATCACCGCCCCTTCCACACTGGCTTGCGTTTTTCCACATAAGCCCGCACGCCCTCGACCCGGTCTTCGCTGGTGTACGGGCTGACCCCCTCATTCAACCGCAACGCCAGCGATATTGGCACGCCATTGGCCCGCACCGCTGTCTCCTTCATCCGCCGGATCGTAACCGGTGCATTTTCACAGATTGCTTCCGCCATGCGCAATGCTGCTGCCAGCGCTTCCCCACGTGGCACCACGCGATTGACCATGCCCCAGCGGTGCGCCTCCTCCATTCCGATATATTCACCGAGATACAGCATTTCGAAGGCGATGCCGGACGGCACCATACGTGGCAGCATCACGTTGCCGAAATGCGCCCCCTTGCCCCGTTTCGCCTCCGGCAGTCCCATTTGCACATGCTCTGCCGCAACGCGGATGTCGCACGCCAGAGCCAGCTCGCAACCACCGGCAACCGCGGCACCGTTCAGCGCTGCAATCGTCGGTTTGACGGTCTCATAGACCACCTCAAAAATATAGCGTTGCACGCGAGACAGCAGCGGCTGGAACGTTGCCCCCGCCGCGTCGGCCTCGGCACGCGCCTTGAGATCGGCGCCGGCGCAAAATGCACGATCTCCAACTGCGGTCAGCACGATCACCCGAACCTCGGGATCGGCACCGCCATCGACGAAAGCGTCGATCAGTTCCTCGGTCAGTTCCGGCGACATCGCGTTCGACCGCTCCGGCCGGTTGATGGTCAAAATCCGCACGTGGCCGCGCGTTTCGCGCAACAGAATGCTCATCCCAGTCCCCTTCCCTTAGCCGCGTCCCGGCGCCGGCACCCCATGCACCTGAGCGTAATGTAACCGTAACAAATCCTTGCCGTAGTCGTTGCCGTTCGGCGTCCGGATCACCGTGTGGATATGGCACTTCGCCGGCTCGGTATTGGTCAGGAACACGCCGGAGTGATGGTCGAACTCGATCATCGCGACCGGGCTTTGGATGCGGTAATAGAACGGATCTTCGTCGCCGGAGCCACCGATCCAACCGAAGTACGTCGCATCGATATGCTGTTCGACCTGGCGCATGCGTGCCTCGAACGGACCAACGGGGAGAATATTGAAATACGCCGCGGTGAGTTCCAGCAGCCGCTCGCGTAACGCGGCGGGAAACTCGCGCGCCGCCACGCCTTCATGCGGAACGATCCAATTGTCCCGATAGGCGCCGCCGAGGTGGCGTTGATCGGCCGGATGCCAGCGTCCTTCCGGCATCGCCGGATCATGCAGCAACTGATAGACCCGCACCCGGCGCTGCAAATCCACGGGCAAGGCGCGCATCAGCTCCAGGCCAAGCCGTTCCTCATCCTGGAACAACGCGAGACCGGCGTGGGGTCCGCAATCGATACAGTTCGGTTCGGCACCGACGAAGACCGGCGACAGCACCATTTGATTGTTCAGCACGAAGCAATTCAGGCACAGGTGATGACCGAACAGATTCCAGCCCCAGGGCTCGGTCAGCGACGGCTCGCCGAACAGGCTGAAATTGTAGCTATACTCGTTCATCACGCGCGGTGCGTTGACCAGTTCGCCAAGGAACCCATTGGTCCGCATCGCGCCGCGCGCCTTGGCAAAGCCTTTCGCGCTCAGACTGGTGCGCAACACCGCCAGAATGGCCTCGCGTAAGGTAGAGCCCAGTTCGTCGAGACGCAAACCGAAACGATCGAAATAGAGTTCCGGATTGCTCCACATCCGCCATTGCGGCGCATCGACGGCAAACCGCAGCTGGGCCCGTTCGTCCTCCGTCGCAACATTCAGCACGGCGTGCGCCGCCTCCACCATGGCGCCGGTCGGTGCCGCTTCATCGGCCAACGTATAGAGATCCGGCACCACATCGCCGTTCGTGGTGATGCCGCGGAACGGCTGCTCGAGCCGCGCCCGCCGTTCCGCCAGCAAGCCTTGCACGCGAGGCCGCGTTGCCAGCGCATGGTCCGCATGACCATAGGCATCGCGCTCCGCAATGCCGGCGATCCGCGGATGGTCGGGCGGCGGAATCAAATCGCGGAAATTGTTGCTCATGATCAGGCCCGTCGCAATGCCGGAACGACTTCGCTGCCAAACATTTCCCAGGCGTCGCGCAATTGCTCGCGGGTTCCGGAACGATCGAACGTCGCCAGGAAATGGCCGGCGCCCACCGCGTGGCATTGCGCGATCGTCTGTTCCGCGACGTTGCCGGGCGAACCCGCGATGAACTCGTCGCTGCCGATGGAAAACGCGTGCGATACCGGCGTATCCAGCACCTCCCGATCTGGCGCGGACAGCCGCGGATCAGCGGACAGGCGTTGGCGCGTCAGCTGTTCGCGAACTTTCGCTGCGGCCCGCACCGCGGCATCGTCGGCGCCGATCGAGACCTGACGGCGCAACGCGATCTGGTCCGGCCCGGACGGCGTGCCAACACGTGCCGCCTCATCGCGATAGGCGTCAAAGATGCTCTTCACCCGTTCGCCCGGATGGAACCCGGTGCAGATCTTCGCGCCACGCCGGGCGGCCTTACGAGCGGATTCCTCGCTGATGACGGTGACCCATTTCGGCGGAAACGGACGCTGCAAGGGGCGCGGCACCAGGCGCAGATCCGTAAAATTCCAATATTTGCCGTGATGCGAGGTCACCGGCTCGGCCAGCGCCTTGTCAAGAATTTCGATCGCTTCATCGTTGCGTTCGCGCGCTTCGGCGACGCTCATCCCGACCTGAGCCATCTCCTGCGGGATGCCGGCGGCGGTGCCGATCTCCAGCCGGCCTTGCGTCAGATGATCCAGCATGCCGATTTCCTCGACAACTTTCCAAGGCTGATGGTACGGCAGCACCAGCCCCATGACGCCCAGTCGGATCGTCTTTGTCCGTCCCGCCACCTGAGCGATCAGCAGATTGGGACACGGACTATAAGCCATCCCGAAATGATGCTCGCTGAAGAAGATGCCCTCGTAGCCAAGCGGTTCGGCGCGCGGCCAAAGATCGAGATACCAGTTGAAATAATCCGCCGACTGCAGCGGATCGCCGACGGCGCCCGGCGCGTGCGGGGCCGGGAAGAATTCGAAAATCCATGGTTTGATCATGCGCAGCTCCTCACCGTCACTGGCCCAGTTTGCGTGACCCCTGAGCGGTCCACAAGGCACGCTCGCCCTATGTTGCCAATTCGTGAAAAGGGTGCCGCAATATTGCCGGTGAGGGCGAATCCAGGGGTGCCGTCCCTCCGGTGCCGCAGCAGAGCCCCCAGCAAACCCCAGGTCCGCCGGGAGACCGAGCCATGCCCACCACGAGGGACGCGCTGGACGCGCTGTTTCACCCGCGCGCCGTTGCGGTGATTGGCGCGTCCGACGACGGCACCAAGCACGGCTACATCGTGCTGAACAACATACGCGACACCGGGTTCCGTGGCGGGGTCTACGGCATCAGCCGCCGGCTGCAACAGGTCAACGGCATTCCCTGTTTCCTCGATCTGGCTTCGATCCCCGAGCCGGTTGATGTCGCCTTCCTGGCCATCCCCGCCGAGGCCGCGGTCCAGGCAGTGCGTGACTGCGCCCGCGCCGGATTGAAGGCCGTGATCGTCGGTTCGGCCGGCTATGCCGAGAGCCTCGATGCCGGCGGGGCCGAGCGCCAGCGCGAATTGCAACGCATCGCCGCCGGGGAGGGCATCCGCATTGTCGGTCCCAACTGCAACGGTATCTACAACGCGCACCACCCGGTTTCGATCGGCTTCAACACCTCGCATGCGAAGCGGCAAACCCCGGGCGGCGTCTCGATCTTTTCGCACAGCGGTGCGTTGTTCGATGCCATGGCGGGACGCCTGGCGATGGCCGGCGAAGGTCTTTCGCTATTTGCCTCGGCGGGGAACGAGGCCGACCTGTCGGTGCTCGACTACATGGAATACGCCATCACGCATGAGCCAACCAAAGTCATTGCGCTGTTG
>JBEKQQ010000030.1:0-49627 GCA_049519555.1 Acetobacteraceae bacterium
GCCAACGTTCATTATTTGTTCGGGATTTGCAAGTGTTGATAAAAAATAAATGGCCTGGCACGTACACTTGCGTTCATTATTAACACATCGTTCATCAATTCAGGTTGAGATAGTCGCACGGATAACAAACCAGGCGATGATCTCATGTTGGATGTTCCATTCGCTGATGAGGATCGAACCTTCGACGGTCTTGGCCTGCCGGAGGGTGAGGTTCCGCTTTACTCTTATGCCTGGCATCCGCGGCTGGTTTTGCTACCGACCTGGCAGCTGGATGCGAAAGCGCGACTGGTCAAACGGCTGGTCGATCTCGGTCTGGCATTGTCCGGACTGATCGTGTTGGCATCGCCCGCGCTGTTGCTCGTGCTTGCTATCCGGCTGGACAGCGCAGGACCAGCTTTGTATCGGCAACAGCGAATTGGCAGGTTTGGCCGGATATTCACGGCGTTGAAATTTCGTTCCATGGTGCACGATCCGGACGTTAACGGAACGATCCGGCAGGCGACGAACCACGATCCTCGCGTAACACGCATCGGACGGTGGATGCGGCGCTATTCAGTGGATGAGTTGCCACAACTGATCAACGTTCTGCGCGGTGAAATGTCGATCGTAGGACCTCGGCCGCATGCCCCCGGGACGCGGGCGGGCGGCCAGTTGTTTGAGGATGTGGCGCAGTGCTACGCCACACGGCACTTCGTGAAGCCTGGTCTGACCGGCCTGGCGCAGGTGCGCGGTTGGCGCGGTGAGACCGACACTGAAGAGAAATTGCTACATCGGATCGATTGTGACTTAGAATATATCGCACATTGGTCGGTCGGGCTGGATCTGGCAATCATCTGGCGCACCGCGTGTTCGGTGTTGCGCATGGGCAATGCGTATTGAACAGGATGCTACGCATGTTCGAAACAATCGAGCGGCCCACTGCGCCGGGCATCGAGCGGCTTTCCGCCGAAGCCAAGGCGCTGTTGTCGACCGCGGGACGCCTCCCCGGCAAGACAGCGGAATGGTTTGCCGACGCAGCGCAGCGTCGCCTGGCGGTGGCTGTGTTGATCCCGTGTTGCAACGAGGAAGCCGCGATCGGCAAGGTGATTGCTGATTTTCGTTCGGCGCTGCCGGATGCGACAATCTACGTCTATGACAACAACTCGACCGATCGCACAGTCACCGTGGCGCAAGCAGCCGGCGCAGTGGTACGCACTGAGTCGTTGCAAGGGAAAGGCCATGTGGTGCGTCGCATGTTTGCCGACATCGAAGCTGACGTGTACGTGCTGGTCGATGGCGACGACACCTACGATGCGCGGGCTGCGCCCATCATGATGAAACTGTTACTGGAGCGCCGGCTTGATATGGTCAGTGCCGCCCGCGACACACCCGCGCCTGCCGCCTTCCGGCTCGGTCACAAGTTGGGCAACGCGATCCTGAGCGGGTTGGTCCGTCACGTGTTCGGCAGTGGGATCAACGATATGCTGTCGGGTTACCGCGTGTTCAACCGCCGTTTCGTCAAGTCGTTTCCGGCTCTGGCCAGTGGTTTCGAGACAGAAACCGAATTCACCGTGCATGCGTTGGCGCTGCACATGCCGGTGGCAGAGGTTTACGCGCCCTATCGCAGCCGGCCGGCTGGATCGCACTCAAAACTCAACACACTTGCCGATGGGTTTCGCATCCTGCGAGAGATCGTGACACTCATCGAGCGGGAGAGGCCGTTGCCCTGTTCCGCCGCGGTGACTGCAACATTGCTGGCCCTCGCCCTCGCTTTGGGCCTGCCGGTGATTATCACATTTCTCCATACCGGCATCGTAGATCGACTGCCAACCGCAGTACTGTCCGCAAGCATCGTGTTGCTGGCATCGCTGACATTGGGATGCGGGCTGATATTGGATGCGGTCGCGCATGGGCGGAAGGAGCTGAAACGGCTCTCCTACCTGGCGATCCCGTTCCCGCCGGGTCATTGACATGCAGCCGCCCGATGCGCGTGGCGTGACCGCGCCACCTATGGCCGTGCGCCACGTCGCAGGAGCCGAACGCCCGCCATGGGTCGCTTATGACGTCGATGTGATAATTCTGGCGCTCGATCGCACCGAGGCAACGGTGGCGGCTATCCGCTCGGCGCTGAACCAGACCGGTGTAACGCGCTATGTCATTGTCGTAGACCAGGGCTCGCGTCCGGATGCGCTGGTTTGTTTGGCCTCCGCGGTGCATGCCCGCGCCGATGCCACATTGGTCGCCGTCGATCGCAATTACGGCGTGCCAGGCGGACGCAATATCGGCTCCGCCCTGGGCTGCGGGCGACTCATCGCCGGTCTGGACAACGACGCAGAATTCGCGACACCGGACACGCTGGCGCGCCTGGTGACCGGGTTCGACGCCGATCCGGAATTGGCCGCCATTGGCTGCCGGATCGTGGTCGACGGCTCGGGGGAGGATGACCTGTCATCCTGGGGCTATCCGCCGGCGTTGCTGGCCCACAGCCAGGAAACGTTCGAGGCCGCGACATTCGTGGGTGCTGGTCATGCCATAAGGCGCGCGGCCTGGAAGGACGTGGGCGGCTACGACGCACGTCTGTTCTTCTGCTGGGAGGAATACGATTTCTGCCTGCGCGCGATTGCTCGCTACTGGCGCGTGCGGTATCGCGGCGACATCGTCATTCGCCACAAAGTGAGCTCCGAGCACCGCGTCACCTGGTCCGGCGACCGCTGGTTTCACTTCGTTCGCAACCGCATCTATATCGGCCGGAAAAACGGAGAGTCCTGGCTGGCACTCGCGCCGCGGATCGCCGGATATTGTGTCAAGGCAGCACGCAACGGCCGCCTGCGCGACACACCGCGCGCGGTGTGGGCAGCATTCAGAATGGCGCAAGGTGTGTCACCGACCCCTCTGCACCAGTCCGCACGAGACTACCTGCAGCGGACGGAAACCGCCTGGAGGGGGAATTGGCTCACCCGTATGCGACGGGAGGTGCTGGCGACACTGCCTGGGACCTCTGGACCATCGGCTCAGGCCACCGAAGCATCAATCCGCGCGATCACATCCGCCGACAGCGCGCCGGCATCGGCCGCAGCGACACACTCGGCCAGTTCCTGACGGTTCTTCACGCCAAGCACCAACGTATCCACCGGCAAGGTAAGCGCGTAGCGGTGCGCCAGCACTGCCGGGTTCTCGCCGAGTTCGCCGCAAAGGGCGCGAAAGCCGGCGGCCCGCGCAAAGTCTAACATTTCCGGATGATCCGCCGGCAAAGGCCGATCGATCGCAGCGGTCAGTGCTCCGGCCTGCACTGCGCGAATGCCCATCACTGCGACATCGTTGGCATGCGCTGCTGCCATTATCTCACGTGGGCGGGCTGCGCCGTCGAAGAATTTCAGTCCGCCCGGAGAGTCAAGCAAATTTGCAATGACCTGCACCGCAGCCGGTTTCGGCTCCTGCCCAAGCACAGTCAGGATCGCCTCCGGGTGGCCAATCCCGGTGATGCCCCAGGCAGCAATCAGCCCCTCCGCTACGAACCTCTCGAACATCGGACGGATCGCGTCCTGGAACAACTCCAGCGGCACAAACCGGCTCGTGTCCACCCGCCGCCACATCGCATTGCCCCGCGGGACGATGTTGGAGTGCAGGAAAAACAGATCCAACCGGTCCAGTTGCGTCAGCCGAAGGCTGGCCTCGATCGATTGCCGCAGGATGCGTTCGATCCGCTCGGGTGGCGGGTTGCCGAGATTGCATTTGCTGGTCACCCGGACGCCTGACGGCAGCCGGCCGCCAAATGCTTCGCCAACCACCTGCTCGGCCTTGCCGTCGCCATAGCGCGGAGCCAGGTCGAGCAGTGTGACCCCGGCATCCACCGCGGCTCGAACGGTGGCCTCACATTCCTCCCGCGTGGTGGGGCCCCAGAGCTGGCCCAGACCGCCGCCGCCCAGGGTGAGCACGGACACCGGCGCCAAACGCCCAAACGCATGCGTGTTCATCGTCGTGATCCTCCCGCTATCGTCGCATCATCGACGATGTCACGCTGTGGGGCCAACCCCCGGGATACTTCCATGCTCGCTACTTTGGTCGCCTTGCTCGCCGCCGCCACCATTGCTGTTCCGTTGACCCGCCGCTCCGGGCTGGGGAGTGTGCTTGGCTATCTCATAGCCGGTCTGATCATCGGCCCCTCCGGGCTACGCCTCGTCACCGACGTTGAGCAAATTGCCAATGTCGCATCCCTCGGCGTGGTGATGCTGTTATTCCTGATCGGCCTGGAGTTGCGGCCTCGCCGCCTTTGGATCATGCGCCGGGCCGTGTTCGGCCTGGGCTCGGCGCAGGTTGCGATCACAGGGGCCGCCCTGGCCGGTCTCGCTTTGGCTGCCGGCGTGCCCGCGCCAGGGTCCGTCGTACTGGGCGTTGGCCTCGCATTGTCGTCCACCGCAATCGTGCTTCCGCTGTTGGGTGAGCGAGACCTGTTGACCACACCGGCCGGCCGCGATGCCTTCGCCGTGTTGTTGTTTCAGGACCTCGCCTTCATTCCGCTCGTCGCTCTGGTGCCGTTGCTGGCGTCCGGGCATGCAATCACCGGCGGCTTGCCTTGGCTGCAAGCCGGTAAGGGCCTCGCCGCGATCGCGCTGATACTGGGCGGTGGTCGTTTCCTGATGCGGCCGTTGTTCCGGGCAATCGGGGGCGCCAGCTCCCCTGAGCTGTTCACAACTGCCGCATTGTTGATCGTGACCGGCACCGCGTTGCTGGCGCAGGCGGCGGGATTGTCGCCGTCGCTTGGCGCGTTCCTGGCGGGAGTCATGCTTTCGGACTCCGAATACCGGCACGAGATGCAGGCGGATATCGCCCCGTTCGAAAATACGCTGTTGGGGTTTTTCTTCATCTCGGTCGGCATGTCGGCTGATTTGCACGCGGCTACGGCGCGGCCATCGTATCTCCTGGCGGCGACCGTCACGCTACTGGTGAGCAAGACCGTGATCGCTTTTCTGCTGGCACGAGTAGCCCGGCGTGATCGGAGCAATTCGTTTCGGTTCGCATTGGCGCTTCCCCAGGCCAGCGAGTTCAGCTTTGTGCTGTTAGGCGCCGCGGTGGCGGTGGGGGCCCTGTCCGCCGGTCTCGCAGCATTGGCAACGTTGATCTCCGCCGCGTCGATGCTTGCGACCCCGGTGCTGTTCGCGCTGTCGGAACGTTTCCTGATTCCGCATCTGCGGCGCCTGCCCGCACCGGAATACGACACGATCGAACCGTCGGATGCGCCAGTCATCGTTGCCGGATTCGGCCGCATGGGCCAGATTATTGGACGGGTATTACGGATGCACGGGATCGCCTTTACTGCATTGGAACGGGACCCTGGCCAGGTAGACGTGCTACGCCGCTTCGGCAGCAAGGTTTATTATGGCGATGCAGCGCGGCCGGATGTGTTGCGGGCAGCCGGCGCGGACCGTGCAAAACTGCTGATCGTCGCGCTGGATGACGTGGACCGCAACCTTCGAACTGTGGAAACCGCCAAGCGCAATCATCCAAATTTGACGGTTCTGGCCCGCGCCCGCAATAGGCATCATGCGCATTTGTTGATGGATCGCGATGTGGACGGACTCGTGCGGGACACTTTCCATTCCAGTCTACACCTCGCCGAGCTCAGTCTGACAGTACTGGGCGTGACACCGGAGGCAGCCGCAAGGGCAATCACTTTATTCCGCGATCATGATGAAGCTAATCTGGCCGCCGCGCATGCGTTTTATCGGGACGAGACACAATTGATCCAAAGTGAGCAGCAGGCCACCGAGGAGCTGGCCGCATTGCTTGAGGCTGACCGGGAGCCAACCGATGCCACCGGGGCGGCATGATGGATAAGCGATCGCCTGACAACCTGGCTGATGGCCGGTTGCCCAGTACCGAGTTTCGGCAGCGGCAACGGTAATAAGCCACGCTGTTCGGAGAACTGCACGTGGCGCCTGCTTTTACTGGTCTTCATTTCCTGCCAACGCTATGATGGTACCGTAAAGCGGCTCGATCATGGTCGATCGCGGAACCAACTGTTTAACAGACGGTGAACACGGACCGTCGCGGAAACAGCGGAATGTGCAATGCATCTTATTCTTCTAACACAGTTGCCAAATGATCGATCACTCGTGCGGACGATTCAACGTGACGGTTAACTTCCCTGGACTGACGGCTGAATGACCCATTTTAATCTCGTACACGTCGTTGGTAAGGGCATCCGTGGCACCGAAGCCTATCAGGAGGTTATCGACTCGCTGTTATGGGGAGTTCGGCAGCTGGGTCATGACGCGACCTATAGCGTGAATGCTTGTCATCATAATGCAACCAATATTCTGTTTGGAGCGCATCTGCTTCCTGATCTTCTGATAAACAGCCCAGATGACACGATATACTATAATTTGGAACAGATCAGCGGCCATCCGCAATACGATCAGTGCAATCCGAAGGACACCGTGAAACTGATCGCGGCCAAACTCCGAATCCGGGACTACACCGGGGCAAACATCGCAACCTGGAACAGCCTGAATCTGAAGCATACGGTAAAACTTGTTCCCGTCGGCTACGCCCCGATTCTGACGCGAATCGAAAAGGCGGAACAGCAGGATATCGACGTGCTGATTTACGGCGCAGTGGGCGAGCAAAGGCTGGCCGTATTCGCCAGCCTCGGCAAGCTTGTTAATGGCGGCCTTTCTACGGTGTTTGCGTCCGGTCTTTATGGTGCAGGTCGGGACGGCCTGATCGCACGATCGAAGATCGTCCTGAATGTGAATAATATACCTCGGTCGAAAATATTCGAAATCGTCAGAGTGTCCTATCTCCTGGCCAACGCCAAAGCCGTCGTCGCCGATATCTACCCTGACTCGTATATTGAGCAAGATATCGCCAGTGGAGTGATTTTCGCGCCCACCGAAATGATCGCCACAACCTGCTGGGACCTATTGGCTGACGACGCGCGACGAGATCGGCTGGAACGCCAGGGATTTGCCTGCATCGCGCGGCGCGATATCCGGATTCTGCTGGCTGCAGCGTTGGCCTGACACGCCGGACGGTCCATGCCGCGTCAATCCGCCGCGAGCGCCGTGCGTGGGACGGTCGCTTCGGTCAATGTACGGATCTGGTTGACCGTTTCCAACGTATCCAGCAAGCTATGCAGATTGTTGGCCGCATCAGCCGGCAGCACACGTCCTGCGCAATCCATGAACTTGCAACGCAGCAGCGACGGCGGCAGCGGCATGGATGGTCCGCGGCCCAGAGGCCGCGGCACCGACTTCGTGAGCACCCGCCCGTCGGTCAGTGTCACTATGACATCGGCACCGAAATGCTCCGAGAGATCCATCGGCCGATCTGGCCATGCCGAGGAGGCGACGCGCGACAAAACCTGCCGCACCTCAGGTTCATCGTAACTGCCGTCCTCGAAATGCTCGATCAGCACCTGACCGCTGACCAGTGCGCGCGCGAGGCAGTATTGCACACTGAACTTGGCATCCAATGCGCCGCGCGGATCGGGGCGATTGGTATGCGCGAAACGTCTTGGATGGGTCTGTGATTCGATGCGGCTGACCATCGCCGGCGTAAGATTGTTCTCCCGCACCAACATCAACATTGCATCGACGGCAGGATGGGTGCTGCCGCAGCAAGGGTATTGCTTGATGGCAAGCCCAGGATCGACGATGTCCCAGGGCGAACCCCATTCGGCGATGATGGGGTCGATGGTGAAATTGCCCTCGCCGTTGAACACGCGCAGAAAGCCTTGTCGATGCTCGATAGCGTCGGTAGAGGCGGTAAAATCCTCCGATGCCAGCAACGCTGCGTACAAGCCATTGCGCGCCGCCTGGCCAACATGCAGCGGTTTCGTCATCGTACCAAAATTTGCCTTCAGGCCGGAGGAGAACGTCGCTGCAAGTGCCAGCGCTCGCGCGGTCTGTTCCACCGATAAGCCGAGTAGCTTCGCGCACGCTGCAGTTGCGCCGAACACACCGATGGTCGCGGTTGGATGCCAGCCTTTCTCGTAATGATAGAAATTGATGCCGCGAGCGATCCGGGTTTCCGCTTCCCACCCTGAGACATACGCGGCGATGAAATCGCGCCCGTTGGTTCCGCGCGTTTCGGCCAGCGCAAACAGCGCCGGCAGGATCGGGGCGGACGGATGGCCGCCCAAAGTGTCACTGCAATCGTCATAGTCCAAGGCATGAGCGGCGGTACCATTGATCGAAGCCGCGTCCATTGGGCCGACCCGATGCGAGGTCCCGAATACCACGCAGGGCCCATTGGCCCCGCCGATCGAGGCAACCCGGCCGGCGATGCGCGCACACGGTTCTTCTGCGCCGGCCAGAATGCAGCCGACGGTGTCCATGATCGCGACCTTGGCCCAATGCCGTGCCTCGTCCGGCAGACTTTCGTAAGTGACGCCGGCAATGCGCGTGGCCAATGTTTCGGCGATGGTCATGCCCGTACTCCTTGGTTCCCTCACCCTGGCGCCACCTCTATAACCCAAACCAGTCAACCGCCATAAGCGGAGGGCGGCACAGTATCCTGCCGGGAAACATTTCAGGCGGACGCAAGGGCATGGTCCTGTAAAAATACTGCCACCCGTTAACCAAATATTAAGACTTTGGCGGTAGAACGACGGGCAGCGCAATCGTGCGCAGCGTTTTATATAGCTGTCTGCCATGTCGAACCTGTTGTCGATCCAGCCCGGTCTGCCACTTCGTGGGTCCGGTGACAGCACCGCACCGACCCGGAACAACGCGCCGGCCCCGACACCGGCTGCAAAGCCCGTGCCGCTGTTCGTTAACCCGAGTTTCCAGTTCGACTCTACCGTTGGCCTCGTGGTGATCGACTTCCATGACAACAACGGTACTGTGACCAACTCGATCCCTAGCCAACAGCAACTCGATGCCTACCGAAGTCATCGGGCGACCCCGCCCGGAGAGGGGCCGCCGCCAGTCACGCAGTCGTCATCGACGGTAGATGGCAAGACTGCTACTGGCTGACCGGATCAAGGGGCGGGACGATACGTTCCTTGCCCCGCTGATCCCGGCGCTGGAGCGGCACCACGAGGTGCGGTTCGTTTGCGCCGGTCCCAGCCCACTCCTCGCCGAGGCCATCACCTGGGCCGACATCGTTTGGCTGGAATGGTGCTGGGATCACGCCGTTTGGGCCACCACCTCCGACTCCTTGGCCGGCAAAAAATGCGTCATACGCCTGCACTCGATTGAGGCGTTGCAAACCAGCTTCCCCGCCAACGTCAACTGGTCCCGGGTTGACCGGCTAATCACTGTGGGCAACGACATCACCACTGTTCTGCTTGCCAAACATCCGTCGATCGCCGGCCACCTTCAGCCGGACGTCATCCTCAACGGCATCGACCTGGACCGATTTGCTCCTGGCTCGGGCGATCGGCACCGGATCGCCTGGGTTGGCCATCTGGAGCCGAAGAAAAATCCAATGCTCCTGTTGCAGATCGCCCACACGCTGCATCGTGCTGATCCGCGCTACGTAGTGCATGTTGCCGGCGTCTTCACAGACCAGCGCACGGCGCGTTACGTGCAGCGTTTCATGGGCACTCTGCGCCTCGAAGGGGTGGTGCAATTCCATGGCGCGATTGCCGACATGCCCGGTTGGTATGCAGACAAAGGCGTGCTGCTCTCAACCTCGATGTATGAAAGTTTCGGATTGAACATCGGCGAGGCCATGGCGGTCGGCGCGTTCCCCGTCGTGCACGACTTTCCTGGCGCGGAGCTTTTGTGGCCCGAGGAATGCTTGTACGCCAGTATCGACGACGCTGTCGCGCTCATCCGTTCTGCCCGTACCGGGCTGTATCGCGATTGGGTCGGAGAACGCTATGGGTTGGAGCGACAACAACGGGCGGTGCTGCGATTACTGGCCGATCTGACATGATGCGCGTAATCGCGGTTGGCCGCTCCCGGGACGGGCCCGAGGCGCACCTGTTCGCCCGTTACTGCGCCCGGATCCGTCCGGTTCTGGCATTGACGGAAATTGCCGACAGCAAAGGTGCGCCCGCCGAGATCAAACGCCGGGAAAGCGAGGCTCTCCTGGCCGCGCTGCCGGCACAGGCATTTGCCATTGCGCTCGATCTCGAAGGGGAAATGCTCGGCAGCGCCGCGTTCGCTGTGCGGCTGGAGGGATGGCTCACGCTGTCCCGCCCAATCCGCTTCCTGATCGGCGGCGCAGAGGGGCTGGATCGGCTGGTTCTCGCGCGCGCCGATTTCACTTTATCATTGGGCCGGATGACCTGGCCGCATTTGCTGGTGCGTGGAATGTTGGCCGAGCAAATCTATCGGGCGCGATCGATCGTCGCCGGCCATCCGTATCATCGCGCCGGACGGCCGGACTAATCGTTCCGCGCTATTCGATCGGCACGAAAATCGAGTGCCGCATTTGGCCGCCGATGGACTTCGACAGATGGCCCTTGCCGCGGACGTCCTCGACGAGGATGACCTCGCCGGCACCGATTTGCCGCGCCTCGCCATCGCTCGCGGTAATCTGCACACCGCCATCCAGATTGATGATGTACTGGCGGCGCGGCGCCGGGTGCCAGGACAGATCATAATCCCCCGCAGTTTCGCGGAAGATGATGCCGGTAGCGGGCAGCCGCGCAGAGAGTTTGCTGCCGTTCCGTTCCTCGACCCATTTGACCTCGATATCGCGCCAATGGGTTGCGCCGGCATCGTCGACATAGATGTTATGGATACGCATCGTTACGGTCCTCCTTACTCGATCGGCACGAAGATCGAGTGCCGCATCTGATTGTTGATGGATTTCGACAGGTGGCCTTTGCCGGAGGTGTCCTCGACCAGGACGATCTCACCGGCGCCGATCTTTCGGGATTCTCCGTCACTCGCGGTCAGTTCGACACCGGCATCGAGATTGATGATGTATTGCCGTCGCGGTGCGGGATGCCATGGGCGATCATGTTCCGCCTGGGTTTGCCGGAAGATGATGCCGTTGGCTGATTGGCGCGCCGAGGTCTTGCCTTCCGGCCCTTCATTCACCCACTCGATATTGATGTCGCGCCAGTGCGACTCGCCGTTGGTGTCGCAGTACAGGTTGTGCACCCGAATGCCCATCGATCGTTCTCCTTACTTATTTTGCCAGTTCGGCTTGCGCTTTTCCGCGAACGCCTTGGGGCCTTCGACGTAGTCCTGGCTTGCGATGTTCTCCTGCTGCGCCGGATAGACGGTGCGCATTGCGGTTTCCAGCTTCTGCTCATCCAGACCGCGATACGACGCCTGCTTGGAGGCCCGCACAGCTTTGGGCGAGCACTCCAGGATCATCGCGGCCCATCGCCTGGCGGCTTCCAACGCCTGGCCTTCCGGCACGACCTCGGTGACAAAGCCGAGTTCGAACCCCTCCCGCGCCGGCACGCGGCGGCCGGTGAGGATCATGCCCATTGCCTGCTTAATCGGGATCGAGCGTGGCAACCGATGCACGCCACCGCCGCCGGCTATCAGGCCGACACGCGGTTCGGGCAAAGCGAATACCGCGTTCTCGGCGGCGATGATTATGTCGCACGCCAGCGCGGTTTCGAACCCACCGCCCATCGCCACGCCATTAACCGCGGCGATCAATGGCTTGTCGAGACCGAAACGATGCGACAATCCAGCGAACCCGCTGGGCCCATTCGGTCGGCGTTTCCCGGCGGCCTGAACCTTGAGGTCGTTGCCGGCGGAGAACGCTCGTCCGCCCGCACCGGTCACGATACCGACCCATAGATCGTCTCGCGCGGCAAATTCATCCCACACCGCGGAAAGCTCGTCGTTGGCGTCGGCGTGCAGCGCGTTCAGCACCTCGGGCCGGTTGAGCGTAACGATGCGCAACCGGCCTTCATCCTGGACCGTGCAAAACTGGTGCGCCATCAGGCCACCACGGCATCGTTACGCAGTGCGCCGATTTGGTCCTTGTCGAGTTTCAGCCACTGGGCCAGCACTTCCTCGCCATGCTGGCCAAGCAAAGGTGCCGACGCGACCGCCGGAGTCTTGCCACCAAAGCGAACCGGCCAGCCGCTCATGACATAATCGCCGACGACCGGGTGTTTCATGGTCTGGCGAATGCCGCGCTCCTCGAAATTCTTGTCGGCTGCCAGCTCTGCCGTGTCGAGCACGGCGCCCGACGGAATGGTCGCGAGGCTTACCAGGTTCATGGCCTCACGCTTGTCGTGTTTGATGGTCCACTCGGAGACGATGGCGTCGACTTCCTCGCGCCGTTGCGTCCGCGCATCGGGATCGGCGTAGCGCGCATCGCCGATCAGATCCTCGCGTCCCATCACTTTCAGCAGGCGGGTCCAGTGCTCGGGATTGGCGCGGCTGGTGTAGATGTAAACATAATCGTTCGGACCGCCGCCCTTGCACGGATAAACGCCGATTGGCGGATTGCCGCCGCCGACCGTCTTCGACCCGGCACGAGGCGCCGCCTTCCCACCGCTGCGCTCCATGAAAGTGAAGGCGTTGCGCACGTAGTGCAGGATCGAATCCTGCATCGCGAGTTGCAGATGCTCGCCCTGCCCGGTACGCAGCTTGCGGACATAGGCGCCGAGTACGGAGACCGCCATCACCATGCCGGTGCCGGTATCGCCGATGGTCGCACCGGGTTTGCAGGGCGGGCCACCCTCTTCGCCGGTGATGCTCATCAACCCGCCGACGGCCTGCGCGATCATGTCGAAGGCGAGACTTTTTTCGTACGGGCTGCCGGCGCCGAAACCCTTCACCTGGCAATAGATGATCGAGGGGTTCAATGCCCTGATCACGTCGTAACCCAGACCGAGACGCTCGACCGCGCCGGGAGCAAAGTTCTCGACCATAACGTCGGCTTGTTTGGCCATCTGCTTAACGAGTTCGACCCCGCGCGGGTCTTTCAAATTGACCGCAACCGAACGCTTGTTTGCGTTGTATTGCAGAAAGTAATTGGCGTCCTGGCCGGGCTTGCCACCGGCGGTGCGGCCGGGGTCACCGGATTTCGGGTTCTCGATCTTGACCACATCCGCGCCCATCCAGGCGAGGGCTTCGGTGCAGGATGGACCGGCCTCGAACTGCGTGAGATCGAGGACTTTCATACCGGTCAGACAATTTTCTCCACTCATGGACTGGCGCTCCTCAGGGCTGATTGGCCCGGAGCATATCCCCGAAAACCCGAGTCCGTCGACTCGGGGCCGGCGCGGGCTAACGCGCGACTCGTCCAGGCAGCCTCGACGCTGCCAACAGGCCGACTACCGCGATTGCGGCCAACGCGAAAAATGCCCAATGATAGGCCTGCTCCTGAGTGGCGGCCCGCAATAGCTCGAATTGCAGAAATATCGCCAGGCCCGCCGAGCCGGTTGGTCCGCCAAACCGCTGGCAGATATTGATCGATGTGGTCGCATGACCCAATGATTCACGCGGCACTGAGGCGTAGGCGGCGGCCGCCGAGGGAATCGTGATCGAACCGCTACCGAAACCTCGGACGAACAGGGCGACGCCGAGCAAGCTGTAGGGTGTGTCGACACTTGCGAATACGAACGGCAACGTGCCGAGGCACGATAGCAAGGCGCCAGAACCGGAGATCGCACGGGCGCCAAATCGCTCGCTCAATCGGCCCATGGTAGGCAGCCCACAAAAGACGCCGAGACCCAATGGGAAAAGCATCAATCCGGTCGTGGTCGGTGTGGCATGGCGCACTTGCAGGAACCACAACGGCAACAATAACTGGCCACCGAAATTGAGGGCATTCGACAGAAACTGCGTTGCCGCCGCGGCGCGGAATACGCGTGCCCGGAACAGCCGCAGGTCGATCAGTGCGGTAACCGGGTGACGCAATGCATGCCGGGTGAAGCCGGCCAACAGGAGCACACTGGCCAGCAGGCTCAACGGTGCCGTGGCGGCGCCGTGCGCCCAGGAGACAAGACCCTGCAGGAGCAGGGCGAGACCGGGGGAGATCATCGCGAACCCGAGAAGATCGAGGCGACGTGCGGTGGTGATTTCGTCGCGTGGCAGCGCGAACCAGGCGAAACAGATCGCTATCAGGCCAACCGGAACGTTGACGAAGAAGATCCAACGCCAACCCAATGACCCCAGGATGACACCGCCGAGGGTCGGCCCGAACATTCCACCAATGATGACGGGCATTGCAGCCACGCCGATGACCCGCGCCATGTGACGTCCGGCGTGGCGTGCCATCATCATTTGCATCATCGGTGCCAGCAATCCGCCGGCAATGCCTTGCAACAATCGACACGAAATCAGCAATTGAATGGTCGTGGCAAAGCCGCTCAGCATCGAACACACGATGAAACCAGCGAAGCAGCAGAGAAAGATGCGCCGCGCCCCGACCCGGTCTACCAGCCAGCCGCTCAACGGCAGCGACAAGGCCAACGCGAGCAAATAGCCGCTGGCCACCCACTGGATCGTTCCGAGCGGCACGTGGAATGCCAAACTCAGGGCATCCAGCGAAACATTGACCATGGTCCCATCAAGACCGGACATCAGTGCCCCGCAGGCGCAGGCAGCAGCGATAATCCAGACCCGGCGGTCCACACGATCAGTCTGTTGGCTCATTATCCCCCATGGGCCTCGCCAGGGTTTGCGTTCCGATAAACCCTGATATCATCCTCGCATCGCGATGTCCCCTCCGGAGGAAATGACCTATGCCCGCCATTCCGCTACGTCACGGCGCTTTCCTGCCGCCGTTTCATCCAATGAACGAAAATCCGGCCGCGTGCATCGAGCGCGATCTGGAGTTGATGCAGTGGCTCGACCGATTGGGGTTTCATGAGGCCTGGATCGGCGAACATCATTCCGCGGGGTGGGAGCTGATCAGCTCACCGGAACTGTTCATCGCCGTTGCCGCCGAACGTACGCGGTGGATTAGGTTCGGCACCGGCGTGATATCGTTGCCGTATCATAATCCGTTGATGACGGCGAACCGTATCATCCAGCTCGACCACCATACGCGCGGCCGCATCATGTTTGGCGCCGGTCCCGGGCTTTTGGCCTCGGATGCGTTGATGCTGGGGATCGATCCGAATACACAACGTGACCGCATGGCGGAAGCGCTGGACGTCATACTGCGTTTTTTCAAAGGAGAAATCGTCACAGAACGGACCGAGTGGTACAATTTCGTTGGCGCCCGTGCACATATCCTGCCGTATACAAAACCACATCCCGAAGTTGCGGTGGTCAGTGCCGTAACCCCATCCGGCGGAAGATTGGCCGGAAAATACGGCCTGAGCATGATCTGCGTCGCCGCCACCAATCCGTTTGGTTACGATGCGCTTGGCGCGAACTGGAAGATCGCCAACGAAATCGCCGCCGAGCAGGGCAAACAGATGGACCCAGCCGGTTTGCGTCTGGTCGGCCCAATGCACATCGCAGAGACCCGCGCGCAGGCTATGGAGAATGTTAAGTACGGATTTGAGAATTACCTGGGATATCTCAATAACAATCAGCCTCGGTTTATCGTGCCGCCGGGCAAGGATGCGGCAGAGTGGTTCGTGGAGAACAACTACGGTGTCATCGGCACCCCGGACGACGCGATTGCTTTGATCCAGCGCCTGTATGACAAGCAGGGCGAATTCGGTGCCTTCCTACAACAAGTCCACAACTGGGCCGACTTCGAGCAAACCAAACGATCCTACGAGCTTTATCAGCGCTATGTGATGCCGCATTTCTCCGGTGACAATAGTCCGCGGATCGCTTCGTTCGAGTGGTGCACCGATCACCGGGAGGAACTGACGGAGAAGCGATCCAGCGCGGCTCGTCTGATGTTCGATAAGCACGAGGCAGAGCAACGGGAAAAGGCTGCAATGGTGCGGCCGATCAAGGGTAAGGAAGCATGGTGACCGGTCCGGATTTCAATCCAGATCGAATGCCGCCTGCATCAGTGACTTTGTATATTCGGCCCGCGGGTTGGTAAAGATCTCGTCGGCGGTGCCCTGTTCGACGATCTTGCCTTCCCGCAACACGACCACCCGGTGCGCCAGAGCACGCACAACCTTTAGGTCATGACTAATGAACAGATAGGCCAGATTGTGCCGGACCCGCAAATCGCGCAGCAGCGCTATGATCTGCGCCTGCACAGACATATCCAGTGCACTCGTCGGTTCGTCCAGCACGACCAACGCAGGCTTCAGCACAACAACGCGGGCAATCGCGATACGCTGGCGTTGGCCGCCGCTGAATTCGTGCGGATAGCGTTCCATCATGGAAGCAGGGAGTCCGACTTCGTCCAACGCTTCCATGACGCGTCGGTCCCGCTCCTGCCGCTTTAAACCGGGCTCATGCACGCCCAATCCCTCCGCCACGATATCGCCGACCGTCATTCTGGGAGATAAACTACCGAACGGATCCTGGAACACGATCTGCATCCGCGCCCGCAATGCCCGCATCGCGACCCGGCCAAGCCGGACGACATCCTGCCCGGCAAACACCACGCGCCCTTGCACGGGTTCCAACCGCAACGCCGCCAAAGCCAACGTCGTTTTGCCGGAGCCTGATTCGCCAACCAGCCCAACCGTCTCTCCCTCCCGGACGGTCAACGATACACCGTCAACAGCCCGGACAACGGCTACGATGCGGCGCAGGACTCCTCGGCGGATCGGAAAATGCACTTTCACCGATTCAATACGAAGCAGTGGCGGAGCATCCTCCGCCAACGGTGGCGGCACGCCGCGCGGCACTGCATCCAGCAACATCCGGGTATAAGGATGCGCCGGTGCCGCAAACAGCGAAGCAACTGGGCCGGCCTCAACGATTGCCCCATCCTTCATCACACAGACTTTGTCCGCATACCTGCGAACGATGCGCAAATCGTGCGTAATCAGCAAAAGCGCCAGCCCACGGCCGGCTTTCAACTGCGCCAGCAACGCCAGGATCCGCGCCTGAATTGTCACGTCAAGCGCTGTCGTCGGCTCGTCGGCGATCAGCAGCGATGGATCATTGGCAAGCGCCATTGCGATCATTACGCGCTGCCGCTGACCGCCGGATAACTGATGCGGAAATGCATCCAGTCGATGGGCGGCATCGGGAAAGCCGGCTTCGTGCAGCACGCCAACGACACGTTCCAGCAACGCGGCACGGGGTAGCCGGCGATGCAACGTGATCGCCTCCGCTACCTGACGGCCGATGCGATGCAGCGGGTTGAGGCTCGTCATCGGTTCCTGAAACACCATTCCGGCCAGACCCCCGCGGGCCTTGTGCAAGACTTCGGGCGATGCACCGGCCATCTGGTGCCCGTCCAGCTGGATCGTTCCGGTCGGGTTGGTCGCACCGCGCGGCAACAGTTGCAGCAAGGACAGCGCGGTCAGCGATTTGCCGGATCCGGATTCGCCAACCAGTGCCAGAGTCTCACCGCGATCGAGAGTGAACGACACGTCGTCGACGACACGTTTGGCGCCAAACGCAACCGACAAGTGCCCAACTTCCAACAAACTCATGCGGTCGGCAGCCGTCGGGGATCGAATGAGTCCCGCACCGCCTCACCGATAAAGATCAGCAAGGTCAGGACCCCTCCCAGGACGACAAATGCTGTGATGCCAAGCCACGGTGCCTGCAAATTCGACTTTGCCTGAGCCACCAGTTCGCCGAGCGAGGGCGACCCCGGCGGCAAACCGAAGCCCAGGAAGTCGAGGGTTGACAATAACGTTACTGATCCCGACAGCAGGAACGGCACATAGGTCAATGTCGCGACCATCGCGTTGGGGAGGATGTGGCGCCACATGACCGTAATGTCTGAAACGCCCAGTGCTTTTGCAGCCCGGACGTATTCAAGGTTGCGACCACGCAGGAACTCGGCGCGAACGACTCCGGTTAAATTCATCCAGCGAAACAGCAACAGGAAGATCAACAGCACCCAGAAACCCGGCGTGATCAGGCTGCCCAGAATGATCAGCATGTAGAGTTCTGGCATGCCGCTCCAGATTTCGATGAAGCGCTGGCCCAGAAGGTCGGTCAGTCCACCGTAGAATCCCTGCAATGCACCAGCGATCACACCAACGATGGAGGTCAATAGCGTCAGAGTAAAGCCAAACAGGACCGAAAGCCGAAACCCATAAATCACACGGGCAAAAACGTCGCGTGCCTGATCGTCGGTGCCCAACAGGTTATGCCAGCTCGGCGGTGCGGGCGATGGGACATTCAGATCGGTTACCGTCGTGGCATAGGAATAGTGTATCGGCGGCCACAGCATCCATCCCTTGGCGGCGATCGTCCGGCGGAGATCGGGATCGGTATAATCCGCCTCGGTCGGCAAAAAATCTGCGCCGAATTGGTCGCCGCTGTAGTCTTTCAATACCGGAACGTACCATGCGTTGTCGTAGCGAATCAGCAACGGTCGATCATTGGCGATGAACTCGGCGAACAGCGACGCGCCAAACAACACGGAAAAGATCCAAAGCGACCAATATCCCCGGCGGTTGGCACGAAATATCGCCAGCCGCCGCTTTGTAACATGCGACAGAGTCAACGCCGGGACTCGAAATCGATGCGTGGATCGACCACAGTGTACATCATATCACCGACGATCTGCATCACCAGACCCAGCAGCGTGAAGATATAAAGTGTGCCGAACATAACGGGATAGTCGCGCTGAATGGCTGCCTGAAAGCCAAGCAGGCCCATTCCGTCCAACGAAAACACGATCTCCACCAATAGCGCGGACGTGAACAAGATGCCCACGAATGCCTGAGGAAATCCTGCCACGATCAGCAGCATTGCATTGCGAAATATATGACCATACAGCACCCTGGTATCGCTGGCTCCCTTGGCGCGGGAGGTGACGGTGTATTGCTTGCCGATCTCCTCCAGAAAGCAGTTCTTGGTCAGCATCGTCAGGCTGGCGAACCCGCCCGCCACCATTGCGGTGATCGGCAATACCATATGCCAGAGGTAGTCCAACACGCGGTCCGGCCACGGCCAGTACCGGGACCCTTCACTGGTCAGTCCGCCCAGTGGAAAGATGCTCAGAAAACTGCCGCCGGCAAATAGCACCACCAGCAGGATTGCCAGCAGGAAGCCTGGCAAGGCGTAGCCGACCAAAACCGCGGCGCTGGTTGCCACATCGAACCGGCTACCGTCATGCACCGCTTTGCGAATGCCAAGCGGAATGGAGATCAGGTAGATCAGCACAGTCGACCACAGACCGAGCGAAAGTGACACCGGCAACTTCTCAAATATCAGGCCCAGTACGCTCTTGTCGCGAAAGAAACTCCGGCCGAAGTCGAAATGCAAATATCCCCACACCATGTCGACGAAGCGCGTCAGTGGCGGCTTATCGAAACCGAACGTTTTCCTGATGTCTGCAATTACGTGCGGGTCCAGTCCCTGTGCACCGCGATACGCGCCCGCCGAGCCGATGTCCGAAGTCGCCGAGCCCAGGCGGCTGGATAATCCGCCCTTGCCTCGCAATTCCGCAAGCGCTTGCTCAACCGGGCCGCCCGGGGCGAACTGTATGATCACGAAATTGATCGCGATGATACCGAATAATGTTGGAATAACCAGAATCAGGCGACGAATTAAGTAGGCCGCCATGTCAACGCCGTGCCTGGTCGTTCTTCACGGCTTTTTGTTGGTCGACCCACCAGGTATCGAAATTGAAACCTTCGCGGATCGGAATGCCAGGATCACCAAATCGATCCCAGTAGGCGATGTGGATATTCTGAGTGTACCAATTTGGCACCATATACCAGCCCCACAACAGCAGCCGATCCAACGCTCGCGCCGCCGTGCGCAGCGTGTCCCGGTCCGGGGCCGCGATTACCTTTTCAATCATGCTATCGATCGCTGGGCTGCAAATACCCGGAACATTGAAGCTGCCGGTTGATTTGCCAGCCGCGCACGACCAGTAATCGCGCAACTCGCTGCCTGGAATATCGGATCCCGGGTAGATCATCATGGTCATGTCGAAATCGAAGTCATCAGTCAGATGCTGGTATTGTGCGGGATCAACCGTGCGAACCTGCACGTCGAAACCGAGCTTCCGTAAATTCTGCACGTACGGCAACGCAACCCGCTCCAGGCTTGGATCGTCCAGCAGGATCGTAAACGCGGCAGGCTGACCATTGGCCTGGATCAGCTTGCGGTCCTTCACTTGCCAGCCGGCCGCTTGCAGCAGCTTCAGTGCCTGTAGCAGTTGCTCACGATTGTTGCCGCTGCCATCAGTCACCGGCAGTGTGAAGGGTTTGGTCAGCAGCCCGTCCGGCAGACTGTCCTTATAGGGCTCCAGCAACTGCAGTTCCGCGGGCGATGGTAGTCCGGTAGCAGCGAGCGGCGTGTTGCTGAAATAGCTCAAGGTTCGTTTGTACGCGGAATAAAACAGGTTCTTGTTGGTCCACTCAAAATCAAAAGCCCAGGTGATCGCCTGCCTGACCCGCGGGTCGGCGAAAATCGGACGGCGGGTGTTCATTGCGTAACCTTGAATGCCGGTGGGCAGTTCATGGGTATACTCGCGCTTGATCACCGCGCCGTTTTGGACAGCAGGAAAATCGTAGGCAGTAGCCCAGTTTTTGGAGATGTTCTCACTGCGGATGTCGACCTTGCCGGCTTTAAAGGCTTCCATTGCGACGGTTAGGTCACGAAAATATTCGTAGCGCACTGTATCGAAATTATTGGTGCCGCGGCCGGTCGGCAGGTTCGCCGCCCACCAGTTTGGATCGCGGGAATAGGTGACCGAACGGCCCAGTTCGAAATTGGTGATGCGATAGGGGCCGGAGCCAATGGGTGCGTCCGTCAGCGGTTTGGTAAAGTCACGGCCTTCGAAAAAGTGCTTCGGCAAAACCGGCAGCCCGCCCACAATCAGCGGCAATTCCCGATTTTGTGTGGTTTTGAAATCGAAGCGCACGCGGCGCGGCCCCTCTACCACCACGTCCTTTACGTCAGCCAATTGGATGCGGAGCGACGGGCGGCCCTGCTCGATCAATGTGCGATAGGTCCAGGCCACATCTTCGGCGGTTACCGGAACGCCGTCGGAGAATTTCGCTTCGGGACGCAAATTGAAAGCAACCCAGGTTTTGTCGGGCGGTACCTCGATCGATTCCGCCAAATGGCAATAACCGGTTGCTATCTCGTCGGCCGATGGCGTCAGCAGGCTTTCCCACACATGTCCGACAGACGAGCCGGACCCGGAACCGCCGGGCAACGTGATCCATGGAGCGACCCCATGCGATTCCGGGGTGCCGCGCAGGATGAACGGATTGAAGCTATCGAACGTGCCGATGTCGGCAAGGTGAACCTCGCCACCCTTCGGGGCGTTCACGTTGACGTAAGGAAAGGCCTTGAAATCGGGGGGGAGCGCTGGTTCGCCAAGCACCGTGAAGCCGTGCTGCGGTCGCACTGCCGACTCACTTTGCGCCCGTGCAGTCGCGGTTAAAAGAAGCAGCGAAAACATTAAGGTAAGGAATCGCACGGGGCTGTCCCAGGTTGGTTTGCTGAAGCGTGGCAGTGCGTTCAGGCAGAGGCAACCGCAGAATAATTAAGTTCCCGCAGGATCGCGGGCAGCAGCGCTTTATCTCCTACCGACAGCACGCGCCCGTCGCCTTCAGGTTGCAACGCCTGCCCCTGCCAATCCGTGACGCAGCCGCCGGCGCCCTCAATCACCGGCACCAAAGGACCCCAGTCCCATACTTTCATGTCGGATTCGGCGATGATGTCGATCTGGCCAAGCGCCACCAGGCCATGCGCATAACAATCGCCGCCCCAATAATTGCGGCGAACCGCACGGCGCAACCTTTCCCAGCGCGGCGTATCGGCACCAAGCATCTCTGGGCTTGTGCAAGACAGTTCGGCATTGGACAAAAACGGGCACCGACGGCAGCCGGCCACGCCGCCGAAAGGTCCGTCGAAAACGGTCGCGCGTCCCTCGGCGCCGATCCAGCGTTCGCCGGTTACCGGCTGGTCAATGATCCCAATGATTGGTCGGTCATCCTGGAACAGGGCGATCAACGTGCCGAAGGTTGGACGGCCGGTGATGAATGCTCTGGTGCCATCGATCGGGTCGAGCACCCAACGCATCGTCGCAGCGGGCCGGTCGAGGCCGAACTCCTCGCCCAGAATGCCATGGGCGGGAAACCGCTCGGCCAGCACGGCGCGCATCGCCTGCTCCGCGGTGCGGTCGGCGATGGTAACCGGGGACCGGTCGGCCTTTGCGTCCGTCACAATTCCGGCCCGAAAGAAGGGGCGGATCACCGCACCCGCAACGTCTGCCGCGGCGCAAGCGGCAGAGATCAGAGAGTCGGTGTCGGGGATCACTTCGGCGCAGGCGGCGTCGCCGGCTGAGGTGCGGCGGCCGGCGCTGGTGGAGCGGCAGGTGCAGGCGCAGCCGCTGGCGGTGGCGCAACAGCCGGTGCGGCGGCCGGTGCCGGCGCAGCAGCGGGCGGTGCAGCGGCTGGTGCGGCTGCCGGCACCGGGGTGGCAGCGGGCAGTGGGACCGGGTTCGGCGACAAACTACGCAAATAGGCAATCACGTTCGCCCGTATCTTGTCGTTGCTGATCCCCGCAAAGGTCATCCGGGTGCCTGGCGCATAGGACGACGGCTTATGCAGCCACTCGTTCAACTCATCAAAGGTCCACGGTCCGGTCTTCGCCTTCAATGCGGCGGAGTAATTGAACCCCTCCATATGCGCATGTGGACCGCCAACCACATTATACAGGTTCGGCCCCACGCCGGCCTTCCCGCCCTGGTCCGCGGTGTGGCAAACCGAACAAACCTGTTTGAAGTAGGCGCCACCCGCGGCCGGATCGGCAGACGCCAGCAACGGCCCGATCGGCGCGAGTTTTTCCTCCGGCGGCGGCGCGGTGGAGGCCGCCTCGGGTGCCGCGCCCTTGATCTCAATAGCCGGTTTCGCCGGCTTTTCCGGGTGGACGATACTGGCACCGATCCAGCCGGAGATGAAAAAGGCAATGCCCGCGACCAAGACCGCAGTGGAAACCTTGGTGACTTCGATACTGTCCATACTGCGTCGCGTCCTCGTCATCGCGCCCTGGGCGCGTCGGTCAGTGCGCCCGAGGGCGCGGGTTATCATTGCCGCGCCATTCGACGCAGCTTGAACACGCCTGAGGGCGCGGGAGCCATGCTCGCCTCGCGGCGGCATTGCGCGCCGCGCGGCGCATCCATAAGTTGGCCGCACCATAGGGATATGGCCCGGCCCCATCAACCCACTGAAATGCCCAGATGAACCCAATCGTCGTCATTCCTGCCCGCATGGCGTCATCCCGTTTGCCGGGCAAACCGCTGGCGGAGATCAATGGCAAGCCAATGATCCTGCATATGCTCGATCGAGGACGCGAAGCGGGAATCGGCCCAGTGGCAGTGGCGTGCGGAGATCGTGAAATCGCCGATGCGGTGCGTGCCGCCGGTGGGCGGGCGGTGTTGACTGATCCCGCGCTGCCGTCCGGCTCCGATCGGGTGCACGCCGCGCTCGCCGAACTTGATCCAGGCGGCGTGCACGATGTGGTGGTGAACCTGCAAGGCGATTTGCCGACATTGGACCCGGAAGCTCTCCGCCTGGTCGTGATGCCACTGGCCGATCCGAACGTGGATATTGGCACCCTCGTCGTGCCGATCCGCGACGAGATCGAAGCTGGCACTGCGTCCTTCGTGAAGGCAGCCTGCGCATTCCAGGAAGGTCAGACCATCGCGTGCGTGCTGTATTTCTCTCGTCAGGCGATCCCGTGGGGCGTAGGCCCGCGCTGGCATCACCTGGGGATTTACGCGTATCGGCGTGCGGCCTTGGATCGTTACATCTCGCTGCCGCCAAGTCCACTGGAACTGCGCGAGCAACTGGAACAATTGCGGGCGCTGGAGGACGGGATGCGAATTTCCTGCGTGCGTATGGAACACGGTCCGTTCGGAGTTGACACAGCGGAAGATCTGGAACGCGCCCGCACGATTCTGGCCGCAGCATGAGCGGTCTGATCGCCTTCCAGGGAGTACCGGGCGCCTATTCCGACCTCGCCTGCCGCGCTGCGTACCCTGGTATGACCACGCTACCCTGCGAGTCCTTTGAGACCGCTATCGATGCCGTGAAAGAAGGCCGTGCGGCGTTAGCCATGCTGCCGTGCGAAAACAGTCTCGCCGGCCGTGTGCCGGACATTCATCATTTGCTGCCGCAATCCGGCCTGTTCGTGATCGCGGAGCAGTTCCAACGGGTGGAACATTGTCTTCTGGGCGTGCGTGGCGCCACCCTGGGCGACCTCAAACGAGCGCACTCTCACACGGTCGCGCTTGGCCAGGTTCGGCGGATTTTGCGCGATATGGGGCTGCAGCCGGTGGTCGAAGCCGATACGGCCGGCGCCGCCGAACTGGTGGCACGCTGGAACGATAAGGCCGAAGCAGCTGTCGCATCGTCCTTGGCGGCAGAGATTTACGGGCTCGATGTGCTGAAGGCTAACGTCGAGGATGCGGCGCATAACACAACGCGGTTTTATGTCATGTCGCCGCGACCGATCACGCCCGATCCGGCAACGCCAAACTTAATGACAACGTTTGTATTCCGTGTCCGCAACGTCCCGGCGGCTTTGTACAAAGCGCTGGGTGGCTTCGCGACCAACGGCGTCAACATGACCAAGCTGGAAAGCTACATGATGGACGGGGAGTTCGCCGCGACCCAGTTCATGTGCGACGTCGATGGGCATCCGGAACAGCCGGCATTGCGGCTGGCGTTGGAGGAGTTGCAGTTCTTTTCATCAGAAGTGCGAGTATTGGGGGTTTACCCGGCGGCATCGTTCCGGTTGCGGCAGGGGTAGTACCCACTATCATTGAAACGGGGGGCCTGCGAAGCCCCCCAGGTTGTCGCGAGCGCTGCGACGCAATCCAGGCATCGGAGCCCAAGAAGAGGTTTGTCGACGCCGGTATAGCGGCCCACCGCATCATAGGGCGGGTCGCATACCTCACACTCGGTCGAATGGTGTCGAATGGTTGTAAGCATCCGGCGAATTGTCTATACTCGTTGAAAATAGTCGGCCGAAAAGGAAATGTCCGCTGGGTTGGGGGACACCGATGTTATTGTTTCGACAGATGTTTGATCCGCAATCGTCGACCTACACCTATCTGCTCGGTGATGGACGCGGTGGCGAAGCAGTGCTGATCGATCCGGTATTCGAGCAGGTACGGCGCGACGCGGCGTTGATCGGTGAGCTTGACCTCAAGCTGGTCGCGACCCTGGAAACCCATGTCCATGCCGATCACGTAACCGGTGCGTGGCTGCTCAGGCAGCGGACCGGCAGCAAAATCATGTTGTCGGCGGCGAGCGGCGCCGAGGGGGCCGACCGCTGTCTGGTGCAGGACGATGTGATCGCCTTTGGCGCAAGGCGGCTTCTGGTTCGCGCGACACCGGGTCATACCAACGGCTGCCTGACCTTCGTGCTGGACGACAGCAGTATGGCGTTCACCGGCGATTGTCTGCTGATCCGCGGCAGCGGCCGAACCGATTTCCAACAGGGCGACCCGGCTGCGATGTATCGCTCGGTGCACGATTGCATCTTCAGCCTGCCAAACGACTGCCTGCTCTACCCGGCGCATGATTACCGCGGCCTCACGGTGACCAGCGTCGCCGAGGAACGCCGCTTCAACCCGCGGCTCGGCGGTGAGATCGCGGTCGGCGATTTCGCCGGCTACATGAAGAACATGCGGCTCGCTCATCCAAAGCTGATCGATGTCGCGGTGCCGGCCAATCTGCGTTGCGGCCGCCCAGAGAACGAGACAGGACCCGCCGCCGCCGACCCCATCTGGGCCCCACTGCATTATAGTTTCGCGGGCGTATGGGAGATCGATCCGCACACGCTTGAAGAGCACGTGGCGGACGTGCAAATTCTCGATGTGCGGGAACCTGACGAATTCACTGGCCCGCTTGGCCATATCGCGGGCGCGATACTGATCCCATTGGGCGAGCTGGCCGGACGCGTCGGCGAATTGCGCCACGATCAGCCGATCATTGCCGTTTGCCGGGCGGGCAGCCGTTCGGCCCAGGCCATTTCGACCTTGCAACAGAACGGCTTCACGGAAATCGCCAATCTGACCGGAGGTATGTTGCGCTGGCGCGCAGAAGCCCACCCGGTCGAAGGCGGCAGCAGTTAGTCACGATCCGGCGTCCACCGGGCCGCCGGCCAACTCATACGGAGCGTGGAACGAGGAGGGACAGCAAATGGCGGGATATCTGCTTATCGAATCGAGAGATCCATTCGAGTCGAACGACGTTGGGTACTACTACGGGCTGGCCCGCGGGCTGATGGGAGTCGGCAACCAGGTCACTCTGTTCCTGGTGCAGAACGCGGTGCTCGCAGCGCGGCCGTCAGCCCAGGCGCCGCAACTTCGGGAATTGATCGATTCCGGGATCAAAGTGCTGGCCGACGACTTCGCGCTGAAGGAGCGGGGGATTACCAAACTTCTCGACGGCGTCGAAATCGCGCCAATCGAGACGGTGGTCAACCACCTCGAAGCCGGCCACAAGACTCTTTGGCATTAGGGGACTGACATGTCGCAAAAAACTTTCGCCATCGCGTTAATGGATCCGCCCTATGAGTCGGAGAACCTGACGACCGCGTTCCGCATTCTCGGCACCATGGCGCAACGCGGGCACAACATCAACGTGTTCGCCTACGAAGGGGCCGCCGGCCTGGCCTTCGCGGCGCAGGCGCCGCATCCGAACCCGGTGCATGGCAAGAGCCTCGCTGAAGAAAACCATCCCACGACCAAGGATCAGGTCGCGGCGCTGCTGGCGTTCGCCGAGGCGAACGGTGGCAAGATCGACTGGGTGAACTGCGGTATGTGCGTCGACGAACGCGGCGTCCGTGAGTTCGTCGCCGGACGACGCGGCTCGCCTGCCGATTTCCATGCATTCTGCGAGGCGTCCGACAACGTGCTCGCCATTCCGTCGAAATGAGGCATTCCATGGCCAAGAAAACATTGAACATTGTCGAGTCAGCCTATCGCGCCGTCATGGAAGAACAGGACGACACGATCCTCTGGCTGCTCGCCGCGATGCAGGCCGCCGGGGCCGAGCACACCGTGGTGCTGCGCGGAAATGCCGTGAACTACGCGGTCGCTGGCCAGGGCGCTCCTGGGCTTTCCATTGGCGGATGGAAGCAGACCATGGCGCCGCGGATGGACAACGATGTCCTCGATCTGATCGAGAAACGTAAGATCCCGGTGTTCGTCATCGAGGAGGATTTGGCCATGCGAGGCATCGACCCCGGTGAACTGGTCCCCGGGGTCAAGCTAATGAGTTCGGCGATGCTGCCGAAGCGCATGGCCGAGTACGAAATCGTCTCGCATTGGTAAGTGGTCGCGCCCGGCTCTTCCGGTGCTCTGCCGAACCTGGTTGTGAATCGGCGCATCGCGATTCCCTTGCGGTCGTCGATGCACCGACACAGTCATCGTGTCCGAAGGGTTGTGGCGCACGGCGATCAATAAATGGTCGCGCTTTGGGACGGCAACAGTATCACAATGGATCGGTCCATCTTTCTTTCGCCGCAGGATGATCGTCAGGCAACCGATCCCCCGCACCAAACAGCTTCTGCCGATAGGTTCCCAGCGCATAGGCCGTCTTGAAGGCACCCCGGTCCTGCAGCGCCGGCACGATCAAATCAATGAAATCCTCCAGACATTCGGGGATGACGGTCCGCGACAGGTTGAACCCATCGACGCCCGCGTCCGCCACCCAACGCTGCAACGCATCCGCGACCTGAGAGGGCGACCCCACGATCGGCGTTTGCCGGCTGCCCAAAATGAAACGGTCGATTAACATGCGCTTCGTCCAGCCCGTGCCGAGTGAAGCCGTGATCGATGCAATGTTGGACTGAATCGCCTGGCTGTCGCTGGCATCGATCGGTTCATCCATTTCAAATCGGGCAAAATCGATCCCAAGCGAGGCCGCGGCATGCGCCAACGCTCCCTCGGTGTTGGTGTGGCGTCGGTATTCTTCCAGCCGGTCGCGCGCCTCAGCCTCGGTCGCGGCGGTAACGACCGTGGCGCCGGCGAATACCTGGATAGGCCGAGACCCGGCGCGCGCCCGCAGATCGGCGGTGACCCGGGCAGCGTGGCCAAGGTTGGTGCCATTGACGAACACGCACTCTGCGTGGCGCCCGGCGAAAATACGGCCGCGATCCGAGGCGCCGGCCTGGTACAATACCGGCGTGCGTTGCGGTGACGGTTCCCACAACGGCAGCGCATCGAGCTGGTATTGCTTACCCACGTGGTGGATCGGCCGGACCCGGCTCGGCTCGGTGTAAACCCGACGCACCCGATCCCGCACCACGGCGTCGTCGCGCCAGCCGCCTTCCCACAATGCGTAAACCACGCGCATGTATTCTTCCGCAAGATCGTAGCGATCGTCATGCGCCATTTGCTCGCGCAGCCCCATCGCCCGTGCGGCGCTGTCGAGGTAGCCGGTCACAATGTTCCACCCGATTCGCCCGCCACTCAGATGATCGAGCGTCGCCATCCGTCGTGCGAACAGATACGGCGGCTCATAGGCGAGGTTGCAGGTCACGCCGAATCCCAGATGCGACGTGGCATGCGCCATCGCGGGCACCAGCGCCATGGGGTCCAGCAATGGGATCTGCACACTGGCGCGCAACGACGGATCGGGCTTCCCCTCCAGCACATCGTAGACGCCCAGAATGTCAGCGAGGAACAGGCCGTCGAACAGCCCGCGTTCCAGTGTTCGAGCCAGCGACACCCAGTGGTCCAGCGAGGTATAGTCCGCAGAATGGTCGCGCGGATGCGTCCACATGCCGTGCTGGATGTGGCCGACACAGGCCATGTCGAAGGCGTTGAGGCGAATTTGCTTTTTGGTGGGCGGTTTTCCCATGGCGAGCCTGCTTTCTTGCGGCATTCGCTTGCGTCTCGACAGGCCATTCCCGCCGCCGCATCCTGCCCCCTCGCCGCTGATCGGGATTGTCACCATGAATGAGCGCCGGATCAATCTGCATCTCGTCTCGGAAGCCACCGGGGAGACGTTGAATACGCTCGCCCGCGCGACCACGGCGCAGTTCGACACAGCCCGGATCGTGACGCATCGCTGGAGCCTGATCCGCACCAGCTTCCAATTGCACCGCGTCCTCGAGGGCATTGAGGCCGAGCCTGGGCCGGTGCTGTCCACCCTGGTCGACCAGGCGCTGCGCGGCGAGCTGGAAACGATGTGTATGCGGACCAATCTGCCGGTGGTGAATGTGCTCGATCCGGTGATGAACATGTTGCAGGAGTATATTGGCGAGGAAGCGACGCATCGGCCCGGTCGGCAATACGTTATGAACGCAGATTATTTCAAGCGCATCGACGCCATGCACTACGTGCTGCAGCACGACGATGGCCAGGCCCAGGTCGGACTGGCCGAAGCGGACGTGATACTTGTTGGAGTATCGCGAAGTTCGAAGACTCCAACGTGCTTCTTTCTCGCCAATCGAGGCATCAAAGCAGCCAACGTGCCACTGGTGCCGCACGCCGGTCTGCCGGAGGGGCTGGAGCACGCGCATTGTCCCGTCGTTGGCCTGGCGATCGAAGCGCAGGCGTTGATTGACATCAGGCGGCATCGATTGCGGCTGATCGGAAGCGGTGGTCATGCCGGGGTGATTCGCCAGAGCGAAACCGATTACGTCGATGAAGAGGCAGTGAAAGCTGAATTGCTCTGGGCTCGGCGGCTTTGTAATCGGCATGGGTGGCCGGTCATCGACGTCACACGTCGCTCGATCGAGGAAACCGCCGCGACGGTACTGCAATTGATGGAAGCGTGGCATGAAAGGCGGAGAAAGCAGGACGCGGCTCCAAAGGGATGAAGCCTCACTGCAGGGGCATCTCGCATGCCATGCCTTTTAGCGCCACCCCCGCAACCGTTCCGCCGCCTCGCGCATATCCGCCTCCGGCCCGCAATAACTGAATCGTACGAAGCGACTGCCGCGCGTCCGATCGAAATCCACACCAGGGGAACAGGCCACGCCCGCTTCATTCAACATCCGCGTGCAGAACGCGACACTATCGTTCGACCGGTCGCCAATATCTGCGAACAAATAGAACGCTCCCTCGGCCGGAGACAGATGTGGAAACCCCGCATTCGGCAGCGTCGCCAGCAAGTGATCGCGAGATCGGCGATAGCGCGCGACGTTGGCGCGCAGTTCATCGTGACAATCGAATGCCGCCTCTGCCGCGACCTGCGAGATATACGGCGCGCTGATGAACAAATTCTGTGCCAGGCATTCCACCGGCCGGATCAAATCCTCCGGCAGCACCATCCAGCCGATCCGCCAACCGGTCATGGAAAAATACTTAGAAAAACTGTTCACTACGATGGCATTCGGACTGTACGCGGCGGCGGTCGCGATGGGACTTTCGTAATTCAAACCATGATAAATTTCGTCGCTGATCAGCCGCACGCCGTTCCCGTCGCACCAACCGGCAATCTCTGCCAGTTCGTCCCGGTGCAGCATTGTTCCGGCCGGGTTGCAAGGGCTTGCCACCACCAACCCATCCGGCCGCGGGTCCAGTCGCTCCAGCATCGCCGTACTGGGCTGAAACCTGGTTTCTGGTCCTGCCTCCAGAATCACCGGTTGGATACCCAGAGCGGTAAGAATATTCACGTAGGGTGGATAGAACGGCGCTGCCATTGCCACCCGATCGCCGGGGTCGAACGCCGCAAGGAACGCCAAAGGAAACGCGCCTGAGGCCCCGACCGTCACCGCCACGCGCGAGACCGGTATCTGCAACCCGTACCAATCGTGAATGTGGGTGACGATCCGCTCGCGCAGCGAAATTCGGCCGAATGCCTCGGTATAACCCAGGGGATTGCCCGACCGCAGGGCCGCCTGCGCCGCTTCTACCGCACCCGTGGGAGCGCCTGTGCCGGGCTGCCCCACCTCCATGCGGATTATCCGTGGCGCACCCGCCGGCAATTCCGCCTGGCGCGCATTGGCCGCGGCAATGACGTCCATGACGATGAACGGGGGAGCCGCCGCGCCTCTGCCGATTTTCAGCACCATGTTCGGTTCAATGGAAACCGTCGTTTTTGGTGGCCTCGACCGTCATCGAGTCACGCATCTCGCTCCGCGCCACGGTGACGACGCACACGCCAGCGCCTGCCGGAGTGAAATGCCGCATGCTGGTTCCTCCAGATCAGTTTCCGCCGGTTGCCAGGCCGGCCTCGCGCGGGTCGGTGGCCGCGGCGCAACTCGAGTCCGAACCCGGCAAATACCGGCTGCAGGCAATAACGTTCGCACGTCCGGGGTCGGGCACGAGATTGGTCATGGGGTAGCCTGAGCGCACACTGTTCGATAGCGCAACGGCGGCCGCCAATGCTGCGCCGGCCTGACCGCTGCCACCGGCCTCGGCATGAAACGCATGCCGGCTCTCACTCCACGCCAACCCGGGCGCCAGCAGAGGCGGGGCGACAGTGGCGGGCGAGGCCGCAGCAAGAAAACCAAGACCCGGCACCATTCGACCGGTGCCGAAGAGATTGTTCATGGTAAGTGCACAGACGACGGCATTTCCGTCAGAATCCAAGGTGGCGAACGTTGTCGATGCCGGATAGAGCGGCGCGGCTGCCGGCGCGGCCAGCTCGCCGTGCAACACCTGCTCCAAATTCGCCCCGCCGGCACCCCACCGCGCGGCAGCCGCAAGCGAACGCTGGAAGGCCGCTTGAGGGTCCGCCGGCCGGCTTTTGAGAGCGACAAGGGCCGCAGCCGCCCCCACACCGCCATCCGTCGGCGGGAATGCCACCTGGTCGTCGTCCAACGGCACAATCACGGGTGAAGAAAGTGACGGTAGCGCGGACCACAAATCTGCCAGCCCGATCGGCACGCCGGCCGACGGAGATGCCTGTTGGATGCGGCGGGCGAGCACGCCCTGATACATGTCGCCAACACCCGACACCCCTAATTGCGCCAACGTCGCTGCCAGCTGCGGTTGTATTAGCGTCTGGCCCTCAGCCAGAGGCGCATCGTGAAAACCAAAGATTGCGCGTGCCGCCGGGTCGGCGAATAACGGTCCGGCGACCAAGGATAAATCTCGCGCCAGCGCGGTGGAAACCGGGACGCCCTGCCGCGCGAGAGCGTCCACTTTGCCGAGCAGGAACTCGAACGGCAGTTTGCCGTAGCGCAGGTGCAGGAAGAAGAGCCCGCGCGGCAGCATCGGTACCGCGGCGGGACGATCGCCTCCACCGACACTACGCACCGGCGGCGAGACGAAGGTGATCGCCTCAGGATACCCGTGAGCGGGGGTGTGACTATCGGGTGCGTAGGCAATGCATGCACCGCCACCGCCAAGACCTGCGCGTGAGGGCAATGTGACCGCGAGGGCCAACCCGACCGCGGCGGCCGCGTCCGCTGCGTTACCGCCGCCCGATAGTACCTCTTTCCCGACCAATGCCGCACGGGGCTCGTCGGCTACGACCTCACCCAAAAAGCCTTTGACATAGCCCTGCTGACCGGGCGTGGGTCCGCCGCCGAACAATGTATGGTTAATGGAATCGAGGGTCGAGCAGCTGCCCACCAGCGTGCCGATCACCAGCGGAACTGCCAGACGTAGTCCCGAGCGAAGCCAAGACTGGAAATCCCTCCGGATCTCCGGGATGCCCCGCCAGCAGTTTCCGTCGCTGTCAGCATTCGTCCTAGGTATCGGCGCCATTCCCGTCCCTGGTCTCCATTTGTCAGCCTGGTCACGGGATCAGGCACCCGAAACGCATATCGAACCGAGATGTCGAACCGCGTTCGCGGCGCCACTCCTCAGCGCGGCCTGCCTCTCTATCGGAGTGGTCCGCGGCTTCCTGGTTCGCGATGGTGCCATAAACGGCTTCGTCAGCACCGGCAACCGGATGTTGGATAATCGCCACCGGCTCACCGGATCGGCGACGATAACCACCTCCGGATCGTCAGGTCGTCACGCCTCGCACGGCCTGTCGGGCAATGCAGTGCAGCCAAGGGTGTCAGTGAAACGCGCAGCACTCTAATATGAATGTATAACAGCCCACCCAATCGACCACCGATCTGCTACAACTCCGGCCGCCTCACTAACTTATGTTCGCGGGATCAATGCCCCGGTTGGCAGCCTGGCCGTCACGAAAGAAAAGTGCCCATGTGGTTTCCTCGCCGCGCCTTGATGCGAACGCCGTTGGCCTGCCTGCTGCTTTCCGGCATGGCGCTCAGCTCTGCCCCCACCCGGGCCGAGGAGTTCACCAGCGCGCAACGAGCCGAAATTATCGCCATCATGCGCGATGCAATGAAACGTGACCCATCGATCCTGCGGGACGCTGTCGTAGCATTGCAGACCGACGATGCGGAGCATGAGAAAACCGCCGCACGGGCGGCAGTCCTGGCGGCTAAGGATACCTTGGTAACCGACAACGATCCGGTCGCCGGCAATCCCCACGGCAGCGTGACGATCGTCGAGTTCTTCGACGTCCGTTGCCCATATTGCCGCAAACTGGAACCCGAGATGGCGGATTTCCTGGCTGCCGACCACGATGTCCGGCTGGTCTATAAGGATTTGCCGATCCTCGGCGCGGCAAGCGTACTTGGCACCAAGGCGCTTCTCGCCGCGCGGAAACAAGACGCCTATATCAAACTGCGCGACGTGTTAATGCGCATGCCACCGGACATCACCCGTGCCGCGATCGAGGCGGAGGCCAGGAAGCTCGGCCTCGATTCCGCCCGGCTGCTGCATGATATGGATGATCCATCGATTCAAAAACAGATCGATGCCAATCTGCGCCTCGCCCAACGACTGAACATCCAGGGCACACCGGCGATGGTTGTCGGAAACGATTTGCTGGCCGGCGCCGTGGATACGGCGGACTTGAAAGAAGCTGTCGCTCAGGCGCGATCTGCAAAGGAATAATTGGGGTCGATGACCGCGGACGCGGCTACACGTTCACTGGAGGCCCCTTAACGCTCCGTTGCACAGCGCGTCCGGCGCGGGTTTCCGCGGGACGCAGGGAACCGCCGGTGAGCGACTCGATCTTCTGTGTGTATGTCGCCAAATAATCGTCCATCGAGAGATTGCGCTCGGCGTAGCGCCGTGCCCCAGCCCGCAACTTTTGATCCAGTCGCTTGTCCTCCACAATCTCCAGCACGGCATCAGCGAGACTCTGCGGCTCGAAAAACGAGGTCAGCAAGCCGTTCCGGCCATGTGTAATGAATTCGCGCACCGGCTCTGTATCACTACCGACGATGGCACAGCCCATTGCCAGCGATTCCCGCAGCGACCAGGATGCGACGAACGGATAGGTCAGATAAACATGTGCGTCCGAACGGCGCAGTAACGCGAGATACGTTGTGTATTCGATACGGCCGGGGAACACGATTCGCGACTCGTCAATTTGATCTGCGACCTCTTTCAGAAAGACCTCACGCCACGTCCCGCCATTCGGCGCCGGCGCGCCATAGCTAACGCCATCACCGCCTACCATGACCACTTTCAGATTCTTCCGGGCGCGGAGCACGGCAGGCAACGCCCGGATCATCGTGTGCACGCCACGATAAGGTTCGAGATCACGCGACACATAGGTCACCAGTGTGTCGTTGCGACGGATTGTCATGTCGCCGATTTTCAGCGGCGCGTGGCGGGCCTTCTCATCCGGCGAGCAGAGATCGAGATTGACGCCCTCCCACATCAACTCGATGCGCCGCTGAGCCCAGTCGGGATAGGTCGACAATTGCCATCTTGTCGGTGTCACACCGTAACCACCGAGGTTCAGCGCGATGTGATTGATAGCGTTTTTTGCTCGGATCCTGGGAAAGTCCGCTGGGTCGATCGGAAACTCCGGATCGAACACAACATCCGCACAGTCGGTCTGATAATAGAACTCCATGTAGCCAATCGCTGGCACGCCTGGAAACACGTCCGGCAGATTGAGCATTTCGCCCCAGCCCTGATGACCGATGATGATATCAGGTGTGAATCCCAGGTGCTTCAATGAAGTCGCAGTGCGGCCGACGATCTCTGCACGGCGGACCGCCACATCCAGTTCCCGCGCCGCAATATGCGTGTCCTGTGAGGCTGGCCTTGGTTTCAGGTAGGGAACCTTACGTACCCCGTCGATCGCGTTCGCATTGGCTTCGGTAATGAAAACGATCTCATGCTCTTGCATTGCCACCAGGTGGCGCACGAGATGCAGGAACTGACCAGGAAAGTTCTGGTGGACGAACAGGAATTTCACCGCGGGACCCGCGATGCCGACCGGCGGCGGGCCAGCCATTGACCCAGGACGTGATTGCCGGAACCCGATGGCCGAACCACGCCTTCAGGCGAGCGGAACATGGGGAACGGCGGCGGCACTCTGAAGCAACCATCCGCCAATGCAATCCTCTGTTTGCGCTGTCGCAAGACAAATGACGCCGTTTGGCTTCGTCGGCAGTGGGCCAGCGAATGATTCATGCCGATGGCCAGGGAACTTGCGTCGCTTCGTTCGCGGTGACCGACATAGCGCCTGCGATGAAACGGACAAAGCACTAATGGCGGCTCGACCGCGCCGGGGATTTGGGCGTCGATGCACGAGGTACTGACGGCCGCGGGGCCGCAGAGCGATCCGACGTCGAATCATCGGTTGACTCGTTCGCAGCCGAACGATCTACCCTGGGGACGAGTTCGATTTGAAAAGCTTCCATTGCCGCAAGACCTGGCGCTTCGCACGCGGTGCCTTCGTCGATCGGCCCGACCGCGCTGCCGTCGATGAACGTTGCGGAATAGCGCACGGTGAATTCTTTTGCCGCCGCACCTTTCAACCGCACGTTCAGCCCCAGGAGTGGCAAGGCCATCCCCCGGCTACCACAGAATTTGCCGTTTTCGACCCAGGGTGACAGCCAACCGCGCCCCAGCACACCCTGGTACTCCACGTCACCCGGCGCGACCGGCCCCTTGTCGGAGAGGCCAAACCCTTCGATCCATGCCCGGCTGCCACGTTTGCCGATCCATTCACCGAACTGGCCCGGCACGTCACCGGCACCTTGGATATGAGCCATGACCTCGGCATCACGCTCTTTGGGCGAGGGAGGCGGCGTCTCCGACCCGGCGACGGCTGGATCGCCCGCCAGACGCAAAACTTGCAAACGAGGCGCATTTTCCGAGGACTGGCCCGCCGCCTGATAAATCGTTACCAGCACCTGAGCCGGACCATCGCTGACCCGCACCAGCGCGGCGGTGTTGTCCAGCCAGCCGTCTTCACGGAACGTACTGATCGACACCGCCTCCGGCCGGCCGGCCATTCCCGGGCATCGCGTGATACGCACACCTGGCAACCCTGTTGCCGGATCCGGCGAGCGGCTGCCCGGAGCGGGAAACACACAGTAGACGCCGGTTTCCAGCGTCATCAAATTCGCTGAAACGCGAAGTTCAGTGACACGTCCGGCGGATTGTGCCTGAGCGGAAGAGGCAGGTTCCGGGGCCGCCGGCGCCATTGGTGCGGGTGGCGCCTCTTTTTCGTCGGTCATGGTTTGAACCGCGCTGGCAGCAGGAGGCATGCGGTGTCTCGCTTATACTTATGGTTGCATTAGCTGAGTGCTTTGTAGGCCGAAGACCGGCGGATCGGAAGCAAATTGAACTTACGGTTGCATTAGTGGGAAACCTTGTAACCCGAGGGCTCGTGCATCGGCGATTGCGAAGATCGCCCCCTCCCTGCTTTCAACAACGTGTCATTGATCGCGGCAGGCGTCAGATGCAACGGAAGCAGGAAGCCGCGGCCCGTTCGCCGGATGCGTTCGGCCGGCGCGCCGATGTCAAACGCCGCAACGCGCAGCCCGGCACGCCACAACTCGGTCAGGCCAAGGCACCAGGTTTCCGGCCAGATCGAGGGCAACAATGCAAGCGCCGCCCGCTGAGCCCGGATCAGTGCAACAGCGTCATCCGGCTGATACGGTCCGGTCACGAACACGCGACCGGTGTCCATCAGACGCTCGTCGTCGATCGTCGTTCCGGCTACGACGAATGTCAGGTCCAGTTCACGATGCTTCGCATCAAGCGCGCAGGCGAGCAGCACGTGAAATCCCTTGTGCAGGCCGATCGCTCCAGCGACGCAAACGCGTACCGTGCCACTCACGCAAGGAATTGGCGGCGGTTCGGCCATTGCAGCGTCGTCTTCATGCGGGATGACGACCGGGAAAATGCCGGGAAAATGCCGCGCCAGCCGCGTGGCCGTATCGTACGACGGTGCAATAATCCGCTTCGCGCCAGACAGGATCGTCATGGATCGATCCCGCAAGGCCGTGACGCCGATATCCTCGTGCAGGTAACCGCCCAGTTCGTTAACGCAGGTTTGGCACACGGTTGGAGCTGGTTCGCCGCAATAGCGATCACCCCGGCCAACCAACGCGATACGAGGACAAAACCACGCATAATCGTGCACGTGAGCGTTGTAGGGGATCCCAAGCGCGCGGATGACCTCAAACACTGACGTGTCGTGGTTCAAAAGATGATGGAGTTCGGCTGCAACTGGTTGCAGGCCCGAAAGTAGACGAACGAGCGATGCCCGCTCGCGCGGCAGTTCAAAGCGTAATTCCGGGAGCGAACCGCTGGCGGCCACGACACAGGCCGAGCCATTCGGTGATTTCGTCGGACGCAACACGATTGCCCGGCGGCCCGTCGCCTCGTGCGCAGCAATCGACGCCTGCACACGCCGCTCGACGCCGCCTCCGTCGTCATGCGTGACCAGAACAACCGCCGGCATTGTGCCACCGCGCCATTGCGCCAGGTCAGACCGCCGCCTCGTGGAGGCAGAAACCGTGTTCTCATTCCGGGAGATTGGCGGCCCGGCTGAATCCGCCTGGTGCAAAGGTTGCCCTCTGGAGCGGGAAATTTCGATCGGATCCAGCCGGTATCTCGCGATCGGGCTGCCCGGAAGATCCACTCCATCTCGTCCTCGCACGTGGATTGGGGCGGTCCCGGCTGGAAGTTCCTCCAGGCGAACAACGAATGACCGAGGACGGGCGAGGGGTGCGACACCGCGAATGTCAGAAGCGGCATCGGTCGCCACGATTTCCCGGCGCACGCGTCCAACGACAATCGACAGGTGTGGATCAGTGTCCGGATCGCCCGGGCACCATGCCCAGCCGCGAAGTTCCCCCTCAAAGCTTTCGACATTTCCCTCGACCCGCCCGATCGCGCGAAGCGAGATGGGGCTCCCAATCAAATGCCGCGGGTGGCTGCCATTACAGGCCTCCGTCACAGTCACAGATTGCGCCCGAGGCCAGGTTGCCGGTAGTGCCAGGGCATTCGGTCCCTTGAGCGGCGTTCGGTCGATCCGGATCTCGACCGGCAGGTTGACGCCCGGGCTCATCGCATGGACGACGAGGGCACCTGTGCCGGTCAGGCCGCACCAGCCTGCCGCGCCGGTCGCTCGCGCCACCTGGCCGGCGAGCCCGGCGATGTCGGGCGAGACCATGTGGCAGCCCAGTACCTCGGCAACTGCGGCGCGCGCAGCGGACAGATCCCCCATCAGAAGCCGCGCCGTGGCGAGCCCGAACCAGGCATCCCGTACATCGGCTGACGCCAGCACCGCCTCAAACAGTGACGCGGCTTTCGGGTTATCATAGCCAATCGCAGCAGACGCCAAAACCAGCGCGATCGTACCGTCTTGCGGCGCCAGCCGGTGTGCGCGTTCAAGCCAGCGTGTAGCGTCGGCCTTGTCGCCAGCAATCAGCGCCGCCTGGCCGCGCTCAAATGCATCCCAAACCTGCTGCGCCAGCCGCGCTGACTCCTCCGTGCCGCGATTTATGGATGCGGACATGGCTGCGAGGAAGCGATCAAACCGCCTCGTCCAACGTTTCGGTCGGTATGGGCGGTAGGCCGGCGAGGTCGTTCTTGGCGTCCTGCAGGCCTTGCGCAGCCGCACGTTCCAACCAAAAACGCGCTTCGGTCGGGTTGAGCTCACCGGCCACGTTACGCAGCAGGAAGCGGCCCAACATCATTTGCGCGTAAGGATGGCCGCGCTCAGCGGCGGAGCGGTACCAGATCTGGGCTTGCGAGCGATCCACCGGCACGTCGTGGCCGCCGCCCAGCATCGCGCCGCTGGCGAACATGGCGCCAACGTGACCTGCCTCGGCCGCCTTGGTGAACAGGGCCAAAGCCGCCTTGTGATCCTTGGGTCCACCGGTGCCGTTCAACAGCATGTCGGCCAGCATGACCTGCGCCTCGATCATGCCGATGTCTGCCGCTCGGGAAATCCAGGCACGGCCCTCTTCCGCATTCTTTTCCACGCCGCGGCCTTCGACCAGCATGCGGCCGTACCAATATTGCGCGTTGACAACCCCATCGGCAGCCCGGCGCAGCCATTGCGCGGCCTTGTGATCGTCCCGTTCGATGCCGACCCCTTCGGCCAGACACACACCGAAATTGAATGCCGCGATCAGATCGCCGGATTCCGCCGCCTGCTCGAACCATTCCCGCGTGTGAATGGAGTCCTGAATATCGCCATGACCTTTGAGCAGGAGGTTCCCCAGGTCGGCATGGGAAGAGGTGTCGCCAGCCTCTGCGGCGATGCGGAACAACCGAGCTGCCTCGCCCTGGTCGCGTGGCACGCCAGCGCCGGTCAAATGAAGCATCGCCAACGCACGAGCGGCGCCTCGGTGTTTGTGCTCGACCGCCCGGCGGAACCACATCGCGGCCTCCGCATAATTCGGTGGCAGCGGTCCGCCTTTGGCGTAGATGTCCCCGACCACCGCCGCCGCTTCCGGATCGCCAGCCAGGGCGGCACGGCGCAACCATGACTCGCCGTCGGTTGCGTTCACTTCGACGCCGATACCGCGCAACTGCGCGAAACCCCAGCGCGCCTGGGCCGAAACATGGCCCTTCGCGGCTGCCTGAGCATAATAACGCGCTGCTGCAGCCTG
Source organism: Acetobacteraceae bacterium (assembly GCA_049519555.1). Taxonomy (GTDB): domain Bacteria; phylum Pseudomonadota; class Alphaproteobacteria; order Acetobacterales; family Acetobacteraceae; genus Rhodopila. The sequence goes on from JBEKQQ010000030.1 coordinate 39,753, forward strand.
GTCCTGCGGCACGCCAACGCCACGGTCATGCATCATGCCGTACAGGAACAGCGCCGTTGCCAATCCCTTTTCTGCCGCGCCGCGCAGATGTTCGACAAGTTCCGCCTGCACCTCAGGCGACTCGGAGTTACGGGCCAGGACAAGGGCGTAGCCGAGCTGGCCTTGCGGACATCCTGCCTCGGCCGAGCGTTTGTACCAGGCGTCAGAGGCCTCCTGGTCGCGCATGGCCTCGGGACCTGAGCCAAGGATAAAGCCAAGCACCGCCTGGCCTTCGGCCGAACCCCCCTGCGCTGCCAGCCGAGCCCAGTGTAAAGCGGTTTCGTAGTTCGGCCCGGCGGTGTTCTGAGCGCCAAACAGGACCGCAGTCCCCGCGCCGCCGCCCACTTGCTCGGGACCCATACCGTTCAGGCACAGGGTGGCGAGCAACGCCTGGGCCTCGACATAACCCTGGGTCGCTGCTTTCTCCAGCCAACGCACACCGTTGCCGCGACTGGGCGGCACGCCGGCGCCCTCAAGATAGCACCGACCAACCCGGAACTCTGCCTCCGCGATCCCGGCCTGTGCGGCCCTGCTCAACAAAGGAAACGCGGCGCGCCGTTCGCCCTTGTCGGTCAGACGCACCGCCCGCCGTAACCCAGCAGAGGCGGAGAATGGCGACAGGATTAGATCCAGCAGACCCATTCAGCCCCCATGACCAAGATCCAACCGTAGCAGACCCTCTACCTTGGCGGCCAGGCTCAACTGCGCTTGTTTGAGGTTAAGCCCACAACGGGACATGTGCCACCTTGCATCGTCACGCCGGAGTAGTTCCGTTGGCCATCACTGGACACACACCGATGATTTCTCGCGGCTGGCCGATCGCGCCCCGGTATCTCGAACGAGTTGAAGCGTCGATCACGGCTCCCGCATGCCCTCACTCGCCAGCGGCATCACGCGGCTGAGGAAGTAGGCCATGACCGTCCGCTTGCCCACCAGGACGTCGGCGTTCACCGGCATGCCCGGGATGAGGTGGAAGTCCGGCGGGGTGTTGTGCAAATTGATCTCGTCCAGCGTGATCCGCGCACGATACCAGACGCCCGTGCTGGCACCGGCGGTGCCCGACATCGGTACCGGCACCGACCCGGATGGGTTCCGCTGCTCGTCTTGCGCGTTGAAACTGTCAGGGCTGATGATCCGCACCACACCCTTTGCCATGCCGTATTGTGTGTAAGGGAAGGTGTCGAATTTGATCGCTACCGAGTCGCCGACATGAACGTAGCCGTCTTCACTGCCAGGAATATTCGCTTCGATCTCCAGCGGCGCATTGGCCGGCACCAGGCTGATGATCTGCTGACCCGCGGTCAGCACCGCACCTGGCGAGGCACCTTTGGCGATTGTCAACACAGTCGCATCCTGGTCGGTACGCAACTCGACCAACTGCCGCTTCAACTGGGCCTTATTGAAGGACTCTCGCGCATCCGACAGTTTCGAGGTCGCCTCGGCCAGTTTTTCCGCGATGTCGGCGTGCCAGCTTTGGATGTAGCCGTCCCGCTCGGCGATCATGGCGGCCAGGTCGCGTTGCGCGGAGTTGGCGGTCTGGATGACCGAATCAAGGTTGCGCTGCATTTCGGCCCGTGTGTCCTGCGCCTGCAGCGTGTTGAGTTTGCTGCCGACGCCCAGACGGTCGAGTTCGTTCCGCATTTTTTCCAGGTTGATCGCGACGTTCAGCCGATCCTGGTAGCCGACGATGTCGGAACGGGCCTTCGCGATCTGTGCCGTCAGACTGTCGGCCTTCTGCCGGTAGCCCTCCAGCTTGTAATTGTACTCGGACTGGCGCTGCGCAAAGATCGCCGCCTCCAACGCCAAATGCGGGTCGGAGCCACTGTAAACGAACGGCCTGTCCTCCACTTCCGCCTGCATTCGCGCCACCTGGGCGGAATAGTCCGCAACCTGGCTTTTCAGCGCCTCAAGGTCGGCGGCCGCGAACGTCGGATCGAGCCGTGCCAGAAGTTGGCCCGCATGCACCTGCTCGCCTTCGTGCACTTCGATCGAGCGGACAATCGAGGTTTCCAGCGGCTGGACCACGATCATCGGAGCGCGAGGGATCACTTTGCCCTGCGCAGTCACCACCCTGTCCACCTTAATGATGGACATTGCGGCGAAACAGGCCAGCACCATCGAGCCGACGGTCCAGCTGATGCCGCGCGCAATGCGCGGGACCGGGGCGTTGACGATAGCTGTGGACGGTGACTGATACTCCAGGATCACCGGCAGGGTTGGGTCGCCGCGATCGGCGACCGCCGTGCTAATTGCCGTGGAGGAGGTTTGGGGCAAGCGCGGCATGTCGGGGACCTTGTTTATCCATGTGGCGATTTTGCTGAGCCCAGAGCTGGCGATATACCGTGCACCGCTCAAGCAGGGTTTCGTGGGGGGCGATATCCATCACCTTACCCTTATCGAGTACCATGATCTGATCGCAGTCGACCAGTGACGAGAGACGATGGGTGACGATGACCATCGTGCGGCCGCGCGCAATGCGAAGCAGGTTAGCGTTGACCAGCGCCTCGCTTTCCGGGTCGAGCGCGCTGGTCGCCTCGTCCAGGATCAAGATGCGTGGATCGGTGATGAGCGCACGCGCAATCGCCAGGCGCTGCTTTTGCCCCCCTGACAGGTTCGGCGACCCTTCCTCGATATAAGTCTCGTAACCGTTCGGCATCCGCTCGATGAATTCCTCCGCACCGGCGAGCCGTGCGGCGCGGATTGCATCCTCCAGCGTCAGACCTGGACGGCCAGCCAGGATGTTGTCGCGGATCGAACCGCGGAACAGAAAGTTGTCCTGCAAAACGACGCCGAAGCTTGACCGCAAATGGCGCAGATTGATCTCACGCAAATCGGCATTGTCGATTTTGACGAAACCAGTGTATTCCCGGTTGATGCCTTGCAGCAGCCGCGTGATGGTGGATTTGCCGGATCCCGACCGCCCCACCAGGCCGAGCATGGTACCCGCCGGGATCGAGAAACCAACTTTCTCCAGCGCCGGAACCTTGGTCCCCGAATAGGTGAAGGTCACATCCTCGAAGCTGATCGCACCGGCGAACTTGGGCCGTAGCCCACCTGAGGCGGCATCCACTTCCAGCGGCCGGTTCAGCACGTCGGCGGCTTGTGCCATGGCGCCGCCGACCTCTTCCCACTCCTCGATCAGACGCGCCAGGCCAACCAGCGGCTGGCTGACTCGTTGCGACAGCATCATGAACGCGAACAGGCTGCCAACGTAGAACCCAGACTCCTCTGTCAGCGCAAGGTAAGCGCCAACCAGGATGATCCCCATCCACATGAAGCGCTCGATCGGCGTCACCAGCGTCTGCGGCCAATTGGCCAACTTGCCGAACGCCAGGCGCCACTTCCCGGCCTCGGCCACGCGCTCGTCCCACAGGGTCTTGCGTTGCGGCTCCAGCGCCAGAGACTTCACCGTCTTGATGCCGAACACCGTCTCACCCAACGCCGACTGCTTGTCGGTCTCCGCCGCGATCACGCGGCCATACACCACTCGCATCGGGCGCAGGTAGGCCAGGATGATCAGCATCACGATGGTTGAGCAGACCAGTACGATCCAGGCCAGTGTGGCATTCAGCCAGAACAGGAACGGTAGCAGCACCGCGAGTGTGATCAGGTCGAGCAACGTGGTCATCAACTTGCCGGTGATGAAATGCCGCACCTGATGGATCTGACTAACCTTGTACATCGTCTCGCCCGCCGGGTGGCGCTCGAAGTAGTCCAGCGGAAGCCGGATCAGACGGGCGAAAACGTGCAGATTGAGTCGGGCATCGGTGCGTACGCCAACCACCGCGATGACCAACCGGCGAGCGAAGCCAAGAAGCGTCTCGTACAGAACCATGATCCCCAGGATCACGCTCATCAGGAACAACGTCGAGAAACTGTGGTGGGTGATGACCTTGTCGATGACCGACATCACGATCAGCGGCGGTACGATGGTCAGGAAGCTGAGCGCCAGCGACGCGATCAGGAGGTCGCTGAGCGACTTCTTCTCCTTCATCATCATCTTGAAAAGCCAGCTGACGGTGAATGGCGGATCGGCCTCGGCTCCGCCACGCTCGGTCCGCAGCAGAATGGTCTCGCCGTTCCACACCTCGGCGAGGCGTAGCTCGTCGACCATGATCGCCGGGTCGGCTTCCGGTGCACGCGGGTCCTTCAGCGCGATGATCTTGGCTTCCGGATTGGCGCCGGTGAGCAGTCCAGCAGTGCCGTCGTTGAACAGGAGGACGACCGGACCAGTGCTGCTGAGATGCATAAGATGGCGCCAGCGCAGCCGTAGCGCACGCGACCACATGCCGGAATTCTTCGCCCAATCGGAAAGCGCAGCGGCACCGGGCACGGTTTCCCCCGGGCCGTTGCGGAATTCGTTGGGATCGAGCTCCAGCCCAAAGTAACGGGCTGCCATCATCATCGCCAACAGGCGCGGGTGGATCGGTGCACCACGCGAAATCCCAGCCGACGCGGCGTCGGGTGGCGGACCGCCGGTGCCATCGCCCTCCTGCGACATGGCTGGTTCCGCGGTATCCGGAACGGTGGGAGACTGACGCCCAAACCATCCTTGGCCGGGCGTTTGACCGTCAGAAATATCCACGAGCGAACCCTTTGAAAACCCAACCTGAGGCGCGAGGCGGCAGGTTGATCCGGAAGTGACGGCGGGATCGGCCCCGATAGTCCCGCGCTCCCCTACCATAAGGGAGTCGGGTTTCACGATCCCTGCGAACTGGCCCTCCGATCGTATTCCGCCGGAAGCGCGCAATCATTAATATATATACACGACGGAACTGGCGCCGTGTTGCCGCCCGGCCACTCGTCCGGCCCCTCTATGCCACCGCGGATGCAAAAAAATCAACGACAGATCCGCGATTATCTCTCGGCGATTGCCGCCCATGGCTTTCGTCTCGGCCAGGAAGACGGCACGATGGAACGGCATCGCACCGCTGAAAGGCGGTGCGGCCGCCGAAAACGCCTGCACAGGATCGGGACATGATCATCCGCGACGCGACCGAGGCCGACGTGCCCGAAATCCAGTCCATCTACGCCCATCACGTCTTAACCGGCACCGGGACGTTCGAGGAGGAACCGCCCTCGATCGAGGATGTGCTTGCCCGCTACCGCCGGATCGTCGAGCACGGCTGGCGCTGGCTGGTGGCAGCGGATGCGACCGGTGTGCTTGGTTATGGCTATTATTCACAGTTTCGCGAGCGATCGGCCTACCGCTACTGCGTGGAAGACAGCGTCTATGTGCGGGAGAACGTGCGTGGCCAGGGTGTCGGCAAGGCGTTGGTACGGGAGCTGGTCGACATTTGCACCGCGGCCGGGATGCGGCAGATGATCGCGGTGATCGGCGACTCCGAAAATGTTGGCTCGATTGGCGTGCATGCCAGTCTGGGCTTTCAAAAGGTCGGGACCTTGCACGCATCGGGGATCAAGTTCGGGCGGTGGCTGGATTCAGTGTATATGCAGCGAGCGCTGGGACGCGGTGATCTCGATATTCCGGACTGATGATACGCGGTTTCCTCGTTCACGGCCCGGCAATGGATTGTCATGGCCCGACGATGATTCGTCCTGTCCCGCCTGGTTCGTCGTGGCGCAGAGTGACCGGGGTATCGCTCACGACATCGGATTGCTGTCGATGGCGCGGTCAGTTCGCCGCATGACGCGGAAACGCCGTTCGTGACCTGGCAAGCCGCAAGCCAACGGCAGCACCGGTCCATAGCCAACGTGATCGGCCGCGACCCCGGCATCTGGATGATGGCAGCGTACGGGTTCGTTTCCGGGTTGCCGTTACCGCTGTCCACGTTCACGCTGCGCTATTGGCTGTCAGAGAGCGGGGCGACGAGGTCGGTAATCGGTTACACCGCTTATATTGGTCTGGCCTATTCGTTTAAGTTCATTTGGTCGCCGGTGCTCGACCAGGTCGCGCCGCCGGGGTTCATGCGGCATCTTGGACAGCGGCGCGGCTGGCTGGCGACAATCCAGCCAGCGCTCGCGTTCGCTGCGGTTTTGCTGGCGTTGACCAATCCGGTGGCCTCGCCGGCAACGTCGATCGCGGCGGCGGCGCTGGTGGCGTTTCTCTCCGCGAGCCAGGATATCGCAATCGATGCCTGGCGCATCGAGACCTTTCCCCAAAGACAGCAGGGCGAAGCGCTGGCGGCCTATGTCTGGGGCTACCGGTTCGCGATGCTGGCGGCGATGACCGGGGTCATCTGGGCTTCCGGCCTGATCGGCTGGCACTTTGCCCTGCTTGGTATCGCACTGTTGCTGGTACTCGGTCCGGTCGTGACGTTGCTGGCGAAGGAGCCGGTGACGGAACCCGGCGGGCGCAGGCGAGACGGGTCGGGCGAAACGCTGGTGCATCGGGCGCGGCACTCAGTGCTCGATCCGCTGCAGGATTTCCTCACCCGACCGGGCGCCCTCATCATCCTCGCCTTCGTCGCGCTGTTCAAACTAGGCGAGGCAATGGGCGGCATCATGACCGCACCATTTTACCGCGAACTTGGTTTCACGCGGGACGCGATCGCCGGCTCGGGGCCATTTTCCCTGGTCGCGACCCTGGCCGGCATCACCTTCGGCGGCGTGCTGGTGGCGCGGATCGGTGTCGGACGGGCGCTGTTATGGACCGGCTCGGCGCAAACCGTGGCGATGGTGATGTACGAGGTACTGGCGCACGCTCCGGGGCAGGTTCCGGTGCTGTGGTCAACCGTCGCCACCGAGGCGTTCGCACAAGGCATGGCCGACGCCGCGTTCCTCACCTACCTGTCGGGCCTTTGTTCGCGAGCGTTTACCGCCACGCACTATGCGCTGCTTTCCTCGATCCCGGCGCTGGCGATCCACACGATCGGCGGATTTTCCGGCGTGGTGGCCGACCGGGTCGGATGGGTGGAATTTTACGCGATCTGCACTTTTGCGGCGTTGCCGGCGATGGGGCTGATGGTGCTGCTGTTGCGGCGCTACCCGCCAGAATAGTGGCCCCCGGCGTTGTCATATGTGGCGCGCAACGATAGGCTTCGTCGGAATTGCACGGCTAATGCAGGAGGCAACAGTTTTGCTTGTCCCTCGCCGCACGTTCTTTCGCAATCCCGACCGGGCGAATGTCCAACTGAGCTCTGATGGGCAGCAACTCGCCTGGACCGAGCCGGTCGTTGGCATTCAGAATGTCTTCGTCGCACCAGTGGATGATCTCGGTCGTGCACGGCAGGTCACACATGAGACCGGCCGGTCGGTAGCCGGCTACACTTGGACATACACCAACCGTCACCTCGTCATCCTGCGTGATCGCGACGGCTCCGAAAATCACCACAGCTACAGCGTCGATATCAACACTGGTCGCGAGTTGACGCTGATCGAGCAAACCGAGGTTCGTTCGTTCATCTGGCGCGAGTCTCGCGATCATCCGGCCGAAATCGTGTTTGGCATGAACGCGCGCGATCGGCGGTATTTCGATGCGGTCTGCGTCGACGTCACCACGGGTGCGAGTCGCGTTGTATTCGAGAACCCTGGTTACTCAGGCCTCGTCTTCGACGATACTCTGACTGTCCGCCTTGCCATTCGCGTGCGGCACGATGGTTCTGGCGAGATCCTGGAAGTTGCGCCCGATGGCGGCACGACGCGGTTATTGGACGTGCCGCACGAGGATGTCATGAACACCTCGGTGTGGCGTTTTGCACGCGATGGGCGTTCGTTTTTTATGCGAGACAGTCGCGGTCGCGACACCGCTGCCTTGATCGAGCGCGATACGCAAACCGGGGCGACAAAAATACTCGCCGAAGATGCGGCGGCTGACATTGTTGGCGCCTGGTGGGATCCGCATACCATGCGCCCGTTGGCCGCCGTCGCGTTATCGAGCCGTCAGAGCTGGCATCCGATCGACGCGGCGGTGCAAGAGGACCTCGATTTTCTTGCGGCCCATATTGGCGACGCTGAATTTTGGATCGTAAGTCAGAACCTTGCGACACGGCGCCTGGTAATCTCGGTCACGCGCAGCGACGCGGCGGGCGAGTTCGTACTGTACGATCGTGACGTCAGGACACTGACGCCGCTGTTCAAGGCGCGCTCGGACCTCGACGACGTGCCGCTGCGGGAGCTGCTGCCGGTCACCATCAAGGCGCGCGATGGGCTGGCGCTGCCCTCCTACCTGACGCTGCCGCATGACAGTTTTCGTAACGGTCCGCTGGTGATGGTCATTCACGGTGGCCCGTACTCGCGAGACGCCTGGGGCTATAACGGCATGCATCAGTGGCTTGCCAACCGCGGCTATGCGGTGCTGAGCGTAAACTTCCGTGGCTCGACCGGGTTTGGCAAGACGTTCATCAGAGCGGCTGACCAGGAATGGGGCGGCCGCATGCAGGACGATCTGACCGACGCTGCCTCCTGGGCTGTGGCGGAAGGCTATGCGGACCCGGCGCGGATTGGCTTTTGCGGTGCCAGCTACGGCGGCTACGCCGCGCTGATGGCGGCGACGCGGACGCCGGAAACGTTCGCCTGCATTGTCGACATCTTCGGGCCATCGAACCTGGTGACATTGATGCAGGCGATTCCGCCGTATTGGCAGACCTGGTTTGCGCTTTTCCGCCGCCGCCTCGCCGCGCCGGAAACCGACGAGGGGCGCGCATGGCTGATGGATCGCTCGCCGATTACGTTTGCGGAACAGATCGTGCGTCCGCTGCTGATCATCCAAGGGATGAATGATGTGCGGGTGAAACCAACGGAGTCCGAACAAATCGTCGATGCCCTGCAGCGGCGCGACATCCCGGTCACCTATGCAACGTTCAGCGATGAAGGTCACGGCTTTGTTCGCGAGGAAAACCGGCTCGCGTTTAGCGCAGTGATGGAGGCGTTTCTCGCGCAACATCTCGGCGGCGCAGTCGAACCGGTTGGCGATGCGTTTGCCGGTTCGACGATCCGGTTTGTTGCCGGTCGCGAGCTAATTCCTGGTATGCCGTCCGAGAATCAGCAGGCCTGACACCCGGCTTCCCGGAAATACACCATGTACGCTGGCGTGGTCCATCACTACGGCGAAACTATTCAGGTGGGCTGGATCGGCATCCGCGCGATACTCATCCATGCGATCGGCGCCCCTGCCTTCTCCGCCGCCTTGCCCGCCGGCACGGAGGTATCCCAATCGGCAGCGATAAAGCGGCGACCGTTCACCTCGCGCGCCTCGTCCGACAGCAGCCAGAGCAACGGCGCCGCCATGATCTCCGGTTGCAGCATTTTCGCGGGATCGCCGGCCTCGCCAACCAGCGGCGTGTTGGTCGTGCCGCCCGGCACCAGGATGTTGGAGGTAACGCCGGTGCCGGCCAGATCGGCCGCCAGCACGGCCATCGCCGCCTCCGCCGCCGCCTTCGACGAGCCGTACAGCAGGTAACCCTCACGCACCATCGTGCCGAGGCTGGTGGTGACGGTAATGATTCTGCCGGTTTTCGCGGTCAGCATGTAGGGCAGCACGGCACGCGCCATGTTGATCGGCGCCGCAGCGTTGACGGTGACGAAACGGGTCCACTGCTCCGGCGTGGTGTCCCAGAAGCGGATGGGATCCTTGCGCTGATCGGCCCGGATCGAGGCCTGACCAATGCCCGCGTTGTTCACCAGCGCATCGATCCGGCCAAATTTGATCAAAGCGGAGCCGGTGACATGGGCGAATGAGTCCGGCTGCGCCAGATCGGCGGTGACCGGGTTCACGGTGCCTCGGAGGTTCGCCGCGCGCTTTGCAAGCTCCGCCAGCGCCGGGGCGTTGCGATCCACCGCCGTGACGTCATGGCCAGAGGTCAGTAGGGCGATGGTCATGGCGAGACCCATGCCGCTCGCGGCGCCGGTGACGATGACGGCCTGGTTGTCAGAAG
>JBEKQQ010000031.1:0-47402 GCA_049519555.1 Acetobacteraceae bacterium
CACGCTGATCCCGCTGCTGATCTTTCGCTGGCGGAAGTGGATCTGACCATGCACCGCGTCGCCGTGCGCACCGCCGATATCACCACTCTGACGGTCGACGCCATCGTCAATGCCGCCAACGAAACGTTACTGGGCGGCGGAGGGGTCGACGGCGCCATCCACCGCGTCGCCGGTCCGGACCTGGTCGTCGAATGCCGCACCCTGGGCGGTTGCCCCACCGGTCAGGCGAAAATCACCAGAGGCTACCGTTTGCCGGCGCGGCATGTGATCCACACCGTGGGCCCGGTCTGGTGCGGCGGCACCAGCAGCGAAGCCGCGTTACTTGCCAGTTGCTATCGGGAAAGCCTGACCCTGGCGACGGCCAATGGCATTCGTTCGATCGCGTTTCCCGCCATCAGTTGCGGCATCTATGGCTATCCGGTCGCCGCCGCCGCGCAAGTTGCCATCGACACGACAGCCGCATTCCTGGCTGCCGACGAAACCCTGACCGAGGTCATCTTCGCCTGTTTCGGCGCGGACGTGCTGCAAGCCTTCCAGGCCGCACTGAACCGCTGAAACCGCTACTCCTTCGGCGCGGTCTGTGCGATCCCGGGATTCTTTGCAAATTCCTCGAACCACGCTGTCAGCTTTGGATGGCCCGGCCGCCAGGGATCGGAAGGGTAACGGAAATCCAGATAGCCCAGAGCGCACGCCACCGCCAGCGAACCGATATCGATATGGCGGTGCGGTGGATCGGCCTCCAGCGCATCGACCGTCCGGAACATCGCTGCCTTGTATCGCGCGATGGCGGCGTCCCGGGCTGCCTCTTTCGGCCGCTGCAATTCACCGCGGCACGGCACGGCGGCATCGAGAATGCCGTCGCCCATGGCCTGAAGCTTCAACGCCCGCCAGCGCGGCGCACTCGACACCGGGAACAGCGGAGGTGCGTCGCCAAGACTATCCAAAAACTCGCAAATCACCGGGCTGTCATACAGTGAGAGTCCGTCGTCGGTGATCAGGCATGGCACCTTCGAGGTTGGGTTGTCCGCCACCAGATCGGCCGGTGAGGCGTGCGGGTTGGATGGATGCAACTGGATCCGTCCCTCCAGCCCGCGCGTAATCGCACAGGCCATGACCTTTCGCACATAGGGACTGGTTGCCGCATAATACAGTTTCATTGCTTGTTTCCTTCACAGCGCGGGCCGGCGAATGGCCTCGTTATATCGCCGGCTGCACTACCGGCCCGAACCGGCCGACAATCTAACGCATTGCAGAGGAATTGGCGACTCAGGGGTCTCGACACTCAGGGCGAACCGATCGGGCGTTGACCCACCATACGCCGCGCCCGGGGCAACGCGCTGCTACCCCTTCACGCCGCCCATCGTCAGGCCAGCCGTCATCCGGCCGCGGAACAAGTAGTAGATGGCCAGTGGCGGCAAAGCATAAACGATCGCTGTCGCCATCATGTAATTCCACGGCGCCTCATCGCTGTTGAGGAACTGCGCCAGCGCCACCGGCACGGTCATGCTGCGCTTCGAGGACAACAGTAGGAACTGGTACAGATATTCATTCCATGCCAATAACAGCGCATAAGTGCCGACTGCGACCAGTGCCGGAGCCAGCATCGGCAGATAGATATGAAAATAGATCTGCATCGGCGTCGCTCCATCCATGCGCGCCGATTCATCGAGCTCGATTGGAATGCTTCTGCCGTACTGCGAAAAGATGAAAATGCCGTACGGGGTGGCAAACGTCACCTCGGCGGCAATGACCGACCAGAGGTTATTCGCCAGCCCGTAATTCTGCATGATCCGATAGAACGGAATGGCCAGAAACGACGCAGGAATGACATAAGTGAGCAGCGCCGCGTTGCTGACCAGCCAGCCGTAGCGGATCCGCATGCGGCCGATCGAAAAACTGGCCAGCGAGGCAATCAGCAGCGTCAGGAACGTCACCGCGGCGCCGACATACAGGCTGTTGCCGAACTGATGCCAGAAATACTCAAGATACCAATAGCCCTCGGTGACCACGATCCAGAAACTGGCAACCGATGGATGGGGCGGCCAGATCGCGTCAGTAAACACGTCGCTGTGGGCTTCGAGCGAGACCATTACCATGTTGTAGATCGGCAGCACGGTCCAGACGATCAACAGAACTCCGAACATCATTGCCACGGCCTCGGTCAGCCGAGCCCGCCGCCGAGCTCTCTGTCCCGCCCGCCGCGACGCCCGGGCTGGAGCGGCGATGCGGCCCAGGGTTGTTACGCTCATAGCTGCACCTCGGCGGTCTTCAGTTTACGCATCAAAATGATGACCAGCGGGATCACCAACGGCAACGCCGACATCACCGCCGCCACGCCAAGCCGCGGCTGCGCCAGGTCGAAGGCATCGCGGATACCCAATGTCGCCAGCACGTGGGTGGAATTGGCTGGCCCGCCGCCGGTGACGAAAAACACCGAGTTGAAGTCGCCAAGGCTGAAAATCGTCGAGAGCAGCGTGCAGATCAGATACAAATTGGCGATCAGCGGCAAATTGATATGGACGAACTGGCGCCAGCCGGTAGCACCGTCGACTTTAGCGGCATCGTACAGGTCCTGCGGGATCGCCATGCGTCCGGCCAGCAAGATCACCGTCCAGAACGGCATCCATTTCCAGATGTGCGAGTAGATCGCCGAGCCGAGTGCGAACCAGCGCGAATCAAGCCATGCCGGTCCATCGATGTGGAAGATTTGATAAATCGCGTTGTTAATCAATCCCCACTCGCCGTTCAGCATCCAATGGATCGATATGAACGTTGGCAGCGCCGGAACGGCCCAGGGCAACACATAAATCATCAACAATGCCTTGACCCACCAACCGCGCCGCATGAAGAAGCCGGACAGCAGCAAGGCACAGAACATTTTCAGGTTCACCGCGATCCCCAGAAACAGCACCGTGTTCACCACCGTGCTCTGGTAAATCGGGTCGGAAAACAACTCGGAATAAAGGCTCGCTTCGCTGCCCATCCAGAGCCCGTAAACCGCAGGGTAGACGACAAATGCAAGGAACACACCGACATAAGGCACCAGGAAGGCGATGGCCCAGGCGTACTCCGAACCTTTGAGGCCGCCTCGCAGGTGACGCCATGTCGTGATCCGTTGTCTGATGGCGGAGGGAGCGAATTCGAGTACCGACGTGCTCGACATACCGAACTCCTAGCTCTGCACAATCGGATATTTGGCGAAGATCTCCTTGATCCGAGCAAACGCCTTATCGGCCGCCGCATCCGCCGTCATGCCGTTGTTCAGGATGTCGTTCCAGGCGGTGCTCCAGACATGTTCGGTCTGAACCTGAGAATAGGCCGGGTTGAACGCCCAGTAGGCCGGCACGGTCGAGCCGATCACGCCTTGCGTGGTGTATGCCTTGCGGTGCGGATCGGCGAACCACCACGGATCATCTTTGACGATTTGCGGCATCACCGGAATGTTCCGGCCGAGACCAACCTTCAACCACTCGTTGTTGACCTTCGGTTGGATGAAGTATTTCAGGAAGTCCTTGGCCACGGCAACGTTTTTGGCGCCTACGGGGATCAGCGCATTGACCACGGTCAACTGGCTCGGTACCGGCTGCCCCTCATTGCTCAGCGGCAGACCCATGGTGACAATGTCGTTGTAGTCTTCCTGGTCCTTGATGATGGCAACCTCGGTCGAGATCGTGCCGTCGAGATCCATCACGATCAGCTTCGAGTGAAACGCGTTGTTGTCGTCGGCATCGTTCCAGTTGACCGCACTCGGCGGCACGAAGCCTTGTTTGAGGGACGTGGTTGGATAGGTCAATGCCTTGATGACCGCCGCCCGGACCTTCGGATCGTCGACATGCAGCAGGCCATCTTTGGTGACGATGTCCTGTCCGCCATAGGCGATCAAAAAGTAATGAAACGTGTTGTTCGGATCGACGCCGTTGGCGGTGACCTGCAGGCCCTGGCCATAGACGTTACGGGCGCCTTGTGCGCGCAACTTCTTTTGCACGTCCTTGAAGAAGTCCCAACAAGGGTCCCATGTTTTCGGGATATCCTCGATCTTGTAGCCGGCTTTCTCGACCAGCGACTTCCAGACGTGGATTGGCAACACCGCTCCGGTAAACGGTACACCATATGTACCGCGGCGCTTCGTCACACTATTATAGCATTGCGCCGACAGCAACGCCGTCTCGCTGAATTGCGACTTTTGCGTTTCGACAACGTCGCCGACGTCGACCAATTTGCCCTGCCAGGCGTACAGCGCAACGATCTCAGCCGGATTGGCGGTAAACAGATCCGGCACGTCGCCGCTGGTGATCGCCGAGACGATCTTCTGGCGTTCCGGCGCATAAGGGATGATGCTGTAGTCTATCGTATTACCGCTTGCCTTCTGGTAATCCTCGACCACCTGGCGGAATGCGACATCTTCCTCCTGAGCAAAGCCCTGGACCCACCACGCACTCGCCGTGGTGTTGGCGGCATTGGCGATGTATGGGCGCGACAATGCTCCGGCTGCTGCCAATTGGACGGAGGCGCGAATCACCGTGCGCCGGCTCAGGTTTCCCATGGCGGCTGTCCTTCCCTGTAAGCACCGCGCGTTTTTGCAGTGGCGCGGTTTAGTTTGGAGCGACACTAAACCCCGGCCATCGGTGGGGCAAGGTTAAATTTAGTCTACTGCAATATTCGATGCAGGCATTTTGCTGACGTTGCCAGTGTTAATGGAAGCACCGCGCATGAAGCTGTCAGAAAAACGCGATGTGTACCGACGTCTCCCCGCGGCACCGGACCGCTCCCATTGTCGGAGGTTTGACCCCACCTCGGGCGGCCCGGTAGATACAGCTTGACGAATGACACATTGGAGGGAACGCGCATGGCGCGAGCGGTAGGCCGTTTGCTGGTCGATAGTCTGGAAGCCCACGACATCGACCTGATCTATTGCGTCCCCGGCGAGAGCTATCTCGGCTTTACCAATGCTTTGGTCGACAACAACCGCATGCGCCTGATCGTCTGCCGTCACGAAGGCGGCGCCGCTTTCATGGCTGCCGCGGATGGCAGGATGCGCGGCGGTCGCGCCGGTGTGTGCGTTGTTTCCCGCGGGCCCGGCCTGTCCAATGCCATGATCGGCCTGCACACCGCGTATCACGACGCCACACCGCTGGTCGTGCTGATCGGCCAGGTGGAGCGCTTCGAAGCCGGCCGCATGGCGTTGCAGGAGCAAAACTATTCGCGGCTGCTGTCCGACGTCACCAAACTGGTGATCGAAGTCAATGAGCCGCAACAGGCCAGCGAGGCAGTCGCTCGCGCCTTCCACATCGCCGAAAGCGGCACGCCCGGTCCGGTCGCCATCATCGTCCCCGAGGACGTGTTCGATGCCGAGACCGACGCCCCCGTCGCCAAACCGCGTCCCGCCGCGCAGGCCGGACCGTTGCCGGATGATATCGACCGTCTCGCCGCCATGCTGGAGCAAGCGGAACGGCCACTGATCTGGGTCGGCACTGCCATGCGTCCGGCCGAAATACCCGATGTCACCAGACTCGCCGAGCAATGGGTGCTGCCGGTGATGCCGACCCACCGCAGGCCGCACTTGTTCGACGCGTTTCATCCGAACTATGGCGGCTACATGGCGTCCCGGGTGCACGCCGATACGCTGGCCGAAATGAAGAAATCCGACCTGCTGGTGGCGTTGGGCGAGCGCATCACCGGTTCGCTCTCGCAAGGGTTTACCTTCCCTGCCGCGCCGGACCCGCAACTGCCGCTGGTTCATGTCTGGCCGGACGCCAATGAGGTTGGCCGCGTTTGGCGGCCCGATCTGGGCATGGCGTGCGAGCCCGCCGCTGTCGTGCGCGCTCTGCTGGCCAAAGGCGCGCCGAAGAATGCCGGCAAACGTCAGGCCTGGGTTGCCAAACTCAACGAAACCCACAAACGCGTGACGAAGCCGGAATGGCAGCCCACGCCGGATGGCGTCAACTTCTCCGCCGTCATCGCCGAGGTCCAAAAACATCTGACCGATGACGCGACGGTGACCTCGGACGCCGGCAATTTCGCGACATTCGTGCATCGGTATTTGCTGATGAAGCCGGGGCAGATGTTCCTGGCCTCGGTGGTGGGCGCGATGGGCTCGGGGATGCCGATGGGGGTTGCGGCCTGCCTGCGCCGGCCTGGCACGCAGGTGATCGCTTTTGCCGGCGATGGCGGCGCGTTGATGACCGGCAACGAACTGGCGACCGCGCGGCAATATGGTGTCAATCCCGTGTTCATCATTTCGGACAACAATTGTTACGGCACCATCACGCAGCACCATGACATGCGGTATCCCGGCCGGCCCTATCAGGCTGCAACGCAACTGACCAACCCGGACTTCGCCCTCTGGGCTACCGCCTTCGGTGCCAAAGGCCTGACCATCCGCACCGAAGCCGACATCCCCGGCGTCATCGCTGAAGCCCTGTCCACCAAGGACCGGCCCGTGGTTGTGCACGTCCACACCTCGCTGGAGCAGATCAGCGCCTGGCGGCGGAGAAGCGGCTGACCCGCCACCACCGTGACCGTCGCTGCCACCACGCCTCGTCCGGAGGCGCCGGCCAAACTATCCCGGTTGCCGCCCATGCCCTGGGCGTTGCTGGCAGCCGGCGCACTCGCCATGTTCGCCGCTGCCTCCAGCGGCACGACCCGCGCGCCATTTCTGTTGGACATGGCGCGCGACCTGTCCACCAGCATGCCGTACGTCGCCGATCTCGTCGCCGCGACCTCAGTCTCCTGGGCCGTGGCCGGCATGTTGGCAGGTGCCGGTTCGGACCGCTGGGGACGCCGCCCGTTCCTGCTCGCCGGACCACTGGCGTTGACTTTTGCACTGGTCGGCATCGCCACCGCGCCGAGCTTCCTGCTGGTCGTCCTGTGGTCCGTCGCCGCGGGCGGCTGCAGCGGCATGTTCACCGGCGTGATCTTCGCTGAAATTTCCTCACGCGTCGCCGAGGGGCAGCAAGGCCGCGCCCTTGGCTGGGTCATGAGCGGCCAGTCGCTGACTTTGCTGATCGGTGTGCCGGTGGCGGCGTTTGTCGGCTCCATGATTGGCTGGCGCGGCGTCAATCTGTGCATTGGCGGGCTGGCGGCGACCTCAGCGCTTGGCCTGTTGGCAACCACACGCGGCCAGCCAAGGTCGGCGCGCGCAACGGGAACGAGGCCGCCCTCGACCCGCGCGGCATTGTCGTGGCCGGTGCTGCGTCTGCTGGCGATGGGCATCGCCGAGCGGGTGTGTTACGGCCTGACCGTTGTCTATTTCGCGACCTTTCTGCAAACGACCTATTTGGTCAGTCTCAACGCGGTTGCCTTACCGCTGGCGATCTTCGCCTCCGGCAACATCCTCGGCACCGTACTGGGCGGGCAGCTGGCGGACAAATTGCCCAACCGGCTGATGATTTACGCCGTGGCGATGGTGACCTCCGGCATCGCGTCGCTGGCCTTGTTCGGTTGGCGAGAGAGCGTAACGATGTCGGTGGCGCTGGGATTTGTTTACGTTTTCCTCAATGCGATTGCGCGACCCGCGATGATGGCGGCGCTTGCCCAGGTGCCGCCGCATGTGAGGGGTACGGTGATGGGGTGGAACGTGACGTGCTCCAGCATCGGCTGGATGGGCGCCGCCGGCCTTGGCGGTTGGATGCTGGGGCTGCAAGGATTTGCCGGATTTGGCGTGTTGACCGCGGTAGTGGCGGTGATCGGCGCCTGCCTGGCGTTGTTCCGGCGTTGAGTGTTAGCTGGCCATCGCCAGCTCGCGGAACATTTCGAGCTGGAAAATATCCCGGAACACCCGCCTTCCTTCCGGCGTGACATCCAGCGCCCGTGAAGCCGGTCGTTTGCGGATCCAGCCAAGTGCCAGACTATGACGGCAGAGTTCGGCACCAATCCGGCCGGACAAATGTGGCCGACGCTCGCTCCAGTCGAGGCACAGCCGGCATAACGGCAATGCCCTGGTCCGGCGACGCCCCGGCGGCTGGTCGAGCACGATGCCTTGCCGAGCCAGAAATTCTCCACCGCTTGCGGTCACCACGCCCGCATCGTCGTCGATCTCCACCCAACCTTGTTGCTTCATCGCATCGGCAATGCCGACCCCGAGCTGTCCCGCGATGTGATCGTAACAAGTGCGCGCCGTGCGCAACGACACATCGCGCGGTCCGGTCCGTGGCGTCAGCGTGCCGGCGGCAACCAGCATCAGGCTTTCGAGCAGCTGCGCGACCTGTGGTGACGCCAGCCGGTGATAGCGGTAGCGGCCTTGCTGCAGCACCGATACCAGCCCGCTGGCGCACAACTGGTTCAGATGAGCGCTCGCGGTTTGCGGCGTGATATTGGCGACCCCGGCAAGCTCCCCGGCGCTCAGAGCGCGGCCGTCCATCATTGCCTGCAACATGGCGGCCCGCGCCGGCTCGCCAACCAATGAAGCAACTTCTGCCATCGATGAGATCGTGACCATGACACCTCACACCGCTTACTCACCGTCGTATAGCACGGCAGGGCGGACAATGCTTCGGCCCGGGGCGAAGCATCAGCCCATGACGATCAGGCATGAACCCGGCCCTCTTACGGGATCGGACATTTTCGCATGCGCACACCAAGGTTTTACGGTTGGACCGTCGTTGCCGCAGCTTTCGTGGTGGCGATTTTCGGTTGGGGGGTCGGGTTTTACGGGCCGCCAATATTCCTGAAGGCCGTGCAGGACACGCGTGGCTGGCCGGTCGCGCTGGTTGCGGCAGCAATCACGGTGCATTTTCTGGTGGGTGCCGTGGCAGTCGCCAACATGCCAAAATTGTATCGTTTATTTGGCCTTCCGCGAGTGACGGTCGCAGGAGCGGTGTGTCTTGCGCTCGGCGTTGCCGGCTGGGCGTACGCGGTGGAGCCTTGGCAACTGTTCGCCGCCACCTTGTTCAGCGGGGCGGGCTGGGTCGCTCTGGGTGCTGCCGGGATCAACGCAATGGTGTCGCCCTGGTTCGATCAAGGTCGGCCGGCAGCCTTATCGACCGCGTATAATGGCGCCAGCTTTGGCGGGGTCATTTTCTCGCCGCTTTGGGTCGCGCTGATCGGCTGGATCGGGTTTCGGCTGGCGTCGGTCGCGGTCGGCATGGTGATGGTCGCGGCAATCGTGGTTCTGTCGAGGCAGGTGTTCGGTCGCACCCCGGAATCGATGGGGCTGGCCCCAGATGGTGGCGCTCCCGTGCCATCGCGCGCTGTCGCAGCGCCTTTGCCCCACGTCCCGGTTGCGAACATTTGGCATGACCGGGCGTTCCTGACCCTGGCACTGGGCATGGCGCTTGGACTGTTCGCGCAGATCGGACTGATCACGCATATGTTCTCGTTGCTGGTGCCCGCCATGGGCGCACAACGGGCCGGCATCGTCGCCGGCCTTGCCACGGCATCGGCAATTGCCGGTCGTACCCTGGTCGGCTGGCTGATGCCGGCAAACACCGAGCGCCGGATCGTAGGCGCAATGAACTACGGCGTGCAAATTGTCGGCTGCTGCGTGTTCCTCGCCGCCGGCGGGAACAACATTCCACTGCTGGTACTGGGCGTGGTGCTGTTCGGTGTTGGTATCGGCAACGCGACGTCGATACCGCCGCTGATCGCGCAGACCGAGTTTGCCAAGGCCGAAGTGGTCCGTGTCGTCGCATTGATGACTGGCGTTGCGCAGGCGTCATTCGCCTTCGCGCCAGCGTTGTTCGGCATGATCCGGGACGCCACCGCACCGGCGGGCAGTGCGACAGTGCCAGTCCTGTTCCTCACCGCCGCCTTGATTCAGGGAGCGGCAGCGCTGGCGTATTGGGCTGGACGCAACTCATTTCGCAGCCGCGTCGTACACGCCGGCACTTAAGCAACGACCCGCGCCAGGTCAGTGATTTTATCTGGCTATTCGCCGCTTTCTGTGATTACAAACCCGCTTCGGGCCCGGAGCGCATCCGGGCAGACGCGCCGGCAATCACTTCGTCCAATGACGGGCGCAAACCGGCCTGATCGACCAGGCCTGGCACCACGTGCCGCTCGCGACCGGCAATCCAGGAACCGGTTCTCGCGCCAATCCCGCAGCCGCCTGAATGCGGTACGATGTCCCAAAAGGGGAGGTTATGGCACCCAGTCCGACCGATCGCGTTGCGGTTCATCTCCGCCTGATCGGGCCGATGCAAGCCTGGATGACGGAAGGTGAAGAGATTTCTCCGCCGGGCCTGCGGACGCGAGCGCTGCTCGCCGCCGTCGCGATGTCCTCGCCTCGCCCAGTACCGCGCGTCTGGCTGGCGCGGCTGCTGTGGAGCCAGCTGCCGGATGCCCTGGGACGCGCCGCGCTCCGTGCCGAAGTCCTGCGGCTTGCGGACGCCCTGGCGCCCGCCGGTCCAGCGGTTCTGGAAGTCACGCGCGTTTCCCTGTTGCTGCGACCCGAAGCGGTCTGGATCGACGCCCCGGAGGTCATGCGAGCGACGGCCGAGGCGCCCGGCTCGCTGGCATTACTGGACGGCGCGCTGCTCGAGGACCTGGACGGGATCGACCCGGCTTTCGACCAATGGCTGCGGCAGGAGCGGGACCGCCTGCATGACCACGGCCGTCTTGTGGCGGAGACGCATTTGCTGGCGCAGACCGAACCCAGCGCCAGCATTCCGGCGGCGCGCCAATTGCTGAGCATCGATCCCATCCATGAGGGCGGTTGGCGTGCCCTGATGCGAGGTTATGCAGAACAGGGCGAGCGCACGAGGGCAATGGAGGCTTATGAACAATGCTGCACTGTGTTGGCCGCCCGGCTCGACACGGCACCGTCGGCCGCAACGCGCAGCCTGTTGGCGAGTATTCTTGGCCAGAATGCGGCTCGTCCCGACCAGCAGCAGCCGGAGAGATTGCGCCCATCCACTGCGCCGCCCCTGGTTGGGCGGCAGCCTCCCGGGGGATACAGGCCACAGAGGCGGAGGCGGGTCGGCGTCATGCCGATGCGGTGCTATGGGTTGGCAGACGAAGAGGCATTGTTTGGGCCCGGCCTCGCCGGCGAAATCACCTCGGCGCTATCACGATTTTTTCAGACCACTGTGGTCGATGCCGACGAAATTGCACGATTTGTGCACGACCACTACGATGAGGCGGCGGTGCGGCGCATGTTCGGCATCGACTTCCTGATGGACGGCACGATCCGGCGCGGCCGGAACAGGGTACGGGTGTCGCTGCGCCTGCTGGATATGAATGCCGGCAATCGGATCGTCTGGGTTGATCGGTTTATCCGGAACGACAGTGATCTACCGCTGGCTCAGACTGGGATCGCGGCAGAGGCAGTGGCCCGGATCGAGCCGGAGTTATGGCAGGCGGAAGCGCTCAGATGGGCGGCTGACCCACCGGTGAACCCAACGGCGTACGATCTCTTGCTGTTATCAATTTTACCGATGACCCAGATGGACCGCGACGGTTTCCTGCAGGCCGGCGAGCACCTGGCGCAGGCGATCCGGCAAGAACCTGAATTTTCCGCCGTCCACTGTTGGTACGCCTTTTGGCACGTCCTGCTGATCAGCCAAGGTTGGGCATCGGATCATGCGGAAGCCCTGGCGCGCGGCCGTGACCTCGCGGAACGCTCCGTCGCGCTCAACCCTACGGCGGCCCGTCCACTCACCGTCGCCGGCCTGCTGCGGGCACACCATGGATCCGACGAAGCGGCGGCGTGCTTTGACCGGGCACTGGAAGTCAATCCTTACCTCGCCATGACCTGGGCGCTGTCAGCCGTCCATTGCCTCAATATCGGCGATCACGCCGAGGCAGAGCGGCGATTTGACACCTACAAGGCGCTGTCGCCCCGTGACCGGTTTGCCTTCGTATTCGACGCATTCTTCGCGCCGTTTCATCTGGTCAGGCGAGATTATGAGACGGCGGTCATCACCGGCCATCTGGTGATGCAACTCAACCCGAGGTTTTCGGCGGGTTATAAAACGCCGCTTGCCGCGCTTGGCCATCTCGGGATGCACGATGAAGCCGCGTCCGTCCTGCGCCGGTTGCAGGCGATCGAACCGAATTTCTCGGTTGCAGGCTTTCTCGCCACGACGACGCTGCGGCGGCATGCCGACCGAGAGCTTTTCGCGGAAGGGCTGCGTCTCGCCGGCGTGCCCTGAAACGCCGATAGTGGCCGGTCAAACGATGCGAAGGTGGGCGAACAGGCCCACCTTGACCATGTCGAGGAGGAAGGCGAACACCACGGCTCCTGCGAATACGCCCAACACCACCAGCGCCGGCAACGCCGTCATGACAATGCCTGCCATGGCCAGCGACGCGATGATCGTGACATCGGTCCTGCAGGAAGCCGAGGATGCCGTTGAACACCAACAGCGCGGCGATGACTGCCGCCTGGATCAGATCGCCCACCACAAGTTCGACGACGACCGCCAGTTCGAGCATCCAGGGCACCGGCGCCCAGAAGCGGATCAACGCCATCTGCCACACCTTCGCGGCGGTATCCGGCATGGCATTCGGCCCGACCTCCGCCAGGCGGCGGTGCGCTGCCTCACTGGTCAATCCGAGGTGTGAGGTTATGCGGGCATCAGCGGTGTCGATTGTTTGCAACTGCGCCATCGGCGGCACTTTGTTGGCATTATTTCCCGGCCGGCGAAAGCGCGGGTGCGCGCAGCTACCAACGCGTCAGGATGACGTATGGGGCGTAAAATACGCGGCGGTCTGGCTCGCGTCCTCCGGGAGGATATACAGCGGGATCGGGCCCTTCACCGGCAGTTCATGCATAAGCAGGTGGAGCGTGGCCGTTTGAACGTTGATACAGCCGAAAGTAATGTGTTTGTCCTCATCACTGGGCGACAGTATTCGCGCGTCCCGGTGTTCGGATGGAATGCCCAGATAGAGTTGGTGGATGGCAATACCCCAGTCTTTGCCTCGTATTTCGTCAATGTCGAACAGCGGGCCGCCGACTTCCGGATCGAAGCCGCGTTCCACGGTATAGCGGCCGGCAGGCGTGATCTTGGTATCCGCGGCGTTCAACGTATCGAAATTCGCTTTCAGCTCGGTTTTCGGCATCTGATCCGCGGTGCTTTCCCCGGTCAGTGCCGGGCCGGCGAACACCGGCTGGCCATTCTCGAACAGGATGATCTTGCCCAGAGCCTTGTCGACCATAAGGAAGGTTTTGTCCCCATGCGCGTTGGCCATCTCACCGGCTGCGCTTTCCTGGTCCGACAGCACGGGCGGCGTACTGGGCAGTACGGGAATTTCGAATGCGGGCTCCTCAGCGGCGGCTTCGCTGCGTTTATGTGCCGGTTTTGCCGACTCGTCGGAATCCGACCCCGCTGCAACGATCGCCGGACCAACATGGAAGGCCAACGGCGTCGGCGTACCGTCAGCCGTGTCGACCTCAGGTGTGGGAACCTGAACCGCCGCCGCTTCCGGCTCCGGTTCGGCAAATGCGTGAGCCACCTGGCGCCTGACAATCTTCTTGTGCACTGCCAGAGTATGCAGTGTCGCAGGGTGTAGTATCGCGGGGTGCAATGTCGCAGGCTGAAGCGAGGCACTTGCTTTGTGATAAGCGTGATGAACCTGGGCTTCGGTCACCGGTGCGCCCTCGGCGTGCTGACATGCTACCTGGAGGGCCAGCACCGCGGCCCCGAGTATTGCCATGTCGCGCACCATGAAACGAACTCCCGCTTCGCCAGACCAAAAACCAGAGCAGCCCTGAAATGGTTCCACTGGATGGCGGAACGCTGTGGCTACGATTGAGCAAGATAACACAGAAATTCACGATTTTCAACGTGCGGCGGCGACTGGCGGCGGGTCAGCCACCGCGCCGAGCTTTGCAGCATCAATCGATTGGAAATCGCACTGTACTCGAGCCACCGTACAAACGTCATATGCCAGCTGGACGGGCTCGTCCGCCCAGCTGGCACCGACAACGGTCAACCCGATTCGTTGTTACAAACGCACCTAAGAGCCTCGTTGCGGCCTGCCGGTGCTATTTTGCGCGAAACGGCCCGCTATTATTTCTTGTAGTTCGTCGGAGCCGGTGCCGGCATTGGAGCCGGCGCCTGGTCCGAGGCTGTGCTCGCTGTGCTGGTTTGCGATGACGGGCTGCTGCACGCCGTCAACAACGTACTCGCAAGGAGGCAAATCGAAGCGAGCACCAGGAAGGGCCGTAAACCGTTATGAGGCATTGTCAGTCTCCCGAGGGTTAAGCAACAGTGTGGGGTTTCCCGTCGATCGCAGGCCCGCGACGATACAGTGTCACCCATCGGATACGCCTGCGAGCGTCCGGGAGTGACAACCTTGTCATTTCGAGCACCACGCCATCGCGCAAAACCAGGCATAGTGAGTGGATGCTATTTTATCTCCACGTAACCATTGACGAGCGAACATGACTCGCCTGCATTAAACGAACGTCGCTGCGATTGGTTCCCGCTTATGAAAGAAAAGTAATACTGGTCGCGTCATCAAACAATCAGACCTCGCCACCAGTTGCAACTTCATTACAAAACTGGCGCCGCAATCGACTGGTTAACTGCGAGGTCCGGTCCGCCTGATCCCGACCGAGAAAACGTCGTTAATCAAATTTTCATTATTCGGTAGGATATACAACGGCATCCCTCGGCTCGGCAGAATTCTCGACAATTGTGCGATGGTGCTCGGATCGACGTCGATGCAGCCGTTGGTAATGTGCTTGTCCTGATCCATGTCGGACCGCAGCCTTGCGGCGCGGCGCTCGGCGGGCCGGCCTAACCACACCCGGTGAATCGCGATGGTCCAGTCCCGCCCTTGCAATTCGTTGATGTCGAACAGCTCGCCCAGAGCCCGGTCGTAATTGCGCGTTATGGTGAACCGGCCGGCCGGAGTCACTTTGAACTTTACGCCACCTTGCCGCGACCACGGCGTGATCCAGGCGTCCGCTGGAATGCGATCGGCCATGCTTTCCCCGGTCAGCGCCGGGCGGCTGAAAATCGGTCTGCCGTTTTCGAACAAAATGATTTTGCCAAGGTTCTTGTCGACCATCAAAAAGCTCCGGTCGCCATTACGCCAGGCAATCAGGTTGACGCGTTGCTCGGCCGGCGATAGCGCCTGGCCGCCGTCCCACAGCGGTGCAATGCTAAAACTCGTGTTCAGCCGATGCTCGGGTTGGTTGCCCAGAGCCGGATCTGCCTGCCAGCGATTGTCCGGTCGCCAATCGAAGCGGGCCGCCGGTTCGCTCGATGCTGTGTCCCAGGTCGCTGCAAACGCCGAATAGCCGACCAGCAGCATAATGCCGGCCAGCATGCACGTCGCAAGACGCCTCAACGTTGCATGGCTTGCCGACCGAGGGGCGCGGCGAAAGAGTCGTGAACGCTCACGCGAGACCGTTATCGGCATCGCCCCAAACCCCCATACGCTTTGCAACGGCGTTATCGTCGTTGATGTTTGGCCCGCTGAGTGGGACCTTCGTCCCGATTGTCAGCGGGCCAGATTTTTACCCACCTGGCCCAGCAACTCTCCTTCCGGCATCGCGCGGCGGAAAGAATCTCGCAACCAGGGTTGCGTCCTGCGGCAGAATATATATCGGCGTCCGGTCTTCACCGGGCACACGATCCAACAGCCCCTGCATCGTCGCTCCGTCGACGTCGATGCAGCCATAGGTGATGTGCTTGTCGTCGTCTCTGGACGAGCGCAACCGTAAGTCGCGGTGCTCGGCCGGTGCCCCGAGCCAGACCTTGTGGATGGCGATATCCCAGTCTGTCCCTTGCACTTCGTTGACGTCCAGGGTTTGTCCGTAATTATGGTCATAACCCACCGATACCGTGTAGCGGCCGGCTGGCGTGACTTTGTATTTCAATCCCTTCTGCTCGGCGAAACTCTTGGTAAACGCATCCGCCGCGAGATAATCGGAGGTGTTCTCGCCGGTCAGAGCCGCGCCGCTGAAGGTCGGCCGGCCTTGCTGAAAGGCGATGATCTTACCATGGGCCTTATCGAGCATCAAAAAGTCGCGATCGCCGTTGCGCTCGGCGATCTGCCTCACGCGCTGCGCCTCAGCCGACAACCCGGGGCCGCCCTGATACTGCTCAGCCGTCGCCACCGGCGCGCCAGGCACCATCATGTCGGGAGAACCGGCGCACCCGGCCAGGCAAACCAGAGTCAACAAATTGAGTTTCGCAAATGCGCGTGTCACGACGATTACCCCCATGCATCTGATGGGATATCGGACGTGCTAAGAGACTGCCGCCGATTCCCACAACCCCACTTCGGCCGAACGTAGCTCGGCCACAACTGCTCCAATGAATGAAGCCAAGATAACTGCCAACCTCTGAGCCCGCCAGTTGAACCCCGCCGGTTGAACCCCGCCGGTTAAACCCCGCCCGTTGAACGTGGTCGTGCCGGTGTCCGGTCGGTCTCCGCTGTTACCAGAAAGCCTATAAGGAAAGACGTTCGCTTTCGCCAACCGGTTTTATTGATTGCCGTCCAAAATCGTGCCGGTTTCATCGCCTGGTTACCGATTTTGCCGTCCATGACCCCGCCGGCGCCCGGTTCGCGCCGGCCGTTGATCTGGATCATTGGTTGACTGCGCGGCCGGTTGCATCGTCTTGCCGTGATGATCCGCTCCCGCCGCACCGCGCTGATTTGTATCGCAATCGCCGTTCTTGCCGTCGTCGGCTATGCGCAGTGGCGCTGGCCGAACGCCGTGGCACAGGCTTTGCTCGGCCCGCCGGGCAACCCGGCAACCATTGTCGTGTCCGGCAATATCGAGGCGCATGAAAGCGTCCTGAGCTTTACCCAGGTGCAGGCGCCGATTATCGAGCTGGCCTTGGATGAAGGTGCCACGGTTGCCAAGGACACCGTGCTCGCGCGTGTCGACGACAGTCTCTATCGCCGCCAGACCGAGATCGATCGCGCCAATCTGGGCGTCGCGAGCGCCCAGGTTGCGGTCTACGCAAGCACGCTCGCCGCGGCGCAGAGCAACGTTTCCAGCGACGGCTTCGATCTGGTCGAGAAGCAGCGTGACTATGCGCGGGCCGAGGAGTTGGTGAAAACCAACGCGATCTCGATCCAGGGCCGCGACCTGGCGTTCACTGCAGCGCGGCAATCGGCGGCGGTGCTGGCGCACGACCAGGCCATGCAGGAGGTCGCCACCACCAATGTCGATTTGGGCAAAGCCAACCAGGCAGCGGTCGCGTCGAAGCTCGCACTGGATGAGGTAACGCTTGGCTACACCACACTCCGCGCGCCGTTCGCCGGCGTGATCTCAGTCCGCCAGGCCGAACTGGGCCAATTGGCGGGTCCCGGCGTGGCGATCTTCACGCTGGACGACCTCGACCATGTTTGGTTGCGCGCTTATGTGAACGAGCCTGACCTTGGCAAGATCCGGCTCAATGAGCCGGTCGATGTGACGACCGACACCTACAGAGGCAAGCTTTACCACGGCACCATCAGCTTCATTTCGCCCGAGGCGGAGTTCACGCCGAAGACCGTCGAGACGCATGCCGAACGGGTGACGCTGGTCTATCGGATCCGCATCGATATCGACAATCCGACGCATGAGCTGCTGCCGGGAATGCCGGCCGATGCCAGCATTGCCGCTTTGCCGCCCGGCAAATGAGCCCCGAGAGCAAATGAGCCCCGAGAGCAAATGAGCCTCGAGAGCAAATGAGCCCGGGAAAATGAACGCTACCGTTGCGGTGTCCGCACACGGCCTGACCCGCAGCTTCGGGCCGGTGGTGGCGGTGAAGGGGATCGATTTCGCCGTCACCGAAGGGGAAATCTTTGGCCTCGTTGGCCCGGATGGAGCGGGTAAGAGCACGATCATGCGCATGCTCGCGGGTGTGCTGCGGCCGGACGCGGGAGCAATCAGGCTGGCCGGCGTTGATGTCGTGGCCGATCCGGAGCGGGCACGGCCGTATCTCAGCTACATGCCGCAGCGGTTCGGGCTTTATGAGGACCTGACCGTCGACGAGAATATTTTCTTCTATGCCACGCTGTTTGGCGTCTCCCGTGCAGTGCGCCGTGCGCGTGGGCCCGAGTTGTTGGAGGCCGCCGGTCTGCTGCCATTCCGCCGCCGTCTTGCCGGACAGCTTTC
Source organism: Acetobacteraceae bacterium (assembly GCA_049519555.1). Taxonomy (GTDB): domain Bacteria; phylum Pseudomonadota; class Alphaproteobacteria; order Acetobacterales; family Acetobacteraceae; genus Rhodopila. The sequence continues at coordinate 18,005 of JBEKQQ010000031.1, forward strand.
CGGCGGGATGAAGCAGAAACTGGGGCTGGTCTGTGCGCTGATCCATACGCCGCAGGTACTGCTGTTGGACGAGCCGACGACCGGCGTCGACCCGGTGTCGCGCCGCGACTTCTGGGCCATCCTTTATGGGTTGCGCGAGCATGGTGTCACCATTCTGCTCTCCACCGCCTACATGGATGAAGCCGAGCGCTGCTCGCGCTTGGCTTTGGTCAGTGCCGGCGAGATCCGCCACTGCGACACGCCCGCGCGGTTGAAACAGGCGATGCCGGGTGCGCTGCTGGCGGTGACCACAGCGAATGCGCGCGCCGCTTACGCCGCGTTGGAAGGCGCGCCAGGTATCGCAGGCCTGCTGCTCATGGGCGACCGCGTGCATGTTCGGGTGGATGACGCCAATCGCCGGTTGCCCGAATTGCGTGACATTTGCGCGGCCCGCGGCATTGCCGACGCCGAAGTGACGCAGATCGAGCCCGGGATCGAAGACGTGTTCGTCGCTCTGCTTGGCTCGGAGCGCGCGGCATGACAGACGCCGTCGTCGCCGAGGGCCTGACCAAAACGTTCGGCGCCTTCACCGCCGTTGACCATCTCGATCTGACTATTGCCAAAGGCGAAATCGTCGGCTTCATCGGTCCTAACGGCGCCGGCAAGTCGACGACCATTCGCATGCTGTGCGGTCTGCTGCGTCCGAGCGCCGGCCGTGCCGTTGTCGCCGGTTACGACGTTGGCCGCGAGCCGGAGGCGGTGCGTGCCCACATTGGCTACATGTCACAGAAATTCTCGCTGTATGGCGATCTGACCGTGCGGGAGAATTTGCGCTTCTTCGGTGGGCTGTATTTGGTGCCGCGGCGCGACATGGAAGAGCGGATGGCCACCGCCGTCAGCATGGCCGGACTGGAGGGCCGTGAAGACGCGCTGGTGCGCACACTGGCCGGCGGCTGGAAGCAGCGGCTCGCTCTGGGCTGCGCCATTTTGCATCGGCCGCCGGTGCTGTTTCTCGACGAACCCACCTCGGGGGTCGAGCCCGAGGCGCGGCGCCGGTTTTGGGAACTGATCCATCATTTGGCGTCGGATGGCGTAACGATCCTGGTGTCCACCCATTACATGGAGGAAGCAGAATACTGCAACCGCATCGCGCTGATCGATGCGGGACACCTGGTTGCTGCCGGTGGCCCCGGCGAGTTACGGCGACGAGAACTGGGTGGCGTGTTGTTTGAGATGGAGTGTGCGGCAGCGGGTGCCGCTCTGTCGGTTTTGCAGCGGGCGCCTGGCGTGATCGACGCGACGATTTTCGGCGACAAGCTGCACGTGTTGCTGCACGACGCCGAAGCGGCCGCCGGTTTGCAACCGTTACTCGCTCGGCAAAGCATCGGGTCGGGACCACCGCGTGCCATCACGCCAAGCCTGGAAGACGTCTTCGTGCAACTCGTGACCCGGCCACACCAGGCAGGGCCCGCAGCATGAATTTGGGCCGCATCTTCGCCATCGCCTACAAGGAAACGTTGCAGGTGTGGCGCGATCCACGCAGCCTCGCGATGGCTTTGCTGATGCCGGCGTTACAATTGGCATTGTTAGGCTATGGCGTCAGTCTCGATATCAAACGTGTTGGGCTGTGCATCTACGATCAGGAGAGAAGCCAGATCAGCCGCGAGCTGGTGGAGCGGCTCACTGCCTCCGACTGGTTCCGGATCGCCGCAAAACTCCCGGACGACCAGGCGGTGCGTGCCGCGATGGACAGGGGCGATTGCGTTGCGGCCGTGACGATACCGGTCAACTTTTCCCGAATTCTTGCGACGACCGGCAAAGCGACGCTGCAAACAGTGTTTGATGCGACCGACGTGAACACGACGAACATCGCCACCGGCTACGCACAAGGCATTGTCGGCATCGTGACCGCCAATTTCGAGCAACGTTGGGCAGCGTCACATGGGCTGCGACCGCAAACGGTTGGCGTCATCGATCTGGAGCCGCGGGTTTGGTTCAACGAGGGCCTGGACAGTCGCAACTTCATTATCCCTGGCGTGGTGGCGATCATTCTCTCGTTGGTCGGCGCGCAACTGACCTCGCTCACGGTCGCGCGCGAGTGGGAGCGCGGCACCATGGAGCAACTCATTTCAACACCGGTGACCGCGTTCGAGTTCATGCTTGGCAAGTTGGCACCGTATTTCATGATTGGCCTGTTTGACGCGGCATTCTGTCTCTGCGCTGCGGCATTCTGGTTCGAGGTGCCGTTCCGCGGCGGACTGGGTACGCTCATCCTGACGACGGCGTTGTTCTCGCTCGTGGTACTGGGCATCGGCTATCTGGTCTCGGTCCGCGTGCGCGATCAGCGAGGCGCCAGTCAGGTCGCCCTGATGCTGACCATGCTACCGACAACGTTGCTGTCCGGCTTTACCTTCCCGATCGATCAAATGCCGCAGGCATTGCAGGCAGTCACCTTGGTCGTCTACGCGCGATATTACGTCACTATCTTGCGCGCCGTGTTCCTGAAGGGCAGCACGATCGGCGATCTGATCGCACCTGTCCTGGCGCTGGTGGTGTTTGCCGCAGTCATTATGTGGGCCGCCGCGCGATCGTTCCATAAGCGGCTGGATTAGCCGATGTTCGCGCGTCTGCACGTCATGTTGATCAAGGAATTCCTGCAAATCCGCCGCGATCCCTGGGCTTTGTTTTTTCTGTTCATGCCGCTGCTGATTCAGGTGGTACTGTTCGGTTACGCGGCAAACTTCAGTGTCAATCATGTGGCGACGGTGGTGCTGGATCTCGACCGCAGCCAGGCCAGTCGCGAGCTGGTATCGCATTTCAAAGCGAACGGACGTTTTGACGTCGTCGACGTCGCAGCGAACGACGCGCAGGTCACCGGCGATATCGATGCCGGCCGAGCGGTGGTGGCAATCGTGATCCACGCGGGTTTCGCGCGCGATCTCGGCAACGGCAAGACCGCGCCGTTGGAGGTCGCGGTGGATGGCACCAACTCCAATACCGCGTTGATCGCGCTCGGTTACGTCAGCCTGATCGTGGCGCAATTCCAGGCTGACGCAATGGCCAAAGCGTGGCCAGCGGCCGCCGGAGCGGCGGCGCCGTCCATCACGGTCGCGCTGCAAGATCGCCCGTGGTTCAACGACGAACTGAATGATCACTGGTTTTTCATTCCGGGTGTGATCGGCACCTTGACCTTGTTGCAGGTCGTCAGCCTGACCGCGTTCGCGGTAGTGCGGGAACGTGAGGTCGGCACGCTCGAGCAAATCATGGTCAGTCCGATCCGGCCGATCGAGTTCATTCTTGGCAAGACGGTACCGTTCTTTCTGATCGGCCTTGGCGACGTAACGTTGGTCACCGCCTTCGGTGTCGCGTGGTTTGGCATTCCTTTCATCGGCAATCCGTTGGTCCTGCTGTTGGGAGCATCGCTGTTTCTGCTGGCGGCGCTTGGATTAGGGCTGATGCTGTCGACGTTTTCACGCACCCAGCAGCAGGCGTTTGCCTTGACCTTCATTCTGGTGAACCCGCTGTATATTTTGTCGGGTTTCGCCTATCCGATCGCCGCCATGCCCGCAGTGCTGCGATGGTTTACCTTGATCAACCCGCTGCGTTACTTCCTGGTGGTCATCCGAGCCGTGATGCTGAAGGGCGTCGGGCTCGATGTGCTGTGGCAGCCGCTATCGGCGATGGCTCTGCTCGGACTGGGCATGCTGATGGCGAGCGTATTGCGCTTCCGCAAGTCGATGGACTGAAGCCGGCCGGTTGCCTGCCGCGCTCGGCCGGTTCAGGTTCGCATGGCAACGCCAGCAATACGTGTTGGGAGGCACATCATGAGCGAACTGGACCAACCTTTGCGCGATCTGGTGATCGGAAATCGCATCCTCGCACATCAGAACGTCGTCGATGCCTATGGCCACCTCAGTATCCGGCATCCATCGAATCCCGAGCGTTTCCTGTTGTCGCGATCGCTTGCGCCGGAACTGGTCACCGAGGGCGACATCATGGAGTTTACCCTCGACGGCAAGGTCGTGGGTGACGACCGCCGGCCGCCCTACACCGAGCGCTTCATTCATGGTGCGCTTTACGAGGCGCGGCCCGATGTGCATGCCGTGGTGCACAGTCACGCTGAGGAAACCTTGGCATTTGGCATCACCAACGTGCCGTTGCAGCCGGTGGTCCATGTCGCTCGGATGATGGGACCGCACGTGCCGGTTTGGGACATCGCCGAGAGCTTCGGCGACAACACCAATATGCTGGTCAGCAACGCCGAACAGGGACGCGATCTGGCGGCACGGGTTGGCAAGGGTTCGGTTGCGTTGATGCGCGGCCATGGCTTTGCCGCGGTCGGCGGCACGATCATGGATGTTGTGCGGATATCGGTCTATCTGCCGGTGAACGCCCGCGTGCTGACCACCGCGATGCGCTTTGGCTCGTTCAAACCGCTGTCGCCAGGCGAGATTGCCGGCCAGGGCGAATTCGACCCGCGGTCACCGTCGGGCTGGCGTGCCTGGGAATATTGGGCCCGCCGCGCAGGCGTTGGCGACCGGTTGGGCGAGATGGGGTGAGGCTGCGGGGAAGGACCATGACGCTGAGCAAGCGGCAGTCTGTTTGAATGTTCAGGCTCGCCCGCGTAAGGCCATCAGATCCCTCGCGCAATCGCTCTGATGCGTTCCAGCTTTGCATGCTGGGTCGCCAGATCGAGCCCGTCGATGGTCGGCGCCTGCCGCAGCGTCACGCCGTCCACGGCAGGACCTCGTTGCACCAACGTTTCCAGAATCCGTCGGTCGATTGCCGGATCGAGACAATCCAGTAACGTCTCCCGCCAATCCGCCCGACACACCGCAAGGCCGGCAAGCAACCCATACGCTCCCCAATGCGACACGCCGGCGGTCACCAGAAAATCTGCCGGCGTCACACACGCGATCGTTGCACCAAGCGGGACCTCACGCGCGACCAGACCGTCCGGAAGCACGCCCATGCCGATCTCATTGCCGCCGTCACCGATCGCGATGGTGCGCCAGGGACCGACAGTAAACACCCGATCCAACGGCGCGGTATAAGGTGACAGATCCTCGCCTCGCATATTGCGCGGGTGACCGTCCGCGCTCAGACCGCAGCGCTCGATGGCAATCATCCAGTCGACGCCAAGCGTGCGCCACGCCTCGATCACCGGCTGCAGAGGCGCGTCGGGCACCACGGCGTCGATCGACACACCGGGCAGTCCGGCTCCCAACAGAGCGGCCTCGCAAGCGGAACGGCAGGCGTCATCGGTCAGCAGCCGGCATGGCACGCCGATCCGCGACAATCCCAACGCCAGCAGCGCGGCACCCGCCGGACCGTCAGTCTCCGCTGCCGGCGGCGTTCCACGGGGCACGAAAAACCCGGTAAGTATGCCAACGTAACGTGGTTGCGCGGTCGAGAATGCCGAAGCCGCGGCCCACAATCCGCCCCGCGATGCGGCGAACAACCCGGTGGCACCGCGGCCAACTTCCTGCTGGATCAGAGTTTCAATGCTGTCGATCCGTTCGCGCACCGAACGTCACAACACGGCGAGTTTGCTGTTCCGCAAATCGGTAATCAACATACTTCCCGGCGCGTGTGTAATACAAAACTCCGGCTTCACCTGGGCAATCACTGCCTGCGGCGTAACGCCACAAGCCCAGAATACCGGCAGTTCATCGGCGCCCACCGGCACTGCGTCGCCGTAATCGGGCTTGCTGATATCGGATATGCCGATCTGTTCCGGCAGCCCCAAATGCACCGGCGCGCCATGCACCGAGGGAAACCGCGAGGTGATCTGCACCGCCCTTATCGCATCCGCCGGCCGCATCGGCCGCATCGAAACCACCATCGGCCCGGAGAAAACCCCGGCCGGCACGCAAGCAATGTTGGTGCGATACATCGGCACGTTGCAATTCAGCGTGATATGGCGAACTTCGATGCCGTCGGCCAGCAACGCTTCCTCGAACGAGAACGAACATCCAAGAGCGAACCCCACCAGATCGCCGCGCCAGGCATGGATGATGTCGTGCGGTTCCTCGACCAGTTCGCCGTGACGCCAGACGCGATAGCGCGGCAGGTCTGTGCGAATGTCGAGATCTTCGCCGAGGCCGGGAAAATGTGGCGAGCCTTCCTCCGACACTGCCAGCACGGGGCAAGGCCGCGGGTTCGACTGGGCAAAGCGCAGGAAATCATGCGCGAGATTGCGTGGCAGCACGACCAGGTTGGCCTGCACATTCCCCGGTGCGAGACCCGAGGTCGGGCCGGTAAACGCCCCCGTGCGAATGCGCCGCCGTTCCGCCGGAGCGGCATTCGCGTGCCCGTCGACCATCGCATCCATGCGTCATCCTCCAAGGTTGGATGGCCCACGCTATCAGATTTCCCGGGGTGTTCGAGAGGCCCCAATCCCGCCCCCGTCAACAGCAACGGGGGCGGGGGCGGTGCGGCAACCGCCGCGGCCCTTCAGGGGGGTGATCAGAATGGGCTACACGTGAAGACGAGCGCTTCCGAAGGTTTATTCCCCCGCCGGCCGCATAATGGCCAAATCGCAGCCCTCATCGGCCTGCAACACCTGCTCCGCAATCAGCCGGTCCCAGCCGCGGCCCGGCTTTGGCGGTGGCGCCCAGGAGGCGCGGCGCTTCGCAAGGGTCGCGTCATCGACCAGCAGATCGAGCGAGCGTTGCTTTACCGATAAGCGGATCCGGTCACCGCTTTCGACCAGCCCCAGCGGGCCACCGGCGGCAGCCTCGGGCGTGATGTGCAAAACGATGGTGCCGAACGCCGTGCCCGACATCCGGCAGTCGCTCATGCGCACCATGTCCTTGACGCCGGCACGGGCTAGTTTGGACGGGATCGGCAGATATCCCGCCTCTGGCATACCGGCCGGGGTCAGCGAGCCGGCGTTCTTCAACACCAGAATGTCCCGCTCGGTCACGTCCAGCGCCGGATCGTCGATGCGGTTGGCGAGGTCTTCCAGGCCATCGAACACTACAGCGCGCGCCTCGGTTTCGAACAGCGACGGTGTGGCGGCACTGCGCTTCAGGATCGCGCCGCGCGGGGCGAGGGAACCAAACAGCGACACGATGCCGCCAACCGGCGAGACCGGTTCGTTGAACGCACGGATGTAGCGACGATCGACGAATTCCGGTTTCGACAAACGGTCCTTCAATGACGCACCGGTGACATCGCGGCAGCCGAGGTGCAACAAGTCTCGCAATTCCCACAACAACGCGTGCATGCCGCCGGCCGCGTGGAAATCTTCCATATAGCCATCGCCGGTCGGTTTCAGATCGACCAGAACTGGCGTGGAATCTGACAGTTCATTCAGTCGGTGCAGATCGATTTTGATGCCGCGCCGGCCGGCGACCGCGGTCAGATGGATCAGCGCGTTGGTGGATCCTCCCAGTGCCAGCAGCACCCGCAACGCATTTTCCACAGACTCCGGCGTGATGATTTCCGAGGGCCGGATCGGCTGTTCGATCAGCCGCACCGCCAGAGCACCGGCTTCTTCGGCGGCGCGCAGACGGTCGGCGTGCACCGCGGGGATCGACCCGTCGCCCAAAGGAACCATGCCCAAAGCTTCGGCGATGCAGGCCATGGTGGAGGCGGTGCCCATGACGCCGCAGGTGCCGGCAGTGGTGGCAAGCCTGCCCTCGATCTGGCCAATGCGTTCCGCGGTTACCGTACCGGCACGATAGGCAGCCCAGTACCGGCGGCAATCGGTGCATGCGGCGAGCCGCTCGCCCTGGAACGGGGTGGCGAGCATCGGCCCGGTCACCAATTGCACCGCCGGAATGTCCGCCGAGGCGGCTGCCATCAGCTGCGCCGGCACTGTTTTGTCGCAGCCACCGATCAGCACCGCCGCATCCATCGGTTGCGCGGTCAGCATCGCCTCGGTGTCGATCGCGGCGAGGTTGCGGTAATGCATCGAGGTTGGGAACAACGACGGCTCGCACAGCGACACGGTCGGGAACGCCAACGGCAGGCCGCCGGCGGCGAGGACACCGCGTTTCACCGCCTCGATCAGTTCGGGGACGGTGCGGTGGCAGTTGTTGTAGTCCGAGCCGGTGTCGACAATCCCCACCACGGGCCTGTCGAGCATCGCCTGCGTGTAGCCCATGGATTTGGCGAACGACCGGCGCAGATAGAGCGCAAAGTCGCGGTCACCGTAATTGGCGGTGTTGCGGGCGAGGCCGCGTTTGGGAGGTGTGTTGCTCATGGCCGGCATGGTTAGCGCGGCCCAGGGGCGGGGGCAAACCACGTCAGACCGAACTGGCCACTCCAGGCGTTACCATTGCACGTGGATCGACGATGCGATCGAAATCCACCTCCGAGACAAACCCCAGTTGCAGCGCGGCTTGCTTCAAGGTGAGGTCCTCAACCAATGCGTGGTGGGCGATCTGTGCGGCTTTGTCATAGCCGATGAGCGGCACGAGCGCGGTCACCAGCATCAACGATCGTTCCACGTATTCGTTGATCTTTTTCAGATTGGGTCTGGCGCCCTCGATCAGGAAGCGCCGGAAATTCGTGCAGCCGTCGGACAGGATCGTTATGGAATGGGCGATATTGTGGATCATCAGCGGCTTGTAGACATTCATTTCGAGATAACCGCCCGCCCCGCCAAATCCGACCGCAACGTCGTTGGCCATCACCTGCACGGCGATCATGGTCAGCGCTTCACACTGCGTCGGATTGACCTTGCCCGGCATGATCGACGACCCCGGCTCATTCTCCGGCAGCTCAAGTTCGGCGAACCCGGCTCGCGGTCCGCAGGCCAGCAGGCGAATGTCGTTGGCGATCTTATACAACGACACGGCCAAAGTGCGCAGCGTGCCGGACAATTGCACCAAGGCGTCATGCGCCCCTTGCACCGTGAATTTATTGGCGGCAGTAACAAAAGGCAGGCCGGTAAGCTGGGCGATTGCCGCTGCTGCTGTCTCGGCAAAGCCGGGTGCGGCGTTGACTCCCGTGCCAACCGCCGTGCCGCCGAGAGCCAGTTGGTACACGCCGCTTAACGCCGCCTCGATCCGCTCCAGATTATCCGTCAGCATCCCCGTATAGCCGGACCATTCCTGACCCAAGGTCAGCGGCGTAGCATCCTGCATGTGGGTGCGGCCGATTTTCACGATGTCGCTCCAGGCGTTCGCCTTGCTGTCGATCGAATTTCGCAATGCGGCGACGGCCGGAACCAACCGCTGGGTCACCGCGATCGCGGCAGCGATGTACATCGCCGAGGGAAAGTTGTCGTTCGAGGATTGCGACATGTTGACATGGTCGTTCGGGTGGACCGGCGTCTTGCTACCGAGCGCCGTACCCGCGAACTGACAGCATCGATTGGAGATCACCTCATTCACGTTCATGTTGAACTGGGTGCCGCTGCCGGTCATCCACACATGCAGCGGGAACATATTGTCATGCCGGCCGGCGAGGATCTCGTCGCAGGCCCGCACAATCAATTCGTAGCGGCGGTCGTCGAGCCGTCCGCCGTCATGGTTCGCAATCGCCGCGGCCTTTTTCAGAGTGGCATAAGCGGTGATCATCTCGCGCGGCATCAAATCCGAACCGATGCTGAAATAGGCCAGCGAGCGCTGAGTTTGCGCGCCCCAAAGCTTGTCCGCGGGCACTTCGATTTCGCCAAGGCTGTCGGTCTCTGTCCGCATATTGGCCATGTCAGTTGCGCTCGCCTGAGATCGGTCACGTTTGGCCGTGGGTGGCGTCACTGTGCTGGTGCGGCGGGTTTGGTCAATCCCCGGGCCAGGCACTCAACCGAGATCGAGGCCGGCTCTGCGTGCGAAAAACGGTCGCCGGTTCGCCTGCGAACGTCGCCGTTAAATTCTCTTCAATCCTTCAGCAACGGGGACGCGTGCGCTGTCCCGGTTTCAGGCTACGGCAGCCACATGCCGGACCATCGCTGCCGCTCGGGCATTCACGCGGCGCCGTACCGAAGTGAGCTGCGCGCCGGTAACGATCAGCGGCGCACATCCGGACGCCTCCCAGACGCGGACGGAGAAGTCCGGGAACAGCCGAACCGGCTCGGGGCCATCGACGAAGTTGGCATTGCCGAATTTGGCCCGATCGCCGGTGTCCAAATAGGATTCCGCCGGCAGTCCCTCGGCCAGCAGCACTTCGTGCGTTGCCAGTTCGATATGATAGTACGAGACGTTGTCCACCGGAAGCCGCGAGATGGTGCTGCCGTTGATCAAATACTTTATCGGGATCAGCACTGCATCGACGTACACGGCATGGTCCGGTGACAGAAACAAATCGGCATGCGGCAGTCCTGGGCCGAAGGCGTTGGCCGCAACGCAAACCGGCCAGACCTGCTTTGGGTCCGCGTGGCGTCGGCAGTCCAGGTGCCGATAACCAATCCAGACGATCGGTTCCTCGGCGTGGCCGGTTACGGTTCGGACGAGGTCGCCGATCCGCAGGTCCTCAACCGCGCGCTCACCGCGATCGGTGAGAATGCGTGTGCCACTGCAATAGCAGGTCGCCTGCTCGGTAAGGTCGGTTACGCCGCCCGACGTGCTGACCTGAAAGCCATTGATCGTCCCGGCAAAGGTCAGCGTCCCGCCACTGCTCAGGGTGACTTCCGTCATGCCCCCGCTGGTCGACGAGTGGGTCACGCTCACGGTCCCGGCGAGTGCCAGTGTGTCGCCTGTGGCGAAGCCAGCAATGGTTGCCGTGGAGAGCAGGCCGGTGGAGGAGCCGGAAACCAGCCAATGCGCTGACGGATCGAACGTCAGCGTGCCGAAATTGCTGAAGGATGCCAGATTGGTGATGGTACCGGTGCTCGCACCGGAGGCAAGTTCCAGCGTGGCCTGGGAAGGGGTGCCGCCGTTGACCGTTCCGATGAATACCGCACCGGGATCGACAATGACCCGGTTGGTGTAACCGGAGTCGAGAATGACTGCGGCGCCACTTGCGCTGCCCGCGGTGATAGTCCCGGCATTGGTAACCGTGGCGGCGGCGCCCGCGATGTCGATTCCGTAAATGGCACCGCCGGAGGAAATCGTTCCGCCAGCCAGGTTGGTGACAACGCCGCCGGCGTTCAGCAAGACGCCACCATAAACGCTATCGCCGAGGATCTTGCCCGAATTGGTGATGGTTGCAGCGCCTCGCGCGTACACACCGCCGCCGGATATGGTTCCGGTACTGTTATTTGTAACGACCCCACCGACATTCAACAAAATACCGTTGGCCGACCCACCCGGCGGGCCTTCACCGCTGCTGATCGTGCCCGAATTTATTATGGTACCAGCAGTAACAAAATAAATGCCGGTAACGTTGTTGCCGTAACCCTGAATGACCGCGCCACTCTGGTTGGTAACCGTGTCGCCGGCGCCGGTCGAGACAATCAGGGCCCCATTCGGTCCACTATCGACCTGTCCGCCGCGAATCACCCCGGAGTTTGTCAGAGTATCGTTGTTGCCCGTGATATACACCCCGGCATTGGCGCCGGTGCTGCCGACGGTTCCGGCATTAACCGCCGTTACCGTGCTCGAGGATAGCGTGTACGTGGCGGAGTGAGTGGTGCCGGTACCGGTGATCGTGACTGTGGGCATCAGATCTTGCCTCCCTTGCCGGATTCGAACGGCCAGAACCAGGCGTTGCGATTGGCCTGTCGCCGACCTGGGCCACTGTCAGTCACGCCGGGCGAAATTTGGCGCCATCGCCGGCACGGCATCCGTCATACCGGCCACGGCCACTGTGAAAACGCAGCGGATCGCCGCGCGAGGGCGCCTGATTGTTGCTTTCGGCCTGCTTACAACACCCTTTCACAGGAACCGGCTGCGCAACGCCAATCGTTAATTCGCAGATGACTCAGGCACGCGATATCGGAGTAAAACCTGGCCCAGGGATGGGAGCGGCGGGCTCCAGGTGCAGAAACCGAGGTGTACGTGCCGCCCCGGACAGGTTCCGGTGGGCCCACCGGCGCGGTCCTACGACCAGCGCTGTCAGATCACCGGTGTGCGGCCAGCCCAGGGATGCGCCTGCTCGAACAGCGCTGCCACCCGGAGCAGGCGCTCGTCTTCTCCGGGTCGGGCGATCAACTGGATCGCCAGCGGCAGGCCGGCAGCATCGAAACCGCAGGGTAGGCTGATCGCCGGATTGCCGGTCAGGTTGAAGGGCATGGTGTAGGGATACCAGGCGGCACGAATGTTCTCGACGCTTTGGTTGTCGATCTCGATCGGGCCGAAGAAATCCTGATCGATCGGCAGAGCCGGCCGCGACAAAGTTGGCATCGCGACGATGTCGGCGGTGTCGAACCAGGCCTGGACCTGGCGATACAGCCGAGTACGAGCGAAGATGGCTTCGTACAGCTCGGCTGCGCTGTATGACGCGACCCGATCCATCTGGCGGACAAAGGTCGGGCACATGATGGCGCGATGCCGCTCCAGATGATGGCCGAATTGAGCGCGACGGTATGCACCATTGTTGACAAACCAGACCGATTCCGGATTTTCGAATGGGGTGATCAGTTCCGAGACTTCGGCGCCAAGTCCGGACAGGACTTCGATCGCGGCCGCGCACGCGGACAACACCGAGGCGGCGACCGCGGTATTGCCCAATCGCGGGCGCCACGCGATGCGGGTTCCGGCCAGATCGCCAACGGGGGAGCCGGCGCTGGGAAAATCCCAGGCGGGCCGGCCGGTCGACAGCGGATCGCGCGGGTCGGGGCCCGCCATGACGCTCAGCATCAGCGCGGTATCCGCGACCGTCCGGGTCATCGGCGTAATGTAGGAGATATTGCCGAACCCGTCCTGCGCGTATTCCTGCGGCACCACGCCAAGCCCTTGCTTGAACCCAACGACGCCGTTGCAGGCCGCCGGAATGCGGGTTGACCCGCCACCGTCGGTGGCCACCGCCAACGGCACCAAACCGGCCGCTACGGCAACCGCCGAGCCGCCCGAGCTGCCGCCGGAGGTGCGGTCGCCTCGCCATGCATTCCGGGTCTGGCCAAACAGTGGCGACCGGGTCAGGCATTGCTGGCCGAATTCCGGCGTCGTGGTTTTGCCGACGATAATTGCGCCCGCGCGTTTCAGTCGTGCCACCACCGTCGCGTCGGTGTCCGGGACATGGTCCTTGAAGATCAGCGACCCCCAGGTCGTGCGGATGCCCTCGGTCGGCACCAGGTCCTTCACCGCCACCGGCACGCCGTGCAGGGCACCGACGGCGTCGCCGCGCATAATTGCTGCTTCGGCCTCGCGCGCCCGCGCCATGGCGGCGGCTTCGGCGATGGTAATGAAGGCGTTCAATACCGGTTGCGTGCGGTTGATCTGGTCCAGCGCGGCACGTGTCACCTCCACCGGCGACAGGCGGCGCGCGCGGATCGCCGCCGCCAGGTCGGTTGCCGGCATGAATGCCAACGAGTCGTCGTGCATCACGGTGTCTCCGTTGCGTTGGACCTTGGCGAGTATGCCAGCGCCTGCCTCTTCTGTCTGTGCTCGGTTCCCCGTTGCAACGGGCCGGTCTAAACATGGTCCAACCCCTACAGCCCGAATGGGAGACCACGATGCGGACAGGCTCGGACTACCGGACATCCTTGCGCGACGGACGCCGGGTCTGGGTGATGAACGACGGATTGGTCGCCGACGTAACGACTCACCCGGCCACCAGTGCAATGGTCGAGGAATACGTCACGTGGTACGACCGCCACTTCGATCCGGCCTGGCGCGAGACATTGGTCACCGAAGCGGGCTCACCGGTGTGGGCCGTCGTGCCGCGCTCCGCCGCCGATCTGCGGCAACTGGGACGCAGTTTCTCCGCCACCACGTTCATCAACGCCGGCAACGTCACGCATACGCCGGCCTATGGCCATCTGATCGCTCTGGGGATCGAAACGACCGTGCGCGCTTATGGAAAGTTCCCCGCGCAGATCGAAAATGCGGCGCAATATCGGCAGTCGATTGCCGACAGCGGGCGGTTTCTGACGTTTTCCTCGGGCCAGGCAACCATCGGCTACCGCATGCGGCCGGACCCCGCCGAACGCAACGCGTTGCGGGTCGTCAAGGAAACTCCGGAGGGCTTGTTCATTACCGGTAAAGTCGGGATGTTCACCAGCCCGGCGTATGCCGAGGACGTCTATGTCGGCGCCAACTCGACCTGCGAACATAACGGCCACCGGGTCACCTGTGTCGTTCCGATCAATTCGCCGGGGGTAACCGTGCTGTGCCGGAAAATCTCCGTGCGCGACGCCAATCCGTTCGTTTCGGCGTTGTCGGCGCGCAACGACGAGTTGGACGGCCAAATGTGGTTGGACAACGTGTTCGTTCCGAACGACCGGTTGTTCTTCCTCGACGCCAATGTCGATCCGATTGCTCGTTGGCTGTTCTGGCATCAGCTGTATTGCTGGCTGTCGAAGGGCGATTTTGCTCTGGGACTGGCGCTCGCGCTGACCGATGCGATGGGGTTGGTGCAGCAACCGCCGACTGTCGAGATGTTGCTTGATATGATCACCGACGTGCAAACGGTGCGCACCTGTATCACTGCCGCCGAACTCGATCCGAGCTTTACGGCGGAAGGTTATTGCTATCCCAACCATGTTCATACGTCGGTCGGTAGCATCGCCATGTTGAACGCGCGCCAGCGGCTGACAGAGACACTGCGCATATTGCCCGGCTCGTCGATGATCGTTGCGCCTACGGACAGCGACCTTGCGTCGCCTGAGGTCGGGCCCGGGCTGGAGGAGTCGTTCAGCGGCGGCGGCTATTCGGCGCTGCAACGCGCCGCGTTGTTGCAGATGGCGTGGGATCATGTCGGTTCGTCGCTGGATGGGCGGGAGTCGGTTTACGAGCTGCACTCCAACGGCGGCATTCCGGTCTGGCGCGCCCGGTTGCGGCGGAGTTTTACCCGCTACAACGAACTTTCCAATGCAGTGTTGAAGGAACTCAAGCTGGCGATGCCGGCGGTGGATTTGAGTTCGATTCCCGCCGCACCGGTGGCACCGCGGCGGGTGGTGGCGCCGGAGGGTTCTGCGGCGCGGTAATGCCATTTAGTGCCGCCCGAAGGACATAACTGGCACGGCGCCATGCGCCGAATTCTGCACTGATAGCGGCGACGAGCCCCAAATTGGGCCACATGAGCGCCGCCCCGCAAGGCTCAGGCGACTGGCGTGGTTGACGAGGGTGCAGCAGCAGCCGCTCACCGTTGTAGTGGTCAATTTGCCGTCTGTTTCTGATTGAACCGCGTAACCAGAGGCGCACGCCTGTTGCCAAACCGCGCGCCAACCGAAGCAAAATGCCGCCGATCGAACGTCACGATCCGATCGGCGCGCCCGTTGATTGCCGCTTCCAGCACCATGTCATCATCCGGATGCGGCAATTGCGGCCGCCAAAGGAAAGCGAGACGGACCGGCTCGGCAACTGAAATTACCGCATCGAGTAACGCCCCGATATCGGTTTCCGCCAGTCCAGACGCGGCAAGGTGCTCGGAACGGGTCATCACAGCTTCGTACTCAAGCGCCAAAGGCACAGTCAGCACCAGCACACACCGCCGGCGCAATATCGCAACCAACACCTGCCGTGACGCACCCAGATTGCTGCGGAACGCCGAGACCATGACATCAGTGTCCAGCACCAGGCGCACCAGTGACACCAGCGCTATTGCCCGCAGCATTGCAAATCGCAATTTCGTCGCCGGTGGTTGTCAGCAAAGACGGTGCACCCTCCGCCACCTGGTCACAGCGTGTTCCACCGTTCCCGGGTTGAACAGATTAGCCTGGTTCGTGCCATAACGAAGCAAGCAGGAGAGGAACTCACCATGATCAAACGCTTTCACGTGCTGTATGTCGGCCAGATCGACCTCGACAATGTCGGGCTCCAGGGCACACCCGCCAACGAGCGCCGCTATTCCAACGATCGCTTTGCCGAAGTGTTCTGGACTGCGCGGCGGATGGCCCGGGTGATGGACGAGACCGGCTATCACGCGCTGTGGACCGCAGAGCACCACTTCCAGCACGAAGGCTATGAGTGCCTGCCGAACCTGATCCAGCTTGGCCTGTGGCTCGCCACGCAGACAGAAAAGCTGAAATTCGGTTGCGGCTTCAATGTGCTGCCGATGTGGCATCCGCTGCGCCTCGCCGAGGACTACGCGATGGCCGACATCGTCACCGGCGGTCGGGTGATTATGGGCGTGGGCCGAGGCTACCACACCCGCGAGGTGGAAACTCTCGGCGGCCCACTGCTCGATGCCGCCAAAAATCGGGAAATGTTCGAGGAAGGCGTGCAGCTCATGCAAAGGGCCTTCAACGAGGAATCCTTCAGCTTCAAAGGCAAGCACTTCACCTGCCCGCCGGAGGTCGATTATCGCGGCTACAAGTTGAAGGAAATTACCCTGGTGCCGCGGCCGATCCACACGCCGGTGCCGATCTATATGCCGATCGCCAGCGGCACGACGATCGATATGATCGCGAAATACGGCCTGAAGGCCATGGTGGTGCTGAATGGCGAAAAGATTCTTGATGATGTCATCCGCGCCTATCACGCGGCCTGTGCGCGTTACGGCCAGCAGAAACAGCTCGGGCAGGACCTGATCTGGGGCGCCGGGCTTTATCTCGCGAAAGACCAGGAAGAGGCGATCCGGAAAATCGAGCCGGCCCATGACGAGCGCTACAAGTGGTTCGCCCCGTTCGGTTTTGTGCGCTATGCCGATGAACATGGCCGCACCTGGGGGACGCCAGGCGCGCCTGCCAAGATCCCTTCGTTGCGCGATGGTGTGCAGCAAAAGGCGTGGTTTTGCGGCTCTCCCCAGCAGGTGATCGATGGGATCAAGTCGATCGAGGCCAAATACCCGGGCATGGAAGATTTCATGGTCCATTGGGCTGAGGGCTTATCCCCTGCGGCGTTCGAGGAACAGCTCCGCTGGTTTGCCCGTGACGTGATGCCGGCCTTTACCGGCTGATCGTCCATGTTCGGGCGATCGCCTCGGCTGATCACCCCCGGCTGATCAACAAAAAAATCGCTACTTTGATGCAGATCAAAGTGGCTGCACCGATTTGGCGGCATGATGATTTTCGGGAGGCGGGGTTTTCTCGCTTCTCTCTTGGACTCCTCCCCAAACTAGGCGGCACCTCCCGTGTTTTGGTGCCGCCGATTTTTTGGCCGGGATGTTTACCCTGCGTTAACCTTCGAATGGGCAGGTTACCGGCCGTCAACCCGGAGCGTTTACGATGGCCGCCGATCGCCGCAAGACCAGTCAACCGCCGCAGTATGTGCTGATCGTGGCTGCGATGTTGTTGGCCGTGGTGTCCGGTATGGCCGGGATCGTACAGCAAGCGGCGGAACTCGGCCCGAAGGTCGGCGATCTGGTGGCGTTCGATCCCGCGCACCGCGCGCCGTTCGACAGTACCGCCCGCCTGACGGCCGACCGCCCGCAGCAGGCGGCCTGCGTGCTCGATGTCGCCACAATACAGAAGTCCGGCGGCAGCCTGGTGGTGGAACGCCGCGGCAGCGAGCCTGACCGCCTCTATCGCGCCCATTGGTCTGGACTTCGCACCAGTCAGGATGCCGATGATTGCGGCAGCCAGGCTGACCTGGTGCTGTCGCGCAGTGACATCGATACGCTCGCCACCGCGGCCGGCGGGTTTGGCGTCGACCACAGTTCGGTGCTGTTTTTACGGTAATCGTCTGCCACGTGCCGCTATCCAGCCTTGGTCCGTATGCCGGCGTCCATGTCGCCGGTCGAGTCAACTATCTGGGCCTTCATGCCGGCCCTTTCATGATTGCGCCTGATCGGGGATGCTGCGGGGCGTGGAAAGTCTCCCGGAGCCAAGATGCGCGACGATGCCGCTGTCATCACTGATACGCTGGAACGTGTCGCCGAACGCGTTGGCGACCCGATACCGCTGATCTTCGAGCGGCTGTTCGCCGAACTGCCCGAAGCCGAGGCATTGTTCATCCGCGACAAAGGCGGCCTCGTGCGCGGCCAGATGTTTCAGGTGACGATGGAAAGCCTGCTGGATTTTCTCGGCGATCGCTCGTACGGCGCCAATCTGATCCAGATCGAGCGGGTCAATCACCAGGGTCTGGGCGTCGAACCCGAGATGTTCGACCGATTCTATCTCACCGTGATGGCAACGTTCAAAGACGTGCTTGGCAGTGACTGGACCGCCGAAATGGAGACGGTCTGGAGCCGTGTCATCAATGAGCTGACCGGACGGTCCGGCTAACCAGATCAGCTGTTGGTCAGCCGGAACGATGCCTCGGTCTTGGCACGCAATTCGTCCATGGTCACATCCGGAGCGATTTCCAGCAGGCGCAGATCGCCGTCCCGGCCCTTCTCGGGCACCTCGAACACGCCGAGATCGGTGATGATCAGATCGACCACACCCGCGCCGGTCAACGGCAGATTGCAACGCTTCAGCAACTTGGGTTTGCCGCCTGCAGTATGCTCCATCAGCACAACGACACGGCGCACTCCCGCTACGAGATCCATGGCACCGCCCATGCCCTTGACCATCTTGCCCGGGATCATCCAGTTGGCGAGGTCGCCGTTCTCCGCCACCTGCAGCGCGCCGAGGATGGAAATGTCGATGTGCCCGCCGCGCACCATGGCGAAGCTGGCGGCGCTGTCGAAGAAACTGGTGGTTGGCAGCGTGGTGACGGTCTGCTTGCCGGCATTGATCAGGTCGGGGTCTTCATCGCCCTCGAACGGAAACGGCCCCATGCCGAGCATGCCGTTCTCCGAGTGCAACTGGATCGACACTCCGGCCGGCAAATGGTTGGCCACCAGCGTCGGAATGCCGATGCCGAGATTGACGTAGAAGCCGTCACGCAGTTCGCGGCCGGCTCGGGCGGCCATCTGATCACGGGTCCAGGGCATGGTCGCGGTCTCCTCAGTAGCGCTTGCGCACGGTGCGCTGTTCGATGCGTTTCTCGACTGACGTCAGCGGAACGATCCGGTTAACGAAGATGCCGGGCGTGATGATGTGGTCGGGATCGATCTGGCCCGGCTCGACGACTTCTTCGACTTCCGCCACGACCATGGTGGCGGCGGTGGCCATGATCGGGTTAAAGTTCCGCGCCGTCATGCGGTAGATAAGATTGCCTTCGGGATCGGCCTTCCAGGCGTGGATGACCGCCAGATCGGCAAACAGCCCGCGCTCCATGACATAAGTGCGGCCGTCGAACACCTGAGTTGGCTTGCCCTCGGCGATCTGGGTGCCGACGCCGGTGGCCGTGAAGAACGCCGGAATGCCGGCGCCCCCGGCGCGGATCCGTTCGGCGAGCGTGCCTTGCGGGTTGAACTCGATCTCCAGTTCGCCGGCAAGATATTGTTTCGCAAACGTGGCGTTTTCGCCGACATAGGAACTGATCATCTTTTGGACCTGCCGCGTGTGCAGCAGCAAACCGAGACCGGCGTCGTCGATGCCGGCATTGTTGGATATGATGGTCAGGTCCTTGACGCCGGATGTCCGGATTGCCTCGATCAATGCCGCGGGGATGCCGCACAGACCGAACCCGCCGGACATGATGGTCATGCCGTCGCGCAGCAGTCCCGCGAGTGCCGCGTCCGAGTCAGGGTAGATCTTGTTGACCGCCATATGCGTCCCTTTCGCAACTGCGAGGACTTAACCGCGCGGTCATGGATACCGCAAGCCCTGGGCGGCTCGCGCAACGAGCCTCGCTGGCTGCGTCCCCACGTCCGTTGACGCAGGCCCATCCTGGATGCGCCAGGCCCCGGTTAATCAATTTGCCGCAGAATCGAAAAGCCGGCGGGGATTGGCCCCGCCGGCTCAACATCGGAGGGTGAAGAGATGCCTTACTATCTCATCCTCCTACTTCCGTTTGATGGTTATTCTTGACCGCAAAGTCAAGATAACCATCAAACGGAAGTAGGGGAAAGGGGGCCGGTTCGCTCGCGGGCCGGTCCTCCCCCGGTGACATACTTAAGTATTCACTAGTACATTCTCCGGCCGCGGCGGAATTTCGCCGCGTTCGACGCGCAGTACCTGACGCGTGATCATTTCGTTGGTGGGCGCGGCAACGCCCACACGGGCGCCCTCGCTGGCGATGAAGCCGTTCATCAGTTCGATCTCGGTACGGCGGCCTTTTGCCATGTCCTGCGCCATTGAGGGACGCTGGTACGACGCCCGTTGGTCCTCGCCGGTGCCGCCCAGCATCAGCGTTTCGATCTCGGCAGTTGCGGCCTTGTCGCCTTCCATGGCGCGCGCGAGGCTTTCCGGCGGCAAACTGCCGATCGGTCCTAGTCTGTAGCCAAGCCGCTGGCCAACACGCACCGACTCACCGCCAAGCGCGATGCAGACCCGGCGCACCGCATCGTGCCGGTCGCGTTCATTGCCACCCATTCCGGTGGCGGCCGACACGCCGTTGCGCATCGCGTTGACGCAAAGCTTGGTCCAACGCTCACCCCACAAATTGTCGGTTGCCTTGGCGGTGTCGACATCATTCATGATCGCCGCGAGTTCGCGCGATCGTTTCGTAATCATCCCGGACGGCTCGCCGACATAGAACGAGGTGACCTGCGGCCGTTTGGCATAGCCGCGGCGAATATGTCCTGGTTCGTAGAGATCCACACCGACACCGCCGCCCACGATGATGCCCAGGGTCCGGCCCCAACCGGCAACCGAGGCAACGCGTTCCTCATTCACGCAGTTCTGCATCGAGACGACGATGCCGTCGGCGGCCAAATATTGTTTGATCATCCGGCAAGCCCAGATCGTGTCGTATGACTTGACCGAGATCAACGCGATGTCGATCGGCCGCTGTTTGGCGATCTGCTGCACTTCGGTGAGGTGGATTGCCGGGACTTTGACGGTTTTCCGTTCTGCCTCGGTCATGCCGTACAGGTTCATGCCGTTGGCGCGGATTGCCTCGACATGCTCCGGCCAGGGGTCAATCAGCGTCACGTCATGACCGGCGTGGAACAGGCTCGAGCCGACGTAACCTCCAACAGCGCCGGCACCCACGACGGCGATACGTTTCTTCATCCCGCGTTCCTCCTGGATCGATGCCGGGATTTTAACGGGATCGGAAATCCGGGCAACCAACTGCTGCCGCGGCTCGGCTCAGGTCAGGCGGGTTGCGTCATGAAACGCGCGCCTGGGGCAGGCGGATCTTCCGGCGGTCCGGCGAAACATTGTGCCAGGTTCATCCAGATCGTTGCCGGTTCACCGGTGACGGTCAGGTCAGTGTCGGCGATATTGCGGGTCTGCGTGACGACCTGACAGAACGCCAGTGCCTCGCCCTCGATCGCGTTGCCCGGCGTCGGATCGTTCCAGGTCCAAACCGCTCCCGATGGCGCCGTCAGCCGCACATGGGGCGCCGGACCCGGCACCGGAAGCTGGCGATTGGCAAAAGTCCAGCCATAGGTGCGGACGCCGATCTCGGCGATGTTGCGCAACCGGTCTGTTGGTGTCCGGGTTACTCCCATCAGATCGTAAATTGCCTGACCGTGAGCCCAGGTTTCCATTTGCCGGGCGGTGGTGAACATGCGGACGCCCATGTCGGGGCCGGCCCATTTCAGTCGCGTCTCCGGCGCCATCGCAGACAGTTGCTCACAGAGATCAACCATCTGCGCGTACCAGCGCTCGAGTAAGCGGACCCCGGTCAGATCGCCCAGACGATGCCGAGCGGCCTGGAGGCGGGTCATTCCGCTGTCGACAAGTGCCTGTCGTTCTGCGCGGAACTTCGCAAATGCATCCGGCCCGGAGACGGACGCTGCTGCCATCAGGTCGCCGTCGTGCAAATGCTGTACGATGTCGTTGACAGTCCATTGCTTGAACAGCGTGGCGCGGTTCCAATCGGCGTCACGCAGCGTGACGAGCAGCCCGTGCAGTTCGTCCGCTTCGGTCCGGAAATCAGCGGCTTGTGTCAGCATGGGCGATAACTCCGGTATGGCCGCGCGCGTGCGTACGGCGGAATGCGAGCATACCAGGGATCGCGGCGCGCGCGATCCGGCGGCGGCGGCTGTCTCGGTCCAGAGATCAGCCGGCTGACCGGCGACTGCAATGGCTGCCAGCGGCCACGCTGTCACTGCGAGCGTCGCGAAGCAGTTCTCGTGTCCACATTGATGGAGATTGCTTCGCTTCGCTTGCAATGACAGCGGAAGCGGGCGTGCTGGGTTTCCGCGATTCTGGCGGCTTGCGTATGTTCAGATATTTGCTCGCTCCGCTGGACGCCAAAGCGCGGACAATGCCGCGGATCGTCTGGCTGCTACGGCCGCCAGCATGGCTTGCGCGCCTCCTCCAGTGCCTGGGAGCGGCCGATCCCGAAATCGGCCAGCATGCGGTCGTCGAGCGTCTCCAACATCCGGCGCTGCCGCCACCGAGCAGCAGCAGCACGCACCCAGAAGAACCAACCACGTCCTGTCACGCGGCGTGGCAGGCCGCGAAATGCCGGGTCGGATACGGCGGGAAGACCAAATTGAATACGAGTCGTCATCGCAACACTCCAGTTCAGGTGTTGCTGCCATATGGTGTTCGGATCGAGCATAATCGCGGGTTAACGTTTCGCTCCGGAACGAAGCATTCGTGCTTGCGGCGCGAGGCGTCGCAGGAGCATCATAATTTGCGCGGTCAGCTCCGGATCACACGGTGTCGTTGAGCGCCTGCCACACACGTTGAGCTGACGCTGGCATGTCCAGATGCGTCACCCCAACGGAGCGCAGCGCGTCCAACACCGCGTTCATGGCCGCCGGCAACGCGCCGGTGGTCCCTGCTTCGCCGGCACCTTTCACGCCGAGAGGATTGTTCGGTGACGGAACGCAACAATCGCCAATGCTGAATTGCCGCAACAGGTCGGCTCGCGGCATCGCATAGTCCATGAACGAGCCAGTGAGCAGTTGGCCGCCCGCATCGTAGACACAAAGTTCGCCCAACACCTGTCCCAGTCCCTGAAACAGGCCGCCGAGGATCTGGCCTTCGAGCAGTGTGTGGTTCATCACCACGCCACAATCGTCGACGGCGGTGTAGTTCACCACCTCCGTCATGCCGGTCTCGGGGTCGATCTCGACCTCAGCCACATGGGCGCCGGATGGGAAGGCGCGAGTCGCGGCCAACCCGGTCATGGTGTTGAGCGCTCCATCGCTCGCCAGTGTCGTCAGCTCGACCATGCGGTCGGTGCCGGCGACCCGGTAAGTGCCATCGCCAAACTCGATATCTGCCACGGCGGCTTCCAGCGCATCCGCCGCCAGAACTTTGCCCTTTTCGACAACCTCACGTGCCGCCACCAGGCTGGCAGCGCCATGCGACATCATCGACCGGGATGCGAAGGCACCGCCACCGCTCAGCACGGGTCCCTCCGGGTTGCCGGCAGATAGTCGCACACGTGTCGGGTCGATTTGCAGCACACGGGCGACAATTTCCGGATACACCGTCTCGTGCCCTTGGCCGTTCGAAGTAACGACGGTGTGCAGCACTACGTGCCCATCGGCGTCAAACGTGATCGCGACCTCATCTTTCGGCACCACTCCGCCGGATGGTTCGACAAACAACGCGCAACCGATCCCGCGCAGTTTGCCGCGCGAGGTCGCATCAGCGCGCCGGGCCGCAAAGCCGCTCCAGTCGGCGAGAGCGAGCGCCTGGTCCAAACCAGCGCGATAGTCGCCGCTGTCATACTCGGCAAACACCGCTCCTGCGGGCACGCGGTAGGGAAAAGCATCCGTCGGGATGAGATTGCGGCGGCGCAGTTCGATCCGATCGATCCCGCTCCGGCACGCCGCCTCATCCACCAGGCGTTCGACAATGTAGGCCATGTCGGGCCGGCCGGCACCGCGATAGGCGGTGATCGGCACGGTGTTGGTAATCGCCAGGCGATTTCGGCCGTAGACCGCTGGGATGCGATAGCAGCCGGTGGCCATGCAAGCGGGGTTCAGCGTGTTGATCAACGGACCGGTGGCAACCGGATGGGCGCCCTGATCGGCGAGCCACTCGTGACGCAGCGCGAGAAATTTTCCCCGTTCGTCCAGCGCCAGCGCGCCGGTCATCACAAGGCCGCGGCCGTGATAGTCCGAAAGGAAAGTCTCGGCGCGGCTGGCGACCCAACGCACTGGCCGGCCCGTCACTCGTGCCGCCAGTGCCAGCGCCATATGCTCCGGATACGCTGGGCCGCGGATGCCGAAACCACCGCCGACGTCCTGCGCGCGAATGCGGATGCGCTCTGGCAGCAAGCCGCTTTGCGCGGCCACGCTGTCGCGCATCGCGGTCATGCCCTGCGTGCTCGTCCACAGATCCAATATCTCGCCGTCCCAGCTCGCAAGGGCGGCTTTTGGCTCCATCGGATTGCCGACCACCCGGCTGCTCGTCAACGTTAGCCGCACGACATGAGAGGCGGCGGCAAAGGCAGCGTCCGTCGCAGCCTCATCGCCGTAGTCGAAATCGAAGCAGAGGTTACCCGGTACCGACTCGTGGATGACCGGCGCCCCCGGCGCTATTGCAGCCGCGGCGTCCGCCACCGCCGGCAATGCCTCGTACTCGACCGCAATGCGTTCAACCCCATCCTGGGCCTGGTGTGCCGTTGCGGCCACCACCAGTGCCACCGGCTCGCCGACGAAGCGGACGCGATCGGTCGCCAGTACCGGGCGTGGCGGCACACGCAGCGCCTCGCCTCGGCCTTTCACCGGCATCATTGCTGAACCGCGGTCGAACCCGGCGGCGACGGCGTCAGCACCGGTCAGCACGGCGATCACCCCGGGTGCCGCCCGCGCGGCCGATGTATCGATCGAGCGAATGACGGCATGGGCCTGATCGGCGCGCAGGAAAGCCGCGTGCAGCTGATCCGGCCGGTTCCAATCGGCGGTATAGCGACCCATGCCCGTCAGCAGGCGGCCATCTTCCCGCCGTCCTTTGAAATCAGCTGCCACCGCCGGCCTCCCGATCCAGGTTTCCGGCCGGGTATAGCGAAGTGCGATCGTGAGCACATGGGCGAACCGCCGGCGCCGATAACGTTGGTCGGGCAATCCACCGCGCTTCGGCACCGGGATCTTCGGTCCCGTCGACCTGACCTGATGTTCCTGCTGGATACCAACGTCCGGTCAGAACTCCGGCGTCGCGAGCGAACCAATCCGGACGTCGCCGCATGGGCCGACAGCGTGCATCCCGCGGATCTGTTCCTGTCGGCCATCACTATGCTCGAAATCGAAGCGGGCTCCTTGATGCTTCAGCGTCGGGACGAACTTCAGGGAGCCACATTTTGGGTCTGGATCGACAGTAAGGTTCTGCCGGCATTCGATGGCAGCATCCTGTCTGTCGATACGGCGGTCGCGTAGCGTGGTGCCCGGTTGCACGTGCCCGATCCAACGGCGGAACGAGATGCGCTGATCGCCGCAACGGCCTTGGTGCACAAGCTGACAGTTGTGACCAGCAATGTGATCGACTTCGAAGCAATGGGTGTCGATCTGTTGAACCCCCGGGATTGATGCGCTGGGTTTGACCCGCGACGGCGAGCTTATCACGCCGGTACAAGACTTATTCTATCATCCGTCGCGATGATCCAGCCCAATATCGAGCACCTGCGCGCTGTGCGTCAGCCATCCTGCCGACAGCAGATCGACCCCTGAGGCCGCGATTGGCGCCGCCGTCTCCGGCCGGATGCGGCCGGAGGCTTCGGTAATCGCCCGCCCGGAGACGATCGACACCGCTTCCCGCAGCATTTCGGGGCCCATGTTGTCCAACAACACGGCGTCAACGCGAAGTTGCATCGCCTCGCGCAGTTGTTCGAGCGTATCGACCTCGAGTTCGATCTTCACCAGATGTCCGACACCGGCTCGGGCGCGCTCCACGGCCGGCTTCACGCCTCCGGCGATGGCAACGTGATTGTCCTTGATCAGCACCGCATCATCGAGGCCAAAACGATGATTCGATCCGCCGCCCACCCGCACCGCATATTTTTGCGCCGCCCGCAGTCCCGGCATCGTCTTGCGTGTGCAACAAACCTGCGCCTTCGTCCCCGCAATGGCATCGGCAATGCCGCGCGTCGCCGAGGCCACGCCGCTCAAATGCGACAGAAAATTCAACGCGACCCGCTCGCCGGTCAAAATGCCGCGCGCCGGACCCGTTACTGTTGCGATCAAATCCCCTGGGCTGAGCCGGCTGCCATCCGGCAAGGTTATCTTAGCCTCGATGCGCGGATCGATCAGCCGAAACGCCCACAGCGCGAAATCCAGCCCGGCCACGACGCCCGGCTGCCGCGCCACCAGCGCGCATGTGGTTCGGGCATCGGCCGGAACAATCGCGTCGGTGGTCAGATCACCGGCGCGGCCGAGGTCCTCCAGCAGCGCCGCGCGCACCACAGGTTCGATCATGATCGCCGGCAGGGGTGGAACGGACATTGTGGCAACTCCTGTTGAGTCCATGGTTGGCGGCGCGGACCTTACGACCGGATGCAGGTCCGTGTTCCACGGGGCGGCCTCGTGGGTCTGCTGCGATACCGTCCCGCGAAAACATCCTGAACGTCGAACCAGGAAACCGCGCTGCCGGCAGGGTGCAGGGTTTGCCGCTCAAACGACCGCGAGCATCCGCATCCTTAAACGACCGCGAGCATCCGCATCCTTAAATGACCGCGAGCATCCGCTCGACCGAACGGCGCGCAGCAGCGGCGAGGTCGGACGGGATCGTCACCTCATGCGTCATCGTCTCCAGCGAGCGACGGATTTTCGGCAACGTGATCCGCTTCATATGGGGGCAGAGATTGCACGGTTTGACGAAGTTTACCGACGGATGATTGATCGAAACATTGTCCGCCATCGAACATTCCGTCAGCAACACGACCCGCGCCGGCTTTTCGCGTCCGACATAGTTGGACATATCGGCCGTGGAACCGGTGAAGTCCGCCTCCGCGACGACGTCCGGCGGACATTCCGGATGGGCGAGGATGATGACGCCAGGGTAGTCCTCGCGCAACGCACGGACTTCTTTGGGCGTGAAGCGCTCGTGCACCTCGCAATGGCCGGCCCAGGCGATGATTTTGACGTGGGTTTTTGCGGCGACGTTTTGGGCGAGATATTCGTCGGGCAGCATGATCACCTCGGGAACGCCAAGCGACTCTACGACCTTCTTGGCGTTGGCCGAGGTGCAGCAGATATCCGACTCAGCCTTCACCGCAGCGGACGAATTCACGTAGGTCACCACCGGCACGCCCGGGTGCTTTTGCCGCATCAATCGCACATCCGCCGCGGTGATCGAGGCAGCGAGCGAGCACCCCGCCTCCAGGTCCGGGATCAACACCGTCTTGGAAGGGTTCAGCATTTTGGCGGTCTCCGCCATGAAATGAACGCCGGCGAGCACGATGACATCGGCGTCAACCGTCATGGCTTCCCGCGCCAAAGCGAGGCTATCGCCAACGATGTCGGCGACACAGTGGAAGATCTCCGGCGTCTGGTAGTTATGGGCCAGGATCACGGCGTTCCGCTGGTGCTTCAACGTCAGGATGGCGTCGATGTCGTCAGCGAACACCGGCCACTCGATGGGCGGGATCACGGTCTTGACCCGCTGATACAGCGGTGCGGTGCGTTCCAGTGCGGCTGCCATGGACATGGCTGGGTATTCCTCCGAGTTATGCTCTAAGTGAGCATTTCCGGGGCTTATGCTAGACCTGAGTATAAGTTTGTCAAGCGCGTTTTTGCCGGGACGCCCAGACGACGGCAAGCCGCCGCTAAACCTCGGCAATGCGGCCATGGCGGCGGGGGAGGTTCCGTAGCGATCCGGCGCGCATAACGCTGGCATCTGGGCCGGACGTAGCCTAACGTTCGTTGCTCTTCGTCCTACGGAGGCCGAATGCAGACGCGAATACTTTGCCAGGTAATCGTCGCGGGTGTGATAGGCGGTTACTGCATTCCGCTTGGAGCGGAACCTCCCGAGGGGGCGGACCCGGCCCTGGCGCCGTGGTTCAAAAGCCTACGGCAACCGGGCACAAATCAGTCCTGCTGCGATATGGCGGATTGCCGCACGGTGCAATATCGCAAAGCCGGCGATCACTTTCAGGCGTTCATCGGGGACGAGTTTCCGCGTTGGGCGAACGTCCCGCACGCCTGGGTCGATGTGCCGAATGCGAACGTTCTGCACCGGCGCGACAATCCCACCGGCGAGGGGATTGCATGCTGGTTTCAGGGTCAGGTGCTGTGTTTCATCGAAGGCAATGGCACCTGATGCCGTCATCTGCGCTGATCGCGTTGCAGATCAGTAAGAATTTATTTAAAGAGAAAGATCGAGGTACCGAGGAGCAGAGATTATTCCTTGTGTGCGGCGTACGGGCCTGGCCCGACCCAATTCGAGCGGAACCTACCGGGGGCGGCATCGGCCGTTATGTCGGGCCTTGCCGCGAGTGCGACGAGATCTGAGCTGGTCGATAGCAAAACCGCGCCTGGGACACGACCGATGCGCCGCTGTTCGGCCAGCGTTACGCCGACCGTACCAGCGGCAACTTGCTACCGACCACGGATCGTTCTGCCAGCACCTCGCGCCGGAAGCGAAACAACTTCGCTGGCCGGCCGCCGGTCTCGGTCGCCACCTCGCCGGTTTCCTCCACCAGGTCTTGCTGATCGATCAGCCGGCGAAAGTTCTGCTTGTGCAACAGGCTACCGGCCAGTGCCTCGACCGCTCGTTGCAGTTGCAGTAACGTGAAACTCGTCGGCATCAGTTCGAATACCACCGGACGATATTTAATCTTGGCGCGCAGCCGGGCAATGCCGGTCGCCAGAATGCGGCGGTGGTCGTGCGCCATCGGCTCGCCGGGTACGGCGCCATTCGCGCCGCCCTCCGGCACCAGCCTTGCCTCCCAGAGAGTCTCGTAACGCTGCAGGATCAACTCCTCATTCCAGCGCTCGTTTTCCAGGCCAAAATTGATCGCCACACGCCGCCAGCGCTGCCGCCGCGTGGCCGCGTCCGGCGCGTCCTCGGTCCAGGCAATCAGCCCCTGCGTAAAATTGTCATCAACCAGGCTGGACGCCTTCCGGCGATCTTCCCACGGGAAGAACCGGTACCAGTCCCGCCAGCCGACACCGGGATCGCCTGACACCGGAGCTTCCTGCGTCAGGCCGAGATAACTGACCGACACGATCCGCCGGTCCGATCCGCCGGTGCGGCCAGGATCGGCGAAGGTATAAAGTTGCTCCATATAACCCAGAGGATGATGGGTCTGACGCTCAACCCAGGTGCGCAGGCTGGCCTGCAGCGAACGCTCATTCGATTCGAATGGGCCGGAGGGCAGCGCCCGGCCTTTGTCGATTGTCAGAACGCGAGGTTGTCCGCTGGTCACCGCAACGATGACGGCAATCAGCTCGGCGGCGACGGAGGCCGCCTCATGCTCCACGCTGAGGACTGGCATGGCCTGGTCATCGCATGCTGCGCACTGCGTCGCCAGAGAAAACATCACGATAGCCCGCCCGGCCATGACCTCCGGGTGTGACCCCCGGCATGACCCCCCGGCATGACCCCCCGGCATGACCCCCCGGCATGACCCCCCGGGCATGA
>JBEKQQ010000032.1:0-46871 GCA_049519555.1 Acetobacteraceae bacterium
TTGCTTGCTCCGCGTGATGTCGCGGCCGATTCCGATGATCCCGATGATTTCGCCTTGCTTGTTGCGCAACGCAACCTTCGAGGTTGACGTCCACTTTGGATTTCCTTGCGCGTCCACCGACCGCTCTTCTTGATTCAATACCGACTGCCCGGATTTTAGGATGGTTTGCTCGTCGGCAAAGTAGGCCGCTGCAAGCTCCTTCGGAAAATAATCCGAGTCCTTCTTCCCGAGCAATTCGTCAGGGTTCTTCAAACCCATCAGGTCCGCCAGCGCACGGTTGGCCACAACGAACCGGCTCTCAGTGTCCTTGACGTAAATATAGTCCGGCACCATATCCATCAAATTGCGTAGGAGCGTTCGCTCATCAGAAAGGCTTCCGGCCATCGGCTGTCTCAACTTTCTTTCCTCACGACCTAGCGATGCTGGCTGGGAATTGTGCCGCTCGCCGCAGGGTTCACTTCGGTACTGAGGCCAAGCGTAGCCCCGTGGTGTGTGCCGAATCGAAACATCTCTCCCCGGCGTCACCTAAGAGTAAAACGTTGTCAATCTGAGCACCTAACTCCGCGCGAGCGCGGATGTGCCATAACTCGATTCGGATCAATGCGGACCGCTGCCTAAGGGCTTTCGCAAGCCCGTAGTGCGGATGTATTGCGGTAGGATTTGCGAGCCCTAGGACTCGCTGTGGCCGCCACCAAGCTCGCGCACGATTCCGCCGACGAACGACTTGGCGTCGCCGAACAGCATGAGCGTCTTGTCCATGTAATAGAGCGGATTGTCGATGCCCGCGAAGCCCGGGCTCATGCTGCGCTTGATCACCATCACCGTGCGAGCCTTGTCCACGTCGAGCACGGGCATTCCGTAAATCGAGCTGGTCGCATCCGTGCGCGCCGATGGATTGGTCACGTCGTTCGCGCCGATCACCAGCGCCACATCGGCCTGCGGAAATTCGCCGTTGGCGTCGTCCATCTCCAGAAAACTGTCGTATGGAATGTTGGCCTCGGCCAGCAACACGTTCATATGCCCCGGCATCCGCCCCGCCACCGGATGGATCGCGAACTTCACGTCCACGCCGCGCTTGTTCAGCGCGTCGAAAAGCTCGCGCACTTTGTGCTGCGCCTGCGCCACGGCCATGCCGTAACCCGGAACGATGATCACCTTCTGCGCCGCCACCAGGATCGCGGCGGCTTCTTCAGCGGTGGCGCTGCGCACCGGCCGCGCCTCGTGCGCTGCCGCGCCCGCCGCCTGCTCCTGCCCAAATGCGCCGAACAGCACGTTGCTAAACGAGCGATTCATCGCCTTCGACATGTTCACGGAGAGAATGAAGCCCGACGCGCCGTCCAGCGCGCCCGCGATGATCAGCAACTTGCTATCGAGCACGAATCCCATCGCCGCCGCGGAAAGTCCGGCGTACGAGTTCAACAGCGAAATCACCGTCGGCATATCCGCGCCGCCGATCGGAATGATCATCAGCACGCCAAAAATAAGCGGAATCACCACCATCGCCGGAAACAAATGCATGTGCCGAGGATCGTGCACCAGGACCACCGCAATGCATATGGCCACTCCCAGCAGCGACAGGTTCACGACGTTCTGGCCTTTGTAAGTGATCGGCCGCTGCGGCAGCACCTCTTGCAGTTTCCCCGCCGCCATCAGGCTGCCCGTGAACGTCAGCGCGCCGAGGATCACCTCCATCGAAAGCACAGACATCGTGAAGCGCGGCACGTGCGGCGCCTGCAAATAGAATTCCGCCGTGCCCACCAGCGTCACGCAAAATGCGCCGAACGCGTGGCTCAGCGCCGTCCGCTGCGGCACAGCTGTCATGTGCACCAGGCCGAGCGGCACGCCGATGATTGCGCCCAGCACCAACGCGATCGCGATGAATTTGTAGTCGACGATCCCGCGATTTAGCAGCGTTCCGGCGATCGCCAGCACCATGCCAAGCTCGCCCGCGCGCACTCCGCGCCGCGCCGTGGCCGGCACCCGCATCCACACTAATGACATGATGAAGAGCGCCGTGGCGATCAGATAGGCGATCTCAATGAACGGATTGCTTCCGCCGAAGGGCGTCATTGTTTTTTCTGGCCCCCGCTGGTCTTGAACATCGCGACCATGCGATCCGTGATCAGGAATCCGCCCACGACGTTGCTCGTCGCCGCCACGATCGCCAGCGCGCCCTGCGCGTGCGCCGCCGCGATGTCGGTTGTCAGATCGCGCATCTCTCCAGTCGTACCGGGATATTGCAGCAAAACAGCGAAGGACGCCGCCTCGCCTACCCGGCCGAGCGTAATACCCAGAGCCCGGGCCCGCGTGGTCAGCACCGCCCTGGTCTGCGGATGCACATCATCGGCCACAGCGATCACGTCGGATTTTGTTTTGCTGATGGCATGAGCCATCGCCATCGCCTCGGCCGCCGCGGTCGCCTCATCCAACAGTGAGGCGTTGGCGATCTCCATCCCGCTCAGTTCACAAATCAACGTCTGGAAGTTGACCAATGCCTCCAGCCGGCCCTGGGCGATTTCTGCCTGATACGGCGTATAGGCGGTGTACCAACCAGGACTTTCCAGCACATTGCGTAGAATCACCGGCGGGGTAACGGTACCGTGGTAACCCATGCCGATCAGCGATTTCTTCAATACGTTGCGAGACGCAAGCCCGCGCAGTTCGGCAATCACTGCCGCTTCATCCACTGGCGGCGGCAAATTCAACGCCTGATTGGAACGGATCGACTCCGGCACAGCAGCAGCGGCGGCATCGTCCAGGCTGACACGCCCGATCACCTGCAGCATTGCGGCGATGTCAGCATCCGTCGGACCAATATGGCGTGCAACAAACTGGTCCGCTGCCTCGAGCTCGGTGAGAAGATCCATACTCACAACGTCTCCACGAACTCATCGTAGGCATCCTGATCCATCAGTTCCTCGAACGTCGCGGGATCGTCGATTTCCAGGCGGAAGAACCAGCCTTCGCCCTCGGCGTCATTGTTGACGATTTCCGGATCTTCCACGATCGTTTCGTTGATTTCCGCGACTCTGCCGGCCAGCGGCGCATAAACATCGGAAGCCGCCTTGACGCTTTCCACGACCGCACAGGCCTCACCGGCAGCGACCTCGCGCTCGAGTTCGGGCAATTCGATGAACACAAGTTCGCCGAGCTGCTGTTGCGCATGATCGGTGATGCCGATGGTGACGATGTCGCCATCCAGCCGCGCCCACTCGTGATCTTTGGTGTAGCGCGTATCGGAGTGCTTTCCTGGCATTGGACTCTCCTTTCAACGAACGTAACGGTGCGGCACGAACGGCAATGGAACGACCGTGGCCGGCAACGGTTTGCCGCGCACCATAAGGGACAATTTCGAACCATCCTCGGCCAGATCGCGCCGGACATAGCCCATGGCCATGGGTCCGTTCAGCGACGGTCCGAAACCGCCTGAGGTGATCTCACCAACCAGATCCTTACCGTCCGGCGACAAAATGGCGGTGTGCTCGCGGGCCGGCGCACGACCGTCGGGGCGAATTCCGACCCGCCGCCGTGCCGGACCATCGTCGAGTTGCTCGCGAATGGCCGGACCGCCCGCAAAATCCCAGGTCAACTTGCGGCGCTTACCAATGGCCCAGGTAAGGCCGGCTTCAACGGGAGAGGTGGTTTCGTCGATGTCGTTGCCGTACAGGCAAAGACCAGCCTCCAGTCGTAGCGAATCGCGAGCGCCCAGACCGGCGGGAACGACCTCCTGGTGTTCCAGCAGCCGGTTCGCCAATGTCACCGCCATGCCTTGCGCGACGGAAAGTTCAAATCCGTCTTCGCCGGTATAGCCCGAGCGGGAGACCAGACAGGTCACTCCAGCGACCGTCAGGCGCGCAATTCCCATGAACGGCAGCGCGGACGCACCGGGCGCAATGCGCTCCATGACGGTTGCCGCCTGCGGACCTTGCAAGGCCAACAGAGCGCGGTCTTCCAGCACGTTCACTGGCGTAACCTCACGGATGCGGGCGAAGTCGACCGCTTTGCGGCTGGCGTTGACCACCACGAACAGGCCCTCGGAGCCGAGATTGGCGACCATCAGGTCGTCGATGATGCCGCCTGCCCCGGTGGTCAGCAGCGTGTAGCGTTGCCGCCCGGGTTTCAGGCCGGTGATGTCGCCGCAGACCAGGCGCTCCAGCGCGTCCGCGGTGCCGTGGCCGTGCAGCATCGCCTGGCCCATATGGGAGACGTCAAACAGGGCCGCGTGTTCCCGGCACTGCAAGTGCTCGGCCATGACGCCGCCTTTGCAGCGTGTGGCAAGTTCACCTTTGAAATCGTATTGCACCGGCATGGAGTAGCCGGCGAATGGCACCATCCGGGCGCCATGGTGGCGATGCCAGTTCTCCAGTGGGGTCGATTGTAAGGGTTCTGACACTCAGGTCTCCGCACAAGGTCTTGCCTCCGGCGGAATGCCGGCGGCGTGACCCCCCTCTGTCGCGGAACCTGAGAGATTCGGGACCGATGGTCCCTTACTCCGTCGGTGCGGCATGCGTGATCGCGCGCGCCGGCTTTCCAGAGGTCCCTGTTCCCCGCGCGGTCCCTGTTACCTGAGCGTTTCCGGGGGCCGGTTGCGCCTTCGGCGGCGGACACTGATCCGCTCTCTCCCGCGCCGGGTGGCTGGGACGACGGCACCTTGGCGGAAAGCGGGAGAGGCTTCAAGGAGGGAATCTCGGGGGCACATCAGGCGTCGGGTTGACCTTGTTTGCCGTGGCGCCAATCTGAGCTATGGTTCGCTCATGAGTTCGGTCGTGAAGCCTCCTGCTGAGATGACTGTGGCCGAGTTCCTGTCCTGGCAGGCGCCCGGCGGACGCTGGGAGCTCGTCGACGGTGAGCCGGTCGCCATGGCTCCCACCAGCCGGACGCACGGGGCGCTTCAGAATCAGTTAGGACATTTGATTGCCAGTCACTTCGAGACATCCGGGATGCCATGTACGGTGGTCACGACCCCTGGGATCATCCCTCGGGTGCGAGCCGGTGAGAATTTTCGGATTCCAGATCTGGCGGTTACCTGCACGCAATACGACGCTGAAGAGTACGATGTCAGCGACCCGGTGCTGATTGTTGAGGTTCGGTCCCCCTCCAATCGCGCCGAAACGTGGCGGAATGTGTGGTCATTCACGACCATTCCAAGTTTGCGAGAGGTGCTCCTGCTGAACAGCACGTCGATCCGGGCGAACCTGTTGCGACGTGGCACCGACGGTAACTGGCCCGCGGCGGCAACGGTAATCGAGGACGGCGATCTGACCCTCGACAGCATCGGGCTTACGGTTCAGCTCGCAGCAATTTACCGGACCACCCGTCTCGCGCGCAGCTAGCCGCTGCGCGACTTGCGCGCTCTATTCATGGATCGTCAGCGACCACTCATCGCTTGGCGCGCACGGGGGCTCACACCACATCGGCACACAATTCCGCGTCCGCCCGCTGATTTCCAGCCTCATCACCGAACGAATGGCCCGGAACACCCCACCGTGTGCAACGACCAACACCGCCGGCGGCTGACTGACTGCCCGGTTCAGCCCAGACACCGAACGCCGGCGCAACTCGGCAAAACTCTCCGCACCCTCCGGGGTCGTGTGGCCGGCAATCCAGCCGTGGAACCATTCGTCCAGTGGCTTACCCTCGTGCACCCCCCAACTGACCTCCCGCAGGTCCGGCTCGATCGTGACCTCCAGTCCCAGTGCCTCGCCAACGATTTCGGCCGTGACCCGTGCCCGGGACAGCGGCGAGGCGACGATCGAGGTAATACCCCGATTGCGTAACCGTACCGCCGCCTCCCGCGCCTGCGCCAGCCCGAGTTCGTTTAGCGGGATGTCGATATTGCCTTGCGACAGCCCCTGCCGGTTCCAATCCGTCTCTCCATGCCGCAGATACCAAAACGGCACCTGGGCTATTGCAAGCTCTTCCATGGTTTCAGGCGAGGCCTTCCGCTTTCAAGGTCCGTTGCACCGATGGCCGGGCCAGCATCCTTTCCAGATGGGCCGCGCAATTCGGCGGCAGCGCGATGCCCACGCGTTTGGCCCAGTACTCGACGTAGAACAGCGCCGCATCCGCGATGGAAAACGGTCCGACCGCGTAATCCTTCCCGGCCAGCGCCTTGTCCAATTCCGAAAAACCTTTTTCGGCGATTTCGGTGCCGCGCGCCTTGACCGCCGGCTCGTCCGACGCGGTCGGCGAGTAATTCGCGGCCCGGAATATCCGCGAGAACCCCTGCATGTGAATGGTCGCCACGCAGTAATCCATCAGCTCCAGGGCGCGCGCCTGCAGGTCGATATTGTCCGGCAACAGATTGGCGAACGGGTTGGTCCGTGCCAGCCAATACGCGATCGCCGGAAATTCCGTTCGTACCGTGCCCTCATCGTCCACCAATGTCGGCACTTTCGACTTCGGATTGACCGAGGTGAAGTCCGGTTTGAACTGCGCACCGTCGCGTAGACTGACAGCGACACCTTCATAAGGTTTGCCGAGTTCCTCCATCAGCACATGAATGCCGATCGAGCAAGCACCAGGGGCATACAACAGTTTCATTGCTGGTCTCCCGTTTCAGTGAACGTATTTGCGCCAGGCCCCGACCGCCGGCCGTTCGAGGCCCAGATTTTCGCGCAACGTCGGACCCTTATAGTCCAAATGGTGCAGCCCGCGGCGTTGCAATTCCGGGACAACGAACCGGGAAAACTCCTCATAGGCGCCCGGAATGTGCGAGGCGGCGACGACGAACCCATCACAGGCACGACTGACAAACCATTCCTCCAATCCGTCGGCAACGTCCTTCGGACTGCCAACGAACCGCGGGTGATCGTGGAACGTGCCGCGACGGGTGATGGTGATGAAGTCGCGTGGCGACGGCAGCCGATTGCCAAGTTCACGCTTCATGCGGTCGTGGATGCCGCGCACCCCGGTCCAACTGTCCAGTTGCTCCTGCGTAAACGGCTTGTCGATCGGCTGCTGTGAGAAATCGAAATTCAACACTTCCGACAGTAACGACAGGCTGTCGATTTCCTTTGGCAGTTTGTCGATCAACGCGACCTTGTCCTCGGCCTCGGTGCGGGTTTCCGCGACGACCGGATAAACCCCGGCACAAACATGGACTTTTTCGGGGTCCCGGCCCACTGCCTCGACCTTGGCCTTGAAGTTCGCGTAATCGCGCTTCGCCTGCTCGATGCCGTGGTAAGCAACGAACACGCATTCCGCCCACAGCGCCGCAAAGCTGGTGCCTCGGCCGGACTGGCCGGCCTGGATGATCACGGGATGGCCTTGCGCGGACCGCGGCACGGTAAATGGACCGCGCGACTGGAAATATTCGCCCTTGTAGTCCAGGCGATGCACTTTGTCGGGATGCGCAAACAACCCGGTCGCGCGGTCGGCGACGATGGCATCGTCCTCCCACGCGTCCCAGTGGCCCATGACGACTTCCATGAACTCGTCGGCGCGATCGTAGCGGCCATCATGATCCTGGTGCGCGGCGTGGCCCATGTTGCGCGCCTCGCCGTCGTTCATTGAAGTCACTACGTTCCAGGCAGCCCGCCCGCCGGTCATCAGATCGAGGGTGGCGAACACGCGGGCGACATGAAACGGCTCGAAATACGTGGTGCTGCAGGTCGAGCCTAAGCCAAGCCGCTCGGTGGCCATGCCCATGACGGTGAGGATGGTGAGCGGGTCCATCTTCACGCAGCGGATGCCGTTGGCGACGGTGTGCGCGTGATCGCCGCCGAACAGGTCCGGCATGGCGAGGCGATCGTCGAAAAATCCGAGGTGGAATTTGCCGGCTTCCAATGCGCGTCCAATCCGCCGGTAATATTCTGCCGAGGTAAAATCCTGGTTGGCGAGCGGATGACGCCAGGACCCGACGAAGTTCGTGCAGTTCTGCGCCTGCAGGAACCCCACCAGAGTCATTTGCCGTGTCATGCTTCGGGTCCCTCTTCACGTCTGCCACAAGCTTACAGGCCAGGGGAAGGTTCGGGAAGCTTGCGCGGCCGGCACGGATTGGCCAGGGTTTCCGGCACGAAGCGGGAAACGTTGCATGCATCGGCGCTGGGTCATTCTGGGAGTCCTGTTCCTCGCGCGAACCGCGATGGGCTTTCAATATCAAACGATCGGCTCGATTGCGCCGTCGCTGATCGGTGAAATGCGGATCGGCTTCACAGAAATCGGCACGCTGATCGGACTGTACCACGTCTCTGGCGTGTTCCTGTCTTTGCCAGGCGGGCTGATCATCGAACGGGTTGGAGACAAGAAACTCTGTGCGGCGGGCCTCTCGGCGATGGCGCTTGGCGGACTGATGATTGCGTCGTCGCACGGTTACGCTGGCGTTTTCAGCGGACGTCTGATCAGCGGCATGGGCGCCATTCTGTTCAATCTGGTGATCACCAAAATGACGGCCGACTGGTTCGCCCGCCGCGAGATCGTGCTCGCCATGGCCGTCATACTGTCTACCTGGCCATTCGGCATCGCACTGGGCTTGTTCACCCAGCCGTTGATTGCCGGAGCGTTCGGTTGGCGCGTGGTGGTGCTGCTCTCCGGCGGCTTCTGCCTCGTGTCGTTGCTGTTGGTCGCATCCTGCTATCGCTCGCCGCCGATCGAAGCACCGACCAGTGCCACCCAGGTCGGAGTGACTGGCTGGCGTTTGGGCTTGCCGCCGGCACGGATCATTGCGCCGGTTATCGCAGCCGGTCTCATGTGGGGTTCATTCAACGCTGGCGTGGTCGGATATTTCAGCTTTGTCCCGGTGCTACTCGCCGAACGCGGCGGCATGACTCTCGCCCAAAGTGGCGCACTGACCAGTCTGGCGCTTTGGGTCGGAATGCTGTCGATCCCGTTTGGCGGCTATGTCGCGCAATGGCTCCGCCGGCCAGCGGCGACGATCATGCTGTTTTGCGGTTGTGCCGCGACAGCCCTCGCGCTGATCGCCGCCGGGGCGCCGCCGTTGGTTGCCTGCCTGGCGTTCGGTCTCGCGATCGGCCCGCCGCCGGGAGTGATCACATCATTGCCTACCCGCATCCTGTCTCCCGCAGAACGTCCAGCGGGCTTCGGCGTGTTCTATACCTGCCATTTCCTGCTGCAGGCAGCGGGACCGGCAATCGCCGGGTGGCTGCACGACAGCGCGGGTGCCGGCGCAGCGGTCGGATTTGCCGCAGCAATGTTCGTTGTGCCATTACCGATGCTGGGGGTGTTTGGCTGGCTGGTGCGGCGGGCAAGACCGCCCATTGCGCACGGGGTCGTTACAATGTGACCGCGTCGGATCCCGACAGGTTCGGGGCCGCGGGTCGCAAATCCGTCTCAGCGAAGTCATTGCCCTTGTACAACAGTGGCAGGTTGCGCACTTTGGCGAGAGCGTAAGAAAACACATCGCCGAAGTTCAATCCGGCGCGGTGACCGGTACCCTTGCCATAAATCACAAACGCGGCGTAAGCGGCATCCATGTCCGCGAGTGTGGGTGGCGTGATCTCAAATCGCTGCAGGTGCAGAAAATTGTCCAGCACCGCAACGGCGCGGTGCCCCTTGCGGCCATATAGCAGCATTTTCGTTTCGACAACCGATACAGTACTGATCAATGCTTTTGGCGTGTCGCGGATGATTTTCAGGAACCGGATTCGCTCCGGTTCATCCAGGCCAATCGCTACCAGAGCGGAGGTATCGACCGCGATCATCGCGGCAAACCACGCTCATCCCATTCGATTGCCTCAAACGCATCGGCGCGGTCCGGAATGCGGTCCAACTGTGCAAGTATAGCCAGGGCCCGCGCCTCGAAGTCGTCATCTGAAGCATCCGGGCGGTTTTCCAGCATCCCATCGACCGCCCTCTCCACGGCGGCGGTCTTGGTCAGACCAGTCGCCGCCGCCAGACGTTCGATCTTGGCGACGACGGTCGGGTTGGCAATCTGGATTGGCATGAGATCCTCGCAATGGTGATATCAACATGATCAATATACATCACCACTGCGTTGCTTCAACCGCCACGTCACATCGTCAGAGGCAGCCCCTCCAGGTCCTCGGCCCGCTCTACCTTGACCAGCACGGCATAACCTTTCTTCTCCGGATCGCGGTCCTTTTCCGGCTGCACCAGCCGGCGCCAGACGTCCTCATACACCGCACCCGAACGGACGATCTGCGCAGTGCCGTAGAACCGCGCGATGCCGCCCTTCGGCAGCGTGCCGTCAGCGCGCAGTGACGGCTTGCGGAAATACACCGTCACCTTGGTCCCATCCTTCATGTTCGCTGCCGTCGAGCCCTTGCCGCGTTCCCACAGCGCCAGATGCTCATCGTCATAGACCATTGTGCCGCCGCGCGGCGTGATCTGCGCGTAGCCATCCGGCAACGCGGTACCAACCAAAGTCACGTAATCTGGAAACGCCGTGTTGATGTGTTCCTGCAGGACAGTCGGAATGCGCGCCATCGTCTTCTCCCCGGTTTCAGTTCGCCAGTAACGCCTCAATTTGCCAGTACGGCCTCAATTTGCCAGTACGGCCTCAGTTCGCCAGCAAAGCTTGCGCACAGGCATCCAGAATCGCGTCGGTGTCCAGCCCATAGGCGCGATACAGGTCCGGGATGTCGCCACCCTGGCCGAAATGATCCACGCCCAGAGGCACCACACGCTGCCCGCGCACCGAACCCAACCATGCATGCGTGGCGGGATGTCCGTCCAGCACCGTCACCAGCGCCGCACCCGGAGCCAATGGCGCAAGGATGCGCTCGACATGCGACCGCGCACCGCGATCGCCTTCTCGCCGGGCCCGCAAGGCATCCAGCCAACCGGCGTGCAGCCGGTCCGGCGAGGTGATCGCCAGCAGCCCGGCGCCCGCGACATCCTCGGCAATTGCGTCGAACGCCTCCATCACCTCGGTCGCCACCGGCCCCTGGTAGGCCAGTGCCAGACGAGCGCCTTCAGCGGGCCGTACCACCCAATGCGCGCCGGCAATCACCTCCGCCGGATCCAGTACCCGATCCGGCTGCGCCAGGCTCCTTGTCGACAGCCGCAACCACACCGCCGAGCCATCCGGCCTCTGCATGAATTCCAGCGCGTGGCGCAACAGGATCGCGAGTTCGTCGACATGTGCCGGTTCGAAGCTGGCGAGCCGATCGGCGGCCATGCCGATCAGCGGCGTGTTGACAGACTGATGCTGCCCGCCCTCCGGCGCCAGGGTCAATCCGGACGGAGTTGAAACGAGCAAAAAGCGTGCGTCCTGATAACAGGCGTAGAGCAGCGCATCGAGGCCTCGGTTGACAAACGGATCATACACCGTGCCGATCGGCAAAATCCGTGCTCCGGTCATGGCCGGCGTCAAACCTGCCGCACCCAGCAGCAGAAACAGGTTCTGCTCGGCAATGCCAAGTTCGACGTGCTGGCCCAGAGGTGACATGCCCCAACGCTGCGCCGACGCCAATTTCGAATCGCGAAAGACATCGTTGCGGGTATGCCGATCGAAAATCCCGCGCCGGTTCACCCAGGGGCCAAGATTGGTCGACACTGTCACGTCCGGACTGGTGGTCATGACGTGCGCGGCGAGTTCCTTCAGCTCGCCCTGACCGCGGCCCAGTTCGGCAAGGATATCGCCGAAGCCGCCCTGTGTGGACATCTTGCGGCCAGTGGTTTTCGGCGTCGGCAGTGTCGCGGGAACCGGAATGATCGGCGCGCTTAAGGCACGTCCCTGTTCGGTCAGTTTTGTCGCGAACGGCGTGGCGGCGAGAAATTCCTGGAACTGGTCTTCGGTCAGATCCAGACCCTCGAACAGGTCCCACTCGTGACCGGGACGGATGCCGAGGTCAACCCGGAACTGTTCCATTTGTTCCTTGGTCATCAGGCCGGCGTGATTGTCTTTGTGGCCGGCAAACGGCAATCCCATGCCCTTGATGGTGTAGGCAATGAAGCAGGTCGGTTGATCGCCAAGCGCATCGGCGTTTCGAAAGTGCTCGATCAGGGTTTCGATGTCGTGACCACCCAGATTGGTCATCAGCGCGCCCAGTTCGGCATCATTCAACGGATCGATGATGGTCGCGCGGGCACGGGAACGGCCGAGGTCGGCCAGCAGGACCTGGCGCCAGGCAGCGCCGCCCTGGAACGTCAGGGCGGAATACAAACTGTTCGGACAGTCATCGATCCAACGGCGCAAATCCTCGCCGCCCTCGCGGGTGAACGCAGCTTCCAGTGCGCGGCCGAATTTGATGGTGACGCAGTTCCAGCCCATGTCGCGAAACAGGCCCTCGATGCGGCCGAACAGGCGGTCGGGGACAACGGAATCGAGGCTCTGCCGGTTGTAGTCGATCACCCACCAGAGATCGCGGACATCGTGTTTCCAGCCTTCGAGCAAGGCTTCGTAAATGTTGCC
Organism: Acetobacteraceae bacterium; assembly: GCA_049519555.1. Lineage (GTDB taxonomy): Bacteria > Pseudomonadota > Alphaproteobacteria > Acetobacterales > Acetobacteraceae > Rhodopila. The sequence goes on from JBEKQQ010000032.1 coordinate 12,338, forward strand.
CTCGTCAAGTTCGGCGTCGCCCGCGATAGCAATGTGCCGGCCCGGCGGCAGATCGGCACGGCCCAGACCGTGCAGGCGGACGTAATCTGCCATCAGCGCAGAGAACGTCGTCATGGCGACGCCCAGGCCAACTGAGCCGGTGGAGAAATCAACCTCGGCGCCGTCCTTCACCCGGCTCGGGTAGGGCTGGATACCCCCAAACTGACGCAACCTCGTCAAATTTTCCCGGCTCTGCCGGCCAAGCAGATAGTTGATTGCATGGAACACCGGCCCGGCGTGCGGTTTGACGGCGATGCGGTCCTGCGGACGAGCGATCTCCAGATACAGCGCCGTGAGGATCGAAATGCTGGAGGCGCAGGAGGCCTGATGGCCGCCGACCTTCAGCCCATCCCGATTCGGCCGGATATGATTGGCGTTGTGGATCATCCATGAGGACAGCCAGAGTAATTTCCGCTCCAGTTGCTTCAGCACCTGGACCCGGCTGTCGCCGGCCATGGTCCGCGGCACAACCGTGATAAGCGGCGCATTCATTGGCACTCCCCGCGGGCCCTCCCCGCTCGTTCTGAGCGGTGGAGTGTATTTCATCCGGGCGGATGAACCAAACCTTTTGCCACTTCGCGCGCGACGTCGGGTTTCTTAGGCTTCCGGAATGACTTTGCCGACCGCCGCCTGCGGCCGCGGTAGCGAAATTTGACCCCCGGTTTTTCGGGTCTACACTGCCTGCAGACGGCCTCGGGTCGCCAGCCATAGTGAACCAGGAAGCAGAGGAACAACCATGAAGTACAACCGCATATCGGCGGATTGCCATCTCGACATGCCGTGGATGCCGCCCACTTTGTTTGTTGACGAGTGCTCACGCGAATTCAAGGACCGCATGCCGTTCGTTGCCGACGGCCCGGACGGACCGCAGTGGGTGACCAAGCAAGGCGCCAATTTCGGCCTCAAGAACGGTGTCGGCCCTTCCGGCGCCAAGCTCGTACCGGGCCAGAACCGGCGGGTCGACATCATGGCTGAGACCGGCCTGTTTGCTGATGGTAAAAAGGACATCCGCCGGGTCAGCGATCCGCATCTGCGCGCCAAGGATATGGACCGCGACGGCGTCGACGCCGAAGTGATTTTCGGCGTGCTTGGCACCGCTTCGAAAATGAACGACCTGCCGGCAGCGAATGAGGTTCTGCGAATTTACAATGACTGGCTGGTGGATTTCTGCAGCCACTATCCGGATCGCCATATCGGCCTCGGCTGCATTCCGTATGGCGACATTGATGCCGCGGTCGCTGAAGTGCGTCGTTGCGCCAAGATGGGTTTGAAGGGCGTGGAAGTTTCGTGCTCGTGGGATATGGAGCCGATGTGGCACCCGCTTTGGGAACCGCTGTGGCAGGTCACCAACGAAGTCCAGTTGCCGTTGCACTTCCACACCTTCCCGACCACTGCACCGCGGTCACGGGAGTTCGATGCCAGCGTGCGGCGCGCGGCAATGTTCACCGGCGTGTCGGCATTCCAGATGGGGCTGATCCACATCCTCGCCGCCATGATGGGCGCCGGCGTGTTCGAGCGTTATCCGAACCTGCGGGTGTCGTTCGGCGAGAGCGGCATCGGCTGGATCCCCTACGCGCTCGATCGGATGGACTTCGAGTTCGAGGACCGGTTCCGCGATTTGATGAAGCTGAAGCCGTCCGAATACTGGCAGCGTCAGTGCAAGGCGACGTTCCAGTATGACGTCATCGGGCCGAAGTTGCTTGGCGTGAACAACCTGATGACGGTCGATTCGCTGATGTGGGGCTCGGATTATCCGCACACGGATGGCATCTGGCCGGAATCGACGAAGTATATCGAGGAGCAGTTTGTTGGGCTGTCTCGCGAGGACATCCACAAGATCACCTGCGAGAATGCGGCGAAGTTCTATAATCTGACGAACTGAGAGTTCTGACGTTAACGTGCAGCGGCCGGGTCGTTCCCGGCCGTTTGCATTTGTGAGGAGACGGCGATGCGGGTCGACGGTGCGTGTCATTGCGGGAACATCGCGTTCGAGGCTGAGGTCGATCCGGAAACGGTGCGAATTTGTCATTGTACCGATTGCCAGACGATGAGCGGTTCGTTGTTCCGGGCCAACGTTCAGGCCGCTGGCGAAACGTTCCGACTGGTCCGCGGAACGCCGAAGATTTACGTCAAGACGGCGGATAGTGGTACGAAGCGGGCGCAGGCGTTCTGTCCCGATTGCGGCACTGGACTTTATGCAACCTCGCCCACCAATCCGACCAGTTATGGGTTGCGGGTAGGCACGATCGCCCAGCGCGCGACGTTCCGGCCGACGCATCAGATTTGGTGTCAGTCCGAATTACCGTGGACTTCGGAGGTGGCTGCGTTGGAGCGGCGGGATCGGGGATAGCACCTGACTGGTCAGGCCAGGATTGGGGAGCCGGGAGCGCCGCGGATGCGAGCTGTTGAAGGCAGCGACCGCATCGGCGGCCTCAAGCATGTGTAATATTCGGACCCGATCTTCAGGCAGCATACTGCGCAGCCGCGGTACTCATCACCTCGGTGCAAAAATGCCGGCTGAGATCGGCCGGTGTGCGTAGATCGACCCGCCGTCCACCCAGAAGCGCCGACAGCTCCGCGTCGATCGTCGAGAGCCCGAGCAACCCAGGTGCTGACCCGGGGACAAACTCCACCAGCAAATCGACGTCGCTATCCGGCCGCGCAGTGCCTTTGAGCACGGACCCGAACAGCGACAGACGCAGTATTGCGTGGCGCCGGCACAGCGACACGAGTGCGTCCCGGTCCTGAAACAAACGCTCAGGCATGATCACTCCTGACACCAGTGGACTGCAGTGGTTCCGGATGCGTCGAGATAATGTCAGATTACTTTGGCTACGTCACCGCCCAGGATCAATGAGTTGTTGCGCGACCCCGGGGTAATTGCATTTGAAACCAGAACGCCGGCCCGCGGCCGGAACGGCGGAGGCATCCGGGTCTCGATGGGACGGGCGCCCGCCAATCAGCCCCGTGGGCCTGACGTGGCACGGTGGATCCGTCCTTATCATTCTTCATCCGCGTTCATCTGTGTTAAAAAATCTTGGATTCCCCTCGGCACGACAGAACGCCCGTTGGCACGATGCAATGGTGCGGCAAGGCAGGAATTTTGAACGCAGATGAACGCCGATAAGAAGGGATAAGGCCGGATGGACTGTGCGGCCGAAACCGCGAGGACCAGCTCTTGCTACGGATATTCAATGGGTCCGGTTGTCCTGATTGGAGCACCAACGCAAACAAAGTTCCAATTGCAATCACCTTGGCGCGAGCTGCGGTCAATGCCGTACCGTCGCGCGAGCAGTTACGACGCGGTGATGCGTGCCTTTGGGAGGCACGCCGACAGGCATTAGCCGTGTTCTTCGGTCAGTGGTCCCGCCGCGTAATCCCCCGCTTGAAATGTCCCAGTGCTATTGAAGATATCGGCATTGGCACGTTCGACTGATTTGCCAGGTCGGTAATGATGCCGAGATCCTTGATCATGTTGCGCGTTGAAAGTTCTGGAAATATGCCGTTGGCGATGCCCTTCGCGAAAGTGCGCCGGACTCCGGAATCAGCTCCGCTACCGTCAAGCGTATCGATGAGTGCTTCAGGATCGAGACCATTGCTGACCGCGTAAGCCAGCATTTCAGCCCAGATCGCAATCGTGTTGGCGACAATCACCTGGTTGCACGATTTTGCGGTCTGACCGCTGCCCGAAGGGCCCATGTAATTGATGCGCCCGGCATAGGTCGCAATGAATTTCTGCGCACTTTCGGCATGCTCGCGACGACCGCCCAGCCACGCCGCGAGAGTACCGTTTTTCGCAGCGGCGGTGCCACCCGACACCGGCGCGTCGACCCAGCAAAACCCCAGTTCCTCAGCGCGGCGAGACATGGCCCTGGTCAACTCCGGGTGTGTGGTCGAGTGATCTATCAAAAGCGCGCCTTTGGACGCCTGGGCCGCAACCCCATCAGCGCCATAGGCGGCGCTTTCCACCGCCTCACCGTCGCTGACGCAAAAGCATACCGCCTGCGCTCCGGCAGCGGCGTCGCCAGGCGATGCCGCTGCCCGTGCACCGATGGCCACAAGCGGGTCCATCGCCTGTGGCACAACATCGAACACACTCAGACGATATCCCGCCGCAACCAAACGTTCCGCCATCGGTGCGCCAATGCGACCGAGGCCGATCCAGGCCAACGGCGGCGTTGCAGCGGCTCCGCTTCCTACCACCTGACGGTCATCGGACGGGTCGCGTCCTCGACCACAACATCGCGCGGCAGAATTGTATCGATCGGTCTTACCCGGTAAGACTGCGCATTCCTGGCCTCGGGCGGCTCGACACCGTTCATCAGCGCCTTGGCAGTATCCAGCAATCGTTTCCGCATTGCGACGATGGCGATGTCGGACATCGTAAGTTTCTCAAGGCTGCGGTCGGCAATAGGCCCCGGACCTTGCGATTGAGTAACCGCGAGGTCCTGCACAGGAATCGCCTTGATACCAGTAAATGTCTGATGCCTTTGATCCCGGCGATCGATGAGATAGTCGTTGGAACGGTTCGCCACCGGCTCAAAGGTTCCCGGGATCATCTCGGGGAAGATGACGCCGGCGTTGGCGGTTGCTCGTTCGGTGTCGTTCAGCGGCCGGTCCGGATGGGTCCAGACCCGGAACTGCATGGAGGTCTCGTCGTCGATCGGCACCCGAATATTGGTAATGAACGGCGAGTCCTGCGGCGCCGCCACCATCGTCGCGAACGGCAGCAGCCACTGATTGATCCGCCAGGAGTAATTGTCCGGCCCGGCATCCCGCTGTGCGGCGAGCATGAGGCCGTAGTCGGTCGGCCGGACCGTCCAACGCGGCGAGCGGTCCTGAAAGGCAAACGCGTTCAACCGAGACCCGGCGAGCGCTACGCCATCCAAACGGCTGTGCAGGAATGAAACGTGACTGGAATCGATATCGCCCTCGGCAAACTGCAGATAGTTGCCATGCGCGATCAGCTTCACAATGTGCCGATGGCTGTCGGGCGCTTCGAACACTTCGGCGGCGGGGAGTTCGGGCCGCAGTTCCTCAGGGCCAAAATAAGCCCAGACCATGCCGCCGCGTTCGACGGTCGGAAAGGCTCGGGTTTTCATATTGGCTTTGATGCGATCCCCGTTCGGGGCATTGGGCAGATCGACGCAATTGCCGTCCACATCGAACTTCCAGCCATGATAGACGCAGCGGATACCACATTCTTCATTGCGGCCCCAGAACAAGTGCGCGCGCCGGTGGGTGCAGTAGGCATCCAAGACGCCGACACGGCCATCGCTGTCGCGGAACGCAACCAGATCTTCGCCGAGTATGCGCAGCCTGACGGGTGGGCCGTCAGGTTCTGCCACCTCGGAGATCAGCATAACCGGTAGCCAGAAACGCCGGAACAGGTTCCCCATCGCAGTTCCAGGGCCGACCCGAACCAACAGTTCGTTGTCTTCGACGGTCATCATTGTCGTTTCCTCGCCAGTTGGTGGCAGTTGTCAGGCGACGATGGCGAAATCCAGGACGACCGCCCGGAGGCAAGGGCAGCGACGGATGACCGGATCCCGCACAATGTCACCAGAACCAGTGACCTCATTCAGTCGGAGGATTGTAGCACTGTTTTCCGCCCTGTCAGCCGAGGCCACCGGGCACCGCAGAGGAGTCAATCGCCTGAACAGAGAAAGCGCAAGGGTTTCGCCCTTGAACCCACCAGGAGGCTTTGCCTCCTGGACCTCCAGCAAAGGGCGAGGCGCTTTGCAATCTGTCCATTGGTGGGGGAATGGGAGAGGGCCGACACGGACCTTGATATGTCACGGTCAGCCCTCTCCCATTCCCCCACCAAAATGAATGGTTCCAAGGGCCACTGCCCTTGGCGGGGTTTCAAGGGGCAGCGCCCCTTGATCGGGGTCCGGGGTGAAACCCCGGGGCTTGCTTTTTCAATTGACGCCCCTGCCGCCACGGCGCTAGACCCCGGCCCGGGCCACGCCCCCCCACCGGGGCGCTCGTCTTCTGAAAGGGAGAGCCGGCATGAATGAAATTCCGACACCGGAACGGCGTCCGGTAAATCCGTGCTTCTCGTCCGGACCTTGCGCCAAACGTCCCGGCTACACCCTCGACGCTCTAAGCGGCGCACTACTGGGCCGCAATCACCGGGCGGCCGAGACCAAAGCCAAAATCACCGAAGTCATCGACCGATCCCGGGCACTGCTTGGCATGCCCGACGACTGGCGGCTGGGAGTCGTCCCCGCCTCCGACACCGGGGCGGTGGAAATCGCCTTGTGGTCGCTGCTCGGCCCGCGACCGGTGGATATTCTGGCCTTCGAAAGCTTCGGCGCCGGTTGGGCCACCGATATTCTACACCAACTGAAACTGCCCAAAGCGCGCGTGCTGGCGGGTGATTACGGCGATCTGCCAGATCTCGCCGCGGTCGACCCGGCGCATGATTTTGTGTTCACCTGGAACGGCACAACGTCCGGTGTGCGGGTACCAAACGCCGACTGGATCGCGGCCGATCGCGAGGGGCTGGCAATTTGCGACGCCACGTCTGCGGTATTCGCCATGCCGATCGAATGGGACAAAATCGACGTCGCGACCTGGTCGTGGCAGAAGGTCCTCGGCGGCGAGGCGGCACACGGCATGCTCGCTTTGTCGCCGCGCGCAGTGGCACGGCTGGAGTCGCACGAGCCAACCTGGCCGGTGCCGAAAGTGTTTCGCCTGACCAACAAAGGCAAACTCACCGAAGGCATTTTCCGTGGCGACACGATGAACACGCCGTCGATGCTATGTGTCGAGGACGCGTTGGACGGCTTGCGGTGGGCGGAACGCATCGGCGGTTTGCCGGCATTGTTCGCCCGTTCCGAGGCCAACCTCAAAGCGGTGGCGGACTTCGTTGCAGGCAGCCGTTGTTTCGACTTCCTGGCAAACGATCCGGCGACCCGGTCGAACACCTCGATCTGCCTGAAGATCGTTTCGCCGTGGTTCTTGTCGCTCGATGCCGACGGGCGTGGCAAAGCGGCCAAACGGATCGCCGCGCTGCTGGAGAAACGAGGTATTGCCTATGACATCGGCTCCTACCGCGACGCGCCGCCCGGCTTGCGTATCTGGGGCGGTGCGACGGTGGAAACCAGCGATATCGAGGCCCTGATGCCATGGTGCCAATGGGCGCACGATACCGTGGCGCAACTGTGACGGTGTTCTCGCCCAGATAGTGATGTCTCGAGTTGATACCATCATGGCCCGGTTGCTCTGGGCTGTGCCGAGGAGCCGACATGCCCAAGGTTCTCATCAGCGATAAACTCTCCCCCGCCGCGGTCGAAATCTTTCGCCGCCGGGGCATCGACGTCGACTTAAAAACCGGCCTCTCGCCGGCGGAACTTCGGGCGATCATTCCGGCCTATGATGGCCTGGCGATCCGCTCGGCGACCAAGGTCACGAAAGAACTGCTCGACGCGGCGGCCAACCTCAAGGTCGTCGGCCGGGCCGGCATTGGTGTCGATAATGTCGACATCCGCTCGGCCACCGCGCGCGGCATCGTCGTGATGAACACGCCGCACGGCAACACCATCACCACCGCCGAACACGCGATCGCCATGATGTTCGCCCTCGCCCGCCAAATCCCGCAGGCCGATGCTTCCACCAGAGCCGGCAAATGGGAGAAGAACCGCTTTCTCGGCGTCGAGTTAACCGCAAAAACCCTCGGCGTGATCGGTTGCGGCAATATCGGTTCGATTGTTGCCAATCGCGCCATCGGCCTGCATATGAAGGTGATCGCTTACGATCCGTATTTGTCGGACAATCGCGCGCTCGATCTCGGCGTGGAAAAGGTCGAACTCGACGCCCTTTTGCAACGTTCTGACATCATCACCCTGCATGTCCCGATGACCGATGCGACGAAGAACATTCTGTCGCGCGAGGCACTGGCCCGGACCCAAAAAGGCGTGCGGATCATCAATTGCGCACGAGGCGGGCTGTTGGATGAAGCGGCGCTTGCCGACGCCATCAAATCGGGTCACGTCGCCGGCGCCGCGCTGGATGTGTTCGAAACCGAACCGGCCACCGACTCGCCGTTGTTCGCGCTCGACAACGTCATTTGCACCCCGCATCTGGGCGCCGCGACGGCTGAGGCGCAGGAAAACGTGGCGCTGCAGATTGCCGAGCAGATCAGTGACTTCCTGCTGACCGGTGCGGTTTCCAACGCCATCAACATGGCCTCGGTGACCGCCGAGGAAGCACCGCGGCTGCGCCCCTACATGGAATTGTGCCGGCTGCTTGGCGGCTTTGCGGGTCAACTGACCCAGGCACGCGAAGGCGCGATCAAACGGGTGACGATCGAGTATGAAGGCCTCGCCGCCGGCCTCAACACAAGGCCCCTGACGGCTGCTGCCCTGGCCGGACTGATGTCGCCGCTGATGGTGGGCGTGAACATGGTCAACGCCGCAGTCGCCGCTCGCGACCACGGCATCGACGTCGCCGAAACCGTGCACGACCGGCCAGGCGAATACCAAACTTTGGTGCGGATCACGATCGGCACCGAGGGGATGGAACGCTCGGTTGCCGGCACGTTGTTCGCGGGCTCGCGGCCGCGGATCGTGGAGATCAAGGGTATCAAGGTCGAAGCCGACTTCGCGCCGCACATGTTGTACGTGACCAACCAGGATAAGCCAGGTTTCATCGGCCGATTCGGCGCCACTCTCGCCGGCGCCGGCATCAACATCGCGACCTTCCACCTGGGCCGGGCCAATCAGGGAGGCGATGCCATTTGCCTCGTATCGGTGGACGACGGCGTGCCGGAAGACGTTCTGGCGATGGTGCGCACATTGCCGCTGGTGGTGCAGGCCACGGCGCTGGCATTCTGACGCCTGCAACGGCATCCTCCGGGCGGAAGCGGAGTTGATGGGAGAGAGGCTCCGTTGCGACATGTGGAATTGCGCCCGGTGCTGAACCGATTGCCCAGGTTGGCGTGGTTAATGGCGCTGGTGGTCCCGCTGACGGCGGCGTCGGGGGAGGCCAGGCGGATCTTCCCCGTCCCTCCGACGCGATGGGATAACTCGATGTCCCGCGACCAGCCGGCGCAAATTCTTGGCCCGTCCGATCTTGCCAACCTGACCGGCGGTATCGTCTTCGGTCTCTCGCCAGCCGAGGTGAATGCGAAGCTGCCAATGCCGACGCCAGGTGTGGAATGGATCGACTTGCCCTTCGCCTCGGAGTACCCCGATGAGGTGCGGTACTTCTGGGTTCGCTTCGACGCCGCAGGCGAACCGCTGGCCGGCAACACTGCCTGCACCGGCGCCGGCAGCTATATCGTTTTCCTGTTTCGCGACCGGGGCCTGTTCCGCATTTCCTGGCGTTTGCTGCCTGACGACAAGTGTTCGTCGACGCGCGCTGCCGCCGACGACATTTACGCTCGTTACCTGGCGATCGACGGCATTGCGTCGCTGGCGAGCCATTACCGGGCCGGCAACGCAGAGGTGGTGGAGGTCACCGATCCCAGTGTCGACTATCTCATTCCCTACCGTTGGGCGAACCGGCAACAGCATTAGCACCCACCATCATTGGAGCGTAAATCGTGCGATTCCCATGGTCATTGCGAGCGCAGCGAAGCAATATCGCCGTCGATGCGCATCTTGCACGAGATCGCTTCGCTGCGCTCGCGGTGGCAAACGAGATATCTCGTGCTCCAGCGGTGCTGGGTTCTGGCCTGGCGACGAGGATCATCCTGGCAGTGCTCTGCTGTCTCGCCATGCATGACGTTGCCCGCGCAGGAACCAGTTCGTCCGACATAATGAGCGGCTTGCCACCGGTCGTGAAAGACACGGCAAAACCGCCGGACTGCACGGTGACTTATCTGGTCACCAATTTCACGACAAACGATACCATTGCGGTACGGATGCAAATCACTCCCGACCCGAATGATACGTCGGTCAACAATGTGATGCCGTGTCCCCCGGATATTCCGCCGCGCGTCGCATCCCGGGCCCTGGATGCCTGCACCCGTCGCGCTGCCGAACCGAAGCACTGCGTTTTCGCCGACATGGGGCGAGATTTTGAAAAACGTCCCAGGCTCGACAATACCGCAGAAAACAACTCGCGCTGCACGTCTGACAAAGCAACTTACATCGGCCTCGCCTGCTGGCGATCCGGCGAGCTGGATGTGTGCGACGTCGGCTGCGGCATCGGCGCCGCGGCGGCGATTACGGCGGCGGCGGAGCGGTGTGAGGCGAAGCAGCAGCGGCAATGCCCGATCACCGGCTCGCTGCCTGTGCTGGCGCCAAGGTGACCGCCAGCGCCGCGGCGACTGCCTGAGAATGCTGGATTTGTGCGGCTTCGTTCAGGTGGTCCGGCGTATCGAAAAATGCCGATGGCGGATAGCGATCATGCAGGTCGATGAACCGTGCGCCTGCCGAGGTGTAAACTGTGCGAATGGCGTCCCTCGTGGTGTCCGGTATCGGGGACCTGGCGTAGCCGGCCGGCAGGCCGCCCACCACGATCACGCCGTGTGCCTCGGCCCATGCGATGAAGTCGCAAATCATGGCGGTGCCATCACCGGACGCGATGGCCGCAGCAGACTGGTGAAACGGCATCATCGTTGCCAGGTGCGCGGCGTTGGCCTGGCCCAAAGCGGCGGTGTGGCCGACATGGTCGCCCCAGGCGTTGGTCGTGCCCACATCGGCTGCACGCGGGTCGTGAAAGCCTGACCGGACCAGCGCGGTCTCGATCAGGCTCATCAGCGCAGCACGCGGATCAAAGGAGAAGGCAGCGCCCACCACGCGACCGGGCGACAGGCCAAAAAGGGTGGTCCAATCGTGACGGAACATGATTGCCGCGTCGGGGCCCACCGAAGTGGCGGCGTAAGTGCGAACATACTGCGCTTCCTCCATTGGCAGATAAACAACATCGCCCGGATGCAACAGTTTTTCCCATCGCACGAACAGGTAATCGAGCCCGATCCCCACGACCACTCCGGCATTGACGCATGGAATGCCAAGCAACGGTTCCATCGTCTCGCAACGATGCGAATATAACCCGTTGGAGCCGGCGATGATGACCAGTTTTCGGCCCTCGATTGACGCGCCACGTGCAAGCTTGGCGTCGATCAGGTCCCGGAACAATCCCAGAGACAGTGGCCGATCAAGCACCAGACCGAACAACATTAGGTAAATCGCCAGCGACGCCAGGCACGGCAGAACGATCCGCCGCAGCATCGTCAGAACCGGAAATACAGGAACGGAACGACTCTGGGCGCGAAAAACAGCGCTTGCACGGTAAACGCAAACCCCGACGTCAATGCCCAACTGCGGCCGCGTTCGGACATGGCATGGACATTGGGCAGCGCCAGGACAATGAACCAGCCAAGCCCAAGACAGGCGGTGACTTCCGGGAAACTCAACGTCCGCGCGTCGCCGAGATAAGGCAACACCGGCACCGGGGTGGCGATCCATGCCAGGGACGGAACGAACCCGACGATCATATACGGCACGGCAATCCCGTTCGCTCCGGCCATCGCCAGCAACATCGACCACGCCGTCGCCAGTCCGTCGGCGCGGAACGGCACCCAGGCGACGACAACCGCGAGCAGGGTCAGAGCTCGCGCCAACGGTGCCTGCAGGCGCATTCCGCCGCCGCGGAACCACGCATGGACAGCCAGAAACACCCCGTGCAGGCCGCCCCACAGCACGAACCTCCAGGCCGCGCCGTGCCAGAGCCCGACCAGCAACATCGTCAGCAACAGATTGCCCAGTCGCCGGTATTTGCCGTTCCGACTGCCTCCCAGGGGGATGTAGACGTAGTCGCGCAGAAACGCGCCGAGGGTGATATGCCAGCGGCGCCAGAACGCGCTGATGTTGGCCGCCTGATACGGGCTGTCGAAATTCAGCGGAAACCGGATGTTCATCATGCGCGCCAGTCCGATCGCCATGTCGGAGTAGCCGGAAAAGTCGAAATAGATTTGCAGCGCGTACGCGCTCGTGGCGTACCAGGCCTCGAAAAAGCTGAGCTGCGCGCCGCTGGCTGCGGCGTTGAAGCCGGTATCCGCAAAGCCGCCGAACATATCCGCCAGGACCAGCTTCTTGCCCAGACCGAGCAGGAATATCAGCAGGCCCGCACTGATGTTATCGGACCGAGGCTGGCCGAGCGAGGAGTATTGCAGTTGCGGGATGATGTCGTGCGGTCGCACGATGGGGCCGGCGATCAGATGCGGGAAAAACGTAACGAACGCGGCGCAGTGCAACAGATCGGTGTCTCGCTCCGGGTTCCGCCAGGCTTCAACCAGGAACATGATCTGCTGAAAGGTGAAGAAACTGATCGCCAGCGGCAGCGGGATGTCCAGTGCCGGCTGCTGCGGCGCCACGGTGTGCAACAGGAAGTCAGCGTATTTGAACAAAGCGAGCAGGCTGAGATCGACCACGATGCCGCCGATCAGCGATCGATGCGCGGTGCGGGGCAGACCGGCTCGGCACAGACGGCGAATGTCGCGGGCGATCCAGTAGTTGAACAGGATGGAGCCGACCAGCAGGGGCACGAAACGCGGATCCCACCAGCCGTAGAAGAACAAGCTTGCGGCCACCAGCCACCGCAATGCCCACACCGAACCCGCCAGGCGGGCAACCAGGAAAAACCCGCCGAGGCAGACCGGCAGGAACGCGAAAATGAACGTGCGTGATTGGAACAGCATGCCGTGGCGATGCATGCCACGCGGCCGTGAAAAAACGGTTAACGAGCCCGGCCGCCCCGTTACCTACCCCGCCAAACTGATAACGGGAATGCCATTTCGACCGAGTGTGCCCGCCAGCGCTTTGGTGCATGACAACCCGGAAATTGTTGGGCAGGTGTTCCGCCCCGGCGCATTTGATGATAGCCCGCAACGCATGACCGACGACCTGCCCAACCCGGCCCTGTTGCCCGCCGGCCTACGCGACCTGCTGCCGCCCGATGCCGAAACCGAGGCCTCGGCGGTCGAGGCGTTGATGGATGTGTTCGCGGCCCATGGCTATCAGCGCGTCAAACCGCCGCTGCTGGAATTCGAGGACAGTCTGCTGGCAGGTTCCGGCGCCGCGGTGGCCGAGCAAACGTTCCGCCTGATGGACCCCGACAGCCAACGCATGATGGGCGTGCGGGCCGACACCACACCCCAGGTGGCGCGGATTGCCACCACGCGGCTGGTCAATGCGCCCCGGCCGTTGCGGCTAAGCTACGCCGGCCAGTGCCTACGGGTGCGTGGCTCGCAGATCGCCCCAGATCGGCAAATTGCCCAGGCAGGGATCGAACTGATCGGCCACGACAGTCCGGAGGCCGACGCCGAGATCATCCTGGTGGCGGCCGAGGCGCTCGCCGCAATCGGCCTGAGCCGGATCAGCTTCGATCTGACGCTGCCGATGCTGGCTCCAACTTTGATGGATGCAGCTGGCATCACCGGCGCTGCACGCACCGCTTTGGCGCGCGCGCTGGACCGCAAGGATGCCGCCGAGGTGGCCGCGCATGGCGGCACTCTGGCGCCCGTGCTGATCGAATTGCTGCTGGCCTCCGGTCCCGCCGATCGGGCCCTGGCGACGTTGCGCGCGGCGGAACTGGGCCAGGCCGGCCGCGCCCTTGCATTACGCCTCGCCGATGCCGTGGCGGCGATCCGCACCCGTAATCCGTCGCTGCGGCTGACCATCGATCCGGTGGAGTTTCGCGGCTTTCGTTACGAGAATGGCGTGTCCGTCAGTATCTTTGCACCCGGCAAACACGAGGTACTCGGACGCGGTGGCCGCTATATCTGCGGCGACACCGAGCCGGCGACCGGGCTGACGCTTTATCCTGACGCGATCCTGCGGGTGGCCCCGAAGCGCGAGGCTCGCACCAGGGTGTTCATCCCCGCTGGTTCCAGTCAGGCGCGGGCGGCGGCCTTGCGCCGGGAGGGGTACGCGACCGTCGCCGCACTGGCGCCCTCTGGCAACGATCTGGCAGAAGCGGCGCGCGTAGGCTGCACGCATATGCTCAGCAATGGTACCTTGCTGCCGCTGGTTCCTGAAACTTTCACCGGAGACTGAGGCGTGGCAAATGTCGCCGTAATCGGCGCCCAATGGGGCGACGAGGGCAAGGGCAAGGTCGTCGACTGGCTCGCCAGCCGGGCTGACGTGGTGGTGCGGTTCCAGGGCGGTCATAACGCCGGCCATACGTTGGTGGTTGGCAACGAGACCTACAAACTGGCGCTGCTGCCCTCGGGCCTGGTGCGCGGCAAACTTTGCATCATCGGCAACGGCGTCGTGGTTGATCCCGAGGCGCTGCTGGCCGAGATCGCCCGGGTGCAAGGTCAGGGCCTGAAAGTTTCACCGGAAACCTTGCGTATTGCCGAGAACGCGACCCTGATTCTGCCGTTCCATCCCGCCTTGGACAAAGCCCGCGAGCTGGCTCGCGGTGATGCGAAGATCGGCACCACCGGGCGCGGGATCGGTCCGGCGTACGAGGATCGGGTGGCTCGGCGCGCCATTCGCGTCGCCGACCTCGCCGAACCTGAAACGATGGCGCTCAAGCTCGATGAGCTGCTGCGCCACTACAACACGTTGCTCCGTGAACTGGGCGCCGAGACCTTCACCAAGGAAGCAATGCTGGCGCACCTGCTGGCGCTGGCGCCGAAAATCCTGCCATTTGCCGAACCGGTATGGGAACGGATGGATACGCTGCGCAAGGAGGGCAAGCGTATCCTGTTCGAGGGCGCTCAGGCGGTGATGTTGGATGTGGATCACGGGACCTATCCGTTCGTTACGTCCTCGAACACCGTCGCTGCGACCGCTGCCTCTGGTTCCGGCATTGGTCCCTGGGCGGTTGGCTTCATACTGGGGATCGCCAAGGCCTATTCCACGCGAGTGGGGTCGGGCCCCTTCCCTTCCGAGTTGCACGATGCAACCGGCCAGCTTCTGGGCGACCGCGGCAACGAATACGGCACCAACACGGGACGGCGCCGGCGCTGCGGATGGTTCGACGCGGCCATGGTGCGCCAGGCGGTGAAGATCGGCGGCATCCAGGGGATCGTGCTGACCAAACTCGACGTGCTGGACGGGCTGCCGGAATTGAAGATCTGCACCGGCTACCGGATCAATGGCGAGCGCGTCCGGCATCTACCGGCCGGGATGGCTGCGCAGGCCGCTGCGGTGCCGGAATACGAAACGATCGAGGGTTGGTCGGGTTCGTGCAGGGGAGCTCGATCGTGGGTCAATCTGCCGGCGCAGGCGATCAAGTATGTGCGACGGATTGAGGAACTGGTGGAGGCACCGGTGACGATGGTGAGTACGAGTCCGGAACGCGATGATACGATATTGGTGCGGGATCCGTTCGAGGGGTGAAAATTCTTGATGAGTTCCGTGACGCAATGCGAAGCCCGGGAACCGATCTGCGTTCATCGGCGTTCATCGGCGGTTCTGTTTTTCCTGGCCGCCCTGGGAGCAAAAAGGAAAGATTTCAACCGCCGATGAACGCCGATGAACGCAGATAGTCCCCGGGCGCGACGCTTTCCGGGAAATGCTTGTTAAGTCGGATTTGCGGTTGTTTATCAACGTCCGGGACGGACATTAAGATTTCCGGTTTCGTATCAAAACCGCACCGTGATGCTCCCGATGATCTGTCGCTCCACCGGCGGGCCGGCGGCCTGCATGATGCGTGACACGTTGAACTGCTGAGCGGTCACCGCGGCGATGACATGATCGGTCAGCCGATAGCCGACCCGCGCATTGAGCGTGACGTAGTTCTGCACCTCGATAGGCTGTAACTGAATCGACGCTGCCGAGTCCTGGAAGTCGAGGTAGCTGGACTGCCAACGCCCCAGAAGATCCATCTCCAGCCGGTCGCGCGTGTAACCGATCCCCGCCGTCACCACGTGCCGAGGCACACTGTGCGCGTAGTCGATGGTGCTGGTCACCAATCCACCTTTGTTCAGCACGGTATCGTCGGTGGTATACGCGAAGGCGTAATTGAGTTGCCAACGCAACCCGGTCCCCGAGTGCCCCTCGACCCCAAGCTCGACCCCGGCGGCGTCACTGCTGCCGACATTGCCGGCCAGCAACGCAGGCACTCCGCTGGGACCGATGACCGGTGGCACCGCGAACGGCTGGCTGATCAGGTCCAGATTGCGTTGCGCGAACATCGCTGCCCGAAAACTCGAATTGATCGCCGACAAATCTCGGTCGTAATCCAGTTCGATGTTGTCGACGGTGGAAGGATGCACGTCCGGATTGCCGGCAATCACCACCGGACCAAAAGTGCCGAACGGGATTTGCAGACCGAAGTCGACCAGGCTCGGCAATTGCACGCCGCGCGCGATGGTCAGTCGAAGCGTGTCCTGCCGAGTAAGGTTGAATACGATACCGGAATTGAAACTCGGCACCGCGAAGCCGGCATGGTTGTAATCCGCCTGCGTGAACCCCGTCCCCGCCGCCAATGTCCCCGAGTAATGCAAGCGCAGGTCATCGACCCGTACCGCATTGGTCAGCGATAAGTTCGGCGCGATTTGCCAGTTCCACATCAGGCTTGCCGCATAGACATCGTAACCGATCGTGCCGTGAGCGAAGCCGGGCGCAGTCGCCTCGTCGTCGCGATATTCCAGTCCGAGCCGAAGCGTGTGATCAGCGCCGAGTTTCACCAGATCGCTCGCCTGAACCACGGTGACGCTTTCATTCACCCAGTTCGCCAGGCCATTCAGGCTGGCGGTGCTGATCGTGACCACCTGCGCATTGCGATAGGCGCCAAAGCTGAGCAAACCAATCGCAGTATCCGCACTGATGCCGGCACGCAACGAATTGGCACGTGTCGAACTTGTGTCGAACGCGCCAGCGAACTCCTTTTCGGCGACACGGCTGTCGCTCATGCTTGCTTCAAGGAAGGCCTCTGTCCCGGGCGCGATCCGGATCCGGCCGTCGATGTTGAAGGCGCCAACCAACGGGTTTTGCCGGCTGGCGGCATCTGGGGCCGAGAGCCCGCGTGGCGCGAAATCGCTGGCATGGAAGCCACCGGCGGAAATCCGCAGACCGGCCTGATCGCCGATCCGAGCCGTTCCGACGGCAGTGCCTCCAAGATAATCCTGGGTTCCGCCACCCAACGTCGCGGTATCTACTTTGTCGTGCAACGGATCGTAGGTGATGATGTTGATCACGCCACTGACGGCATTGAAGCCGTAAAGCGCCGAATTTGGTCCCTTGATCACCTCAATCTGGCGAATTTCCGAGAGTTGGACCGGGATCGAGGCCCAGTTCACATGGCCGTAGTCGTCGGAATAGACCTGACGTCCATTCACCAGCACCAGCAAACGCGCATTATACGGCTGATTGTACCCACGGATGCCGACTTCGGCGTCCGCCAGGCCATAGTGCCGCACGTCCACACCGGGAATGAATTGCAGCACGTCCGGGATGCTCATCGCGCCGGAGCGCCGAATGTCGTCCTGCGTAACGATCACCATATCCGCGGGCGCATCGCTGGCACGTTGCGGTTTGCCGGTGGCGGAGATCGTGACCGGCTCGTGGAATACCTGCTCAAGTGTGCTGTAATCGAGGTTCTGCGCAGCGGCGGGTAGTGCGAGGCACACTGCGATGCACGTCGCGAGTCGTTTGGCGAGTGATCGGTTGAAGCGGGTCATAGTTCGCTTACCATCATTCTAAAGGCGGTCGCGAGGCTGACCCCCGATGCCAGCGCGGCCCGGTAGTTCAGCAGGATCTCCACTTTTCCGGTGGAATGGATCGCCATGGTGCAGAAGCCCAGACGAACTGCCTCCTGATCGGCGGTGACGCACAGCGCATGGTGCGTGCGCGCGGCAGGCGGCACGGCATCGCTATTGGCTCCGGCCGCCACGATGACGAGGCTGAAATCGACGCTGGCCAATTCGCCGGCTTCGACCAGCTTTGGGGTGAGCAGGATGCCGTTCGCGGTAAGGCTCTCGCCGATCGCCGCGCGTATCGCCTCCGCATCCAGGCGCGAGCTGCTGTCCTTACCGGCGTATACGATCGCAACCACACCGTCACTGACGGGCCGCGGCTGCACGAAGGCGAGCGCACTGCCAAGGATTTGCAGATCCTGAGGCGTTAGCGACGCGGCGCAAACCGGTTGCGGGATCGCCGCAAGCAGGAGGCTGACCACGGCGAGCGCGCAGCACCTCCGGCGAAAGCTCAGCGTCCATCCCAGCATGCCCAGGCACCGCCAATGATGCGGCTGGAATAGAAGGTCGAGTTTAACGATCGATGAAATGCGGCCCACAAACGGCAGCCGCGACCGGATTAATACTTTCTTAAGTTTACCGGTTTATTCATAGCGAGGACCAATCTGGTCCGGCGAGGCAAACCCATGCCGGGACACGAGCTCGGTTACAGCATTGGACTGCTTGTCGCGTCCGGCATACTCAGCGTCGCAGGCGTGCTGCTGGCGTTGCGTTTGATGCCTCGCGAAGTGCTGGTGGGACGCATTCGAACGGTAACGCTGCGGACCATTCCGGCCTGCCTGCCGTTGGCCGGCACTTCGTGGCTGCTGTTCGTGCTGGCCCTCAAGCTGCATTTCCCCCGTTTGGATCCTGACATTCCCTGGCCGGCGATGCTTCGGGCATGGGTGACCGTCGGGGCCGGGACGATTGCCGCTCAGGCCATCGCAGCACGAACGCGGCGTAGCGTGCGAAACGTTGCGTTCGCCGGGTCGGTCATGGCGTCGTCGGTCTCATGCATGGTGTTTGCCACCATGAGCGACCTCGCCGCGCCATCCGCGCTGGCCTACGACCTTACGGACGTCATCGAAATCATGGCCGCCAGCAGTACTTTGTGGGCGGGTGGCCTGTGGCTGCTCGAACGGCCCGGCGCATCGCGCTTATTGCCCGGCTTGCTGTTGGCGGCATCGCTGATGCTGCTCGCGGACGCCTCGCTCTCATGTATCCTGCCGTTCTCCGACTGGAACATGGCCACCGCGACGCCCGGCGCGATCGCCTTCCGGCCGGTGACCGTCATCTTTCTGTCCGAACTGGGTGTCACACTGGTACTGGGCATCGCCGGGGCTGGGGTCGATCGCCAGACCGCCGCGCGCGCCACGCGGGAGAACGAGCGTTTGCGCCAACTGACTGAGAGCACGTTCGAAGCGTTGCTGATCCATAGCGGCGGCGTGGTACTGGACGCCAACAGCACGTTCTGCGAACTGATCGGACGTCCGTTGGCTTCGATCAAGGGTCAGCCCATCGAAGCCTTTCTGCCGCAGGGTGACCGGACTTCCGCGATTTCGCCGATCACCGGGCGGACGGAAGCATTCGAAACCCAGATCGCCGGGGCCAACGGCAAAGCCATGCCAGTCGAGGTGCTGTCGCGCGATGTGCAATTCGCTGGCGGCACGGCACGGGTAACAGCCCTACGCGACATCCGCGAACGCCATGCCGCCGAGGCACGCATCCGCTTCATGGCGCAGCACGACACGCTGACCGGACTGGCAAACCGCTCACAGTTCCAGGAGGTGATCAATCATCAGCTCGCAATCCTGCGCCGCGACGGCATGCCGCTGGCGGTCATGTGCATCGACCTTGACCGGTTCAAACACGTCAACGATACGCTTGGCCATTGGGCTGGCGATCTGGTGCTGAAGCAGGTGGCGGAACGGCTGCTGCGCACGGTGCGCGAGAGCGACACCGTGGCTCGGATCGGCGGCGACGAATTCGTTCTGTTGCAGACTGCTGCTGTACAACCGGAGTCATCGGGCAACCTCGCCGCTCGCATCATCGAGACGCTATCGAAGCCGTTCAATCTCAACGGCAACCAGATGACGATCGGTGCCAGTGTCGGTATCGCGCTGGCGCCACGCGACAGCGCACTGGCCGAAGTGCTGGTGCAGGATGCCGACATCGCACTGTATCGCGCCAAGTCGAGTGCGAGAGGCACATACTGCTTCTTTCAGGCCGGTATGGACACGCTGCTGCGAGAGCGACGGGAGCTGGAACAAGACATCATCCTCGCGACTGCATCGGGCGGCTTCGAACTGGCGTTTCAACCGCTGTTCACCGGCGTGCCGCCCGGCGAATTGATGGGTTTCGAGGCGTTGCTGCGCTGGCACCATCCGCGGCGCGGCATCATTCCGCCAGATCAGATTATCCCCCTGGCGGAAGAGACCGGCCTGATCGTGCCGCTCGGCGCCTGGATTCTGGAGGCGGCATGTCGTGAGGCCGCCGGCTGGCCAGCTCGGTATCGTGTCGCGGTCAATGTCTCGCCGCGACAGTTCACCGAAGGTGACTTTCCGTCGCTGGTCGGCAACGTGCTGCATTGTACCGGCCTTGCGGCAGATCGGCTGGAAATCGAGGTCACCGAAACTCTGTTGATCCAGGACGGCGAGGCCGCTCTGGGCATCCTGCGGCAACTGAAGCAGATCGGTGTACGGGTCGTGCTCGACGATTTCGGTGCGGGCTACTCGAGTCTGGCCTATTTGCAGCGTTTCCAGTTCGATAAGGTGAAGATCGATCAGTCGTTTGTCCGCTCGGTGACCTCCAGCGAAGATGCCCGCGCGATCATCAGCGCGATTCTGGCAATGAGTCACCAGTTGCGGCTTGAGGTCACGGCAGAAGGTGTTGAGACCATCGAACAACTGGCCTTCCTGCGCACCCAGCCGTTCGATCAGATGCAGGGCTTCCTGCTGGCTCATCCACTGCCGCGGGACGCGGTGCGGGATTACATTTTGCGCGCGCAGGCCCGGCCGGTGGGGGAGCCGTTGTTGACCGTGGCGTGATGCCCGGCGCGTTGCAGGCCAATTGGCGGACAGGCCGGCTGTCACCGGGGGTGCGGGAGACAACGCGCAATTGCCGGTGCCAGTGGAAAACGATACCGTAGCGGAACGCCAACGATACCGGGCGTTCGCGCCCCAGGATTATCCCGTCATGCAATTCGGCTACTTCACTCTCAGCGACAACAGCTACCGCGACAATCCGCGCCCGGCGAACCAGTTCGTCGCCGATATCATCGACGAAGCAATCGAGGCCGACCGGCTTGGCATGCACTCCGCCTGGATCGGCGAGCATCACTTTTCCACGTTGGGCGTACTGTCCTGCCCCGATCTCGCGCTGGCTTTCATCGCTGCGCGCACGCAACGGATCCGCCTCGCGCCGGCGGTGACCGTTCTGCCGCTGCATCATCCGATCCGGGTCGCCGAGCAATGGGCCAGCCTCGATCTCATGAGCGGTGGACGCGTCGATTTCGCGGCCGGCCGCGGCTACGACCGGCGCGAATACGAGCCTCTCGGTGTTGACTTCGACAACAACCAATCGATCTTCGAAGAGGCCATGGAGGTCGTTCGCCGGCTGTGGGATGCCGACGGCCCGATCTCCCATCACGGGCGGCACTACCAGTTCGATAACGTCTCAATTACGCCGCGGCCGCTGCAACGACCTTTGCCCGCTTACGTGGCGTCGTTCTCGCAACCATCGATCGAACTGGCCGGCCGTCTGGGCTGTGGCCTGATCGTCGCTCCCTTCGCCGCGGCGATGAGCTTCGGCGGTTTGCGTCAGGTCGCCGATTTGTATCACGCAACCCTTGCCCGCCACGGCAAACCGCCTGGCCGCCTGATGTGCAGTTATTTCATCCATTTCGCCGACACCGCAGCCGAGGAGGCCGCCGCACGTGCCCGCCAGATCCGCTACTACCAGGAATGCGTCATCCCCGCCTTCCCGGGCGACCCGGCGACCGCGCCGCCAAGCTACCGGTACTTCATCGACATGGTGGCTCGCCTGCGCAGCGTCCGCCCCGAGGACCTTGGCGAAAACTCGGTGCTGATCGGCTCGGCCGCCCGCATCGGCGAGATCTTGCAGAATGTCGCAGCGGCGGGGGTCGACGAGGTGATTCTGTATTTCAATGTCGGCCTCAAACCACATGCGCAGGTTAAGTCGGAGATGGCGCGCTTCATGGCGGAGGTGGCACCAGGTTTTGCGTAGCCGCGCTGGCGTCGCGCGCGCTATGAACGGTTGCGCCGCGGACCGCACAGAGCAGACGCAGCGAAGGAAGCCACCATGACTGCGTTCCGGCTGGAAGCATTCAGGATGCAACGAGAGGCGCCCAGGCTGGTGCCTTGCACGCAGGAGCGCGCCTGGATGGATGTGTTCACCGACCGGCATGCCTATCGCTGCCTGCCGCTGTCGATTGCCAATACGCATGGCTGGGAATTGTTGGTACCCGGTGCATTCGAGGTGGAATGGAACGGCGGCCACCACGAGCACGGCGTGACCAAGGTATTGTTCGGCGAGCGGTTGACGATGGCAGCGTTCTACACCGTTGATGAGTCGCACCGGGAGCGTGAAATATACGGTCTCGGTCCGCTGGGGGAATGAGCTGGGTGACGGAATTTCTTACACCTCATAGGTGGTAACCTGCGCTGCTTTGGTGCAGAAATGATGGCGACACAGCTCGCTAGAAATTCGTGAAAATTGTGATCATTTTGTGATTGCAAGGTTGACCATCGGGCGGTTTCTACGCGGGAGGCCGCAAAGCAGCCTCCGGATGTCTCTCGGATCGAGCTGTCGGAAATATTAAATATTTGCTAATAATCGTGTTCTGCAACGTCTCGGTCGCCGGTTTTGCTTGCCTTTTGACCTGAACCCGACCACACTGGGCGGAAGTGCAACCAGACTCATGCAACGTCAATCGATTGGTGCCCTGGTAGCATTCCGCGCGACCTGCGCCAAGATGTGGGGACACTCTGCGTTCAAGATGAACGTCCGAAAGGAAATCTTGCAATACTCCATACCTGCAGGTCGACACGAGGAGTCGGCATGAGCCCAGTACATTGCCACCGCAAATACTGATCGGAACCGGACCTTCGGGGCCGCGTGCAAAAGGCATGCTAAAAGGCAGCCCAAGAAGTCAAAGACAGGAAGGACGACAAAATGTCAGATCCATATGTTGGAGAGATACGCCCGTTCGCCGGGAACTTCGCCCCCGTAGGATGGGCGCTTTGCGACGGTTCGCTGCTGGCGATCGCCGACAACCAGGTGCTGTTCACTTTGATCGGCACGACCTACGGCGGCAACGGACAAACCACGTTCGGGCTGCCGGACCTGCGCGGTCGTGCCCTGATCCATCAGGGGACCGGCAGCGGATTGTCGACATATGTAATCGGCGAGCCGGTCGGGGTGGAGACCGTCACGCTCACAGCCGGACAGATGGCCGGCCATGGTCACTCATTCGCCGGGACCACCTCTGGCGGGAGCACATCGACCCCTGGCCCAACGGTTGTACTGGGGGCCACCCTGCCCGGCTTTCCGATTTATGACGGCACCGCGACGCAGGTCGCGCTTTCGCCCCGTGCAGTGAGCACGGCCGGCGGATCGCAGCCGCATAACAACCGCCAGCCATTCCTGGCGATCACCTACATCATCTCGCTGTTCGGTATCTTTCCGAGCCACAGCTGAACAGGCGGCGCCGCCTCTGGTGGCAGTACTGCCCAACGTGGCTGCGGCTGCGCGATTGACAGGAGAATCCCGCAATGGACCCTTTTATTGGTGAACTGAGACTGTTCGGCTTCAATTTCGCACCGGTCGGCTGGGCTTTGTGCCAAGGCCAGTTGCTCCAAATATCCCAGAATGCGGCGTTGTTTTCGATCCTTGGCACCCAGTACGGCGGCAATGGGACAAGCAACTTCGGGTTACCGAACCTGCAGGGCATGGTGCCGATCGGCCAGGGCTCAGGCCCGGGGTTGACGCCATTCGTCCCGGGTCAGACCGGCGGACAACAAACGCACACACTGACGGCAAATGAAATGCCGCAGCATTCGCACGCCCTGAATGCACTGCCAGTGCGTGCCGTCAACGAAACGCCCGCCGCCGGCTCCCGCCCCTCGGAAGGCGTTGGAGGCTCGCGCGGATCTTCCTTTGAAATCAAAACCTACACAACCAACAGCCCAGGGACGAACCTCAATCCGGCAGCGGTGGGCGCAGCCGGCTCGGGGATAGCGCATGACAACATGCAACCCACCCTGACGATGAACTGGTGCATCGCGATGGTCGGGGTATTCCCCACGCGGTCTTGATCTGCCGACCACTGTGCCCCTTGGAGGCAGTTCCAGCCGGTCACAAAATTCGTGCCGGCGTCGGATCACACATAGGAGATGATGTCGATGGCAACCCCGTTCCTTGGCGAAATCCGTGCTTTCAGCTTCTCATTCCCCCCGTCCGGCTGGGCGTTGTGTAACGGACAGACATTGCCGATCAACCAGAACCAGGCGTTGTTCGCGCTGCTCGGAACCACTTACGGCGGCAATGGCGTGCAGAACTTCATGCTGCCCAATTTGCAGGGCCGCATCGCCATGAGTGCCAGTAACGCCTTCCCCCAGGGACAGACGGCGGGCGAGGAAGCCGTGGTGCTCACCACGGCCCAGCTGCCGGTGCACACTCATGTGGTCACCGCCGCGGCCAACGGCGCGTCGAATGCCACCAACGTTCCCGGGCCAACAGTCATCCTCGGAAGCGGGACCACCAGCGAGCCCAATAACCCGCCGGTACTGATCTATAGCAGCGCCGCCTCCAACGTGGCTCTGGCACCGCTCGGCGCCAATGGCTCCGGTCAGGGGCATGAGAACCGGATGCCGTCCCTGGTGTTGAGCTATTGCATCGCGTTGCAGGGGATCTTCCCGTCGCGGGGCTGAGCGGTCAGTTGAACACAACCTGATAATTCTGCCGATCGCGGGCGACGGTGTGAATCGGGATAATGTACAGCGTGAAGTCAGGTCCGCTTTCTACGGCGACGTCATACAGGCCCTCGGGCAGCACATCGTCCGGCGGACCGCACAGGATCAGAGTGAACGGCTGCCGCTTCGTTCGGTTACTGCCGCCCGGTCCGGATGTGTCGACCGAGACCAGGGTCAGTGCCCGGTGCTGGCCTTTGGGTCTGACTGTCTTGCCCAAAAGAGAAGAAAAATCCTGTACTGTCAAAACCTGTGACATAAGACCAGCCTCCTTCCAGGCGCACAAATGATATCGAATGAAACCGATCCGGTCGAGCCAATCGAAACGCCCCACGGCACGTTACGGACGCGGCCAGAAGTCGTCGCGGACGCAACGTTTTTGTTTACCCTGCACGCGAGCGTCAAGGCCGCGGAATTCGCGATGATGCCCGTCGCCGAGCCAATTCTGCGGCAACTGCTCGACATGCAATTTCGTGCTATGACAATGAGTTACCGGACGGCCTTCCCAGCAGGACGTTTCCAGCTCATCACCCTGAACGACGCGCCGATCGGCCGGCTGATTACCGACAGCGGCCCGGTCAGGTTCCACATCGTTTATATCGCTTTGCTGCCGGAATGGCGGCAACGGCAGATCAGCACCATCCTGATGACACAGGTTCTCGAGGAACCCCGGCGCAGGGGCGCCAGGTGCGAAACGACCGTCGCTTTGGACAACCTGGCATCCCAACGTCTCTGGTTTCGCCTGGGCTTTACCGAGCGAGAGCGCGACGGCGCCAATCTTGTCCTGGAATGGCGACCGGCCTGAAATTCCGCGGGCCCGGAGCCGGGATCGCGCTCAGGCAGCCAACGGTGACGGCCGTCTTCCTCCGCCGGCACGGAAGCGGCGAAGATAGTCCGGTACGATCTGCTCGACCGCTGTAGGGCTGATACCCAGATCGCTCAGACCGAGAGCGTCGGAGGCAACCACGTTGTCGCGGGCCAGCATCTTGAGCTGATCCCGGGTGAGCAATTTGCCGGGCAGGATTTCCAGCAGGCAGGCCTGCAGCCGAACCAGCGGCACGGGCATATTGACCAGCGGGATGCTGCGTCCGGTGACCTTCAGGATATAGGCCAGCAAATCGACGAACAGCCAAACCTTTGGCCCGCCCAGTTCGTAGGTTTTGCCGATGGCGTCGTCGGACTGCAAAGCAGCCAATACCGCATCTGCCACGTCGCCGGCGTACACCGGTTGCATGCGGGTTGCCCCCTCGATCACCGGCATAAAGGGCAACATCCGGGTCATACCGGCGAAGCGGTTGAAGAAGTTATCCTCGGGCCCGAATACGATCGATGGACGCAGGATTGTCGTCCCCGGAAATGCAGCGCGCACTGCGTTTTCGCCCTCGCCCTTCGACGCGGCATAGCGGCTGTCGCTTGCCGGGTCGGCGCCGATGGCTGAGATGTGGATCAGGCGCTGCACTCCGGCGGCCGCCGCCGCGCTCGCGACACCTGCAGCGGCATCGACGTGGATGGCCTGGAATGACGCGGCGCGGGACTCGGTCAACGCTCCGACCAGATTGACCACCCAATCGGCGCCCTCGACGGCGCGATGGACATCGGCAGCGTTGGTGACCGGGGCGTACAACGGCACGATCTGCCCGATACTGCCGGCGGTTTTCAGGAATAGCGCGCGCTCGGTGTTGCGCACCGCGACCCGAACGGTCTTGCCGGCCCGCGCCAGCCGCTGCACCACATAGCGGCCAATGAACCCCGAGCCGCCGAATACTGTTGCCACATCCGTCATCGCAGCTTGCTCCCGCGCATCATCACCTGAGCCAAACCCATCCATGGTTCGCCCGCTGCCGGTACGCCCGGCAGGTTTTGGCACTCCGCCGCGGTATGCGCCAAGAGGGGTTCCGCCCAAAAGACAAATCGCCTGACATCGGATCGATAAATTCGGCTTCATAGGTATGGAGGGTGGTTTGAGAAATCAGACGCCGACTGGCAACGTCATCGGCCTATGCGATAGGCGTTATCTCCTACGTGCTGCCTTCGGCAGACTTGGGCAAAGGGCAGCTCGATCGGTAGCGATTAAATCGACCACCCATGGGACGCGCTCGAACGGCACGCGCATGCGAGCTTCCTGCAAAGCCCGGAAAACTGCATCAGTCAGGTTGCCCTGGCCAACCGCCGCTACAACGGAGGCTTCGGCAAACAGGTCCACGGTGCACAGTGGTCGCAGCGAAGGAAACCGGTCCGCGCAGATCCGGAGTGCCTTGCGTTCATCGATAACGGGAGCGAATTCACACTCGACGGCATAAGCGATCGTTGCTGCCTCGCCGTCATCGAGGGTGTCGGCTGTTGGACCAACTACCAGTTCGCCAAACACGTGCATTCCCGCCTCGCCGAGCGACACCACGCGGATATTGCTGGCCCGCACCAATTCCTTCAGCAATTCTGAATCACTTCGGCCGCTTCGGCGGTCTTCCTGAAGTTCCGCCACCACAATGTCCGTGACGACGACCCGGAACGGCAACGCACTCAGGATCTCCGCTGCTCGATCAGTTGCATTCAGATTGATGACAACGCTGGTATCGGCGACGACGACTGCACTGGTCTCAACCATGGAGTTCGAGCGCTTCGTCAATCTCGACCGGATCGGTGTCGAGCCCATCCAGGATCTTCCGGAGTTCTACCCGGTCAAGATGAAGGAGCCTGGCGAGTTGTCCCTCGCTCAACAGTTCCCGCTTCCAGGCCTCGGCCGCCAGTACGTTAAGCCGAAGCGACATCGGCACCTGCATCCTGGTCCCGTAAGTTTCCTCAAACGACGCATCGCCGAGCACCTGACGGGCCTGTGCGTCAGTGATACCGCCATGCGCGCCGAACCAGTCCCAGGTGCCCTGGCGGGCAAGTTTAAGTTCCTCCAGTCGGCGTACCATCGCTTCGCGAGACACAGCGAAGGCATGAGCCATGACGATCACATGCCGTCGGCTCAGATGCGATGATCCCATGGTGATCTGCTGGAACATCTGCATAACGGACCGCGCCGGCGTAAGGAATGCGCGGGCGAAAGTGTCCGCATATCTCTCGTCCCGGGCCTGGTCCGGTGATCCATCCAGCAACGCTTCAGACTCGTCGCGGGTCGATACTAAATGACCCAGTTCATGAGCGGCGGTCTGATTGCGTCGACTACGGGGATGGACGGCATTGAATAACATACATGCGCCGATCGCATCATCGAACGCGTAAAGCCCCGATATCCGAGACTCCAGCCCTCGGATGAATACGCGCACACCAAGCTGCAATTCGAGCAACGTTGCGACATCAGCAACCGGCCCAGTACCGAGACCAAGCCACTGGCGAATTTCGGACGCATCGTGCTCCGCCTGGACACGGACATCGCCTGGCAGTATCGGGTGTTGCTGCGGATAGTTTCTGACACGACGAATGCCGAGCAAGTCTTCAAGCTCTGCCTCCGCTTTCGCCAGATCGGTCAACAGTTGAGCGGCTGCTTCAACGGACGAGTCGGTAGGCCCCATCAGCTTTCTGAATTTCGGAGTAAGATCGACGTGAACCGCCTCCTGACGAAACAGTGCATTGACCGAAGTCCGATATTGCTTCGTCAAAGACAGCAACTCATCCATTCGGATTTTGCGTTGTCCTTGTTCAATCGCGACGAGCGTCGTACGTGCCATGTTTGCCACCGCAGCCGCGGCAGCTTGCGTAATCCTCGCCGCTTCCCGAGCAATCCGTAGGCGATCGCCAACCTCGGCGGGCGAATAATGATCCAACGTCTTACTCATGCGGCTGCCCGTGCCCATGGCTTGACAAACGACTCATCCCCAGGCGATTTCACAAAATTCCCCCATTCTTCTGCATGCTTCGTCAGCAAAGTCCGTAGTTTGCCTTCCACAATAACTGGGCTTTCACCGAGGCATTGTGCGATTTGAAAGACGTGGCGTTTCAAGGATGCCTGTTGGAGTTGCAACGTACCAAAGGTTGCAAGATTGTCCATGTGCAGGGCGCCAGCTACGGCGTATTCTTGATACGGTTTGGGAGGCTTTGAGAAGTTTGCCGGGGCCCCCGCTTCAAATGTGCGCGATCCGAGATTCTCCCAGACATAGGTATTCGGCGACTCCTGGAGTCCGGCAGCGTGGACACTTAGCCTACGGAGCATGCACGCCGCACAGACGCCGCACTGACGGCGCTTTCCGTCAATCGATACCCGACCGTTGTGTTGCCAGCAAGATCGCGTCTTCTTCCAAACGTCTGGATCCGCCGCATGAGCCACCGCGTCTCGCAGTGTTTCGCCCTTCGTGTTCCATAGGCGAGGAAAATCATAATTAATCCGACACCCGAAAAGTGCAGTCAGGAATCGCTCCATTTTTGCCGTAAACTGCGGATGGCTCCTGAAATCCGGATAGACGGATCCCACCGGCACAAGAGCCGGTCCGAGAGCACCTTGTCCGCTCTCGGGCATTATTACCTTGTCCACGCCCGCGAGGTACGCGGCAAGCCCACTGACCAACGCAAACTTGAAGCCTCTATGTCGGCCCGCATTTCCTGGCTGATTGTTTGTTCTCGTGCGGACATCATACGGTATCGAAGCGAACGGGAGCAGGCGATCACTCGGCGCACGGCCAACTCTACTGGAGAGAACTCTAACCCTTAGGAATTCCGCCCCGCGGTTGCGCTCAAACAGGGTGCCAACAGACCAGGAGTCGAGTCCATCACTGAAAGGCATCACCGCGTTCGTATTTACAGACAGGTTCAGCGGCCGTTGACCAGGTAGCAACTCGTTATATTTGCGTTCATGGAAATCGAAAGTCCAGCGATCGCCAGTCAGGAAGTTCAAAGCCTCGGTCAGCGTTCCGATAACAGCCGCACTCTTCCAACGGCTGGCATCGTGCACTGGCAGCCTGAGCAGGATATCCCTACTCCACGATGCCGTTGGTCGCCGAAGCCCTCTATCACAAAATTCGACTGCAGCGGCAAGAAGCAATGCATCAAAGATAATAGGCTCTCTCGGCGAGAAGCAGTAAGATTCCAATGCCTCGGAAGAAAAACTCAGGTTCTTCCCCTTGCCGATCTCACACTGAATAACGCCGCGCCTTGCCCGAGCGGACGCCTCTAAAACATGTACCCGGTAGGAAGTTGATGCGTCATGTTGCGGTTCCATGATCAGAGCCTCGGTCCATCGTCGAGTCCGGTCCGCTTTTGTAGAGACTGCCGGGAAGATGTCGAAGTTATGCCCAGGACCAGGTCCTTCAATTTTGCGAGGTCGACCCGAGGCACTATGTCCTCAATCCGCTTCAGGATCTCAGATGCCCGTCCTCCTTCAATTTCCCGGTAATAGTGCTCTCCAGCCTGCCTCACACCCTGCAATGCGAGTTCAATGAGAGTTCTGCTTACCGTCTCTCGCAACGCCTCAGACCCGCGAATCCCCTCATCGAATACCTTAGCCGCGATGTCTACCAGGAGCGCGGCACGTGGGCTGCTAAAACCGCGGGCGCGGATGGCTGCGAATCGATCGGGTTCGTTGAAATCGAGTGAAGATTGCGATCCATCCCCAAGAACCTTCCGCAGGTCGGAAATAAGTTGCGGTGAGATCCCGTTCGAAAATTCTTCCGCCAACGCTTTGTGAAGCGCTTGGGTGATTTCGTCTGGCGAGGACGCATCCAACTCCGCAAGCTTTGCCACCCGGCGCTAACCCGAGGACATTTTGAGAGATTTGAACGGCCCGTCGCTCATGGAGACCTCCATCGCAAGCGATATCGCATGGCCGATCTTAAATGTCAACTGATTAATAGAAATAATCCGACAATGTCAGACGAAAAACCTACCGCCTACGGTGAAAGCGCATGGGGTGTGGTTGGGGGCTCCACCACCGCGCAAGCCAGTTGACGACGCCCGCACCGGGGGCTACATCGCGCGCCTCCCGCTCCTCCGCGCCCAATGCCTGGTCTGGCTGTCGTGGAGGGCCTGTTGCCCAGGTGGCGGAATTGGTAGACGCGCAGGTTTCAGGTACCTGTGGCCGCAAGGTCGTGAAAGTTCGAGTCTTTTCCTGGGCACCAGCATCCGATGAGCAGTACACAATTCATGCCGAACGCGACCATCCATCAGTATCGGCATGATTTGCCGAACGGCCTCGACCTCGGCCCCGTCGTAGCGGTCGACACCGAAACCATGGGTCTCAATCCACATCGCGACCGGCTGTGTCTCGTGCAACTCTCCGGTGGCGATGGGCACGCGCACCTCGTGCAGTTGGTGCCGGTGTCGCTGGGTGGGCGCGGGTTTGACTGCCCCAACCTGAAGCATTTGCTGGCCGACACCGATGTCGTGAAGCTGATGCATTTCGCGCGGTTCGACGTGGCGGTCCTGCAGCTCAGCCTGGGCATCACGGTCAGTCCGGTGCGCTGCACAAAGATTGCGGCAAAGCTGGTCCGCACATTCACCGACCGTCACGGTCTGAAGGACCTGTGCAAGGAGCTCCTGGGGGTCGATTTGTCGAAGCAGCAGCAGACCTCGGATTGGGGCGCGCTCGATTTGACCGCCGAGCAATGCGCCTACGCCGCCTCGGACGTGCTCTATTTGCACGCTTTATGGGCGCGGCTCGAGGCGGCGCTGGTGCGTGAGGGGCGTCTCGAGCTGGCCGAAGCCTGCTTCGCGTTCCTGCCGACCCGCTGCCGACTCGACCTGTTGGGTTACGAAGATCCGGACATTTTCCACCATTGATGCCATTACATCTGACGGTTGACCGAGCCGCCCGCAGCAGCACCAGGACGTGCATGGAACCAACGAGAACCTACGGTTACGATCATCGTTGGACCGCCGAAAACGTCCCTTACGCACCCATTGGCAACCCACTCGAGCCGGATATCCAGAGTCGCGGCGGATGCCACCCTCGGGCCAATCCTGACGGCGAGGCGAACATGTCGACTCCATCAGCAACCGTTGCTGATACCTGCCAGTGCGCACCAGTATGACGATGCTGCCGGGATACCAGGAAGGCAGCCGAACCCCGTGGTCTGTCACGATTCGTCAATCTCAAAAGATTGACCAGGCTCAATACACGGCCCATAGACTCAGTCTCAACGCATCGGAACGAATTCCATCGTGAGTCGCGCCGCCGTCACCGTTGCCGAACCTGTTCGCCCTGACCTCGATGTCGCACGAGACGTACTCGCGACCGAGGCGGCCGGCCTGCGCGCCCTGGCCGCCGGCCTGGGCCCTGAATTTTCCCGGGCAGTGGACTGCCTGGCAGCCGCCAGCGGTCGCATCGTGGTCTCCGGGATGGGCAAGTCCGGCCACGTGGCGCGAAAGATCGCCGCAACGTTCGCCTCGACCGGGACTCCTGCGTTGTTTGTGCATCCGGCCGAGGCGTCGCATGGCGACCTCGGCATGATCCTTCCCGGGGACGCTGTCCTGGCGCTGTCCAATTCCGGGGAAACGGCGGAACTGGCCGATATTGTCGCCCATGCGCGGCGCTTCGGACTGCCTCTTGTGGCAATCACCGCGCGAGCGGGCTCGACGTTGGCACAATCGGCGGACGTGGCATTGTTGCTCCCGCAGTCGGCCGAGGCCTGTCCGATGGGCCTCGCCCCCACCACATCCACTACCATGCAAATGGCTTTGGGCGACGCGCTCGCGGTGGCACTGTTGACGCGACGTGGCTTCACGGAGGCAGATTTCCGCCGCTTTCACCCTGGCGGACGGTTGGGCGCCCAGCTGCGACGCGTGCGCGACCTGATGCACACCGGCGAGGCTATACCGCTGGCCGAGGCCGGCATGCCGATGGACCGCGCGCTTGTGCTGATGACCGAGAAGCGGTTCGGCTGCCTGGGTGTGGCCTCTCGCGACGGCGCGCTACTCGGCATCATCACCGACGGCGATTTGCGCCGGGCCATGGGTCCCAATTTGCTGACCCGAGCGGTCGATGATGTGATGACGCGCTCGCCGCGGACGATCGGACCAGACGCTCTGGCGGCCGAAGCGTTGCATGCGATGAATGCGCACCAGCGGCCGGTGACAGCGTTGTTCGTTGTCGACCCGAACGGCAAGGTCGCGGGCATTCTGCACATTCACGACCTGTTGCGGGCGGGTGTTGCATGACGTACTGGCCCGTCAGCGAAGAACAGACTGCCAAAGAGCAGGCCGAGCCGGTGCGTACCACATCGAAGCGCCGCAATCCGGCGCCGTCCACTGCTGGGCCGGCCAAATCAGGTTCCTCCCAGCCCGAACCGGAACCTGCCAATCCCACTCGCTCGATTCAGGCGAATCCTGCTGGACGTAACAATGAGGGTTCGAGGGCGTTCTTTTCCAGACGGTCAAAGGTGCCTGGAACGCCCGTAACAGCGCCATCGGTGGCGGCGCGCACTGGCGGCTATCTGGCCGTCGTCAGCCGGCGCGGCGCTCGCCAGGTGCCGACGCATAGCGGGATGCTACGGCGGCGCCTCATGATCAACGCGTCGAAATTCCTGTTGCCCGCGGCGGCGGTATTGTTGCTGTCGTCGATCGCCTTGTGGCCGGAATTGCACACGGAAACCGACAGAACTCGGTTTAGCTTCCGCGGGGTAAGCGCGAATATGGATGGTGCTCGGCTGACCGACGCGCACTACAACGGCGTTGATGAGCGTGGCAGGCCCTACACCGTCACAGCGGCGACGGCGACCCAGCGCGATGCGGATCGGGTCGACCTTACTGTGCCGGATGCTGACGTGACGCTGGAGAACGGGACCTGGCTGAACGTCAAATCGAAGCAAGGCGTTTACATGCGGAAGGATCAGCTGCTCGACTTGTCGCACGACGTCGTGATGTATCGTGATGACGGGACGACGATGACCACTGCGAGCGCAACCGTGGCTATGAAGGATGGAGCGGCCAGCAGCCACATGCCCACGCATGTCGAAGGCCCGTTCGGAACGCTCGATGCGACCGGATTCATGACCTTGGACAAGGGTGCTGCGATTCAGTTCTGGGGTCCCGTGCGGGTAGAACTGAACGGTGTCTCGAAATGAGCCAACGCCTGGGGTGGCCCGGGAAATCCGCCGCACAATCCACGTTCCATTGGCGGCCAGGCCATTTGAGTGCAGTTGCGGTGGCGCTGATTGCATTATGGACGATCCCGGCGCCAATCGCGCGGGCGCAAGGCATTGACCTGACCCAGGGCGGACCGATCCAGATCACTGCCCAGGACGGGATCGATTGGCGGCAGGCGGAACAGGTCGTCATCGCCAAGGGCGACGCCAAGGCGGTCCGCGGCAATGTAACAGTTACCGCGGACCGGTTGCTCGCCTGGTACCGGAAAAAGGGCGCGACTGAGTCGAGCCAGCCGGTTACGACTGGTCTGACCGGAGCGACCGATACCGAGGGCAACGAAGTCTACCGCATGCGCGCCGAGGGGAACGTCCACATCTTTACCCCGACCGATCAGGCGTGGGGCGACCAGGCGACCTACGATCTGGATCAGGCAGTGCTGGTGATGACCGGCAATAACCTGAAACTTACGACGCCGACCGATACACTGACCGCGCGGGATACGCTGGAATATTGGTCGGACAAGCATATGGCGGTGGCCCGCGGCGATGCGGTCGTGGTGACGAATGATGCGCGGCGCATTTCGGCCGACACGTTGGTCGCCTACACCCAACCGCCTGCCGCCGCGCCTGCTTCCGGCACTGCCGGTCCTGCTTCGTCGGCTTCCGGCACCGCCGGTCCTGCTTCGTCGGCTTCCGGCACTGCCGGTCCTGTTTCGTCGGCTTCCGGCACCGCCGGTCCTGCTTCGTCGGCTTCCGGCACCACGCCGACCGGGACGACGGCGGCCGGGTCCACAGCCTCCGGTCCGGCCGCACAAACGCAAACTGCGGCGCAACCCGCAAATCCT
>JBEKQQ010000033.1:0-46557 GCA_049519555.1 Acetobacteraceae bacterium
GCTGGGACGACCTGCGAGGCCGCGTCACCGCCTGGCCCTGGACGATCAACGCCGCCGGTAAGGGACTGTGGTTCGCCACCAAGGACGCTGCCGCCCGCGCAGCGCGAGACTTGCTGAATGGCGGCACCCGATCGGTCGATGTCGGTTGCTTTCAGATCAGCCTGCTGTGGCACCCCGCGGCATTCGCCAGCCTGGAGCAGGCGTTCGATCCGGATGCCAACGCGGCCTATGCGGCCCGCTTCCTGCTTGCCCTGTTCAGCCAGACCGGGTCCTGGGAGGCCGCGGTGGAGGCGTACCATTCTGCGGATCCGGCACTTGGCTTCGCATATCGTCAGCAGGTTTTCTCGACATGGGACGCGGCGGCGGCGATAACGGTGGTGCCAGCGCTCCGTCACCGGGCAGCCTCTGCGCTTGCCGTCGCATCGCGTCCGTTCGCGATGCCAATGGTGATTGCCGGCGTTCAAATCTGGACGCCCATGCCACTTGGAACAGCTTCCGGCGTTGTCACCATGCCGGGATCGCCCCCACCGGAGCAACCGAATGCACCAAATAGCGCCGCAGTGCCGCTCCCGGTGGTCCTGTATCACGCCATGCCAGCGGGATTATTGCCAGCGGGATTATTGCCAGCGCGGGTTACACGGCTCCGACCGCATGCGGCCCGGGTCGTGTCAGCCGCGGCGATGCCGGTCCGGTGACCACGCTCATTCCTCCTCGAAACATTAACTGCTGCGTGGAAACCCCGACGGGCAACGTGCCCGACAAATTGCACCAGACGAGAATTTCCGCCCATCTTTTCAATGCGCCTTCTGGTGGAACGGTCCATTTATGGAGAAAATTTCATTGGTAGGTTAATTTTGCACTGATGAAACCCCTAGGTAACCTCCGCCGTGGTGATCTCCTCCTGCGCCTGTTCGGTCGAACAGACACCGGGCATTCGCATTTGGGCAAAATGCACTGTGGGAGTTTCATCATGATTGAGTACGCGAAAACCTGGCTCGAGCTTAAGGTCGACCGTCGCGCAGTAACGGCTTTGGAATATGGCCTGATCGCAGGCGTCATCGTCGCGGTGATCACCCTGGGCTTCACTACCCTCGCCAACAGCCTGTCGACGAAGTTCGTGGGCATCGGCAACGGTCTCTGACTTTCCCTGGTTTCCGTTCCGGGAGCCGGCCGGGCGCGGCGGCGAACCTCGCCGCCGCGTTTTTGGATTCTCGTTGCCGCCCCGCCGATTGAACGAGGTTCCAGATGTCGCATCTGATATCGCATTCCTCGTCCTCTGCGATCGCCACCACGATGATCCTGGCGAGCGCTGCCGTCGTGCTGCTCGCAGCCTGGCATGATCTTGTTTCCCGCACCGTACCGAACTGGATGCCCGCGTTGATCGCCGGATTCGGCATTGTCGCTGCGGTCGTCAGTGCTCGTCTGCTGATCAGCACGGGCCTTGGCCTCGCGATCTTTGTTGTCGCTGCGATTTGTTGGCGGCGTGGCCTGCTGGGCGGCGCCGACGTGAAACTGCTCGGCGCCATTGCCATAGCTTTGCCACCCGGGATGGTGTCGCTGTTCGTCCTCGCGATGTCGCTCGCGGGCGCGGTGCATGCCGTCGCATATATGGTCGCGCGCCGAATGGTGACGCGCCCACCAGCTTTAGCGCTCGAACCGACCGGGATGCCCCCCCGCGCGCACAGTTTGCTGCCGCGCGCACTGCGCGCCGAGCGATGGCGGATCAGCCGCGGTGGACCGCTGCCGTACGCCTGTGCCATCGCTTTTGGTTTCCTTTTTGTCATTTGCAACGGAGCTGCGCCATGATCGTGCGTGTCGCGTTCTTCATCCTGATGTCTCTGGGCTTGATCGGCTTTGGCACGGTCGCCTGGATTACCACACGGCCGATGGGTCTCGGCGGCCCGCCGCCCACCAAAATGATTTTGGTTGCCTCCCAGGCGATCGATGCCGGCAGCCTGCTGACCTCCGACAGTCTGCAGCAAAAAGAAATCGCGATCACCGAGATGACCAAGGAATACAACCTCGACACGCCGGACATCCGTCGCGGCCTGATGGGCGCAATGGTCAAGCGTAACCTCGGAGTTGGCGAGGCGATCCGCAGCGATGATCTGATGCGGCCGTCGGATCATGGCTTCATGGCTGCGGTGCTATCGCCCGGGATGCGCGCCGTGACCATCAATGTCGACGCTGCCAGTGGATCGTCCGGCCTGATTTGGCCGGGCGATCGGGTCGACCTGATTTTGACGCAGGTGAACAACGACGCCTCGCTTGGCAAACGGATCAGCGCTCACACCGTGCTTTCGAACGTTCGCGTTGTCGCCGTCGACTCACAACTGGTGGCCGGGCCAAACAGAAACGCCCCCGCAAGCGTTGATGGGGCAAACCGCACCGTGACGTTGGAAGTCGACGAAGACCAGGCACAACGGGTGGCCGTGGCAATGCGTATCGGTCGTCTTTCGGTGTCGGTGCGTGCATCCAGCACAGTAGCCGGCAACGCGAAGACACCGACGAAAAGTGACGCGACCTTTGCCCAGGACATCCTGCCCGACCTTGTTGAGAAACCAGCGCCCGCACCTGCAGCACCGGTAATCGTGGCGGCTCCTCCGCCAGCACCGGTCGAACCCGCCATGCGAGTCTTCTCGGGCCCGGGCGAAGCCAAGGAATTCAAATTCTGATGCGAGTGCTCACCGGTAAACTTCCCACTGGTAAATTGCTGGAAATCGGGGTCGCTTTGTGCCTGCTCGCTGCGCGACCCGCATTGGCAGCCGATGGGGCTGCGACACGGCTGGCGCAGAACGCGCCTCCGGCGGCCGAACAGCCGGCGCCCGGGTCGACCGCACCTGGTCCGGCAACACCCAGAGTTACGACCGGCCAGGACCAGGGTGCACCGCCCGCGGTCGCGCAGCCCGCGGCACCACCGCCGACCGCTGAGATTCCGAAGCCATTCCACGGCTCGGTGTCGTTTGAATCAGGCAGCGGCAAAATGCTGACCCTGGTCCAACCGGCAGCCAACATCTACGTCGCCGACCCGAAAGTGGCTGAGGTCAGGCCGGCCAGTTCCACCAGCCTGTTCGTATTTGGTGTCGGCCCAGGCCACACCACGATTGCTGCGGTCGATCAGCTTGGGCGACTGCTCGTGGATTATGACGTCACCGTGCGGCCGTCGGCGTTTGGCGCCCGTGAGGCGCAGTCGGCAATCGCCCGGCTGATCCCTGGCAGCCGGGTGCAGGTCAAAGCCTCCGGCAAAGGCCTGATGCTGATGGGTGCGGTCGCGACTGCGGCCGATGCGGCGCAGGCAATGTTGATCGCGAGAGGCTTCTCCACTGGCGACGGAGCCAATGTCGAGAACGAGATGACGATCGCGTCGCCGACCCAGGTGACGCTGATGGTGCGAATTGCCGAAATGAAACGTAGCACCGCACGCAACATTGGGATTAACTGGTCGGCGAATGGGCTGCTTGGCACTGCGCCCGGCGCCAGGTCCGCCATCCCCGGCACATCAACGGCCTCCACACTGACACCGCTGATCAGCGGCACGCTTAACAGCGCCGCCTGTGCGGTTGGCGGTGCTGCCAGCGGCGGACGGCTGTGCTTCGACTCCGTCCTCAACGCGCTCGCCAC
Source organism: Acetobacteraceae bacterium (assembly GCA_049519555.1). Taxonomy (GTDB): domain Bacteria; phylum Pseudomonadota; class Alphaproteobacteria; order Acetobacterales; family Acetobacteraceae; genus Rhodopila. The sequence continues at coordinate 3,622 of JBEKQQ010000033.1, forward strand.
TGAAGGCCTGGCACATATCCTCGCGGAACCAAATTTGACCGTCATGAGCGGTCAGGCCGCATCGTTCCAGGCCGGTGGCGAATACCCCTACGCGGTGCCGGGCGGCAGCGCCAATCCGAACTCCGTCACCATCGACTTCAAGCCGTATGGCGTGCTGCTCAGCTTTGTACCCACCGTCCTGAGCAATGGCCGCATCAATCTGCACGTGAAACCTGAGGTCAGTCAGCTCGACAGCACCAACACCGTGCAGCTGCCCGGCGGCGGCACGGTCGACGGACTGCTGGTGCGGCGCACCGAAACCACGGTCGAACTGGGGTCCGGCGAGTCCTTCGCCATCGCCGGGATGTTGCAAACAGTCACCAACAACAATGATTCCGGACTGCCGGGATTGGGCGATACCCCGATCATCGGTGCCCTGTTCAAGTCGAACTCGATGACGCGGGAACAAACCGAACTGGTGATAATCGTCACTCCGATCCTGGTGCATCCGGTGCAGAACATGGCGCAATTGCACACGCCCGCCGACGGTTACGACGTGCCCGGCGACATCGACCGGCTGCTGCTGATGCGTCAGGTACCCAACCGGAATGGAACGGTCGCGGCACCACCGCCGGGCGCAGCAGGATTCATCGTGCGATGAGGTCATTCATGCCCAATACATTCAATAAAGCGCCTGGTCCGTCGATGCCGGGAACACCCCCGGGCACCACCACCGGAGCACCCGGTAATGGTACGCCAGGCAGCAGGACGCCGGGCACCAAGCCTCCCGGCACACGGACGCCTGGCACCAGAACGGTATGGGCGGCCGCAGCAGCCAGCCTGCTGGCCCTGACCGGCTGCAATCAGATCGACCCATTGCAGCGCCCGTACATGTGGCACGCCACCGGCGTCAACAACCAGAACATCGCCGCCATGGCCGTCAATCCCGCCGACCTGGTGCACGGCCGCGATACGGCGCAACGCCGGGTGATCGTGGAATCGGATGGTGTCACACGACTTTGGACCGGACACCAGTTGCCGCTGTTGAGCGATACGCCGGGTTCGTCTGCCAGTACCAGCAGTTCCAGCGGCGGCGGTGCTGCCGCACCAAGCGGCGGAGGATCCTGACCCATGCCTCCTGAAGACGGACGTTTGAATCTCGCGTCGGTTGTTCCGCCAGCCGACCAAAATGCCGGGCGCCACGACCGCCCATCGCTCGTCGCGTTCCTGACCGACCGCGAGTCCGAGGACGCACTCCGCGAAGGCCTGTCCGAAGCCACCAGCGAAACCCTCGACGTGCGTCGCGGCGGCATTCGTGTGGCGATCGCGACAATGCAAAAATCTGCCACCCCGCGGGTGCTCGTCGTCGACATCTCCGGCGAGGAACAACCGCTGAGCGCGTTGAGTGAACTTGCCCATGTCGTCGAGCCGGATGTCTGCGTGCTGGTCGTCGGCGAGGTCGAGCATGCAGATTTCTATCGCGAAATCACCCGCGGTCTGGGTGCGGCTGAATATCTGAGCAAGCCGCTCACGCGCGACAAGGTGCTGCGGCACTTCGGTCCGTTCGGGCAAGGCAGCGCATTCGCGACGCCAGCCATGTTGGGTGGTCGCGCAATCGCGGTTACCGGCGTGCGCGGGGGGGTCGGGGCAACGACGATCGCGGTCAACCTGGCCTGGCATTTCGGCGTCGGTATGCGTCGTCATACCGTGCTGCTGGATCCCGACACGCATCTCGGCTCCACCGCATTTCTACTGAATATTCAGCCTGGTCCAGGCCTGCGTATGGCACTGGAATCGCCGGACCGTATCGACAGCTTGTTGGCGGAGCGCGCTGCGATACCGGCTGCCGACCGGCTGCACGTTCTGGCAGCGGAAGAAAAGATCGCCTCACAGGCGAGCCACGCCCCTGGTGCCGGTGCCGCGCTGCTGACGGCATTGCGCAACCGGTATAATTTCATCATCGTCGACGTGCCGTTCGCGCCGGTCCCGCTGTTCCGCGACCTGCTCGATCTGGTGGATCAGCGCATCCTGGTGATGGATCCATCGCTCGCGGCGATCCGCGATACCGTCCGGCTTCTGGGCTTGCCGAAAGGTCCGGCACAGGACCAACGCGCGGTGGTGGTGCTCAACCGTACTGGAGTGCCCGGCGGGCTGAGCCGCAAGCAGGTCGAAGAGGCGCTGAAAATGAAGGTCGACGTGGCCATTCCGGACCTGCCCCGGGCGGTTGGCAATGCTGCCACGCTCGGCGAACCGGTGATGGTCAGCAGCACCGGCTTCCGTCACGGCATCGTCGACATCGTGCGTCAGGTCGCTTCGATCCGGTTGCTGGACGGCGGCCAGGACGGTTCGCTGCCGACGGCCGGTCAGGCCAAACGTGGTCTGTTCTCCATGCTACGGCGGAAATAATGGTGACAGTCTCAGTTCCAACCTTCGGCCGCCGCGCACAGGTCGCTGCGGTCCCCCAGGCGCCGGCCCCCGGAGAATATACGCCGCCGGAGAGCCTGCGCGAACTGATGGACGCGGGCTCGCCGATCACCGAGGCAATCGTTACCGAATTGCGTAATGCCTGCCTCGCCCGCCTCGACCCGAACGCGGTCGCTGCCATGCCGGCCGAACGGCTGATCATGGATGTGGAGCGGCTGGTCTCGGAAATCGCCACCGAGCGGCGCTACCAGCTCAACGCGCGCGAGCAGCACATTCTGGCCAACGAACTGGTGCACGACATCACCGGTCTCGGGCCGCTGGAACAGTTGCTCGAGGACGACCAGATCGCCGACATCATGGTCAACGGCCCACACCGCACCTTCGTCGAAAAAGGCGGCAAGGTGACGCTGGCCAATATTCACTTCCGCGATCAGGCGCATCTGATGAACGTCTGTCAGCGGATTGCCGCTGCGGTCGGACGCCGCATCGATGAATCGAGCCCGATGGTCGATGCGCGTTTGAAGGATGGCTCCCGCGTCAACATCGTATTTCCGCCGCTCGCGCTGGAAGGTCCCTACGTCTCAATTCGAAAGTTCGGCAAAAAGGCGGTCGACTTCGCGCAGTTGATCCGTTGGAAAGCGTTGACGCTACCGGTCGCCCGGGTGCTGGAAATCGCGTCCCAGGCACGGTTGAACATTGTGGTGTCGGGCGGCACGGGTTCCGGCAAGACGACGATGATGAACGCCATGTCGCGACTGATCGATCACGGCGAACGCGTGATCACCGTGGAGGACGCGGCCGAATTGCAATTCCAGCAACCGCATGTCGTGCGTTTGGAAACGAGGCCGAACAGCCTCGAAGGACGCGGCGAGGTCAACCAGCGTGACCTCGTGCGCAACGCCCTGCGAATGCGGCCCGATCGCATCATCATCGGCGAGGTGCGCGGTGGCGAGGCGTTCGACATGTTGCAGGCAATGAACACCGGTCACGATGGCTCGATGTCGACCATTCACGCCAACACCACACGTGACGCGCTGACCCGTATCGAGAACATGGTTCAAATGGGCCATATGGGCCTGCCTGCCGGAGCGATCCGCCAACAGATCGTCGGCGCCATCGATCTGATCGTGCAGGTCGAGCGGCAACGCGATGGCGGTCGCCGCGTGATCCAGGTGACCGAAGTTTGCGGCATGGAAGGCGACGTCATCACGCTCAACGACATCTTCCAGTTCGAGGTAGTCGGCGAGGGATCCGACGGTAAGCTGTACGGCAAGTACCACGTCAGCAGGGTGCCGCCGTCATTCCTGAAACGGTTGTCGTATTTCGGGCTCGACCGCGCCTGGCGTGCGGCGCTTGAGGAAGCCGAGAACAGCTGACGGCGTTCGACCGGTGCGCGTTACGGCATTGCTGCAACCGGCCGCTGGGCGAGGTCGGCCAGCACAGGAGTTTGGCTAGCAATGAACGAGAGCTCGCTGCAATATTTGCTGCTGATGGGCGCCTGTCTGTCGCTGATCGGCCTTGGGCTCAGCGGCGTGCTGGTATCGCGCTCGCAATCTGCCAACGAGCGGCGGTCGAAACGTCTTTCCGCGATTCTGAAACCGCATCTGCGGACCACGCAAATCGAACTCAGCGCGTTCACGTTGCCGGACGACACCGGCCCGCGCACGGCCGCCGGCACGTTCGCCACGATTTTCGGCTTCAACCTGGAGCGTCAGGCACTCTATCCGGCAAAATGGTACGTCATCCTATCGGTGATGTTTCTGCTCGCCCTTGCCGCCCGTTACGCAGCCCAGGAATTACTCGGGATGCTGTCGTGGGCTGTGCTCCCGATCGCCTGGGTCATGTCGAGCCGAATGTTTTTCAAGGGAATAGAAAACAAACGGCGCAGTAAGCTGTTGTGGCAGTTCCCGGACGCGCTGGCGATGATCGTGCGCTCGATCCGGGTCGGCGTGCCGGTCATTGACGCGGTGCGCAATGTTTCGCTCTCGGCACCCAATCCCACAGCCGGCGAGTTCAATCGCATGGTCGAGCAAATTGCGGTCGGCACGCCACTCGATGAGGCGGTAACCGAACTCGCCGGGCGGACCGGTCTCGCGGAGTACCGGTTTTTCGCAACCGCGCTGTCACTGCAAACCCAGACTGGCGGAACCCTGAGCGAAACGCTGGAGAATCTGGCGGACGTCATTCGCAAACGGGCTGCGCTCAAGGCGCGCGGCCATGCCATGACGGCGGAGGCGCGCACCAGCTCGGGGATCCTGGCGCTTCTGCCATTCGTGACCGGCCTCATGCTGTACTTTCTCAACCCGAGCTACATCATGATGTTGTTCACCGATCCTACCGGAAAGGAGTTTTTCAGCGCCGCAGTCATTTCGTTGATCCTGGGCATGCTCATGATCCGTGCGATCATCAAATCGGTGCTGCCATGATCGCATCGTCTGGCACAACTCTGCAGATAGGACGGAAATGATGGACAGCAGCACGCGATTGGCGCTGCTTGCCGGCGCCGCAATGTTCCTGGCGATGATGGCGGCGGCGGCTTACATGCTGCTGCGGGATATGCGGGGTCAGGAACGCTACGGTTCACGGATCCGCCAGATCCATGGCGAGGAGCGGATCAGCACCCTGAATTCGGAACGCCCCGCACTGCGTGATACGCTGTCTGGCCTGGTCTCCCGCATTGGTCAGGCGATCCTCAGCGGCGGTCTCGTGCCGGCGGCGACACGAGGCCAATTGGAATCGATGCTGCGTGGTGCCGGCGTGCGCGGCGAAAACGCAGTCGGCGTATTTTTCGGTGCCAAGATGGTACTGCTGGTCATTCTGCCGTTGATCGCGTGGTTGTTGGTCCGCGGTACCGGCTGGTCCACCATGGTCATCATGTTTGTGCCGTTCGCGACCGGTGTATTCGGCCTCGTGCTGCCGGACATGGTGGTCAAGCAGATGCGCAAGCGGTTCATGGCGAGGCTGGAAAAAGGCCTGCCTGACGCGCTGGACATGATGGTTATCTGTGCCCAGGCAGGACTTGGCATGGGGCCGGCGATCATTCGAGTGGCAGACGAAATGAAGCTATCGTATCGCGAACTGGCAATCGAATTTTCGCTGACCGCGAATGAACTGCAAATCATGTCCGATACGCGCATTGCGTTGCACAACCTGGGCCAGCGCACCGGGCTGGAGGCGTTCCGCCGCCTGGCGATGACATTGATTCAGACGATCCAATACGGCACGCCTCTGACCGAAGCATTGCGCACACTGTCCGCCGAAATGCGGCAAGAAGCGCTGACTGCGTTTGAGGAATCGGCCGCACGCCTACCGACAATGCTGACGCTGCCGATGATCCTTTTCATCCTGCCTTGCGTGTTCCTGATCGCGGGGGGACCGGCGATCATTCAGGTGATGCACGCGATGTCCAACTGAGGGGCGGCTTCCAGTTCTGTAACTCATGGCCAGTTCTGTAACTCATGGGTAGGATGACTCCGCTTACCCACGGTTTCACTGGGCCTCGACTTCGGGTCGCCGCCGCGCCAGGTTCGCGCGATGCCGAGGTTGCCGAGGCGCACGATGGAGCTTGAGTCCTCATGATCCGATCATCCGTTCGTTCCGCCGGCCTCGCCCTTCTGCTGACCATGAATGGCTGTGGGACCCTTATCTCGTCCGGTACCGGCGCCAGGACGCCCGGGCTCAATGTTGCGGAAGCGGCATTGGAAGGCGGGGCGGGTCAGATCGCTCTGCAGGTCAGTGATGGGGTGTTGCGTGAGTCGCCCAACAACGTCCGTGCGCTGGAAATAAAGGGCGACGCGCTGACACTTCTGGGCGACTATGATCAGGCTGGCGGGATCTTTCAGGCGCTGCTGGCGAAGGATCCGAATTCCGTCCGTGCTGGTATCGGTCTGGGGCGGGTCAAGCTGGCGAAGGACCCGGCCGCGGCCGAGCTCCTGTTTCAGCAGGTCCTGCAACACGATCCGAAGAATGTAACGGCGCTGAACAATCTCGGGATTGCACGGGATTTGCAAGGGCATCACACCCAGGCACAGCCTGCGTACCGCGAGGCGCTGGCGATCAATCCGGATCTCGAGTCGGCGCAGGTCAATCTGGCCCTGTCGATGGCGATGAGCGGTCAGGGCCCGGCAGCGATTAAGCTGCTGCAAGCCAAGGCCACCCAGCCTGGCGCCCCATCCAAGGTCAGGCACGACTATGCGGTTGTCCTCGCAATGGCGGGTAACCGAGCGGGGGCCGAGCGGGTCCTGCACGACGACATGCCGCCCGACGAGGCGCGTCAGTTGTTGGACAGCGCGACCGGCACACATACCAAGGTGACCACCAGCAACGATGCTTTCGCATCAGCGCAGCGGGACGATGACGTGCCGCCCGATGTCGTTCAGGTTCCCGAGGCGGGCCCCGCACCGCTGGTTCCGAACAGGACATCTCGAGCCATAACGGCGACATCGGCGGCCCCGCCACCCATGGTGGTGCGGCCTCGGGCGGTCGCCGAGCCGGAGCCCGATGTGCCGATGGTGCAACCGGTCAACCCGATCGCCGCAGCGGTCACCAACCAGCAACCTCTGGCGCTGCCGATCCGGGCCACGCCAGCCAACCCGGCACCGGTTATGCCTGCCGCTGCCAGCGCGTCGGATGCAGCCACTGTGGCGCCGGAAGTGGTGGCAATGCCGCCGGCGGATCCGGTGCGGCGGCCGGCGCCCGGCCGCGACGCAATCGCCAATGGCGGGCAAACTGCGCTGCCAGAGGCCCCGGCGCCGCAAACCGTGCTTCGGCAGGCTCCGCTTCCGACCGGTTATCAGCCGGGACCTGCCGCAACTGACACTGCAGCGCCAATCGTGGCAGCGGCGAGCGCCACCCGGACAGACGTGCCTCACACAGATGTTGCACCGGTCGCCGTTCGGTCTGGAACGGGCCAGGGGAGCAGAAACTCAGTCCGAACGGCACTTGGTACTCCAGCGACTTCAACGACCGTCGTGGCCTCGGCATCGGTCGCTCCGGCGCTTGTTGCGCCCCGGAGGACAGCAGCGGTTGGATCGCACGCCACCTCGGCGAGAGGCAGCGATGTCGCGACCGGACCGGGGCGAGTCACGAGCGGAGGAAGCGACGAAGCCACCCCAATGGTTCAGTTTGCGGCGGCAACGTCCCAGGAGGCGGCCCATTCATTTTGGCAGGTTCTCGTGCACCGGTTCCCCGATGCTCTGGGCCAACGACAATCAGTGGTGATTCGGTTCGAACACGATGGCACGGTGTTTTGGCGTGTGCGCGCCGAGGGGTTTAGCTCGTTGTCGGAAGCCCAGACGCTGTGCGCACGTATGCGTGCCGGAGGTCAGGCCTGCTTCGTGCCCCGGTCCTGAGGCGTAAATTCCGGATTTGGTGCCAACAATTGGCGTCGGCCCGGCGATCCGGGATGCGGTCGGGTCAGAAGAGCCGAGTGGATTTGGCGCACTGCAGCGTTGGCGCGGTGCGAACCGGCCTGGTTGACGCGCACCTGGCGGACAAGGCAATCGACCTGATGCTCGGAGCACAGATCGCTGTGTAGAGCGAATGGATCATCGATGGCTTTGAAGATGCATGGCGCCAGGCGCCGGGCGTGACCAAACCACGGAACAGTGCACGGAACCTGGGCGTGTGCAGATATGGTCGCGGCAATGGGGGCAAGGCCTCTGCGTGAGGCGTCCTGGCTCGCATAGGCGGCTGGCTCGACGCTTGACGTGGGGCAAAATCCCGATTTAGCTGATCGGGTCGGCAAGTCTGCGCCGACGACTGGCCGACGACGATTGGACCCGCCCATTGTGACGCATCTTGCTTCCGACCGGGCGCGGGGGATGGTGTTCGTTATTGCCAAATACCAATGCTCGACGCCATCGTCCCAAACGGATCCCGGCTCGCGTCATAATGAAACAGGGAGAAGTTGCATGGACAGAAGTGTTGTAGCCGGCGATCGGGTCGGTGGACTGGGCGCCATCAGCAAATACCAATGGCTTGTGTTCCTCGTTGTGTGGCTTGGCTGGACGCTCGATGCGGCGGATTTCGGGCTTTATTCATTGGTGCTGAGACCGGCGCTGACCGAGCTTCTGGGCGGCAATCCGCCGCTGGCATTGCTCGGTAAATGGGGCGGATTGCTCAGCATGATGGGACTGCTGGGTTGGGCTGTGGGCGGCTTCGTGTTTGGCATCTATGCCGACTATGTCGGCCGGGTGCGCGCACTGGCCACCAGTATCTTGATTTATAGCGTGTTCACTGCGCTGCAGGGTTTCTCACAGGGGGTCTGGGACTTTGCCATCTACCGCTTTATTGCGGGCCTCGGCACGGGCGCTGAGCTGATGGTCGGCATTCCCCTGCTGGCCGAAGCCATGGGCGAGTCACACCGAGCGAAAATCGCCGGCTGCATGATGACCGGCGGCGCACTCGGCACATTTCTCGGCGCCTGGACTTACGGTTTGGTTGGCGGTTTTGGCTGGCGTTATGTGTTCTTCATCGGCGTGGTGCCGGCGTTGCTGCTCGCAGTGGTGCGCCGGCGCATGATCGAGCCCGATCGTTTCGCTGTGGTACAAGAGCGCCGCCAGGCAATCCGCGCTGGCCAGAACGTCGCCGAGGACGACCATAAATTCATGCGTTTCGTGCCACTACAACTGTTCTCGCCGGAGCTGCGGCGCAATACCATCGTCGGATTACTGTTCGGCCTGGGCTCGCTGCTGGCGATATGGACAACCAACATCTGGCTGCCGACGATCCTTTCGCTGATGGTGCAGCGAGGCGGTGTTACCGGCGCCGACGCGGTGCCATTTGTCAGTCATGGCATCATGGTTTGGAGCCTCGGCGGCATCGCCGGTTACATCGCGTTCGGCTTCGTTGCCGACATGATCGGGCGGCGGGGGACGATCATGCTGTGGAGCGCCGGGACCATCGTTGCCGGACTGACACTGTATCTGGGGTTGAGTTCGTATGAGCCGTACTATCCAATCGTGCTGCCGGTCTTTGGGTTCTTCGTGTTCGGCACGTTCTCCGGGTTCGCGATTTACCTGCCGGAGATATTCCCTACTCATGTGCGCTCAACCGGGGTCGGGTTCACCACCGGCTCGGCCCGCGTGGTCACCAGCTTTGGTCCGCTGGTCGCCGGGCTCATGGTCGGCGCGTTCGGCGGCAGCTTCAACAATGTGACCGCGTTCATGACGTGCTTCGCGCTGTTGAGCATCATCGCGATGCTGTTCGCGCGCGAAACGAAGGATGCCGGTCTGCCACATTGAGACGCTGCTGCGTCAGGCGATGACTTTCGCCTGACGCAGCGCCGCCAGTTTGGCTGCGTCGAAGTTGAGAATTTCGCTGAGGAGTTCGTCGGTGTGCTGGCCGGGGGTGGGTACCGGGCCGACACGGCCTGGTGTGGCTGACAGCTTTATCGTTACGCCGGGGGCGTAGATTTCGCCGGCAACCGGGTCGGCCATTTTGACCATCATCTCGCGCTCCCACATGTGGGGATCTTTGACCACCTGCGGGATGGTTTTCACCGGGGCGACGGGGATGCCGAGTTCGAGGAGGGCGGCGACGATGTCGTCGGTTGGACGGGTGGCGCACCATTGTTCGATGGCGAGGCGGCGATCGCCGGCGGTGGAGGAGTTGATTGGGCTGGTGTCTCCGGCTGATCCGCTGACCAGGGTCATCAGGCGGGTGGCCATGTCTCGGCTGGTGGCGGAGATGACGACGTGGCCGTCTGCGGTCTTGTACGGGGGACGGCCGCCCTCACCGCCTTCCTCGCCGGTTTGCAGGTAGTAGGCGGCGGGGATTTCGACCATGGTCAGGGCGGAGTCGAGCAGGCAGACGTCGACCATCTGGCCCTCGCCGGTGCGGTCACGGTGGCGCAGGGCGGCGAGCGCGCCGATGGTGGCGTGCAGCGCGGTGTATCGGTCAACGACGGATGACGCGACGCCCAGTGGCTGGCCGACGGGCTTGCCGGTGAGGGACATGAGGCCGCTCATGGCCTGGCCGAGCGGATCGAAGGCGGGTCGATCCGTGTACGGACCGTATTGGCCGAAACCGGAGACGGAAACCAGGATGATCCGTTCGTTGATGGCTTTGAGCTGGTCGTAGGCGAAGCCCATGGCGGCCATGGTGCCGGGACGGAAATTCTCCAGCACGATGTCAGACTTTTTGACGAGGTCGGTGAAGATCTGCTTGCCTTCCTGGGTGCGCATGTCGAGGCAAAGGCTTTTCTTGCCGCGATTGTAGACGGTGAAGTAAATGCTCTGGCCGCGCACGACGGGGGGGTTTTTGCGGGTTTCCTCGCCGCCGAGGCGCTCGATTTTTATGACTTCGGCGCCGAGGTCGGACAGGATCATGCCGCCGCGCGGGCCGGCCTGGTAGCGGGCGAGTTCGAGGACGCGGACGCCGGAGAGGGCGAGGGACATGGGGGCTCCCTGGGTTGGTTGGGGGGATTAAGGGCCGGGGAAGCGAGGGTGGCAAGTGGAACTGCAGCAATACAATGGCGACAGTTTCCGTAGACCGCTATACGATCATTCCGGGTACATAAGGTCAACCCTGGGTCTGTGCACGGGCTGCCCGAACGCCCAGATTGATATCTGACTTATCGCTCTAACTGTACACATGCCACACATGCCCATTTCGTTGCCTGGCTGCGTGATAAACCCGAAGCCGGATGCAATTGCCATCCAAGGGCGCGGCCATACTAGCTTACGTCCAAAGTTCAGGGTTCCGACTGTTTGTAACTGGGGCACCTGAAGACTGGCGCCAGCTCTCCCAAATGGGATCAGCCTCAAGTCTACTTTCAAAATCTCCCTTCATTTCATGCAGAATTATTCCCAATGTCGCCTTCGCTTCGTGATCACCAGATTCAATATGCCTTCCGAGGACCATAGGTGCCCCTTTTAGATACCACGGCCTCGCGGAAGGAGATGCCGCCTTCACCGATACCAACCTGACCGATGGCAGCAGCGACTTCACTGCATCAATCAACCGGGGCGATGGCACAGTGACGACCGCCACCGTCATTGGGTCGAATGGCTTCTTCTCGGTAATCGGCGGTCACACCTATACCGATGAAGGCAGCGACCCGTTGAGCATCACGGTGACCGACACGCTCAACAGCGCAACCTTGCCGCGGAGCGGGTCGGTGACGGTGGCTGAAGGCGACACGTTGACCGCGCATACCGTCACCTTCGCGGCCACCACTGGCACTTTGTTCTCCGGCACCGTTGCCACCTTCACCGATGTCGATACCGCCAGCCCGGCGTCTGACTTCAGCGCGAACATCAACTGGGGCGACGGTAGCGTCACCAACGTCGGCACGGTCACGGGCGGGGCCGGAACATTCACGGTTTCCGGGGCCCACACCTAAAGCGTTGCCAATACCGACACGGTGACGGTGACGCTGACCGACGACCCGCCCGGCACCGCCGCTGCCACGGCGAAGAGCACGGCCGACGTGACCAACCCGGCCCCAAAGCTGACCGGATCGCTGGTGGCGATCTCGCCGGTCGAGGGCACCGCGCTGGCCGCCACCACGACACTTGCCACCCTAACGGACACCAACCTGAGCGATGTCCGCGGCGACTTCATTGCATCGATCAACTGGGGCGACGGTACGATCACGACCGGCACCGTCACCGGGTCGAATGGCTCCTTCTCGGTAGCCGGTGGTCACACCTATGCCGATGAAGGCAGGCGCCGCCCGGTCGTTTCCGACGTTGAGGCGGTGGCACTGGACCTGGAGCGCAAACGGCGATGATATCGCTGCCATGACCGAGCCAATCGCTTCGCACCGAGGCCGCTCCCTGGCGGCGATCATTTTCGACGTCGACGGGGTGATCGTCGCCTCGCCGCATGAGCAGGCCTGGCGGGAGGCGCTGGCCGGCATAACCGATCCGGCACGCCTGACCACCGCGATTTACCAGACCTACGTGGCCGGCAAGCCGCGCATGGATGGCGCGCGCGCAGTGTTGGCGGCACTCGGTATCGTTGATCCCGGCGGCCTCGCGGAGCGCTATGCGGATGCCAAGCAGCGGCGCATCGAGACGCTGATCGCCACCGGCCAGTTCGCCGCCTTTCCCGACGCATTGCGCTTTATTGCGGCGGTGAAGCGGCCTGGTTGGCGGCTTGCCCTGGCGTCGTCATCGAAAAATGCAGCTTCAATGTTGCGGCAGATCGTCATGCCGTCCGGCGAGAACCTGCTGACACTGTTCGACGCCGATCTCAGCGGCGTTGACCTGCAACATGGCAAGCCGGACCCGGAAATCTTCATCCGCGCCGCCAACGCGATCGGGATCAGCCCATTACATTGCCTCGTCGTGGAGGACGCACAAGCTGGAGTTGAGGCGGGTGTGGCAGGCGGTATGGCAACTTTGGGCGTGGCACGCCTGGATGATGCTGCCCTCTTGCAGCACGCCGGCGCGGATCTGGTGGTGACGAGCCTGGACGACGTCGACACCGACGCTTTGGCCGAGGGATCGCTGCGCGCCCGACCGACAGGGAGACGCTGACCAATGCGCGAGGCGTTTACGCCGACACCTGAGCCAGGATGGACCTTGGTCAGCGACGGCTACGACGTCCGGCGCGAGAGCAGCGTGGAAGCGCGTTTCGCCATCGGCAACGGGTTCCTTGGGGTACGCGCCGCTCGCTCGGTCAGCCGCGCTGCGGTCTGGCTGTCCTTCCTGCGTGGCCAGACCTGGACGTCGTGGCCGCGCACTTATGTGGCCGGCCTGTTCGACACACCGGATACCGACCCCGCGGTGCCGGCGCTCGTGCCGATGGCGGATTGGTTGCGGGTGCATGTGACCCTGGACGGTGAGCCGTTGTTGCTGCGGACCGGTGAGATCCTGCAACACACGCGCACACTGGACCTCCGGCGCGGCCTGCTGCTCGCCGACTGGCGCCAGCGCACGCCCGCCGGCGCAGTCGTCCGCGTGCAAACGCTGCGCCTGGTGTCGCTGGCCGATCGGGCCGTGGGGTTACAACTGTTACAGCTCGAGATCGACGGCAAGCCGTGTAAGGTGACGCTGGAAGCAACGTTCGAGGCCGCTGGTCTCGGTATGGCAACGCTGTGCCAGCAGCAGGATCTCGGCGTATGGCGCACCGCGCAGAGCGGCCGGACCGTGGCGATGGCTGGCGCCGCGGCGCTGTCGTCAGCCAGAGGCGAATTGGCACCCACAACCCCGGTCCCATTGACCTGGCGCTGGAACTGGAACTCGACGCCTGGCGAGCCGGTTTGTCTCACGCGCTTCGTCGCGGTGGCGCACGGCGACACAACGGACGACAATCCGGAAATCGCCGTTCGCGACGCCCTCGCCCGCACAACCTCCATCGGCTGGCGGGCGGCACTTTCCGCGCACGAAGCCGCCTGGGCTGCTCGTTGGTCGGACAGCGACATCGCCGTGGCGGGCGATACAGCGGCCGCACAGGCACTTCGCTTCGCCGTCTATCACCTGAACAGCGCGGCCAATCCCGACGACGAGCGTGTCTCGATCGGCGCGAGGGCGCTGACCGGCGACAGCTACCTCGGCCACGTCTTCTGGGACACCGAGATCTACCTGCTGCCGTTCTACACCCTGACCTGGCCCGAAGCGGCGCGTGCGCTGTTGCTGTATCGCTTTCACACGCTGCCGGGCGCGCGGGCGAAGGCGGCGGCAGCGGGCTGGCGCGGCGCGATGTACGCGTGGGAATCCGCCGACACCGGCGAGGAGACAACGCCGGACCAGGTGATGGCGCCGGACGGCAAGCTGGTCGACGTCCTCTCGGGCAAACTGGAGCAGCACATCACCGCAGACGTTGCGTATGCCGTCTGGCAATATTGGCAGGCCACCGGTGACGACGCGTTTCTGTGTGCCGCGGGTGCGGAAATCCTGCTCGATACGGCGCGCTTCTGGGCCAATCGTGCCACCTTGGAAGCGGACGGGCGCAGCCATATCCGCGACGTAATCGGCCCGGACGAGTATCACGAGCACGTCGACGACAACGCCTACACCAATGTAATGGCGCGCTGGAACATCAGGCGCGGCCTTGAGGTCGCGGCATGGCTGCGTACGCACGCCCAGGAGCGATGGGGGCAGCTCGCCGGGCAGCTCCATTTGGAGGAGTCCGAACTGGCAGCCTGGAGCAGGACTGCCGACACGCTGGTTACCGGCTTCGACGCAGGGACCGGCCTGTTCGAGCAGTTCGCGGGATATTTCGGCCTCGAGGACATCGACATTGCTCAGTACCGAGACCGGACCATGACGATCGACCTGGTGGTGGGCCGCGAGCGCACGAAACGGTCCCAGGTGGTCAAGCAGGCCGACGTCGTTGCCTTGCTGGCGTTGCAGGCGGAGCCGTTCACGCAAGCGATCCGGCAGGCGAACTTCGACTATTACGCGCCGCGCTGCGGGCACGGCAGTTCGCTCAGCCGCGCCATGCACGCGATTGCCGCCGCCCGGCTGGGTGATCCCTCGCTGGCGCTGGGTTATTTCCACGACAGCACAGCGGTCGACCTGTCGGATGCGACGGCGGGAGCCGCCGGCGGGGTGCATATCGCTGCCCTCGGCGGGTTGTGGCAGGTGGCGGTGTTCGGCTTTGCAGGCCTCTCGTTTGGTCCCGGCGGGCTGAGCTTCGACCCGCTGCTGCCCGACGCCTGGCAGCAACTGAGCTTTGCCGTGCAGTGGCGCGGGCGGAAAATCCACGTCAACATCGACGCCGCCAAGAGCCACTTCGATGCCGAGCTTCGGGATGGCGTCGCGATGTCCCTGACCATGCGCGGCGCCAGGCATGACCTTCACCCCGGGCAGTCCTTGCAGGTCAGCCTGAAATCTTAGTACCTCCCGACATCGATGTCGTGCGACGCCGCGGGCCATCGCGAGCGCAGCGTAGCAATCCCATCGTCAGTGCGCAGCTATCATGAGATCGCTTCGCTGCGCTCGCGATGACAGAATGGATGTATCGCGTTCCGACGGTTTTGGGTACCAGCGGCCCATGGCGCCGATCGATGTGCTGACGGATCGAGACTTACGGGACCGGACCGGACCGTTCCCAAACGGTCGCCTGATTGGCATCTGTCGATGGCATTCTCTGTTGCGCAACTCAACAATTTCATCCGACGGCGGGCGACCGCGAGTGGCCTGACAACCAGACAGGCGCGCATGGGGTTAGGGGCGCGCCTGTCGGCAGTCACGGAAAAGCGTGCCACAGGGAGTCCTGGCACCAAATGCATCGTAGGGCCGCTGCGGCGAGTCGTCCAAATATCGGTGCACGGATGCCGCGCGTTGCCCAGGCGCTGACACGGCGCCTGTCGAGACGGCAATCCGGACGTTCGGTGCGTTGCGGCCGGGAATCGCCCGGATGCGATCCGCATTTTCGTCACAAGTGCAGGAAGACCGCGCGACGCGCCCAACGACTGTGGCCAGCCGCTAGCTCGCCACCCGCGGCAGCCCGAAATGGTCACGTAATGTCGTTCCTTCATAGTCAAAACGAAACAGACCGCGGCGCTGCAATTCCGGCACCACGAGTTCGACGAAATCGTCAAACGCTCCGGGAAAATACGGCGGCAGGATGTTGAACCCGTCAGCCGCACCCTCGACGAACCACTGTTCCAGTGCGTCGGCGATGCGCTGCGGCGTGCCGCACAGCACCCAATGGCCGCGCGCCGCCGCTGTCAAATTATACAGGTCGCGCAATGTCATGTTCTCACGCCGCGCCGTTTCAAACAGCACCCGCGAGAAGGTTCGCGTCCCCTGCCCCAGCGGCGGCTCCGGCACCGGCCCGTCGAGCGGATGGCCCGACACATCGTAGCCGAGCCGGCTGCTGACCAGCACCAGCGCGTTGCTCGGCGAAAGGAAACTTTGCAACAACGACAGTTTGGCCTTCGCCTCGGCGTCGCTATCGCCGATGATCGGCATGACCCCGGGCAACACTGCCAACTGGTCAGGTGCCCGGCCGTACTTGACCATACGGCCCTTCAGATCGGCATACGCCAGTTTGGCGCCGGCCAGCTCCTGCACCACCGAAAACACCACATCGGCGGTCCGTGCTGCCAGTTCGAGGCCCGATGGAGAACCACCGGCCTGGATGATCACCGGATGGCCCTGCGGCGAGCGCGCCATGTTGATCGGGCCCCTGACCTGGAAGAACCTACCTTCATGGTTGAGTGGCCGCACCTTGGCAGCGTCGATGAACTGGCCGGTCGCCTTGTCGGCAACGATCGCGCCGTCCTCCCAACAATCCCACAATCCCTTGACGACGTCGACGAATTCGTTAGCGACCTCGTAGCGGTGTTCGTGCTCCATCTGCTCGTCGCGGCTGAAATTGCGCGCCGCCATGGGCTGTGTGCTGGTCACGATATTCCAGGCGGCGCGGCCGTTGCTGATATGGTCGATCGAGGCGAAAATCCGCGCGACGTTGTATGGCTCGCTGTAGCTGGACGAGACCGTGGCGCCCAGTCCGAGGCGCGTGGTGATGGCGCTGAGCACCGAGATCAGGGTGGTCGGCTCGAAGCGGCACAGAAACGAAGGATGGTCGCCCGGGTTCATGACCAGTCCGTCCGACACGAACAGCAGATCGAATTTGCCGCGCTCGGCGGTGCGGGCGATTTCCTGGATCACCGACAGCTGGTTGTTGCTGGTGGCGGCACCGTCATAGCGCCAACCGGCGGAATGGTTGCCGGTGCCGAGAACGAAAACGCCCAGATGCATCTGACGTTTGCCCATGCGACTCGCCTCCCGCCTGGTCCGCTGCTCCTCGTTGCGGAAACCGGTGATGGTAAGGATCATGCCGGTCCCGGAGCCAAAGCGAAAGCACTGCGGTTCGGTTGGGGTTTTCGGCGGGCCAAATCGGATCACACGAACCGCTGACAGCAGGACCGGAAGCGCCTCCGAAGGGTGCCGGCGAGCGTCCGGCAGCAGATCGACGCTGGACAGTCTCGTTCGCACCGGCGCCTGATCGCACCAGGCGCAAACGCAATAACCTTGGATCGCGCTTGCAAACCGACGGGTTTCGCCTGTCCACGACGCTCCACGGTCACAAGGGGTCGCTGCGACGTTGGAGAAGACGTATGATTGTTAGACACGAATTGCGGACGGGAATTCGCATGGTGCAGGTCGCGATGGTCAATGCGGATCCGAAGGTTCCGCGGGCAACAGAGGTCAATGACGTGATCGCAACATATTGCAACGCCGTCATCGGCCTGAACCCAGCGGCCGGCTGCAACGTGCAGGCCTCTGCATGAAACATCTGTCCACCGATGTCCTGGTCGTCGGAGCCGGTGGCGCTGGTCTTTATGCTGCGATCGAGGCGGCCCGCCGCGGCGCCAAGGTGCTATTGCTCGATCGCAGCCTGATTGGCCGCGGCGGGGCAACCGTCATGGCGCAGATGACCGTTGCCGCCGCAGTCGGACCGGAGGGCACCGACCACTGGCGACACCATTATGCCGACACCATCGCCGCGGGCCGCGGCCTCTGCGACCCTGCCCTCGCCCGCCTGCTGTGCGAAGCAGGCGTCGAAGTGATCCGCGAAATGGATCGCTGGCGGGTCGGCTGGGCGCGCCAGGGTGACCAGCTTGCAGCAGTGCAGGCTCCCGGTCACGATCGCGCACGTTGCGTTTATGTCGATTTCCTGGCAACCGGGTCGGCAGTCTCCAAAACGTTGCGCGGCGTGGCACAGCGCACACCAGGCATCACCCGTTTGGGTGATGCTTTGGTCACCGACCTCGTTACCCGCGATGGCGCGGTAACCGGTGCGGTGGCGCTGCACGTTGAAAGCGGGCAGCCGCTGATCGTCAGTGCCAATGCCACCGTTATCGCAACCGGCGGCCTGACGAGTCTCTACCGCCGCAGCAGCGCCAGCACCAACATGGCAGGAGACGGCTATGCTTTGGCGTTACGTGCCGGGGCCGAACTGATCGATATGGAATTCGTGCAGTTCTTTCCCATCGGCCATTTGGCGCCACGGCTGATCGGCATGGATCCCATCATGTGGGACCCGTTCCGCTACAAACTGGGCGGCCGTTTGCTGAACGGTCTGGGCCAGGAATTTGTCGAGCATTACGGCAGCACCGATTCCGGCCATTACGTGGTAACCCGGGACCTGGCGACCTATGCGATCACCAAGGAAGTCGCCGCCGGCCGCGGCTCGCCGAATGGCGGGGCCTGGCTGAGCTTTCGCCATGTTCCTGCAACGCAATTGCGGGCCGCCTTCGGCCCGGTGATCGACCGGCTTTCGACCAACGGGATCGATCTTGCTCGGGACGAGGTAGAGGTGTCGCCGATCGCGCACTATCACATGGGCGGCATCCGGGTGAACGCATACATGGCAACCTGCGTACCCGGCCTATTCGCCGCGGGCGAGGCGGTCGGCGGTGCCAATGGCGCCAATCGGCTGTCAGGAAATGCGATTACTGAGGCGCTGGCGTTTGGCCGCATGGCAGGCTGCAGCGCGGCGGAGCAACCTCGCGGCCTGGTCTTTGACGCATATGACGCGCAGGCAGCGGCGGAACTGGTCGTCGCGGAGGGACCGTTTTGCAACACCGCCAAACTGTTTGCCCGCCTGCAGTCGGTCATGTCTGACCATGTCGGGCCGTTCCGCTCGGCAGCGGGTCTCGCCGCCGCAAGCGATGCGGTGCGCGCACTAAGCGCCGAAGCCGGAACTGCACCTCCCGGCAAACCCCAACAGCACGATCTGGCGCGGGTTGAGTGGTTCAGCCTGCGCCACGCTTTGCTGGTGGCGGAAAGCGTAATCCTGGCCGCCACCGCCCGCACCGAGAGCCGCGGCGCCCATCAGCGCGAGGATTTTCCGCACCTCGACCCGGACTGGACCTGCAATCAGATGCTGCGCCTGACCACCTGTGGTTTGCAGCTTTCCCGCGTCCCGGTGCCGGCAGCGACGTGACGCAAACCGCCATCCTGTTGGTCCGCCGCGGCGGACCGGACGATCCTGTCACTTACGGCCAGTTCGAGGTGCCGTTCGAACCTGGCCTGTCCGTGCTCGATGGTCTGCGGAATATCCGCGCCACAAGTGACCCGACCTTGGCATTTCGTTACGCGTGCCTGAACGCCAACGCCTGCAAGGAATGCCTGATGTTGCTGGATGGCAAAGTGATCTACGCCTGCACTGCCAGACTCGAACCGCGTGAGATGCGGCTGGACCCGCTGCCGAACAAGCCGTTGCTGCGTGATCTGAGCACCGCCATCGCGCCACCGGATGAACGGTTGCGCTGATCGCGCGCCCGACGGGATTGACCGGCATGCCGAGGCGCCCGACGATTGGCTTCGCTACAGGGCTGCCGGCAAGGCGTCCGCCGCAATGGTAAGGGAGGACGGGAGAATGCCCGGCAGCGTGTTTCGCGCGATTCTGGCGATGTGTGTGGCCGCGACCGGCACGGCCATGGCGCAACAATATGATCCCGGCGCATCCGCCACCGAGATTAAGCTTGGGCAAACCATGCCGTTCAGCGGTCCGGTTTCGGTTGCGGGTGCGGTCGGGCTCGCCTCGCTCGCCTATTTCGATGCGCTGAACAAGGCCGGCGGCATCAACGGCCGGCAGATCAAACTCTTGTCGCTCGATGACGGCTACAGCCCGCCAAAAACCGTCGAGGCGACGCGGCGGCTGGTCGAGGATAACAACGTCCTGATGATCTACGGCTCGGTTGGAACGCCCACCAATGCGGCAGTGGAAAAGTATCTGAACCAAAAGAAGGTGCCGCAACTGTTCGTCACCACCGGCGCGAGCCGCTTCCGGGATCCAAAAACGTTTCCCTGGACGATCGCTTACCTGCCGGGCTACGTGGCGGAAGGACGGGCGATGGCACGTTACGTCCTTGAAACCGTCGCTGCGCCAAAAATTGCGATGCTTTACCAGAATGACGATCTCGGCAAAGATTTTCGGGCAGGGTTCCGTTCCGGTCTGGGTGATAAAGCAGCTTCCCTGATCGTCAGCGAGCAAACCTTCGAGGTCACCGACCCAACCGTTGATTCGCAGGTGGTCGCGGCAAAAGCCTCAGGTGCAAACGTGTTCTACTTCGCCGGAACGCAAAAGGCCGGAGCGGAACAAATTCGGCTGCGGCACAGTCTGGGCTGGAACCCGCTGCATCTGGTTTGCAGTATCGCGAGTGGCGTTGAAGGCGTGCTCAAGCCGGCCGGGTTGGACAACGCGGAAGGCCTGATTTCGACCGCCTATGCCAAGGATCCGTTCGACCCGACCTGGGCGGACGATACGGAAGTGAAAACGTTTCTGGCCTGGGTGAAAGTTAATCTGACGCAGGGCAATCCGCGCGACAACGGCGTGGTGGGGGGCTACATCGTGTCCTGGCTGGCGGCTTACCTGCTGGAAAAAGCCGGACCGACGTTGACGCGGGAGAACATCCTCAACATTGCCACGCACCTCGACCACGTCCACGCGCCGATGCTGCTGCCTGGCATTACGATAACGACAACACCTACCGACTACAGCGGGATCAACCGATTTCAGATCCAACGGTTTGAAAGCGGCCGTTGGGTCCCGGTTGGCAAGGTGATGTCCGGAGAATGATACCAGCGCTCTTTAAAGCGCTTTTCAATCAAATCGGCCCGGCTGAAACCCGTCCCCTGTCATCGCGAGCGGAGCTAAGCAATCTCCCGCACCGGAGCGTGGCGATTGCTTCGCTTCTCTCGCCATGACGACGGGCGAGTGGTGTGCCAAACACATCATCCGGGCATTCCGACCCGGTCGGCCACGCTCAATGTTTCCGCAGACTCAGGATGTAAGCGGCGATCGCATCGGCCTCAGCCTTTGGCCGCTGGTCGTTCAGCATATTCATGTGCGGCTTCTGCACGAAAGTGCTGATCTGTGCCGCCGAGACGCCGGGACGGTTGGCGATCGCGTCGAACCGTGGCGCGTCGGTCCAGCCGCCTTGGCCTGTCGGCGTGATAATGTGACAGGTGACGCAGTATTGCTGCGCGACCAATTTACCCTGTGCGACCGCGTTCGGTGCCGGTTGCGCGCTTACGTCCTGCATCGGCCAGGCGAGCGCCGCTCCGACAGCGGCGAGCGCCAGCAGCACTTTTCGCTGCACCGATGCGTTGTGTTGAAACTGAAACATTGCCTAAGGTTCTCTGCAGATTATCAGCTATGTTACGCCCGCCGCCGGATTTAGGAAATCCCTGTCATTACTTTGCGCGAGTCTCCACTGGCATCACCGTTGCCGCGATCCGGGCGCCACGCGAGCGGGCAAATTCCACTGCTCGTTTCAGATCTCGCAAATAGACCTCGGCGTTCTCGACATTCGCGGGACGCGGATGGTCAAACAGCGTGTCCTCGGAGGCAATGGCGACGATAAGGTCGGTGCCGAACGGTGGCGCCACCTGCCAACCGGGATTGCCCGGACCTGGCTCACCCAAATTCAGCACCTCGCCAGGCGCAAACCGCCGCACGCGATCGCCCGCCAGGTGCTGGCTCGGGTCAGCGACTTGCGGAAACAGGTGCTGAACGTTGCCCTCGCGGTCGAGGTAGTCGACCCGCAGTATGCCCCGGAAGTCAGCCATGGTGACGCGCGGCCGAATAAAGTCGTTGTTCACCAGCCAGGCGTGATCGTCGGCAAGCTGCAATTTCGGCGCGTCCTCGCCGGCGCCGAACGGTTTGGCGATCGGGCGGAGGAAGTTCTCCCAGGCACAGAATCTGGCTTCCACCTGGGTCACGCGGAACGCGGGCTCCGGATTGGTCAGGCCCATCGCGGCAAACTTCTGCCGCAGATTCTCGATCGCGAGCGGGCCGGCAATGCCGGTCAGCTGGATCGCTCCTTCATGCACATCGCCGCCCAGTACCGAGCAAGGTAACTGCGATACGACCGCGGCGACTGCGGTGCGGATCGCGTCCGACGGATCCGCGGCCGGCGGCATGGTTTGCGGCTGGGTGGCGCCTGGCGGCGGCGAAGCCAGTCCGATTTGCGATGAGCCAGGCGGCAAAGTGGGGCCGTTCGGGACCGGGAGAGGCGGCTGTGTGGTCCCGCCTGGCGCCTGGCCTGACGGTGAGGAGGCACCGGTTTGCGACGACCCCGGCGGCGAACCGAGGCCGGATTGCGCTGACCCTGATGGCGGGGTCGATGCGGTCTGCGACGGCTCAGCCGGTGAGGTCGCGCCGGTTTGCGATGCTCCCGGGGGCAAGCCCGTGCCAGTCTGCGTCGATTGCGCCGGCGAGGGTGTGCCGGTCTGCGACGTGCCCGACGACGGCTCGGCGCTGAGCTGCGATGGCGCAGGCGGGACGGTCGAGGCGGTTTGGGATGGCGCCGGAGGAGGAGCCGTGCCCGGTTGTGAAAGGCCTCCCGGCGGCACGGTCGTGGTGGCCTGCGATGGCGGGCCGGGCGGCGTCGGGGCAGGTCCCGGGCTGCCCGCAAGCAGGTAGTATCCAACGCCGCCCAAAACTGCCAGGCCGGCAACTCCTGCACCGATAAACGCTGGCAACCGTGACGATTTCGCCGTCTGCACGCCGGCTCCAGCGTCTCTCGCCGCTGGCGACGCAGCCGGCGGCGCGATCGATGCCGCCAACGCCGAGGCCGAAATTGCCGCAGGTCTGGGCTGCTGAGCACCGGACGCGGGCGATCGCGTGGTCATGACCATCGTCGCGTCGGCGCTTGCTTCCGCAGCCTCAGCCGCCGCGGCAGGTGCAGCGACCGCCGCGCGAATTGCCGCCATGAATTCCTCGGCGGAGGCGAAGCGATCGTCCGGTCGCTTCGCCATCGCCTTGCGCACCACGGCGTCGAACGGCCGCGGCACGGTCACCGAAATCTGCGACGGCATTGGCGCCTCGGTATTCAGCGCCTTGTGCATGATCGCCGACATGCTGCCTTCGAACGGCCGCTCGCCGGTCAGCAACTGATACAGCAGCACGCCGGACGAATAGATGTCGGAGCGGGCGTCGACCACCTGCCCCATGAACTGCTCAGGCGACATATAAGCCGGTGTGCCGAGCACGGTGCCGGCCTGGGTCATGCTGGAACTTTCGATCCGCGCAATACCGAAATCGGCGATTTTCGCCTGGCCGGATTTGGTCAGCATCAAATTCGCCGGCTTGATGTCCCGGTGCACCACGCCACGCTCGTGACTGAACTGCAGCCCGGCGAGCAGATCCTCCATGATCCGCACAATTCTGGGCAGCGGAAACCGCTCGTTCTTGTCGAGCAGGCTCTTCAACGGCGGGCCGTCGACATACTCCATCACGATGTAAGCGAGGTCGGCGGTCT
The DNA here is from genome assembly GCA_049519555.1 of Acetobacteraceae bacterium. GTDB lineage: Bacteria > Pseudomonadota > Alphaproteobacteria > Acetobacterales > Acetobacteraceae > Rhodopila. The sequence continues at coordinate 27,203 of JBEKQQ010000033.1, forward strand.
CGCCGTAATCGAACACGCCAACGATGTTCGGATGGGTCAGCCGTCCGGCGGCCTGCGCCTCACGGCGGAACCGGGCGATTTCTTCGGCGGTTTCGTCGTCGGCCGAGTCCGGGAGGCGTACGGTCTTGATCGCCACGGTGCGTTCGATGATCGGATCGAAGCCCTCATAGACGGTCCCCATGGCGCCGCGACCAAGCTGACGCCTGATCTCGTACTTGCCCAGGGATTCGACCGCCGACATGCCGTAGGTTCCGCCTTATGCTCTCAGATCGCCGCGCCAGGGTGGCGCCGAGTTTTCCCCCACCCGTCAATAACACGCAAGGCGGTCGCGGACAGCTGAAACCAGTTGGCGCGGAACCTGGCCGGGGCACAAGGACGCGGGAAGAAATTTGGAGTTTCCCATTGTCCGATCCATCTGATCCCTCTGGCGATCCATCCGGCCGCCAGGCTCCTGGGCCATTCACGTTGGTCCTGCGCGCGGCGTTCGTGCCCGATGGCGAAGTGCCACCACCGGAGTTTCTCGCCGACTTCAGTCCGCTCAAATTCCCCGCGACGCTGGATCCGACGACCGGGATCATCACCTGCGTCAACGCCGGCATCAACTTCGGCGGCGACATCCCGGCTGAGTGGCACCCGGACGAGGTTCGTGGTTCGGATGGCGGCGAAGGGTGAGCCGGCCAAGGGAACGCCAAAGACCGTCCGATTGTCCGACGGCTTCCGACCAAAGCGGGCCTAGGGCACCTCGTCCACATCGTCGGAGTCGTCGTCAAACCTATCCGGGAAGAAGGCACCTTCGTCCTGTGCATGTTTGATAATTAACTCGGTCCACTCAAGTGCCTTAACTCCAAGCTTGGCCTTAAGTCCTTCCCAATCGAAATTTGAGAGCGAACCATTGAGTTGGTCTGTCGCCCACATGAGTTCTTCCAATCCAGAGTGGAAGCCGTATTCCTCAACTCCGCTAATCCTGGCAAAAAATACGTCCCAAAGCGCCTCTCGGGGAGCATCCTGATCGGCGTCCGATATGATATCGTCCGCCTCGAACTGAGGCGTCAGCGGCAGTTCTTGAACTAGTGCTAATACAAAGCGATAAGAGCTCCGCCAAGTCCGGCAATTTGCCATATATCGGCGCACCAGACAAGAATGCGCCAGCGCCCGCCGACCATCGTTCCCGCCTGCAAGACTTTCTACAAATATCCAGGATGGTTTGGTTTTGTAGGAATGAGCAAGATTTTGAGTCAGGCTATCATAACTATGCGTCAGCCACGCATGTTTTTCACTGTAAAAAGCTCTCTCGACCGGCGCCATGGAAGGCATATCGACGATTGAGGAATACGTCGCGAATTCAAATGCATGCTCCTTGATTCCTTCATCCACGGCAAACGAAGGCATATCCTTTCTGCTAAGGTACTTACATGTGGTCCTATGCGGATCTCGCAAAATCGACTTATGCATCAAGCAAAAGCCGACACCCCTCCCGATAAGAAGGGTTTGAGCTGAATTGTGCACGCAGTTCCGGCAGCTAAATAGCTGATCCATCATCTGACTACCCGAAAGAAATTTCGAATCTGCGTGAAAGCCCAAGTGATCAGCTCTTTTCGTTGCACACCTGTTGTATCAAATGTCCAATCGATCAGACCCTCCCTTCTCCGTATCGCATATCGCTGGGCCTGAAGCGCCCTTCTTCTGTCCATTTTGGTGCCGTTGACGACCTCATCTCTCAGACTTTGCATCAAAGCATCGTGCTCGATGATTGCGTGGCCCGCGCCACGAATCTCGGGGCAAAGCGCCTGATAAAGCACTGGGCCGAAGTCATCGATCTTGTCGGGGTCTATGGAGACGCTGGTATATTTCGTTCGCTTGCCTCGGGCTCGCACGATATGCTCGGCGAACGAACAAGGCTTCGAGAGGTCAGGCGCGGTAACACCCCCTCGTTGGTCGCGGCGGAAGTAGTCCGACGTTGATATACTCGTCATCCTGACATTCTAGCAGATCCCCGCGAGCGTTGAACAGCTTTTGTGAGTGAGCTGGCTGATCCCCGGTTCTTCCCGATCCACGGCTCTTGAATGTCCGTTCCCCACCCAAAGTGGTCAGTCCGACCCAGGCCGATCCTCCTCGTCTACGCCGTGCGGTCATGCCTTTGCAAAGCCAGGAAGAATGCCGCCGCAACCCGTGACTTATTCTATACCAAGCCACTACAGCCTTGACGAAACCGCACTCCGCCCGCCGCCATCGCCAATCATCCCGAACGGCGCCCAGAAAAACGAATGCGCGATTTCCGCCGGCAGTTTCCCGCTCACGGCGCTCTCGAGCAAACTCAACTGCGCCTCTCGAAGCGCCCCGGTCACGCCCTGATCCGGCTTCTCCTGCATATCGTTGATCGTCAGCACCACCAGCAGGGCAGCGACCTGATCGCTCACCTCCCAGTGCGTCACCAGCAGCGAGCGGTCCTTGGCGAAGAAGAACGACCGAGCCAGTCCCGACAGACTTTCACCCGCGCCACCACACGGTCCGCCCGAGTTGCAGGCCGACAGGATCACGAGTTTGCCGGCGAGATCCAGGCCCGGTACTTTCGGTATTGCCAGACGATGGCCCTGGGATGACGGCGCCCTGCCACGCGCCTATTGTCGCCCCAGCAACCGGAGGGAACCGGACATGGCCCTGAAGCGCATGGTCCTGGAAATTGGCATGGGCACCGACATTCGCGGCGGTGACGACACCAAAGCCGCGGTGCGCGCGCTGCGCGACGCGCTGTGGCACAATTCCTTGAGTGTGGCTGCCGCTCTCGGCCTGGACACCGACTCAATGCAGGTCGAGGTGACGATCGGCACGCCGCATCCGGAAAAAGTCGACAAAGCCCAGGTGCTGGCGGTGTTGCCGCATGGGACCGGCACGGTGACGGTGGTCCAGGGCGGGCTGGAAATTCCGAATGACGAAGGCACCAACGTTACTCTGCTGGCACAGGCGGCGGCAGTCGTTTGGCTCGACGTGGCGTAAAGGGAGCGGGACCATGGCACTGAAGCGTGTAATCCTCGAAATGGGGACCGGCAACGACCTGCATGGCGGGAACTATACAAAGGCGGCGATCCGGGCTGTGCAGGATGCGATCCATCATAGTTCGCTTGGCATGCTGCGCTCACTTGGTATCGATTCGAAAACGATGCGCGTGGAGGTCACGATCGGCGTGCAACAGCCGGACAGAGTGGACACTGAAGCGGTGGCGGCGACGTTGCCGCATGGGATCGCCACGGTGAAGGCGGTGAAAGGCGGTCTGGACGTGCCGGATCAGGCGGGTGGCGATGTCGCGATCATCGCCAGCGCAGCGCTGGCCGTGCGGCTCGATCTGCCGTGACGATTGACGATGCGATGCTGCCTCACCGAGGCCGGGGTTGGCGACCCTCGCGATAGCCGTCGTCGTTGAAGTGCTGTTGCGCCGAAAGCAACTCCCCGCTGGCGATGTGCCCTGCAACGCCGGGGTTTTGTTCCAGATACCAGCCTTCATCGACCGTAATGGGGAACGGCATGCGTCCCTCAAAATAACCGTTACTCAAGAAATGCTCTCGCGCAGATATAACCAGACCGTTACGAATTGCCTCGGCGACGTCGTGATATTGTGCCAGATACCAGGCCTCATCGACCTCGACAGCCTGCAGCAACGTGCGGATCATGAGGGTAAACTGATTATAGCTGGCGGTGACGGTGAGTTCACCGTTCACCGCCCCGAAATTCAGGAACGTCTTGAGTGTTTCAAATGGGGGTAGGTAATCCACGGGATGGTCCGCTCCGGTTCGGCGGATGAATAGCAAAACCCGGCCCAAATGCAAGACGAATCAGGTCACGCGGCAACAACGGACTGGCAAGTTTCATTGCCGTAGGAAAGGGTTCGTCCGCCGTTCTGCTCCAATTGACGACCCTGGCCCGTGTCCGCACAGAAAAGAAAAATCGTCGCCCAGAGGCAGCAGCTTCGTCATGATGGCGCTGATCAGCGCGGCATGATCACCATACGGAAAGTCGGTTCGTCCGACCGAGCCCTGGAACAGCACATCCCCCACCAGCGCGAACCGAGCCGCATGGTTGACGAAGACAACGTGCCCGGGCGTGTGTCCCGGACAGTGCATGATATCGAAACGATGTGGGCCCAACGTCACCTGGTCACCTTCCTGCAACCAACGGTCCGGGGTCACATTGCGCGCGTCGAACCCATAACCCGAGGCCTGGGCTGCGATACCTTCCAGCAGAAAAGCATCGCGGATGTCGGGCCCTTCGATCGGCACCGGACCGGCCGCCGGGCGGGCGCGTAACGCCTCGGCGAGGCCCGCGGCGCCGCCGGCGTGGTCCAGATGCCCGTGGGTGAGCAAAATCCGTTCGACGGTGACCCCGGTTTGATCGATTGCCGCCAGAATGCGGTCGACGTCGCCACCGGGGTCGACGACCAGGGCGCACTTCGTCTGCTCATCCCACAGGATGGCGCAGTTCTGCTGAAATGGGGTGACCGGGACGATGGCGCCGCGTAACCTCGGGACCGCGTCGTCGGCCATCAATGCAGCTTCGGCGACTTCAGGAAACTCACCCGATCGGCCGAGCGCACATTGATCCGGCGCGGCGTGTCGTCGCGTTCAATGCGCAACCTCACCTCGGCCCCGGCGCTCCCGGAAGCCCAGACCCGACGCCAGAGGCCGGCAAGATCCGGCACCTCGTCGTCGTTCACCGTCAGGATCTTGTCCCCGGCGCGCAATCCCGCCTGCGCCGCCGGACCGGCTTCCGACAAACCGCCGACGATGATCGAGTCGCCGGATTCCGTTGCGTACATCCCCAGCCACGGCCGCGCCGGCCGGTTCACGCGCCCGAAGGTCAGCAGGTCCTTCAGGATCGGCCCGAGCAATCCGATCGGCACCACCATGTTCATGTCGAGCCGGCGGCCCTTCCCGTCGCCCTGCTGCAGGATCAGCGAACCAATGCCCATCAGCTTACCGTCGTTCCCGATCAGCCCGCAGCCGCCCCAGAACGGGTGCGCAGGCCCGGTGAACAGCGCATCATCCAGCACATATTCCCAGTACCCGGCGAATTCCTGCCGGCCGACGATCCGGGTCTCGATCGCATGATGCCGGCCGCCGCCGGCTGCAAATATCACCTGATCCCCAACCTTCAGCCGATCCGAGTCGCCAAGCTCGAGATGCGGTAAATTCAGGCTGCCCAGAGCCTGCACGAGACCAAAACCGGTCTCCTGATCGAACGCCAGTGCGTGGCCGGGCACAACCTGGCCATCATTGGCGGTGATCCAGATCGTTTCTGCCTCGGAAATCAGGTAGCCGATGGTCGCCACCAGTCCCTTGTCGTTGATCACGACGCCGCTGCCGGCCCGCTCGGTGCCGAGCGTGTTGGCGGTGAACGCATCAGGCGGGACGTAGGTCTTCAGACTGACCACAGCCTTCAACGCCCGTTCCAGATCGAACGAATAGTCGTCCGGGTCTGGCCGAAGATTACGCGGAATCTCCCAGTCCTGGTTCTTCATGCCTCGACGCCTTCCCTGACCTGGGCGGTCCCTGGGGGGATCATTGTTCGAAGGATCATCACTCATTGGGTTAGCATAGCAGAGATTTGCGCGCCCTGCACAGTCGCAACCCGATCGGGAATGGCCCCTCGCCCGGGCCCGCTTCGGCTAGCGCCGAGGGTTGTCCCGGCGCCAAATGGCAATCTCTTCAGGAGTGAGTTGAAAGCCGGCAATGATACCGTAGGCGGCAGCGGACTTCTGCGGCGTGATGGGAATTTCCATCCGAACCTCCTTACCCGCGGCACGCGCAGTGTCGACGTTCGGCGGAAACTGCACCGGTACCCAGAACAGCGTCTTGTCGTAGATCGTCCCCGAGTCGGTGACAGCGATAAACACCGGCAGCGAGATTGCATCGCCTTGCATCGCCGGGCCACGCATTGCATCGACCACAACCTGAGCCGTGGTCACCACCGTGTTGGCGTTGTCGCCTGGCTCACAATTGCCGGTAATGTCGACGATTCGGGCGCGAATCACGAGCTGTCGAATGTCCGTCGAGGTGCCGCGATACCGCGTCAGGTCCGCTAGCGGCTTCACGAGACCCGGCACCGGACAGACCGGCGCGAACTGGCCCTTCCCCGGCCCGCAGGATGCCAGCGCGAACGCGAGCAGCACCAGCGCCGTGGCACGAAGGCGGCGCGGCAACTGAATTTGCATGAAGTCGTCCATTTACAGTGCGGCCCGGAGGTATTGCGACGGCAACTCGGGCTTCACGCCCAGTGTTTTCGCGGCCCGGATGGGCCAGCCGGGATCGGCGAGCAAGGCGCGGGCCAGCAGCACAACATCGGCGCGCCCATTGGCGAGGATTTCCGCTGCATGCGTCGGCTCGGTGATCATCCCGACCGCGCCGGTGGCGATCCCGGCCCGATGGCGGATCGCCTCGGCGAACGGCACCTGGTAGCCGGGGTGCAGTGAAGGAATTCTCTGCTCATTCGACACGCCGCCCGAGGAACAGTCGATCAGATCGACATCGCCGCGCACCTTGAGTTGTTTGGCAACCTCGACCACGTCGTCGATGGTCAGGCCCCCTTGCATGTAGTCGGTGCAGGACAGCCGGACCCAGAGCGGCAGATCCGCCGGCCACTCGGTGCGGATCGCATCCAGCGTCTCCATCAGGAACCGCGAGCGCCCCCTTAGATCGCCGCCATACGCATCGTTGCGGTGGTTGGAGATCGGTGAGAGGAAGGAATGCGACAGGTAACCGTGCGCTGAGTGCAATTCCAGCACCTTGAACCCGGCCTCGCGTGCCATTCGGGCAGCGGCAGCAAACTGGCCGGCGATTGCGGCGATCTCGGTGGTGGACAGCGGGTGCGGATCGACCGAGCCGGCGACCATGGGAATGGCACTGGGCGCGACCGGAACCCAGCCGCCATTTTGGGGCGGGATCGGCTTGCCACCCTCCCAGGGCAGCTGGCAGGAGGCCTTGCGGCCGGCATGAGCAATCTGGATGCCCGGAACCGCGCCGCATTTCACGATGACAGCGGCGAGCCGGGTCAACAGCGCCAAATGTTGCGGATCGTAGGCGCCGAGGCAGCCCGGCGTGATGCGGCCAATGGCGGAGACATGGGTCGCCTCCGCCATCACGATGCCGGCCCCACCCGCAGCCTTCGCGCCCAGGTTCTGAATGTGCCAATCGTTACCGAGGCCATCGGTCGCGCTGTACTGGCACATCGGCGACACCACGATGCGGTTGCGCGCGGTGACCGAGCGGAGGGTGATCGGCTGGAACAGCAGCGGCGTCGGCATGGGGCGGCGATCCTTAAGATTGCGACGGCGATATCGTTGGGCGCCCATAGGGCCTGGCGCGCCGGATAACAACATCGGGCCGGCGGAATTCCGATGGGGGGGCAAATCTGGTATGATGCAACCGTGCTGGAACGGGCTATATAAGATTTCTGCAATGGAGAACGGTGCAATGGCGAAGCACGCAGCGCGGCGCAAACCGGGCGCAGTTCGCGAAGCGGCGTGGCCGGAAACGGGGAGCACTCCAGACCCGGGCGCCGCAGAGTCAACAGAGACAGTGCGACCGATGGCGACGACTGGCGCAACCGATTTGGCAAGTATCGGCGTGGCAAGGGCGCGTAAACGTGCCGCTCGCAGACCGGCTATCGACGCAGAGTCGGCAATCGACGCCGAACGGAACGCCGCGATCCTCATGGGCGAAGCGCTCACTTCCGGCTTCAGAAAAGCCGTTCAGGCTGCTGTCCTTGAGGCCCACGCCGAGGGCCTGGCGGTGCCGGTTCGGGTCGACGGGATTGCCGTCGAAATCAGGCCGGACGGTGCGGTTGTCCCAATCGACGACCATGCGCCCTGGTCGCCGGTGGATTGGCGGAAAGCAGCGACGCGCTGATCGACGTTGCCATGGTTCTGGATCGTGGCCGGACCAAACGGAGCCGGCAAAACGACGTTGGTGGAAAAGGGTATCGTCCAGGCGATCGCCGGACACGACCTTGTGACGCTGAACGCGGATGTCCGTACACGGGAGCTGCTGGCAGCCGATCCGCTCACGCCAGACGCAAACCTGCGCGCCGCAATTGAAATCGACGGTCGGGTTGCTGCGTGCATCGAGCAACGCGTCGATGTGCTGGTGGAGACGGTGCTCTCGTCTGACAAATATCTCGACGACATTGCACGAGCCCGGACACTCGGTTTCCAGGTCGGCATGATTTATGTCGGGCTTGCATCTTCACGTGACGCCGTTCGCCGCGTGGCGCTGCGACTTGCTCGCGGGGGACACGACGTGCCGCCGGATAAGGTCGTGTCGCGGTGGTCCCGATCCATCGCGATGCTTGGCAGAATGGTCGGCAAACTCGACCGTATGTTCGTCTTCGACAATACGCAGGCAGAGGGACCGCGGCTGATCGCGCTTGGCATCGGCCGGCAGATGACATTGCTCGAACCGGGACGCATACCGGAGATCGACGCGGTGCTGAGCCGGGCCAGCCAGGAGGAACGATGAACATTCTTTCCATTCAGTCCTGGGTCTCCTACGGCCACGTTGGCAACGCCAGTGCGGTTTTTCCGTTGCAGCGACTGGGCGCCAACGTCTGGTCGATCAACACCGTGCAATTCTCCAACCACACCGGATACGGGCATTGGACCGGGCAGGTTTATTCGGGCGAGTCAGTGCGGGAACTGGTCGACGGGATCGCGGCGCGGGACGTGCTGCAACATTGCGATGCGGTACTGTCCGGTTATATGGGTGACGCAACGATCGGGGCGGCGATCCTGCACGCGGTGGAGCGGGTTCGGCAGGCCAACCCGGCAGCAGTGTATTGCTGCGATCCGGTAATCGGCGATACCGATACCGGGGTTTATGTCCGGCCCGGCATCGAGGAATTACTGCGCGAGCAGGCGTTGCCTCAGGCGGATATTGCAACCCCGAACCGGTTTGAAGTGGAACGGTTGACTGGTATTGACTGCTCAACACTGGAACGGGCCAAAGCTGCGGTGACGCGGCTTGCTGACGGGATGCGCGCGGATGGGCGTCGCTGCGTGCTGATGACCAGCCTGGAGACCGATACGACGCCTGGCGACCACCTCGACATGATGGTTGCCGAGGGCGGGTCGTTTCACTTGCTGCGCACACCGAAATTGCCGGTGTCGGTGAATGGCGCGGGCGATGCGATCGCTGCGCTGTTCTTGTTTCACCGCTTGCGTTCCGGCAGCGCAGTGACGGCGCTGGAGGCGGCGGGTTCCTCGGTGCACGGGCTACTGCGGTGGACCGCCGAGGCGGGCGCACGGGAAATTCAGCTCGTTGCGGCACAGGACGAGTTTGTGGCGCCGAGCCAGATGTTCCGGGCTGTGCCGTGTTGAGGGCGTTGGCCTACATGAACAATGCGCCGGTGCGAAGAAGGCAATCAGCGTCGCGGTCGCCAAACTCAGATCTGGCATATCGGGCGATATGCAGGTCCAGCCAACGTTCAGTCTGCTGCGCGCCCGTCAGTTCCTACGCCACCCTCACCTCCCGCAGAAACTCCTCGAGTTGCCGTTCCAGTAACGTGCCATTGCCGGACAGCTCGCGGGCAGCAGTCAGCACCCGGTTCGCGGCCAGGCCGGTCTCGCCTGCGGCCCGGCTGACACCGCCGATGTTGCCGGTTACCTCCTGGGTCGCCTCGGCGGCCTGCGACACCGAGCGAGCGATCTCCTGCGTCGCGGCATTCTGCTGTTCGACGGCGGCGGCAATCGACGTCGCCGTATCGTCGACCCGGCCGATGGTCTCGGTAATGCCCTGGATCGACTGTGCCGAATTCCGTGTCGCCTCCTGGATTGCTTTAATCTGCTCACCGATCTGGCCGGTTGCCTTGGCAGTCTGATCGGCCAGCGCCTTCACTTCGGACGCGACCACGGCAAACCCCTTGCCGGCATCGCCGGCCCGTGCCGCCTCGATGGTCGCATTCAGTGCCAGCAGGTTGGTCTGGCCGGCGATGTCGCTGATCATCCGCACCACATCGCCGATCTTCTCTGCCGCCGCTGTAAGACTGCGCACCTGATCGTTGGACCGGTTGGCCTGGCGGACGGCCTCTTTGATCATCTCGCTCGATTGCGTCACCTGCTGGCCGATCTCGCGGATCGAGGCAGAGAGTTCCTCGGTTGCATTGGCAACTGTCTGCGCGCTGGCAGTGGCCCGCTCGGAGGCACCAGCCACGGTCGAGGCCTTGCTTGTGGTGTCCTCCGACGTCGCCGCCATGGTTTGCGCCGTCGCCTGCAACTCGGTAGCCGAGGTCGACAAAGCGTGCACCAAGGTGCCCATCTTGCTCTCGAAGTTGGTCGTCAGCGCCATCACCGTGGCAGTGCGCTGATCTTTGACGGTGTGTTCCTCCGCCTGTGCCCTGGCCAAACTCGCTGCCTGGATCATGCTTTGGCGGAACACGTCGACCGCCTTCGCCATGGTGCCGAGTTCATCGGGCCGCTCGCTGCCCGGGATCGTCACCGCAGTATCGCCGCCCGAAAGCCGGTTCATCGTCGCAGTAATCGCGCTCAATGGGCGTGACAGGCTGCGCCCCAGCACCAACGCCAATAAGACGCCAACGCCGAGTATGGTGGTGGTGGCGAGGAGCAGGCTGCGTAGAGCGCCGGCGGCGACGGCATCGTATTGCGTGGTGTCCTTGATCAGTTCGAGCACCGCGACCGGTTGACCGCTATAATTCTTGATCCGCCCGAGCCAGACTGCGGCCGGATGGCCGCCGAAAGCGGCGTCGCGCCGCGGTTCTGCACCATCGAGGGCGGCTTTCAGCTCCTCCGGTGTGGCAACGCCGATATCGCCAAAGGTCGAGGCAAGCGTGTGGAACCTTGCGCCGTCGAAGCTGTGGACCGCGAGATCGATGCCAAACCGCTGCCGGATGCGGTCGACAAATGCTTTACCGAACGCGACGCCAATATCGATGACGGCAAGGCTTTTGCCGTCGCGCAGGACCGGTGACGTGGCGTAGGTGGCGAGCGCCTCGGGCCCCATCTCGACACCGGTCAACGCTTTTCCGGTCTGGTTCGCCAGCACCACAGTGGGCCGGCGTGCGGAGATGTCGTCGCCATGCGAATCAGGGTCCAGCGGGCGCAGGAAAATGGTCGCCGGCGGCGCGATGATGCCAAACCGCGGGATGCCCTGAACCTTCAGCGCGTTGGCTGGGTCCCGCAATAAGGCCAGCAGCGCTGAGCGATCACCCTTGGCGATGCCATCCACGACCGGCGGCAGCGCCGCGATGACCCCGCCGACCGCGCGCGCGGTCCGTCCTTCATAATCGATCGCGCTGACGATGCTGTCGAACTGCAGCCTGAGCTGCTGATCGAGCGCCAGTTGCAGCAACGAACGCTGCTGCATGATCGAGAAAGAGCCCAGTACCCCGCAGGTAACGGCGATGATCAGCGAGATCGCCAGGATCAGGCGCGCGGAAATCGTGCGGAATGTGAACATCGGGGCCTCGACGGTGGTGCAAACGGCTGACCCACCTGCTCGCACACAAGCATGAACAACTTGTTAAGCCACCGAACGAATCCCGCTCTGCCACGCGCCGCTCAGCTTGCGAGGTAGTCCATCGCCGCGTCCACGCCGCCCTTGCCATGCGGCACGTTGTTGATACGCAACGCCATTTCGACTGACGTGAGGGCGCCCAACAGCATCGGCTCGTTCAGATCGCCGAGATGGCCAATCCGGAACACCTTGCCGCCAAGCGCGCCAAGCCCGCCGCCAAGCGAGACGTTGAAGCGATATCGTGCGGTTTTGCGGATTGCTTCGGCGTCATGGCCCTCCGGCATCAGGATGGTGGTCACGGAATCGGAATACCGCGTCGGATTGAGGCAATACAGTTGCGGCCCGTTGTTGCCAGCCCACACCTTGACGGCGCGCCGGGTGGCCTCGGCGAGACGGCTGTGACGGGCAATGACATTGTCCAGGCCTTCGTCTTCCAACAGCCGGATGGACTCGCGCAGGCCGTAGAAGATGTTCACCGGCAAGGTGCCGATGAAGCTCTTTTGCGGGCGCTTTGCCATCATCGTCCAATCGAAATAGTGCCGTTTCAGTCGGGCGTTCGCATGCGCTGCCATGCCCTTGTCGGAGACGCCGGTGAAACTCATTCCGGTGGGCAGCATGAGGCCCTTTTGGCTGCCGCCGACAACGCAATCGATCTTCCATTCGTCCATGCGAAAGTCGAGCGATCCAAGCGAGGAAATCGTATCGACCAGAAACAGAGCCGGATGGCCGGTGGCATCGATCACCGCGCGGATCTGATCGACCGGCAGCATCAGGCCGGTGGCGGTTTCGTTATGCACAGCACAGACCGCCTTGATCTCTCCCGCGGTGTCGGCGGCCAGAGCGGTGCGCAAAGCAGCGAGATCGATGCCCATGCGGCGGTCGGCTTCCAGGGTACGAACGGTCAGCCCGTGGCCGATGCCCATCTCGGCCCATTGGTCGGAGAAGAACCCGGTTTCCAGCACCAGGATGGTCTCGCCCGGGGACAGCAGATTGGTCAGGCTGGCTTCCCAGGCGCCGTGACCGGAGGCGTTGTACATGAACAGATGCTGGGTGGTGCGCAGGACGCGTTTCACGCCGGCGAAGGCCTCATCGTATACCTCGACGAAGTCCGGATCCATGAAGTCCACACTGGGCCGGTCCATGGCGCGCAACACGCTGTCGGGGATGTTGGTCGGGCCGGGGTTGGCGAAGAACTGGCGGCCACGGGGCTTGCTGGTGGGCATGGGGGTGTCCTTGTGCATCAGGCGCCGGCCGATGGGGCGTCCAGGGGCCGGCCGGCGCATCCATGGGCGAAAGCGCCGGGTTGTAAAGGTGGGGGTGAACGGTGGTTCGGCACCCGGCGTGCGGCGACGCCTGACGTCAGTCGCTGGAGAGTGCTGCCCAGGGCGTTGCAGACGGTGCAGCAGCACCTGCCGGATCGGCGCCCGCAGCCGACGGGAGATGTCGCTGCGCCATGCGAATGCCGCTTTTTTGGCCTGACGTGGCAAGTCGTGGCAAGTATCGCCAACAACTCGTTAGATTCCTGTGAATGGCGAATCTGCGTCGGGTCATGCGACCCAAGCTGATTGCCGACCGGGGAAATGTCTTCACTTTCGAAAATAGTTTGTTGCAAATTGTTGACCGATCGCCCAGAATAACGGTCCAGGCTCTGTTTACGACTGGCCGGATGGGGGAATGGGGATGGATTTCGCGACATTCATGGGATTATTGTCCGCGCAACTTCGGATCCGTGCCGCGCTGGTAGTCGTGATCATGTGGCTCGCGGTGGCGATATCGTCGGCGGCATGGGCGCAAACGCTTACCGTGGCGCTCTATCCCTACGTGCCCCGCCCAGCTCAGTTCGAGGCCGCCATTCGTGCCGCCTGGACGCAGGTGCAACCGAGCGTGAAGCTCAACTTCATCAATGATGTCAAGATCTGGGACGGCGGCTACGACACCGATCCGCCGCCACAGGCCGACATTTACGTTTTCGATGCCATGTATTTCGAGGACTATCGCGCCCGCGGGCTGCTGGTGGCAATGGCACCGTCAGAAATCCAGAATTCCGGGGACTTCCTGCCCTACGCCCGGGACGCCGTGATCGTCAACGGCAACTACTACGCCATCCCGCAGCTTGGGTGCGCGAACATATTGTTTTACAACGCCAATGACGCAGCGGTGGCGGGTGCCACGACCGTGACGCAGTTGGCGTCGGCACTTAATCAATGCACCTACACGAGCGAAATTCCGCCAGATCGGCGTGGCCTGATGGTGGACATGGACGGGAAAACCACCAATGCGACGCTGTATCTCGACATTGGCCACAGTGTAAACGGTACTTATCCATTGCCGCAGCCTGGCGTGCCGGATCCCGCATTTATCGCCGACCAGCAGCTCATGCTCAGGCTGGCGAGCTACTGGGACGCGACGTCGAAGAACCCGGCGGACTATGTGCGTGGCGTTTGGTTCAACCAAGGCTTCGGACGCGCTTATATGGGTTTCACTGAATCGATGTCAGTGATGAGTCCGGGAACCCTGGCCACCATCGGATTCAAGGTCATGCCGCTGTCGAATACGACCGGCCACCAGGCATTGTTTTATGTCGACGCGATCGGCGTGAACACCACAACGGTTGGCCGCGGCACGCGTAATCTCGCGGTGCAGCTCGGCAACGTGATCGCTGCCTCCGACACCATCGTGGCGAGCTTCCGTTCACCGCAGTCCGGCACCAATCCACAATATTTGATGTCAGTTCGTACCAGTGCCTTCCAGCAGCTGTCGCAAAGTTACCCGATCTATCAGCGGATGTTCCAGTTGGCACAGTCCAGCAACCCGGTCGCATTTAAGTTGAACGCGGCAGGCCGAAGCTGGGTGCAATCATTGGGTCCGGCCATTCGCCAGTCAGTAATGAAAAACTACTCGTGCGGCTGCGATGAGACGTCGCCGCGGCCAATCTCCGATAATGCCGCTGCACAAAACATATGTCCTTCCGTCTGCAGCGCATTTGGCGGTTGGAATGGACAATGGACCAACCGACCGCCGGCGCCCGGATCGGTGTGTGGCTGCAACGTTTGCCCGATCAAGTAGACGGGTTGGCGACGCATGCTGCCGCTCAGTTGTTCCGGGCCATGATAACGTAATGAATCCGTACCGGTCCAATGCACCGGCGCTGAGATCAGTCGGAAGTTTGCGCTCGGGAATGGCGAATTCACACCACTCGCGCTTTGCCGGGTTCACCATCGGCGCCAATCCGTCTATTTCCGAACGAATCCGCGACGGCACAGCAACCCACCTTGCGGCGGAACAACTCGGTCAGCGCCAGTGGCATAAGCCGATTTGCGATGAGCGACGAAGGATATTCCGCCGACGGGAGATCAGCGTCAGCCACGGCACCAAATGGAAGGCGCTCATCAGCAGGTACATTGGCGCCATGCCGCTCAGCGGCGACACGCCATGCGCGGCCGAGCAGAGCATATCCAGCGATCCCCCGCCAAAGCGACTGGTAAGCAAGGCCATGATTAGGAAAGTCGGCGCGGCGGCAAGCGATATCCAGACGGCCGCGCCAGCCACGGGATGGGCTTGTTGGTCTTCGTTACGGTTCATCGGAAGCACGCTCCGCAAGCAAATTCAATGGTGATCGTGCCGGCACCGCCGCGCCACGAGAGGTCGAAGCCGACCTCACCGCGGCATCTGGCGGAACGTCAGGCGAAGGTCAGCGCCTGCCAGTTCCCAGGTCGTCGGAATACCCGGCCTTGAGGCGCGGCCACTGCACAATCGGACGGCCATCGATACGGTAACTATGTTTGCCTTCCGACCGTTTCGGCCAACCGGCCGGTGAATCTTCCCACGCCTCCTGCCGCCCGTAGACGGTCAGGTCGAGCAACCGATAGCTGTTATCCATCGCCTCGACGCCGCGCCGCGTCGTCCAGTAAGTCTCGAAGACTTTGGATCCTTGTCGCAGATAGCAAACGATGTGCATCATCCCCACCCGGCGCCCGACCAGGAGAGTCTCGAGCGAGTCCTGTGACGCCGAGTACCAGGGCATCTCGAAGCCCATGAAGTCGCGGTAGCGGGCGCCCTCTTCGTATGGGCCCTGGCAGATCGTGGCATAGGTGACATCACGCGAATGCAGGAACGACAGCTCGCGGACCTGCGAGGTATAGAACGTGCAACCCTCGCACTGCTCCGCCGCTGTTTGGCCGGCGTGCCACATGAAGTAGTACGCGATGAGCACCTGGCGTCCCTCAAACACATCCAACAACGGTAACCCGCCGCGTTCGCCAATCAGCGGTGTTGCGCCATCGACCTCGACCATGGGGAGCCGCCGGCGAGTGGCGGCAATGACGTCGCCTTCCCTTGTGTGGGCCTTCTCGCTTAACCGCAAAGCGTCCAGCTCTGCCTGAAACGTCGCCCGGTCAACGACCTTTGGGGTGCCAGGCTCATCTCTCATAAAGTCTGTCATCGTTGTTTCCTTTCCATGTGCCGCGCTTGCCGCCGTACCACCCGCCGAGCAGCGAATTTGTTCGCAGGTGGAACAGGGCATTCACCTGACCGTCACCACGCAGACACCCGACACTGCCGGGTTCTCGGCCTGGTTGTTGGTCACGAGAAAGACATAGGGCCGGAAATCGGCATGGTGAGAGTTACAAGTGTGGCGGGATTCCGATGCACTCGCTGATCACTGCCGGGTCGTGACCCGTTGAACCAAACGATGACCCGCTGCAACCCGGCCCCACCGTCGAGCAGCATGCACCAGAGCTCATCACACTTGCCATGGGCCGGTCGTGGGCCGAGTTCGGTCCTCGCGATCGCGCCAGATGCCGCGTGCGTCCGATTCACCGCCCGGATGCCTGGCGCCGGCGAAGTACCGTCATCACCCCGACGTCGCGATCAGCAGTCGCGTGCCGTTATCGCGGTGCGGTTGGCGGCGCTCGACGATCGTGGATAAGGTGAGTTTGCCGAATGACCATTGGAGTCCAACGAATGTCCGTCCGTGCGTTGATCATGACTGTCGTGCTGGCCGCGGCGCTTCCGGCGCTGGCGCAAGAGACGGCAAAGCAGCCGCCCACCAACTGGCCCGGTTATCAGGAGGGCGATTACACCATCGCCAATTACAAATTCACCAGCGGCGAGAACCTGCCGGAAGTGAAATTGCACTACCGCGCGATCGGCACGGCGAAACGGAACGCGGCGGGCCAGGTGATCAACGGCGTGCTGCTGTTGCAGGGTAACACCGGCACCGGCGCCAACTGGTTTCGCTCGAGTTTGGCCGACGAACTGTTCAAGCCCGGCCAGCCGCTCGACCCGGCGAAATATTACATCATCATGCCGGACGCTCTGGGCCGCGGCGGCTCGTCGAAACCCTCCGATGGGCTGAAGGCCGGATTCCCACACTACCGATACCACGACATGGTCGACCTGACGCACCGGCTGGTCACGGACGGGCTGAAGGTCGACCATTTGCGGCTGGTCATTGGTAGCTCTCTGGGCTGCATGCAGCAATTTCTGTGGGCTGAGTGGTATCCCGATTTGATGGACGGCACGATCGGGATGTCATGCCAGCCGGTCGAGATCAGCGGCCGCAACTACATGCTGCGCCATGCCGCCGCCGAGTTGATCCGCCACGACCCGGCCTGGCATGATGGCAACTACGACAAGACCCCGACGCTCTACATGTACGCGGCGGCCGGCAACGACCTGACCGAGAGCCCGGTACGCATCCAGGAAGCAGCGCCAACGATGGACGCGGCCAAGGCACTCTACGACAAGCGCCTGGCAATGCTGATGAAAAACGGCGACGCCAACAACACGCTTTTCGAAATTGAATCGATCTACGACTACAGCCCGGAGGCCGATCTGCCGAAGATCAAGGCACATGTGATGCTGATCAACAATGTCGAGGATTTCGCCGACCCTCCGACGCTCGGCACCATCGAACGCGCGTTCAGGAAGATCGCGCACGGCACCTACATCCTGACCCAGTACGGCAAGGACACGCACGGACATTTCACCCATTACTATGCGGCGGTCTGGAAGCCGTATCTGGTAAAATTCATGGCCGGTCTGCCGCCAATGGGGCGGTGATCGCGGCCCACCAGTGGTTCCCGGTGGCTCTTCCGACGGCAGATCGTTCGTAGCATCCTATCGGCGTCTGATGGATGATGTTCAATGCAGAACGGAGGCTATCATGCGCACCACCCTCGCCATCGACGATGACGTTCTGGCGGCTGCCAAAGCCATCGCCCATCAGACGCACAAGACTATTGGCGAAGTTGTTTCCGACCTCGCACGTAGATCGCTGCGGCCCGCATCTGATCTTGGCGAACGCAACGGCATCCCGCTTCTCCCTGTGCGGGACCCGATGGTGATCGTGACCCCCGTGGTGGTGAACGCCCTGCGTGACAAGCTTCCGTGACGTATCGGCTTGACGTGAACCTGCTGATCGGTTTGATCGATCCCGCCCATATTGGGCACCACGGAGTCGACGCTGAATACGACCAGCTCCAGTCCTGGCTCGACGATCAAATAGTGCGCCTGCAAGCACTGCCGATACCCTACAAAGCGAAATTCCGCGAACTACCTGGTCAAGAAGGTCTTCCCCACGCAATGCTCCGCGAACTTGAAGTCGCGTGGACGCCTTCGTCCGCTCAGGCGCAAAACGGACCTCGAACATTCCATCTGGCTGCTACGGATCAGCCGCAACAGCCTCCTCTTCCACCACCTAAATGATGTTGCGGTGCTGGTAAAAGCTATCGTCACACTTAGCAATTTAAACTGACGGTAATTTTCCCGGTTATTCTTTTGCGCCAAAAAGCCTACCGCCAGAAACACCACAGAAAAAAGTCTGCTGGCCCGGCTGGCTGCCAGAGACGCGGAAGCCGCAACATAAAGAATCAGTGGTTCAGGTAGAACCATGCCTCGATTGACGATGGGATGTGGATAGTCAACGACCGATCCCCTATCCCCCTATTTTTCCGACGCTATTTCCCTCCAGAGTATCCCACACCCCTACTCCCACTCAATCGTCCCCGGCGGCTTACTGGTAATATCATAAGTCACCCGATTAATTCCGCGCACTTCGTTGACGATCCGATTGGAAACCCGCGTCAGAAAACCCATGTCGAACGGATACACATCCGCCGTCATGCCATCGGTGCTGGTCACTGCCCGCAACGCGCAAACATAATCATAGGTCCGTCCATCGCCCATTACGCCAACACTGCGTACCGGCAACAAAACCGCAAATGCCTGCCAGATCGCATCGTACAACCCCGCAGCACGGATTTCCTCCAAATAGACCGCATCCGCCTTACGCAGAATATCTGCCTTTTCGCGCGTCACCGCCCCCGGAATACGGATCGCCAGGCCAGGCCCAGGAAATGGATGCCGGCCAACGATGATCTCAGGAATGCCGAGCTCGCGGCCCAGTGCACGCACTTCATCCTTGAACAATTCGCGTAACGGCTCAACCAATTTCATGCGCATCCGTTCCGGTAACCCACCGACATTGTGATGCGACTTGATGGTAACCGATGGCCCACCGGTAAAACTCACGCTTTCGATCACATCAGGATACAGCGTACCCTGCGCCAGGAAATCGGCGCCGCCGACTTTCGCTGCCTCTTCCTCGAACACTTCGATGAACAGCCGGCCAATGGTTTTGCGTTTTAGTTCCGGATCGGTGACCCCGTCCAACGCTCCCAGAAACAGCTCGGACGCGTCACGATGCACCAGTTTGATGTTGAACCGATCGCGGAACGTGGCAACCACATCATCCGCCTCGCCTTGTCGCAACAAGCCGTGGTCGACGAAAATGCAGGTCAGTTGTTCGCCGATCGCCTCATGGATCAGCACCGCCGCAAC
>JBEKQQ010000034.1:0-46081 GCA_049519555.1 Acetobacteraceae bacterium
GTGGTTTCCGACAAGGAACGCGCGGTGGCTTCAAGCTTGGTCGCCGCCGACGCGACCAGCCCGACGAGGCCGGCGGTCTTTCCCTCGAACTCGCGCAACAAGGTGTCGACCTGTTTGCCGCGCTGCGCCTTTTCCCTCAGCACCGCGTCCTGATACACGGTAATCGCGATGTCCATGTCGAGCATGACGGCGGAATTCACCGCGTTGATGAGCGGCGCGAGCTTGCCGGGAGACCAGCGATGAGTGCGCAGCGCCACTGTGATCAGGCGATTGAGAACATAGGTGTAGCCGCCGATGTACCAACGCGGCTCAAGCCCGATCTTGTGGTGTGCCTGACCGATTGTCTGCACGCCCGAGAGCCAGGCAGCGTCGAAGCGTCCGGTGAACAGCCGTCGCCAATGCGCAGCCTGCGACTGCTTCAGGCGAGGCAACTTGTCGCCGACCATCTTCTTCAGTGGCGGGAATGTCGTCACATGTTGATAGAACCCATCCAGGATCGCTGGTAGTTCCGGCTCGATGGCGGGCCAGAATGCGGTCAGCAAGGCACATGCCGTCGGGTCAAGCCCGATGAAGCGGGTCCGGGTTACAATATCGTCGTCGTTCGGTTGTGCCATGGCATCACGCTCCTGAGCCGCCGGTTCCCCTGGTACGTTCGGTCAGCCAGGCGGGCGTTGCGCGAGTATCGCGATGGATGATGAACAGGCGGTAAACGTGTCAGGGTCGCAAGTGAAATTCCGCGCGCGATTTTTGGATTTCCGCCAGTCGCGTGAGGCACCGCCAGGACCTAAGCAAACCTCTCGAGGTTTGCGCACAGATCAAAGCCTGAGCGGGCCTGCGTCACTGAAATCCCGACCAACTGGTCCGTGTCGCTGCCCGCGAGAGCCTGCTTAGGTCGCGCCGTGCCATGCGCGATCTTCCCTCATTGTCTGCCCGGGACGAGGATGGACACGCCGCAGCACGGTCGTCCGCCGTCCCGCGCTGCATTTGCCGGGAGACCCGCGATGTGCCGCATCATTGACATTGTCCCTGATCGCTACCGAGTTGGAGGCGCAGGGTGACCAGGCGCCGTCCCGTGAACCATAGTGACCCAATTCGCCTGCCGCCGCCGCATCCGATGGCGCGGCGCGCGGCATTGCCATGGCATCAACCGAAATCCGTGCAGGACGACGCGACCGCCGCTGATGCGGTTCGGGCGATCGTCCAACATGCGAGTTACCGTGAGGCCGATCGGGATGTGGACTTCCTGGCGCAGAACGATACCAGAGGGGTGCGGCTGCAACTCGACTACCTAAAGGCTGAGTTGTTGCTGACCGAACATGGCATTGCCCATACGATTGTCGTGTTCGGCGGCACCCGCGTCGCCGAAAAGCGGGCGGCGCGGCGTCAGGCCGCTGCCTGCGCCGCGGATCATGCAGCCAATCCGGAGGAGGCCGCCGCACGACGCCGGCTTTCGATCGCCCGGAGGGTCGAGGCGAACAGCCGGTATTACGACATTGCCCGCGCGTTCGGCGGCCTGGTTGGCGCAGCCTCGACCCGTGCCCGCGGCGGGCGCATCACGGTGATGACCGGCGGCGGGCCCGGTATCATGGAAGCCGCCAATCGCGGCGCCCACGATCTCGGCTGCAAATCAGTCGGGCTCAATATTTCGCTGCCGCATGAGCAATACCCTAACCCGTACGTGGCGCCCGAACTGTGTTTTAACTTTCATTACTTTGCCATTCGGAAACTTCATTTCCTGTTGCGCGCCCGGGCGCTGGTGGTTTTCCCCGGTGGCTATGGCACATTGGATGAATTGTTCGAGGTGCTGAATTTGGTGCAGACCCGCAAGATTGCTCCACTGCCCGTTGTTCTGGTCGGCGAGGCGTATTGGCGGCGCGTGTTCGATCCGGATTTCCTGGTCGACGAAGGCATGATCGACCCGGAAGATCGCGAATTGTTCTGGTTTGCGGAAACCGCCGAGGAAACCTGGCACGGCATCCTGCGCTGGTACGAAGGCGCCGGCGCGCCGCTGCTGGAACCGGACACTAACCAGGGACCAGGGGCATGAAACTGTCATTCCACGGGGCAGCACGGACAGTTACCGGCTCCTGCCACCTGGTCGAAACCAACGGTCACCGCGTGTTGATCGATTGCGGCATGCTGCAAGGCGGCCGCGAGATCGAACAGGAGAATGCGGAACCGTTTGGTTTCGATCCGGCTGGTGTCGATACCGTATTGCTCACGCATGCCCATCTCGACCATTGCGGACGGCTGCCATTGCTGGTGAAGCAGGGGTTCCGCGGCAAGATCATTGCCACTGCAGCAACCCGGGATCTCGCTCGCCTCGTGCTGCTGGATGCCGCGCATTTACAGGAGGAGGAGGCCCGCCGTCGCGCCCGTCACCACCGGGACGCCGCGCCGTTATATTCGCTGATCGATGCGATGGACGCACTGGATCGGTTCGATCCTGGCGTGGCATATGGCGACATCGTCACGATCGCGGACGGACTCAGTGCGACGTTCCACGACGCCGGGCACATTCTTGGTTCGGCGAGCATTGCGCTGGAGGCACGGGAAGCGGACGCCACGCGACGGGTCCTGTTCTCCGGTGATATCGGTGGCGCCGGGCGGCCGTTGCTCGGCGCACCCGCGCCACCGCCGGAAGCCGATGCCGTCGTGATGGAGACGACATATGGCGACCGGCAGCACAGGTCGTACCAGGACTCAGTGGAGGAGTTTCTGGCTGCAATCGAGGACACGTTCACCCGGGGCGGCAATGTGATCGTGCCGACCTTTGCGCTTGAGCGCGCGCAGGAGATTTTATACGTCATTCAGGGCGGTATCGCGTCAGGACGGTTGAAGCCGTCGGTGCAGGTATTTCTCGATTCGCCGATGGCGATCTCGGCGACGGAGATTTTCGAGCGCCATCCGGAATGTTATGGTCCCGATCTCGCCACATTATTCCGACATGGCCAGGATCCCTTCCAGGTTCCTGGGCTTCATTTCACTCGCGATACATCGGAGTCGATGGCGATCAATCGGATCGTTGGCGGTGCGATCATCATTGCCGGATCAGGGATGTGTACGGGCGGCCGGATACGGCATCATTTGCAGCACAATCTCTGGCGGAGGCAGGCTTGTATCGTGTTTGTCGGTTTTGCCGGGACGGGAACGCCGGCGCGGCAGATTATCGATGGTGCAAGCGAGATTACGCTGTTCGGCGAGACAATCCCGGTTCGGGCGAAAGTGCACACCATAAACGGCTTCTCCGCCCATGCTGATCAACAGGAATTGTTAGTGTGGAGGCGGGCCATTGGCGGGGGCGGCACCACGTTTCTGGTGCATGGCGAGCTGCCGGCGATGACGGCATTTGCATCGCAGTTGACGGTGGGGCGGGTGGAGATGCCGGTGTTGCACCAGCAGTTTTCACTGTGAGCATCGCCTGGCACGGTACGGCTAAGGTTCGGCAGCGGCGCAGTACGCGAACAAATAATGACCAAACCAGGAACGTTCGGAATCAAGTGCACACGCGGCGCTTGCAGCGTGATCCGCGGTATACGGCAAGGCCCGGAAAGCGATTTTCAGCCGCCCGCTAAAGCCTGCGCACCGGCACCGCGCCGGGCTGGTTCGCTGACCGCACGAGACTTCGGTCAAAGGTCACGAACTCGGCACAGCCGGCGGCCTTCGCCAAATGCAGTGCATTGGCAAAGTCCATCCCACCCTCAAGCCAATCCAGTGCCTGGGCGACCAGCGCCGGATCCTCCATCGTGACCTGCGGTAGCCCGGCGAATCCACGCAAAGCCGGTGCGATCTGCGCTGCCCCGTAACCGTATACGCTGCGCAGGACCCACTCGGTTTCGAGCAAGACGGTCAGACAGACAAACACCGATTCGGCATCGATCAGGGCTCGCGCGCGCGCAGACTGAGCCGGGTGATCGCCGGTCAGGTAGCGGACGATCAAGGTTTTATCGATCGCGAGCATGACGCTGCTTCATCCCCTCTTCGCCGCCGAATTTCATTTCCGCCACAGTCTTCGGTCCGCCACGCCGGGGCAGGGAACCGAATACATCCTGCGCCCGGGTTGGCGAGAACACCGATGCCGCCTTCAACAAGACGCCATCTCCGGTACTCTCGACCATCAGGCGGGTGCCGGAATCCCAACGATGTTGGTCGCGGATGGCTTTTGGCAGGATGACCTGGCCCTTGGTCGATACAACGGTGGTGAGCCGCATCGGCGCAGTCATTGTCTCTTTCCTTTCGGTTGGTAAGGCACAATCTTACCTAATAAGACATGCGGAGGACACTGGTAAGACACAAGTGGGGTATAGTTGGACTTTGTAAGACACAGGTAAGCTCCACGGGCGGACTTAGTGATACAAGCCTGGCGGACAACGCACATCGGCACGATCATGTTACGATGATCCCAATCGTTGGCGGGGACTGCCCGACCCATGCTGCAACGTCGCGGCAAGCCACGCAGGTCAGACCAGCCCACCTGCCACTGCGCCACTCATGCAGGTCGCCAGCGTTCCAGCCAGAATCGAGCGCATGCCCAGAGCCACGACCTCATGCCGCCGCTCCGGCACCATGGCGCCGAGCCCACCGATCATGATCCCGAGACTGCCGAAATTGGCGAAACCACACAGTGCGTAGGTCAAAATCATGCGGGTCCGGGGCGCAAAACCATCCGGCGGCAGGCGAGAAAAATCCAAATAGGCCACGAACTCATTCAGTACGGTCTTGGTTGCCATCAACGAAGCTGCCGCCCGGGTATCAGCCCAGGGCACACCGATCAGCCACATGACCGGGCGAAACGGCAGAGCGAACAGCCGCTGCAAAGTAATTGGCGTACCGCTCCAATCGGGGAACAAAGCCAGAATCATGTTCCCTAGCGTCACCATCGCGACCGTTACCAACAAAGTTGCCAAAATCGCCGCCAGGATCGGCACTCCGTCCATGGTGCCTTTGACCAGCGCGTCGATTGGCCCGGTTGGCTTGTCCTCGATGAAGAAGCTCATCTCACCCGGCTCCGGCTCACCAAACGGCACCATCAGCGCTGCCACCGCGAGTGCGGCAGGCGTCGAAATCACCGATGCGATCAGGATGTTGCCCATCGCGTTTGGCACCGCCTGCGCCAGGAACGACGCATAGATCACCATGACCGTACCGGCGACTCCGGCCATCCCACAGGTCATCAGTGCAAACAGCTCACCTCGTTGCATCCGCGCCAGATAAGGCCGGACCAGCAACGGGGCCTCAACCATGCCGACGAAGACGTGCACCGCAGAGCCAAGAGCCAGCGGCCCGCCAATACCGAGCACCCGGCGCAGCAAGCGGGCAAACAGCCCGGTGATGAACTGCAAGACACCCCAATGGAACAACAGCGAGGCCAATGCGCTGATGGTCAGCACCAGCGGCAGCGCCTGAAACGCAAGTATGAAACTGGCGCCCGGGTGCGACTCGGCGAACGGCAACGGCGGACCGGCGAGGTAGCCGAACACGAACCCGGTCCCGGCCTCGGTCGCCCGATTGAGCGCCGAAGCAGCATCGTTCAGGACAAACATCACCCGGTTGGCACCCGGAATGACGATCAGCACCAAAGCCGCGGCAAGCTGCAACACGAGCCCGCCCGCGACGGTACGCCAACGAATGTTGCGCCGGTCCTCGCTGCACAACCAGGCAATGAACAACAGCCCGAAGACGCCCAGATATGCGCGAGCCATGCCACCCTCTCCCCCACCCCACGCCGCTCTCATGAAGCGGACAATGTGATCAGGCTCCAGTTAGCGCCACCAGGTCGCAGATGACAGGCCCGGATCTCGTGCAACGCGATTGAGCATGACCTCGCGATTCCGGGCTTGTATGAACGGCCGATGGACGCTTTGAACGAATTCGGCCTGGTCGCTGTCCTGACGATGTTGGTCTGCTACGCGTTTGAGGACCGTTCACCATGGTGGGTCCTCGGATTCGCCGCTTCCTGTGTCCTGGGCTCGACCTACGGCTTCCTGCAAGGCGCCTGGCCGTTCGGCATGGTTGAGGCGATCTGGTGCCTGGTCGCAATCAATCGTTGGCGCGTCAGACAGTGGCCACGCAGTCGATCTCCAGGTTGAATGGGCCTGGCCATGCGGCGACGCACGCAAGATGCGCGCCGGAGGATCGACAGGAATATACCGATTATAGACCCGGTTGACTGTTTCGGCATGTGCCACGTCATCGACATAAACGTTGCACTTCGCGACCTTGGTCAGGCACGAACCGGCGGCCTCCAGGGTGGTCCGCATATGGTCGAGCACGATTTCCGTCTGCCGCTCGATACTTGCCGACACCACCTCGCCGTTTTCGCCGAATGGTGGAAATCCCGAAACAAAAACCAGATCACCACCCGGACTGCCGGTGAAGCCTGGATACCGCGCGCCTTGACGTAAGCGGCAACCGAATCGGGAGCAATGATGGTGCGCGTCATTGTTGAATTCTTCCGTTGGACAGGGAGAACATCGACGCGGGGCGGGCCGGAAACAAGCGGACGCGACGGCGGCGAGTTCTACCGGCGAAATGTCCGAGAAACCCTGTTGCATAGGAAGAATTTAGCACCGCACGCAGGCGGGACACTACGGCCGCAGCCGAAGTATCCCGCGCCGTGTCATGCGGCCGAGCGCATGCCTTGCCGGCCGGATGGCCGCGACTGCCAGCGTCCCGGACCGCCACGGCGGTTTTGTGGGGGTTGCGGGCGAGATTGCTGCGTCTCGGGTGGGATATCGCCGACGACGGGAATTTTCTCTCCCATCAATCGCTCGATTTGCCGCAGCGTCGACCGCTCCGCCGGGTCGCAGAACGCGATCGCAATGCCTTCGGCGCCGGCGCGGGCGGTGCGGCCGATGCGGTGGACATAGCTCTCAGGCTCGGCAGGCAGGTCGAAATTGATCACATGCGACACGCCGGTCACGTCGATCCCGCGGGCGGCGATGTCGGTGGCGACCAGCACCCGTGCACGACCGGTGCGGAAGTCACGCAGTGCCCGTTCACGCTGCGGCTGGCTTTTGTTGCCGTGGATTGCATCGACCTGAACGCCGGTCGCTTCCAGTTTCTCGGCGACCTTGTTGGCGCCGTGTTTGGTGCGGGTGAACACCAGGACCCGCTTGAACGCGGGTTCCCGCAACAGTTCCGCCAGCAATGCCTGCTTGCCCGAGGCCGTCACGAACCGTACCGACTGGGCGATTTTCGGCGCAGTGGCCTCTTCGCGGGCGATTTCGACCCGGACCGGATCGCGCAGCAGGCCGGCAGCCAGTTGGGCGATCTCAGCGGGCATGGTCGCCGAGAACAATGCCGACTGCCGGCGCGTGGGAAGCGCGCTCACAATGTGGCGGATGTCCTTGATAAAGCCCAGGTCGAGCATGCGATCGGCTTCGTCGAGTACGAAGCGCTCCGTCGTGGCGATCGACAGTTCCCGCGTGTTCATCAGGTCGCGGACCCGGCCAGGCGTGCCGATGACGATTTCGGCGCCTCGCCGCATGGCCTCGCATTGGCGGAAGCGGCTGGCGCCGCCGATGATTACGACGGTGCGGATACGGGCGCCGGCAGCCACCGATCGAATGGCCTCATCGATCTGAAGGGCGAGTTCCCTGGTTGGCGCCAGGATCAACGCGCGGGTCTGGAATGGCGCCGGACGCCGAGGCTCCGCCATCAGATAGGTCAGGATCGGCAGAGCAAAGGCGAAGGTCTTACCGCTGCCGGTTTGCGCAATGCCCAGAAGATCGCGGCCCTTGAGCAGCGGTGGGATGGCATCGAGCTGGATTGGGGTGGGAGTAGTGAATTTGTGCGCGGTCAGCGCATGCAACAGGCTATCGGGCAGGCCGAGGCCTGCGAAGTTCGGACTTGTCACGAGGGATAAATGCTCCAGCACCAGCCGTGCCGGTGCCTGTTGTCCATGTCCCAGCGCGATCCAATGGGGACGGACGGTCGGTGGATGAGAAACTCCTGGAAGACGTCCGGGCCGGACTCAAGGCAAGGGCGTCAATCACGCGATCCTGGAATGACGAGGCCTATATCGTGGTGCAGCGCGGCAGATGCAAGGGAATTCGGCGGACACGGTTGTCTGTCACCGAAATGTCGCCTGGTCGCATGATGAAACGAGCCTAAAACTGGCGCCCGGGCGCGAGGCATTGACTGGCAGTCAATAAGGATTGGCAGTCAATAAGGATAGCCAGTCAATAAGGATTGCCAGTCAATAAGGATTGCCAGTCAATAAGGATTGCCAGTCAATAAGGATTGGTTGTCGTTTCACCGCCGGGTTGGCCCCCGTCGGGAGGGTGTCCGGTTCGTCGCGATCAGGCATTATTCGGTTGATTAGCAATGCACCACCCTGCACGCGCCCAATCCCCACTTATCCGGCCCCACTTATCCGGTCGACTTGCGTGGCCGTCCACCATTCCGTCCATTCCGACGAGCCGCTTCCGCCTTTAGCGGCGATGTTGCACGGCCGGCGCGTGATGCCCGCATGCGATCCATAAAGGCTTTCGTCCCGAACAGGCCCGCCAAAAGACCGGGAACACTCAGATCGACGTCGAGATTTTCCCAGTGCAGGCCATACCCATTGCCAAGAATTTTAAGCGACGCGAGATCTGCGTCTGACGCGTGCTCCAACCCTTCGGCAATTCGCGCGGGAAAGGCGAATGTGCAGCCATTTTCCAGGTCGACCAACACGCGCCCTGTTTTGCGGTCGTAGTGCACTGCCTTTGCGCGCGGTTCTGTCGCCACCCGTTTAACACCGCGGCGTTTGGCCGCGTCGAACATGTGATCCAGATCATCCGCCATGCATTCTTCTCCAGGCCTCCTGCGGCGCCTGATGATGGTCGCGCGCCTCGATCAGTATACGTCTAAGGTCTGCCCGCGAAATGTTTCGCTCCCACGTGACGTGGGCGCCTCCGTCAGCCGCGAGATCAATCTTTGCCTCTCCTCCGTGTCCGAATACATGGACGTGCGGAGGCGTATGATCATTCGCGAAGATCACGAACCGAAACCCGAATGCGTAGTGCACCGTGACCATTGGGCAAGATAACCCATCGAAGTTCGGTTTCCAACGCCCATTGCAGCGCCGGTGAACGTGCAGCTCACCTGACTACCGCTCGTCGCAAGTAACGGCGGTTCCACCTAACTGCCTTCACCCCTGGCCGCCGCTGCTCGACGTTCCCGCGCAAACGGCGGAAGCTCCAACCCGACCCCGCGCAAATGACTGAACAAAATACGCAACTTCGTCTGATCCGCCTCCGGCAACGGCGGTTTCAAAATCGAAGCAATATTCGCCCTCAAATGCTCCGGATCCCCGGTCCCAAACAGCATCACATCCACCCCCGGCTCATGCCGCACGTACCGGTAGGCCGCGTCGGTCACCGAGCTTGCCCCATCCGGATGCACCAAAAATCCCAACGGCTCATCGCTCGCTGCCAGCTCCGCCGGCACCAGCCCCTTTGCCGCGAGGTCTTTCATGGTATCGGAAAGCTGCTCGGGCCGCGCGAATATGCTGCGCACCGCGAACATCATCAGCGTCCCGACCTTGTTCTTCAAGGTCAACGGAAACACCTGCTCCCGCGCCACCTGGGCCATCAGATTGAACGCGAACATCGCGGTATCCCACGGTGTGTCCGCTGCCGCCCTTTGCATCATCACTTGCTCGTGATCGTTCGGCGACGTCTCCGTGATGCCGAGGAAACGAAATTTCCCCTTCTGCTTCTCCCGCAACAATGCCGGAACGATCTCGTTCCGCACGTAGTCATACGCCGCCGGCGGCACCGCATGCAGTTGGAACACGTCGACGTAATCGAGACCCAGACGGGTCAGCGACCCATCCAGACTCTGCAGGATTTTCGCCACCGTGAACGCCGGATCGTTGATCGGTTTCGACGCCTTGGTGCACACCACGACGCTGTCGCGCGCCACACCTTGCAATGCCCGCCCGACCACTGGCTCGGTGCCGTAGACCGCCGCGGTATCGATCAGGTTGACCCCGAGGTCGAGTGCCTGACGGATGATGCCGACCGCGTGATCCTCGGACTGCCCGATGCCGATGCGGCTGAAGCCGCCGGTGCCAAGGCCAGCGACACTGACCCGAAGGCCGGTGCGGCCCAGAGTGGTATAGTCCATCATTGGCTTCCTATGCTGATTGACGGCAACTCTACCAGGGACAGTCATGACGCGACAGATTGAGGTCATAGGCCATCGCGGCGCGCGCGGCCTGTTCCCGGAAAATACCATCGAGGGCTTTCGTAAGTGCCTTGCTCTGGGCTTGCGGTCGTTCGAACTGGACGTGGGGATGACTGCGGACGGCGTCGTGGTCGTCAGCCACGACCTGGCACTGAACCCGTTTATCACCCGCGACGCCGCCGGCAACTGGCTGCGCAGCAACGGACCGCTATTGCACCGCCTGACGTTCGACGCTCTGCAATCCTATGACGTAGGCCGCATCCGGCCGGCGACGCCGTATCGGTTGCTGCATCGCGTCCAGCGAGGTCAGGACGGCGCGCGTGTTCCTTCCCTTAAAGAGGTTCTCCTGCTGTCATCCGAGTGCCGCTTTATCATTGAGTTGAAGACCGACCCCGGGCACCGCGATTGGACCGCCAGTCCAACCGCAATGGCGGAGGCCGTGCTGGCAGTGGTGGATCGGGCTGGCGCTGCCGATCGCGTCAGCATTGAGTCCTTTGACTGGCGTGGCCCATGCCATGTCAGGCGCATCCGACCGGAGGTGCAAACTGCCTGGCTCACACGGGACGAAACCGTGCGGCATGCCGCACTGTGGTGGGATGGCGTCACCCCGGCAGACTTTGCAAACTCAGTGCCGGCGGCAGTCGCCGCCCAGGGAGGCCGAATCTGGGCTCCGGCGTGGGAAACCGTAACCCGAGCGTTGGTCGCAGAGGCGCACGATCTTGGGTTGCGGGTGATCCCATGGACTGTCAACCGTCGTGCGGCTTTGCGGCGAATGATCGGTTGGGGCGCCGACGGTGTTATCACCGATCGGCCGGATATCGCTCTATCCGTCACCGCCGAGCGGGATCAGGTTTAGCCCAGAGCTTGCCCCATGTTACTCGGACAGATCATAGAAATTCGCCGAGACCGACGCCCGTTCCAGCAAAGCTTGCAATCGTGGGTTGTCCTTGCTGTCTGGCTCGGTCAGTTGCTTCATTGGGATGAAGAACTCGTGCGCGTGCGGCAGTTGATGACGCGCGAAACCGGCATAATGCTGATCTTTAAGTCCGTATAGTACTCGCATCTCGCGCACCGGAATCGCCACGGGGATCGTGAGTTCATATCGGAATACTCCGGTCGCCCGCCAACGCGGCGTCGGGTCGTTCGCTGCAACCGGAGCCAGCAGCCAGGGGACCGGGCAGACCGCCAACAATGAATGCGTACTCGGCGCAAAACGCGAGCGCTTATCAAGCAGATTCTGTAATGTGCTGCAGGCCTCGACAGCGAAAATGTCAACGTACGGCTCCTCGAACGTGCCACCGAAATTGAGCCACAAGCCGTCCGGCAATGTCCGCAATTTCGTGCTGCCCGGAAGCTTAAGGAACGGGTTGCATCCACCAGTGTTCTCTGATGGCCGCCCGCGCAGCCAACTTTCCTTGCCGCGGCGCGGCTTAAGTCCAGGCGGTCGTTGTGGCCAGAGCCTCAGGCTCTCCTTGACCATCGTGTCGAGTAACAGACGGTCTTTCATGATCCCCTCCGTCGGCATAATTTATAATTTATATGCAACCTATAATTGTATGTATCAGGTTATCCACACCCTGTGGAAAATTTCTCTGGCCGTTTACCGTTAATTCAATCGTCTTAGTCGCCTGCTTCGGCTGACGGCACAGAAGTGATTACCGAGACACGATTCCGGCATCGTCCAACAGGCTGGAAACATCAGAAATATGACAACAGAATCAATATGATAACACAAGATTTCTGTAGGTAATATCAATTTTCCTTGACTTGGACCTGCGAGTTCCATGGCCTCGATTTCCACGCCACAGCCAGCGGCGACCGAGCCGGGCGCTGGTCATAATGGTTGCTTTCGTGCACAGGGTTATGCACACGAACAATGTTCAGGCAAATTCGAACAATGTTCAGACCGACACGAACAACGTTCAAGTTAATCCGACCGCAGGTGGTCATCTTTTCAGTCCGAAGCATAAACTTTACCTCAATAAGAGGGGTTGTGGCATTGGGCGAACCAGGTCACAACAGGTGTCCTCCCGTCCCCCCGCATCCTCGTTTCGCAGTGGTGCTGTGCTCGGGGCACTGGCTGCCGCCAACAGAGACCATTGGCCTTCCGGTGGCCCGGGCGCCGCGGTAGACTTCGTTTCATGCCTGTCTTCTCATCCGAAAGTCCCGGACGCTGCTTCGCACTTCCCGGGCTCAACGTGATGCGCGTCCAGTACCGCCGCGTAGTGCGACAACGGCACCGAACCAGCTTACTGCTGTTGCCGGGAGCGCGGCGTTGACCCCTGCGAACTGGCGCCGCAATGCCCAATCAAGGCCGCTTACGCTGTATCCTTCCGGCATTAGCCGATGTTGCTTCGCGCTGGCTGCGCTGCTGGTAGGCTGCGTCACGATGCATGCGTCGCCGGCGCGCGCGGCCTGTGACGACCCGCCGCCCCCGGTGCGAGACATCATTGCGGACCGCTTTTATGTCGACACCGCCAGCTCGGTCGCCGACAAGGCGATCATTGCCCGTAACAAGAACGCGTTGGCCACATTGGACCATACGCTCAACGCCATTCTCGCGATGGAGGACAAAGCGCTGGCTGGTGATGCCGCGAGCGCTGCCTGCGCCGGCCGCTGGCTCGTGGTCTGGGCTAAAGGTGGCGCCATGCTTGGCCATATGAGCAGCCAGCAGGCGGTGGTCGAGCGCAAGTTGCGGACCGCGGGCATGGCAGTCGGCTACCTGAAAATCCGCGCCTCGCTGAGCCCGGCAGATCGTGCGACCATTGATGCCTGGATGAACGACCTCGGCGACCAGGTCATCGCCGATCAGGGCTGGCCGGCGAGGCGGAACAACCTCGTGTACTGGGCTGGCTTCGCGGCGGGAGCGGTCGGTACTGCCACCGGGGCGGCCCGCCTGAACGCGTATTCCAGGCGCGCCTACGACGCCGGGATGACCGATATACAGCCGGACGGAACGCTGCCGATGGAGCTCGCACGCCGGCAGAAGGCGCTCGATTACACGAATTATGCCCTGGCGCCGCTGGTCATGACCGCTGAACTTGCCGAACTCCGAGGCGAGGACTGGTATGGCCACGAGAACGGCGCGATCCACCGCCTCGCCGCGCGCGTCCTGGCGGGGTTACGCGATCCTAAGGGGTTTGCCGCGCTGGCGCACGAGACCTCGGTCGACGTGCCACGTGGCGGGTTGCTTGGTTGGCTGGCGTTCTACCGCATGCGCTTTCCGGACAAGGTCGATGGCGCGCCGTCCGGGCCATTCCGCTATGACTGGTTGGGCGGCGATATGACACTCACTGCGAAAGCATGGGTGAAGCGGTAATGGACGCCATGCGTCACCGGTGCGGACCGGCTGGGATGCCGGCAGTATATTGAACATGGTAGATCCTGCGTCCATCATTCGTCAGGTGACCGGACAGCTGCGGGTCGTTTACTCCACGCCATCGGCGGCGTCGGTCGCCGAACTGGTCAGCGCTCGGTATGACCTTGGTGAAATCCAGAACTGTGCGTTCCTGAACCGCGGCTTTAACGACACGTTCGCGGTGCATACGTCGGATCGTGGAAGCTACGTGGCCAGGCTGTCGGGGCGGCGACTGAGAGGTGACGCTGACGTCGCCTCGGAAACCGCGTTCCTGGCTTATCTGGCCGCGGCCGGCATTCCGGTTGCCGCGGCGGTGCCAGCGCGTGACGGTGCTTTGTTCACCGAAGCGGGGGCGCCGGAAGGACTGCGGCCGATGGTTCTGTTTCAACGTGTCATCGGGCGGCGGCCGGAACCCGATTCAATGCAGGATGCGCGCGCTCAAGGCATGACGCTGGCCCGGATTCATCATGCGGCTGAGGGTTATCCGAACCGTGCAGGCGGGCGGTACAGGTTGGACCTGGACCACCTGCTGCACCGGCCGCTTTCGGTCGTTTCTGGCCTGCCTCACGTAAGTGCGGCGACACGCGAATATCTCGCCGCACTGGCATTCCGTTTGACAAACATCCTCACCGCGCTGGATGGTCTGACCATGACACGCTGCCACGGCGACTGCCACGGCGGTAACGCGCGCATTGACGGGAACACCGCCACGTTCTTCGACTTCGACGACGGAGGTTTTGGATACGTTTCATACGACCTGGCCGTGTATCTCTGGGCGCAGGTCTCATTCGGCCGGCAGCATTATCATATGTGGCACGGTTTCATTCAGGGCTATCGGTCCGTGTGCCAAATAAAACCGGGGGACCTGAATGCAGTGCGGCTTTTCGTCGCCGTTCGTCATGTTTGGCTGCTGGGAGAGTATGCAGGCCGGATCAAAGAATGGGGCAGTGACAACGTTCCGGCCAGATTCTTCGATCAGCAGGCGGATTTTCTCAGGGCCTGGGAGAAGCGCCAGCTGGCACCTTCGCTTTTGTAGCTCAGCCCGCCGCAGTGGCAACCCGGACGACAAATTAAAACGGCCAGGAACTGAAGTCCCTGGCCGTCGATTTCACATCGCTGTCGCGCTTAACGCAACCTGGGCAGAAAACGTTCTACCCCCGTTTCGCGATCGGCACATAATCCCGGCGCGGCGCACCGGTGTATACCTGCCGCGGACGGCCGATGCGCTGACCCGGATCCTCCATCATTTCCTTCCACTGCGCGACCCAGCCGACGGTGCGGGCCACGGCGAACAGTGCGGTGAACATACTGGTCGGGAAGCCCATCGCTTTCAGTATGATCCCGGAATAGAAGTCGACGTTGGGATACAGCTTGCGATCGATGAAATACTTGTCATTCAGCGCAATCTTCTCCAGCTCCATCGCGAGATCGAGCAGTGGATCGCCCTTAATGCCCAGTTCGGCGAGGACGTCGTGGCAGGCCTTCTGGATGATCTTGGCCCTTGGATCATAGTTTTTGTAGACGCGATGGCCAAAGCCCCAGAGCATTTCGTGATTGTTGCGATCCTTCACGTCTTCCAGGAAGGCCGGGATGTTCTTCACGTTGCCGATATGGGTCAGCATCTTCAGCACCGCCTCGTTGGCGCCGCCGTGTGCGGGACCCCAGAGGCTGGCGATGCCGGCCGCGATACAGGCGAACGGATTGGCGCCGGTCGAGCCGGCCAGCCGCACCGTCGAGGTTGACGCGTTCTGCTCGTGATCCGCGTGCAGGATCATGATCAGGTCCATCGCCTTCGACAGCACCGGATTGACTTTATATTCCTCGGCCGGAACGGCATGGAACATGTGCAGGAAGTTCTCGGCGTAGCCCAGGTCGTTACGCGGATAGACGAACGGTTGCCCGATGGAATATTTGTAAGCCCAGGCGGCGATGGTCGGGACTTTTGCAACGAGGCGGAAGGCGGATATGCGGCGGCTTTCCGGATCGTGGATGTCCAGGCTGTCATGATAGAACGCCGACAATGCGCCGACGACGCCACACATCACCGCCATCGGATGGGCGTCGCGGCGGAACCCGTTGTAGAACGTGCGAAGCTGCTCATGCAGCATGGTGTGGCGCATGACGCCGAGGTTGAACTCTTTGCTCTCCTCGGTATTCGGCAGTTCGCCATTCAGCAGCAGGTAGCAGACTTCCAGAAAGGTCGACCTTTCGGCGAGTTGTTCGATCGGATAGCCGCGATATTCCAGAATGCCGACGTCGCCGTCGATATAGGTGATCTTGCTGTCGCAGGACGCCGTGGCGCCGTAACCCGGATCGAACGTGAACAGGCCAAGCTCGCCATATAGTTTGCGAATGTCGAAAACGTCGGGACCGGCCGTGCCCGACATGAGAGGGATGACGGACTTCTTATTGGTCCCGTCAAGGGTGATCGTCACGGTCCGTTTGTCGCTCATGCGGGCTTCCTTGTTGCAGGCGTTGGTCTCCGCGACCTGGCATTTCCGTTCTGCCACGCCGGTCTGATAGCCCGGCGGAGGAGCAGCGGTAAGCCAAGGCGAAGTGTGGCTGCTTCGCAGGTTATGGCGGCGCGGGTTTTCGTGCAACCTTCGCATCTGCGGCATACAAGGCGGATCGCGGACACGGGGGAGGGACTGTCCCGCCAGCGCTTTCCCGTCTATGCGCGGGCAGCCATGACGGAACCTTCAAATCAGCCGCACGCTTTGGGAATCCTGGCCGGAGGCGGCCCATTGCCGGGCCGGGTCGCTGCTGCTGCCTCCGCCGCCGGTCGGTCTGTCTTCATCGTCGGTCTGGAAGGCTTTGCCGATCCCAACGTGATCGCTGCCTGGCCGCACGTGTACTTCCGTATGGGCGCGATGCGGGGCATCTTCGGCGCATTGCGCGAGCACGGCTGTCAGGACCTCGTGTTGATCGGTCCGGTGCGGCGGCCGTCTTTGCTGGACATCAGGCCGGATGCCGATGGCGCCAGGATGCTGGCCCGCATCGGCCGTGCCGCTTTCGCCGGTGACGATGGCCTGCTCTCGGCCGTCATCCGCGTGTTGGGCGAGGAAGGCTTCCGCGTGCTCGGCGCGCACGAAATCCTGCATGAGGCGTTGGGACCGCGCGGTCTGCTGTCGCGCGCCGCCCCCGATGCCACCGCCATGGCTGATATCACCCGCGGCATCGCGGTCACCGGGGCGTTGGGCTCGGTTGACGTGGGGCAGAGTTGTGTTGTGTCCGCCGGCGTGGTGGTCGCGGTTGAAGCGGTCGAGGGCACCGACGCCATGCTTGCCCGCTGCGGCGCGCTGCTCGACGGGTTGGAGATGACCAGGCCGATCGGCGTGCTGGTGAAGTCGGTCAAGCCCGGTCAGGACCGCCGCGCCGATTTGCCCACCGTCGGGCCGGAGACAATTCGGCTCGCGGCTGATGCAGGCCTCGCCGGTGTCGCGTATGATGCCAGCGGGACCATTCTGGCCGAGCGGGACGCCTGTATCGCGCGAGCCAACGAACGTGGGCTATTCTTGCTTGGCTACGATCCTGAGACCACCGAAACGGGGAGTTGAGACCATGGGCCGTTATCTGCACACCATGCTGCGCGTGGGCGATCTGCAACGCAGCATCGACTTCTATTCCAAGGCGTTCGGCATGAACGAAATCCGCCGGCGCGATGTGCCGGATGGGAAATACACGCTGGCGTTCGTCGGTTATGGCAACGAAGAGGCCAATACCGTCATCGAGTTGACCTACAATTACGGCGTCGAGAAATACGAGCAGGGTGGTGCCTTCGGCCATCTGGCGATCGGCGTGCCCGACGTGGCGGCAGCGTGCGAGGTGGCGAAAACGGCCGGCGGCACGGTCACCAGGCCGGCAGGCCCGGTGAAGTTCGGCACCACGGTCATTGCCTTCGTGAAGGATCCGGACGGGTATTCGATCGAGTTGGTTGAAAGGCCCTGAGCGGACGTGCCACCCGATTTAAGACGTTGAACAAATCGACCGTTGGCCCCGTGTGACAACGTGTCATGCGGGGTCATTTTCTTCTTGAGGCAACGACAACAACCGCGGCGGCGATGTCCAGAGCCGCCGCCATCAACAACGGCACACGATAACTGCCGCACACGTCATGCAGTACGCCATAGAAACCTGGGCCGAGCGCCGTCACAAGTTGAATGCCACACGAGGCAACTCCGAAAACCGCGCCAAATGCGCAGCCACGGCAACAACAGAAGCGGCAGATTGCCCAGATCGCGGTAGGAACGAGTACATGGGCGCCGCTTAGCAGTATTTGCGACCAGGATATTTCGTTCCGGAACGAACCACGCGAGGCTTGGAGTTCAGCCCACGCCGATCGCGTCGGCGATCCGCCGACGGATATCGGCCAATTGGCCCCGCCCAATGCATGAAGCCGTAACGCGCACCCGCCGGTTTGAAACAGAGGTCACGAAAGGTGCCAGGGCGAAGCAGCGCTGCTCGCAACCGTTCTCTGGCGTTGGATCGATTGTCACTGACAAACTGGGCATGGCGATGCTGGCATCGCTGGTCAGCGGCACCACGAGAACATTTGGGTAGTCCGGCGCGAACAACGTCTCGTCCTCCACGACAACCGCTGGACGGAGGCTGTTCGGCTCTTTCGGCAGGGCGCCCGCCCGCCAATCCACGATGACGATGTCACCGGCTTTGGCGCGGCTCATTTAAGTCCGTCGGACGCCGGCGTTCCCCAATCCTCCACGAACGCCCGTGCGTCCGGATTGGCCGCGACATACCGTGCGACTGTTTCACTTTCTGCCCGGATCCTCGCACGCCTGACGTCACGTGCGGCCTCGGCGGCGAGTTGGCGAAGGTAACTCGCCAGGCCAATCCCGCGCGCCCTGGCTTCGGATTCCAGGATGTCCCGAACCTCGGTATCGAGGCGGATGGAAATGGGGGCGGTCATTGTCGGGCCGTTCACGCTGCCTGTGAGCATAGATGTAGGACAACTATGTAGTACAAACAAGTAGTCATCTGGGACGACTCGCGTCCAACGCCGACTGCAGCATCCAACTCGCAGCCAGTTGGTCGACTGCCTCCGCACGTTTCCGCCGGCTGACGTCAGCCTCCGTGATCAGAAACCGGTTGGCGGCTGCACTCGACAGTCGTTCGTCGAACACCGAAGCAGGCAGCCCGGTTGCCTCCGACAGAGCCAATGCCCAATCCCTGGCACCCTGGGCAGCCGGACCCGAAGTGCCGTCCATCGACAGCGGAAGGCCAACCACCAGGCCGCCGGCATTCTCCTGGCGCGCGATGGCGATGATTTCCGCCGCGTTGACCTTCAGTTTGCTGCGTTTCAGGCTGCCAAACGGTGACGCCAGCATCAGCCGCACATCCGACAGCGCGACGCCGACCGTTTTGCTGCCGGGATCGATTCCAATCAGGCGCTGGTCTTTGCTCAGCACCGCGCGTAACGCAGACAGGGGGATCAGGGGCATGGTCAGGCAATCATCGGTCCACGCCCAGGCCATGACCAGAGGCCTTGCCGGCATGATGTTTCGCCTGCGCCGGCTGGGTCAGGCAGCGATTGACCCCGATCAATGCGGCGCGATCGGCTTTCCGGCGTTCTTGTCGGGACAGCAACGCAGTTGCCGAAGATGGAAAGGAAGACGGCATGAAACTTTCGGATATCGACAAGGTCAATCACCTGGTCGCTGCTCTGGCGGACATCAATGGACTGATCGGGACGGCGGAAGCGGCGGAACCCGTCGCGTTTCAGCTGCTCATCGAGGCGGCTGGCGACGCCAGCTTCAAAATGTCCGCGGAGGGAGCCAGTACGTCGCACTCCAGAGGGACCGAAGTGTCCACTGGTTTCCTCGCCAGCCTCAAGGACCTTGCCGTGGCCGAACTGCGCGCGCGGCGTGAGGTCGTATTGCGGGATCTGGGAGCGCTGGGGGTCGATACGGCTGCGGGTTGAGCGCGGACGACTGATGAAACGATGGCGCCAATGCGTGTCAGCGCGCCGTGTGACACCGGCATGACCGCCACGGCCCAGGAAACCACCCCGCCGCTCGCCCGTCATTGAACCGCAAGGTACCGATGGTTATGTTCCTCGTCCCACCCGCATTCCAGGACACCCAGGCCCATGGCGCTCGATCCCGCCACCGTCCGCCGCATCGCCACGCTCGCCCGCATCCGCATGGATGATGCCGAGGTGACAACGCTCGTCGGCGAACTCAACTCCATCCTCGGCTGGATCGAGCAGCTGAATGAGGTCGACATCTCCGGCGTCGATCCACTGACCGGGTCCGCTCACATGGCGCTGACGATGCGCGAGGACGTGGTCACCGATGGCGGCTATCCCGACGCCATCCTGTTCAATGCGCCCGACCGGATCGGCGATTTCTTCGCCGTGCCCAAGGTCGTCGAATAGTGTCCTCGGCTACCGAACTCACTGACCTGACAATCGTTCAGGGACGCGACGGGTTGCGCGCCAAGGCGTTTACCGCCGTCGACCTGACGCTCGCGCATCTGCACGCGATCGAGGCATTGAACCCTCGGCTCAATGCCTATCTGTCGGTTGGTCACGCCCAGGCGATGGAGCAGGCGAGGGCGGCGGATGCGGCTCTGGCGCAGGGTGATATGAGGCCGCTTCTGGGCATTCCGCTGGCGATCAAAGACCTGTTCTGCACGACCGGCGTGCGCACCACGGCGGGCAGCAAGATCCTGATGCCATTCGTGCCGCCTTACGAGTCGACCGTCACCGCCAACCTGTTGCGCGACGGTGCAGTATTCCTGGGCAAGACCAACATGGACGAGTTCGCCATGGGGTCGTCCAACATGACCTCGTATTACGGACCGGTGGAGAATCCGTGGAAGCGGCGCCAGGACGCCACTGCGGTGCTGGTGCCGGGCGGATCGTCCGGCGGCTCGGCGGCAGCGGTAGCGGCTCGTCTGGCAATGGGAGGGACCGGCACCGATACTGGTGGCTCGATCCGGCAGCCGGCGTCGTTTTGCGGGCTGGTCGGAGTGAAGCCGACCTATGGCCGCTGCTCGCGCTGGGGCGTGGTGGCATTTGCGTCGTCGCTGGATCATCCGGGACCGTTTGCGCGGACGGTACGGGATTGCGCCATTCTGCTCGGCTCGATGGCGGGGCATGACCCGAAGGACTCAACCAGCGCCGATGTCCCGGTGCCGGATTATGAGGCTGCCTGCGAAAGACCGATCAAGGGACTGCGGATTGGCGTGCCGCGCGAATACCGCGCCGACGGAATGCCTGGTGAAATCGAGGCCTTGTGGCAACGAGGCGTGGCCTGGCTGCGCGACGCCGGCGCCGAGATCGTCGACGTATCGTTGCCGCATACGAAATACGGCCTCGCCACGTATTACATCATTGCCCCTGCGGAGGCGTCGTCGAATCTCGCCCGTTATGATGGCGTCCGCTTTGGCCTGCGCGAAGATGGCGAGGACCTGCGTGATCTTTACGAACGCACTCGCGCGGCGGGATTCGGAGCCGAGGTTCGGCGGCGGATCATGATTGGCACCTATGTGCTGTCAGCCGGATATTACGACGCTTACTATCTGCGGGCGCAGAAGGTCCGGGCGCTGATCATGCGCGACTTCACCGAGGCGTTCGCAAAGGTCGATGCGCTGCTGACGCCGACCGCGCCGTCTGCGGCGTTCGCTCAGGGCGAGAAAATGGACGATCCGATCACCATGTATCTGAACGATCTGTTCACCGTGCCAGCCGATCTGGCCGGTGTGCCGGCGATGTCGGTGCCTGGTGGCCTCGACGCTGACGGCCTGCCTCTGGGCTTGCAGATCATCGCCCGCCCGTTCGATGAGGCAACGATGTTCGCGGTCGCCGCGGCACTGGAACGTGCCGCTGGTTTTGTTGCGCTGCCAACGTTACGCGCCGGAGGTTGAGACATGGCATACGCTCTGCAGGGTCGCACCGGTTCCTGGGAAGTCGTGGTGGGGCTTGAGGTACACGCCCAGGTTGTATCGGAATCAAAATTGTTTTCCGGGGCGGCGACGGCGTTTGGCGCTGAGCCAAATACGCAGGTCAGTTTTGTCGATGCAGCGTTTCCCGGCATGCTACCGGTGATCAATCGCGCTTGTGTCGAGCAGGCGGTGAGGACCGGCCTTGGACTGAACGCGGCAATCAACAAGGTCAGCCGGTTCGATCGCAAGAACTACTTCTATGCCGATCTGCCGGCCGGCTATCAGATCAGTCAGTACGAACACCCGATCGTCGGCAAGGGTGAGATAGAAATCGAATGCGCCGATGGTTCCACGAAAATGGTCGGCGTTACCAGGCTGCATCTGGAGCAAGACGCCGGCAAGTCGTTGCACGATCAGCATCCGACGAAATCATTCATCGACCTCAACCGGGCCGGCGTGGCGCTGATGGAGATCGTGTCGGAACCCGATATTCGCTCGCCCGACGAGGCTGGTGCGTATTTGCGGAAACTGCGATCGATCTTACGGTATCTTGGCACTTGCGACGGCAATATGGAGGAAGGCTCCATGCGTGCCGACGTCAACGTCTCGGTGCGCAAGCCCGGGGAAGCAGGGTACCGCACGCGCTGCGAGGTGAAGAATGTGAACTCGGTCCGCTTCGCGATGCATGCGGTGGAGGCAGAAGCACTGCGCCAGATCGAGGTCTGGGAAAGTGGTGCCGAGGTGCAGCAGGAAACCAGGCTATTCGACAGCAATCGTGGCGTAACCCGGGCGATGCGCTCGAAGGAGGACGCGCACGATTACCGGTATTTTCCCGATCCCGATTTGTTGCCGCTGGTGCTGGATCAGGCCTGGATTGACGACCTGCGCGTGCATTTGCCGGAATTGCCGGATGCCAAGAAAGCGCGGTTCATGCGGGACTACGGCCTGAGTGCGTACGATGCCGGGGTGCTGGTCGCAGAACAAACGTCCGCGCTGTTCTACGAGACCGTGGCGAAGGGCAGGGACCCGAAAGTCGTGGCCAATTGGGTCACTGGAGATTTTTTTGCAATCCTCAACAAATTGGGGCGCACATTCGAAAACCCGCCGATCAATGCTGCGGAGTTGGGCGCCATCCTGGATTTGATCAAAGACGGAACGATCAACGGCAAGATCGCCAAAAGCGTTTTTGAGGAAATGGTTGGGAGGGCCATGGCGCCAATCAATGTTTCGCTGACTGAAAATCTCAGTCCGTCAGACAGCTTCAGCATTCGGATCGACCCGCTCACTATCGTCGACGAAATGGGCTACCGCCAGCTCACCGATACTGGCGTGATCGATGCCACAGTGGACAAGATCATCGCTGCCAACCAGGACAAGGTGGCGGAGTTCAGGTCCGGAAAGGATAAACTGTTCGGGTTCTTTGTCGGTCAGGTGATGAAGGCCACGCAAGGCAAGGCCAATCCGGCGCTGGTCAACGAAACACTGAAACGCCGGCTGACTTGACCCTCCGCCAGACCCGGTCTTAGCGTCCTTACGTCAAAGCGCAGGGGAGGGCGCGGCATGGCCTCATTCAGAATCACACCGCTGACGGATCACACCGCCGCCGAGGTGGTGGGCATCGACTTCACCAAACCCGTTGATCCCGACACGCAATCCACTCTCAACGACGCCTGGGCCAAATACCATGTCCTGGTCATGCGCGAGCAGAAGTTTACCCCGGACGATTTCAAACGCGCCGCCACTGTATTCGGCGAATTGCTGCCACACCATAATAAAGATCACCGTGTTCCGGGCCACCCGGATGTCGCTTACGTCTCCAACGATATCGTCAGGAACGGCAAGCGATTTATTCCAGGTGAAACCTACCATACCGACCATTCCAATCATCCCGCGCCGCCCAAAGCCACTATGTTATACCCCGTCGCGCTGCCGAGCCGGGGTGGCGACACGCAATATGTCAACATGCACGCGGCGTATGACGACTTGGATGAAGCGATGAAACGGCGCATCGACCCGCTGCGTGCGCGTCACATGTATCAAAGCAAATTCAGCCCGCGCGACCTGTCCCCTTTGAGTGAGGCCAGTGTCACCGCCCTGCCGCCGCCGAGCCTGCACCCTCTGGTGCGGGTGCATCCGGAAAATCGCCGTAAGGCGCTGTATCTCAATCCCGTGCGCATCGAAGCGATCGACGGCATGGACGAAGGCGAGGCGCTGGCACTGGTCGGCGAATTGATGCAACACGCCACACAGAAACAGTACGAATACCGGCACCAGTGGCGCCAGGGCGACTGGGTGATCTGGGACAACCGCAGCGTCATGCATCAGGCCAACGCCGATTATGACATGAATGAACGGCGATATTTGTACCGGCTGATGTTGCAGGGCGAGGTACCGATCCCCGCGGCGTAGGGCAGGTCTGAAAATGAGCTGGCGATCCTCGTCCGGCAAGCCCGGGGCACACAGCAGGCGCAAGAGGCATATATCGAATGAAGTACTGGTTGATGCTGTTCGGCCTGCTCGCTGGCCAGGCGCACGCGGCGAGCTTTGACTGTGCCAGGGCGGCCACCCCGGAC
The DNA here is from genome assembly GCA_049519555.1 of Acetobacteraceae bacterium. GTDB lineage: Bacteria > Pseudomonadota > Alphaproteobacteria > Acetobacterales > Acetobacteraceae > Rhodopila. The sequence goes on from JBEKQQ010000034.1 coordinate 24,010, forward strand.
GAGCGCGCGGTTTGCTCCGATCCGCAGCTTTCCGAACTGGATGAGGTGGTCGCGAGAGCATTTGGCCAGGCCAAACTGGCGTCGCCAGCGGACCAACAAGGCCCGGTGGTGGAATACGCTCACGCCTTCCTGAAGGACCGCCGGGCCTGCGCAGCCGATCGATCCTGCATATTCGGCACCTACGTTGCGGTGCTGACCAACTATCGGGATCTCGGGGCCAAGGAACCTATGCCGTCGTGGGTTTCGGCGCCGGCCATCGCAGGCAACCGGGCGCCTTCGAGCGGACCGCTGCCCATGCGGATCGGGCAATGTTCAACCACTCAGGTTGGCGATGTGACACCGCGTCTCGATCCCGGCCGTCCGCCCAGGAGCGAGGATTTCGATAGCGGAACAGCCGTCAACTTCCGCAACAACGGGCACCAGGTCTCGTACGAACGCGAGGCGGCATTGCTGAATTCAAGACCAGGCGACGGCGTCCTTATGTGCCTGGTCGCCGTCCCGCACAATTGCCCGCCAGGCGATGATCGCGGCCGGGTTTATACGGTGACCAACATGCGAACGGGCGCAACGTGGACGCTACCCGACTCGCAACACAGTTGCGGAGGAGCGTAAAACGAGTCGCCAGCCCTCAGTGCCAGTTGCACCGCTCTGACCGCCTATTCGATCGAAAAACTGGTCCCGCAGCCGCACGACGACGTTGCGTTCGGGTTCTTCACCGCGAAGTGACTGCCCATTAGCGCGTCGGTGAAGTCAAGCTCCGACCCCGCGAGCAAATCCAGGCTCGACGGATCCACCAGGACACGGACGTTCGCCCGCTCGATCACCAGGTCGTCCGGCTGAACATCCTTGTCCAACTCGAAGCGATACTGAAACCCGCTGCAGCCCCCCGCCAGCACAGACACCCGTAAAGCCTGGGCGTTACCTTCGGCGGCGATGATCTCGGCGATGCGGGCGGCGGCCCGCTCGGTCACGGCAAACTGTCCCATGTCCGGAACATAGGCGCTCGTGGTGGCGAATTGAAGCCCCATCGATCGGCGCTGTCCCTTGGTTGAGTCCCTGGGGGCACAGGTGTAAGCGCGGCACATGACCGGCCGTATCCCCCTGGCGCCCTACGCTGTCTCCGAAGCCAATACCCGTGGCCGGCTGTATGCCGAACCGGACGGGCGGACCCGTTCGCCCTGGCAACGCGACCGCGACCGCATCATCCACAGTTCGGCATTCCGAAAACTGCAATACAAGACCCAGGTCTTCGTCAACCACGAGGGCGATTTCTACCGCACCCGGCTGACCCATTCCCTCGAGGTGTCGCAAATCGCCCGTTCGATCGCCCGCGCTCTCGGGCTGGACGAGGACCTCACGGAAGCGCTTGCGCTGGCCCATGACCTCGGCCACCCGCCGTTCGGGCATGCCGGGGAGGAGGCGCTCAATATCGGCATGCGGCCATTCGGCGGGTTCGACCACAACGCGCAGAGCCTGCGTGTCGTCACCCTGCTGGAAAGCCGCTACGCCGGCTGGGATGGACTGAACCTGACCTGGGAAACGCTGGAGGGGCTGGCCAAGCACAACGGCCCGCTGCGCGACCCGCCGCCGTACATTGCCGATTACAACACCCGGCACAAACTCGACCTTGGTAGCCACGCCAGCGCCGAGGCCCAGGTGGCGGCGCTGGCGGACGACATCGCGTATCATGCGCATGATCTGGATGACGGGCTGCGTGCCCGGCTGTTCGTCCCGGACGATCTGCGGCACTTGCCGATCGTGGGCCAGGCGCTGGCCGAAGCGCGCCAGGCCAGCCTGGACATGCCGCCGCCTCGGCTGCGGCACGAGACGATCCGCCGCGTGATCGACCGCCTGGTCTCCGATTTGCTGGAGGAAACCCGGGCGCGGCTGGCTAAACTCGCGCCGAAGGACCCGGACGCGATCCGGCGGTCACGCAGCCGGGTCGTGGTGTTCAGTCCGGCGATGACCGACGCCAATCAGGCGATCAAGGATTTCCTGCATTCCCGCATGTACCGCCACTGGCGGGTCAACCGCATGAGCGCCAAGGCCCGCCGGCTGACCGAGGAGGTTTATCGGATTCTGCACGCCGACCCCTCGCTGCTGCCGGACGACTGGCGCGCGCGTGCCGGCGAGGGTGGGACGCATCGCGCCGCCATCGTGGTCGGCGATTACGTGGCCGGGATGACCGACCGCTACGCGATGGATGAGCACCGGCGGCTGACGGATATCGCGGTGAACGGGTAGTTAAAGATCGCAACAAGGTCATACCTTCGTCCGAATTCTGCTGCACACGCAACGGGGAATCGGGCTAAGACGGGACGACTGAACGCAGTGCCCGCTCCCCTGCATTTGTCATGTTCTGCAATCTTGCCATCGTGGCCGTTGCTTTTGCCGTCGTGATCCGCACCGATCGGGCGATGACGGGCGAAAGTTGACGTATCACGAATGCCGGGTGGCCGCGGTGCAGAGCCAGAACCGATCTGAAAGTATCCACCGACCAACTATGACCCCGACCATGACCGACCTGTTTGCCACGATCCGCAATACCGTCCTCGCCGCCGTCAACGCCGCCTTTCCCGGTCTGCCGGACGAAGTCGTCGCCCGCATCGAGGTGTCCCCGACGCAACCGGCCCATGGCGACATGGCAACCAACGCCGCCATGGTTTGCGCGAAAGCCGCGCGCCAGCCGCCGGTCAAACTCGCCGCCGCCATCGCCGAGGCGTTGCGCGCCGGCCCCACCATCGCCGAGGCCACGGTCGCCGGACCAGGCTTCGTCAATCTCCGGCTCAAGCCTGAAGTTTTCCGCGCGGTGGTTCCGGCGATTCTGACCGCTGGGGAAGCCTACGGCGATTCCGTCACCGGCCAGGGCACCCGCGTCAACGTCGAGTATGTGTCCGCCAATCCCACCGGCCCGATGCATGTCGGTCATTGCCGCGGCGCGGTCGTTGGTGATTCGCTGGCCAATTTGCTCGGCAAGGTCGGCTACGCGGTCACCAAAGAATACTACATCAACGATGCCGGAGCCCAGGTAACGGCGCTGGCATGGGCGGCATACTGGCGGTATCTGCAGGCGATCGGCAGCGCCATGACGGAAGCGGAATTTTCCGACGAGGTGCCAGGCGGTCTGCAATATCGCGGCGATTATCTCGTGCCGGTTGGGCAATCGCTGGCGCAGATGCATGGCATCGCGCTCGCCACGCCGGATAAGACGATCGAGGCGCCGGACATCTGGCTCGACATCGTGCGCGACTTCACCATCGACGCCATGATGGCCGACATCCGCGAGGATCTGGCACTGTTGGGCATCCAACAGAACGTTTTTACCTCAGAACGGTCTCTGGTTGCGTCGGGGGCGGCGGATGCGATCATCAATCAACTGCACGCCGATGGATTGATTTATGAAGGCGTGCTCGACCCGCCGAAAGGCAAGACGCCGGACGATTGGGAACCGCGGCCGCAAACTTTATTCCGCAGCACCAGCTTCGGCGACGACGTCGATCGGCCGTTACGCAAATCCGATGGCAGCAACACGTATTTCGCCAACGACATCGGCTACCACGCCAATAAGGTTGCCCGCGGCTTCGACATTCTGATCGATGTCCTGGGCGCCGACCACGGCGGCTACGTGCCGCGCATGAAAGCTGCGGTGCGGGCGATCTCGCACGATCAAACGAAGTTTGAAGCTGTGCTCTGCCAGATTGTGCACATTTTGCGCGGCGGCGAACCTGTAAAGATGTCGAAACGCGCCGGGAGCTACGTCGCATTGCGCGATCTGCTGGAGGAGGTCGGCCGTGATGCCGTCCGCTTTACCATGCTGATGCGCAAGGCGGACGCTCAAATGGAATTCGACCTCGAGCAGGCGGTGGCACAAACCCGGGAAAATCCGGTGTTCTATGTACAATATGCGCATGCACGTTGCCGCTCGGTGCTGCGCGGTGCGGCGGAAACCACGCCGGAAGCCGAGCTGACGTCAGCCTCTCTGGCTGACGCGGATCTCAGCAGCCTGACGGACGAGGCGGAGACTGCCCTGATCCGTCGCCTCGCTACCTGGCCGCGCACGGTGGAGGCCGCGGCCCAGGCACGCGAGCCGCACAGAATTGCGTTTTTTCTCTATGACCTGGCGGGCGACTTTCATATGCTGTGGAACCGGGGCAGGGACGACTCCACGCTCCGATTCCTGCAAACCGGTCGACCCTTGGAAACCCGGGCGCGGCTGGCGTTGGTGGCGGCAACCGCGACGGTCATCCGCTCCGGCCTGCAGGTGATGGGAGTCGAACCCGTCGAGGAAATGCGTTGACCCTCCTTCGGTGACCAGTCACCGGGAGAGCACCACGAAAGGAGCATCATGCCGGAGCAGGTTCATTTCAGCGGTCCCATGTATCGGCCGTCGCACGACGACTACCACGGTGTCGACGCTGGTACGAAACGCATCCTTTACCTAATGGGTGCCGGCGGCCTGGCCATTCTTCTGGGCTTTGGCGCGTACCGGGTGATCGGTCATTCGGGCGGCGGTGTGGTGCCGGTCATCCAGGCCGAGCAGGGCCCGCTGCGCGTGAAGCCGGAGAATCCCGGCGGTATGGCAGTCACGCCGGAAGCCAAACCGGTCGACTTTGCCGATAGCCATCTCGCGCCCCCCACCGAAGAACCCAATCCGGCGGCCTTGATGGCGATTGGCGGCCCGGCGAAGGGCCCGAAGCTACCGGTGGCTGCGCTCGCGCCGCCGCGCCCGAAGCCGTTCACGGTGCAGATATCGACTGCGAAGTCGGAGGCTGATGCGCAGCTCGACTGGGACAAGCTGGCGAAAAAGCTGCCTGACCTGTTCCGCGACCGTCGGGCGTTGTTCCAGAAGACCGACGAACATGGACCGACGCCGTGGCGATTGCGCACCGGCGGTTTCGCTGACGCGGCGCAGGCGAAGGCGTTCTGCGACAAGGTGAAGGCGAAGGGCGGTCAGTGCTCGTTGGTTGATTCCTGACGCCAGCACGCGGTGTGGGGCCAGGGTTCGCTGCTGCCTCGTTGCCCCGAGTCACTCCGCCACCACGGCGACCCGAAGCTCGGCCGAGCCGCGGCGGATTGCGATAACCGCGAGCGCGGCCGCCAGGCACGCCACGCCGGCAGCGCCAAACGCAGGCAGGTAGCTGGCCAACACATCACGTGAGATCCCGGCGCCATACGCCGCGGCTGCGGCGCCAAGTTGATGCGCGGTAAAGATCCAGCCAAACACCAATGGCGCCTGCACGCGGCCGAAAATCTGGGCTGTCAACCGAACTGTCGGCGGCACCGTGGCAATCCAGTCGAGCCCATAGAACACCGCGAACAGGCTCAATCCGTAGAACGAGAAATTGGTATACGGCAGCATCAGCAGGCTGAGCCCGCGCAACCCATAATACCAGCACAGCAGCAAGCGATTATCGAACCGGTCCGACAACCACCCCGAGCCGATGGTACCAACGAAATCGAACGCCCCCATCATCGCCAGGACGCTGGCCGCGGCCACCGCATCCATACCGAAATCGTGGCACAGCGGAATGAAATGGTTTTGCACGAGTCCGTTGGTCGATAGCCCGCAAATGAAGAACGTGCCGAACAGGATCCAAAATCCTCGGTTCCGCGCAGCCAGCGCAAAAGCGGCAAAGCTTAAGGTCAGGGCGTTACCGCTGGCGTGACGCAAGGGTGGCGGCACGATCTCAGTTTCCCCGTATGAGGGCAAAGCGAGTTCGCCGGGATGGTCGCGGACCACGCCGATCACCAGCACCAGGCACACCAGGCAAAGCAAGCCTGCCGGCGCCATCGCCAGGCGCCAGCCGAGATGGTCCGACAGCCATGCCGCCAACGGCAAGAACAACAACTGGCCCGTGGCACTGCTGGCACTGAGCAAGCCGATAACGAGGCCGCGGCGTTGGGCAAACCAGCGGTTGGCGACGGTCGCGCCCAGTACGTTGGCAGTCACTCCGGTCGCCAGACCGATCATCAGCCCCCAGGTCAACCAGAGCTCCCACAACGTCGTCATGTGCGTCGCCAGCCCGAGGCCCATAACGATCACCCCGAGCGCCGAGGCAACGACAACTCGCATGCCATACCGCTGCATGAGAGCGGCGGCGAATGGCGCGACCAGCCCATACAGCAGCAGGCGCAAGGCCAAGGCGCCGGAAATCTCGCCGAGATCCCACCCGAACTCGCCCTTGAGCGGCAGCAGCAGCACGCCGGGCATGCCCATGGCAGCCGCTGTTGCCAGCATGGTCAGGAAGGTAACGGCCACGATCGCCCACCCGTAGTGGATACCGCGACGGGCCAGAGCCGGCGCCAACAGGTGGGAGAGCATTTCGGAAAATCCTTTATTCGGCGGCGCGTTTGGCGAGCGCGGCGGCGCTTTGCAGTGCGGCGGCGGAGCGTTCGGGATCGGCGGACAGCGCTCGGGCCAGAGTCAGTCCGCCGCTCAGCGCCGCCAGCACTGCCAGTGCGGCCCGGAGATGCTGCTGCGGTTCGGCATCCGGCCGCCGTTCCACAATCAGTTCCTGCAGCACGAGAGTGAGGGCGGTGACGCCAGCCGTGAGGTCCGGGCGTAGGTTCGGATCTCGGCTGGCCTCCGGACCCACAGACGCCAGCATGCAACTCGCGCCAAGTGAATCCCGATGAACCGGGGTCAAATACGCGTCGATCAGCGCGTCGATCGGGTCTCTGCCGGCCGATCGCGCCTCTGCCGCACGCTCACGCCAAATCCGGGCGGAATTTTCCAGCGAATGGCGGCAGGATTCAGCTGCCAACGCGGTCTTGCTTGGGAAGTGACCATAGAATGCGCCATGCGTGAGACCAGCCGCACCGGTGATATCGGCAACGGCCACGCCATCGATGCCATGCTGGCGGAACAGCCGTCCGGCCTGGCGCAGGATGGCTGCGCGGTGCTCTGCCATGGTTTTTCGGTTGACCCGCATTCATTCATGATAAGTATCATGAATACGGATGGCAAGACGCTAAGCCTGCCAGCGATGCCCGGTTCATCGAATTGCGCGCGCCCCGCACGCACGCAAGATCCCCCCTGATTCACCTGCGGTTCCGCCGCTTTTGGTCCCGATCGCCTCTGATCCGTAAACGAATGTAATCAAAACATAACAATTTTGCGGCCGCTGCCGATCGATGCACGGTTGACTGATCTGCGCGTAGGCAGGAAGACCGCCTTAACAAATTGCGGACGGGATGTCGTTACTTTCAGACACATGAAACCTGCTGGCGCGCCATGAAGCGAGTGGCTGCGTCCACTGCCGTACAGAGTACAACAAGGAACAGTGACCATGTCTGAAGCTCAGGGAACGAGCCGGCCGGATCAGGCTGCCAAGCCGTCGGTCCAACATTATATTGATGAGCGCCCGATGTGGCCCGACGGAACGCTGCTGCCGACCGTCGAGCTGACAGCAATGCAAAAGCGCATCTGGACGCTCGCCGCGGCCGGCAAGTTCTTCGAGGGCTTCGTCGTATTCATGACCGGTGTGGCGCTGCCGCTGATTTCGCGCGAGTTCGAGATCGGCTCAGCCCAGAACGGCCTGATCAGCGCCGCCAGCCTGGCGGGGATCCTGGTCGGCGCGATCGGTCTCGGCGGCATGTCGGATGCGTTCGGCCGCAAGCGCATGTTCATCATCGAGATGATCATCTTCTGCGCCTTCCTGGTGGCGCTGGTGTTCTGCACGAACTTCGTTTCGCTGATCGTCTGCCTGTTCGGGCTCGGGGTGGCGCTTGGCTGCGATTACCCCACCGCGCACATGATCATTTCCGAGAGCATCCCCAGCACCAGCCGCGGCAAATTGGTGCTCGCGGCGTTTGCGTTCCAGGCCATCGGCGCGCTTGGCGGCACCGCCGTCGGCTATTTCGTTCTGGTCGCCGACCCTGACCTGGATGCCTGGCGCTGGATGTATGCCAGCGCCATCATCCCTGCGGTGATCGTGACCGTCGGCCGTTTCTTCATCCCGGAAAGCGCCAACTGGTTGCACATCCGCGGCGCCACGGAAAAGGCCGAGGAAGCCGCGCAACGCCTGCTGCTGCGCGCGCCGCTTTACCCCGGCACCGTCCGACTGGTGCGCGACACGGCCGCAGCGGCCGAGGGGCACGGCTCGGGCGGATTCCCGGCACTGTTCAAGGCACAAAATCGCCGAGCCACGATCTTCTCCTCGGTGCCCTGGTTCATCCAGGACCTCGGCACCTACGGCATCGGCATTTTTACCCCGACCATCCTGGCGGCCACACTGGGCAAAACCGCCGATCACGTCCGCAGCGTCAGCGATCTGATCTTGAACGACATCCTGGCCGCCAAGGGCGCCGCGATGACCACTACGCTGCTGATCATCGGTATCGGCTTTGCGGTGGTGCTGGCGGATCGCGTCGGCCGCATCTGGCTGCAGGTGCTCGGCTTCATCGGCTGCGCCGCCGGACTTTTGGTTGCGGCGTTGGCTGGCAATTTCGTCGGCGGCACCCAGACCTTGCTGATCTTCGTCGGCTTCATGCTGTTCAACTTCATGACCAATATCGGCCCGAACGCGCAGACCTATCTGCTCGCCGGTGAGGTATTCCCCACCGAAATCCGCGGCGTCGGCGCGGGGTTCGCGGCGGCTGTCGGCAAGATCGGCGCGGTGTCCACGGCCTTCCTGTTCCCGATCCTGCTTGTCAGCATCGGCACCAGCGCGTTGCTTTACATCCTCGTTGGGACCTCCCTCCTCGGCGCCGTCGTCACCTGGGCGTATCGGATCGAGACCAACGGCGTGAGCCTCGCAGAGATCGGCCGCTGAGCCACCCTGCGACGGCACGCTGACCCCTCATGCGACATGATCTCGCAGTGCACTTTGACGGAAAGACCTCTGTATGAACCACCGTACCCGCAAGCTGCGTGCTTTGTTGACCGTCCTTTGCCTTGGTCTGGTTGTCCTGGCGCCCCGCGCCGGCCGCGCCGCGGACATCACCCTGACCGAGACCGGGTCGACGTTGTTGCAGCCATTGTTCGAAATCTGGGTTGCCGAATATGGCAAGAACCATCCCGGAGTGACGATTACCATTGGCGGCACCGGCTCCGAGGCCGGGATCAAGCAAGCTTCGTCCGGCGCGGTGGAGATTGGTGCGTCGGACGCTTATATGTCGGACGCCCAGGTAAGGGCGACGCCGGATGTAATGAACATTCCGCTGGCGATTGCGGCGCAGACGATCAATTACAATCTGCCCGACGTGAAATCGCAGTTGCGGCTTGATGGACCCACCATCGCCGGCATTTATACCGGTGCTGTCCGCTACTGGGACGCGCCACAGATCGTGGCGATGAACCCGGGTGTCAGCCTGCCGCATCAGGCAATCATCCCGGTGCATCGCGCCGAGGGCTCGGGCGACACCTTCATGTTGACTCAGTTCCTGTCGTTCTCCACGCCGTCGTGGGAGGATGACAAAGGCTATGCCACTACCATCGCCTGGCCCGCGGTGCCGGGCGGGCTGGCGGCAACCGGTAATGACGGCATGGTCAAGACCATTCAGGCCACGCCGTATTCCATCGGCTATGTCGGGGTCAGCTTCAGCGATGCAATCGCGTCCGCCGAACTGGGCACCGCGGCGCTGAAAAACAATGACGGCGATTTCGTGCTGCCGACCAAGGAGGGCATTAAAGCCGGCGCCGCAGCTCTTGGTCCGCGCACGCCGACCGATGAACGGCTGACGCTGGCCTTCGCCCCGGGAGCGACATCCTATCCACTGGTCAGCTACGAATACGCTGTGGTGTCGAAACATCAAAAGGACTCAGAGACGGCTGCGGCGCTGCGGCGCTTCCTGCTGTGGTGCATCGAGCCGTCGGAGGACAAGGCGGCCATTCTGGACAAAGTGCATTTCATTCCGCTACCGGCACATACGTGGGAGCTGAGTGAGGCGCAGATCCAAATGATCAGGTAGTCGCCGGCCACTCTAATACCTCTCTGACATCGGAATTCGCCAGGCGCTTGTGGCCACTGAAGACGTCGCCGCCCGATGCCGCATCGGGTAAGCAGACGGAAGCAGCAACAACTACGCTTTCGCCGGCGGTACGGTTGCGTTGGCCGCTTCTACAGGCATGATTTTGCTGACCTGCTGGATCGCTTGTGCCTGCTGCGCCGGCAATAACCTGGGCAGCAGCCGGTTTCGCTCGTGCTGGGCCTGCGCATTGCCACGCAGCGAGGCGACTTCCAGCCAGGCATATGCCGAAACCGGATCGGCTGGGCCACCAATGCCCTCGCGCAGCATGTGCCCGAGATCAAGCGCCGCGCGCGCGTTGCCTCGCTCGGCAGCGGCGGTCAGGTAGGATCGCGCCTTTACGAAATCTTGCGGTGCCGTGTTGCCGTCAAGATAGAGTTCGCCCAGACGTGTGCCAGCCTGCGTATCGCCGGCTGCCGAGGCCTTCAAATATTGGGTTATAGCGGCATTGGCATCGGCCGGAGTGCCCAGGCCGCGATCAAGTGCGTGGCCATACCAGTATGCGGCATGGTTATCGCCCGCATTGGCCAAAGTCCGAAACGCAGCCGTCGCGACCGTCAGATGACCCGTGTCAAAGTCGGTAATCGCCTGTTGCAGGCTCATGGGCGGCGTCGGTGCCGCCGTGTGCCAGGTTTGTTCAAGCAGGCCAGCATATGCCATGCCGATTATGCCAGCAGCAGCGATATAGGGAAGCGCGAGCCGATGACCCATTGACGGCTTCCGATTTTGCAAAATGTTCGACATTAAAAGTAACCTCCGTATCTGATATGGGGTGTGTTCGAAACGCCCGCATGTACGCTCGAGATATGGTCTCTGTCCTGTCCGGGAAACCACTCAAAAGGGGGATGGTTTGGAAGCATGCGCGAACTCATTGCCGTTACCGAGCCCTTCTTCGCGAGCCATAACGAAGAAGCCCAGCCGTTCGTATGGACCAAAAGCGTCGTCCATCAGAAACGGATGAAGCCATGTTTCGCGGTCCAACGATGCTGGGTACTGGCGTACGTTTTGCGCGGCTGTGCGTTCCGCCGCTACATGGCGCAATGCTAACTTTCAGGAACACCCGTCTGAGCCGAGGACGGCACGGACACCCCGTACCGCCTGTTCGAGGCTATTTGCCTGGCTGAAGGTTCGGCGACACGCTTTCGCTCTTCCCGCTCTCGGCCTTCCCGTTCTCGGCCTTCCCGGTCTGGGTCGAGCCGCCGGGGGTGCTCATCGCTGTGACCTCCGTCATGGAGTGCGGGCTAATCATCATCTCGGTCTGGTCGCCCTGCTTATTCTTCGCGTGTATCAGGAACGAACCGGGCATGATTTGGATGTCGGAGTAGCCGGCCTTTGTAAGATCCTGACGCAGCTGTTGCTCTGGCTGCGTCGTGGCTTGCGGGGTGGTGTTGGAGGAACCCTTGGCGGTGCCGTTCATCGCCAGTGCCGGAAGCGCGAACAGGCTTGCGGCGGCGATAGCCGGAATGCAGAATTTACGCATGAGTATCTCCTTAGGTTAAGTCATCACGAAGGTCGGGTGGTGCTGCGGAACAGTCGCTCTGTTAGTCCGCGTCATCGTGTCCACCGCCTTCAGGTGTCCGCTCTGATTTCGGGCTGCTCCCAAACGACCATGATCGGAATGGTGTTGTCGATGTCCAAACGTCCATCGGAACGACGGCCACCCGACTTAGGTAGACGAGGGATAATGCCAGATTTCAGCAGACGATCGATAGCTCGTGACGCCGCGCATCGGATAACAGGGCCGGAAACTACTCATGAAAATGTTTTGGTCGAGTACCTCTGCACAGTGATTTTGACTCTTGATATCTTGTGAAGAATCGGACCGATCCGTTGGAATTTGAGGCACCGGCATCAATTGCTTCGGCCCCGGTTCGTTCAACCGGTCAAAATCAATGTGCAGAGGTACTAGTACCTCTGCACAGTGATTATGACTCTTTGGCGGTATCAGGGTAAGCACGTGCAAGCTTGAGGCGGGCCTTTTGCGTGGTGAACCTCCATTTGACACGTGCGCCAGAGGTGTTGCGTTGCCGTTGCCATGCATCGATTTCGGAGACAAGGAGGTCACGCTCGCCAATTCGGCGATCCAGGCACTGGCCACGCAACACGCCGATTTCGATTTCTACCATGTTGAGCCAACTTGCGTGTTTCGGTGTGTAATGAAACTCCAGGCGCTGAAGAACACGGTGCGCCTCGGGCGCCGGGAATGCTTCGTACAAGGCGCCAGCTGTGTGTGTCGAGAGATTATCCATCACCACGCGGATCCGGTCTGCCTCCGGATAATGGAGATCGGCCAGATCGCGCATGCAATCGGCGAAGTCGCGCGCGGTTCGGTGGTCCGTCACTTTCACATGCCGCCAGGATTTATGTGTGTCGAGAAACACAAACAAATTGGCGGTGCCATTGCGTCGATATTCGCAATCGTAACGCTCAGGCTGACCGGGTGCTGCCGGTATTGGTTCACGCAGTTCGCCAATTAACTGAGTCGGGCTTTCGTCGAAGCAGACCACGGGGCGCTTTGGATCATCGTCTTCGGCATAGAGGTCGAGCACGTCCTCCATGCGGGCGACGTAGGTACCATCGACTTGCGGAATGCACCACATCTTCCGGAGCCACGGCTTGAGGTCATCCTCCGCCAGACGTCGGCGTACCGTCTCGCGCGACAGCCCTTCATGCTCCGTCAGTCCAACCATCGCGCCCGCCAGCAGATCGAGTGTCCAGCGCTTGCGGCCTTCCGGCGGGTTCGAGCAGACCGTCGCCACCAGCAGCGCCGTCTCCTTACCGGACAACTTGCGGGCGGCACCAGGACGCGCCTCTTCGCTCAATGCGAGGTCAAGGTTGCCTTCCACGAAGCGCCGTTTGGTTCGGTAAACCGTGGACCCGCCAACCGAGACGCTATCCGCGATCGCCTCGTCGCCGATCCCGGCGTCGGCGGCCAACAGAATTTGCGCCCGTTTGAGTTTGCGCGCCGCGTGCTTGCCGCCGCTCAGCATCGCCGTGAGCTGCACGCGTTCCCCCTCGTTCAGTTCCACCCGGTACCGTATGTTCATTGTTGCTCCCCTGTTTTCGAGGGCAACGATGAATCGCGCGGTTGGTGATTCTCACCCGGTTTTCACGCCCAGGCAGGGACAATATCTGGCGTTTATCCACGCCTACACACTGGTGAACGGGCGTCCACCAGCGCAGGCGGATATCCAGCGGTTCTTCCAGGTGACACCGCCTTCGGTTCACCAGATGCTGCTGACACTGGAACGACAGGGGTTGATCTCCCGCCGTCCCGGGATTGCTCGGAGCATCGCTGTCCTGGTCGATCGCGCCGACTTGCCCGAGTTGCAGCCGGGATACGGTCAACCGGTCAAAACCACTGTGCAGAGGTACTAGCCCCACCCGCGTCATCCCCGTACTCGTCACGGGGACCTGTCGCGGCACTCTCTGCCGGGCCACGTTCCGCCGACGAACTGGGGCGTTGAAAGACCGGCACTCATGTCGATATCCGAGCGTAATCAGTCGCTCCGTTTTCATCATAATCGCCGCATCACCAAACGCGCGAAATCCTCCGCCAGCCGCCATTTCGTATCCGTACCGATGGCGAAGACCAGCTCCTCCAACCCATCGCGCTCCAGTTCGCGAATCCGTTCTACCAGTTCGTCAGCGGTGCCGATCAGGCAGGTATCGCGGATCAATTGTGCATCGATCAGTTCCGCCTCGCCGCGATGCAGGCCGGTGTAGTGACACTCATGGGTGCGAAAGTGCCGGTGCTCGGCAGGCGTCTGATCGACCAGTTGGCAATATTTCCGCCAAATGCGGGCGAGGAATGGCGGCGGCTCGATGCCGCGCTCATGCACCGTATCATAGAAGTAATAAACACTGGCCATCACGTTCGGACCAATCGCCGCTTTGACCCGATCCGAATCAACCGCCTCGCCGTTCTCCAACACGAACACGCTGCTCAGCGATGCATTGCGAAACCCCTCCGACGAGCGATTGCCGCGCGCCGCGCCCTGACGCGCGTGCGACAGCGCCTCGGCGACCGGGACACCGCGTGGTGGGATGGCGAAAATGATGCCATCGCCATGCTCCCCGGCCAATGCCATCGCGCGTGGACCGAATCCGGAGACATACAACGGGATCGGCGGGTCGAGCCGCATGTCACGACCCTCGCGATGCAGCAATTTAATTGGTCTCGTGATGCCGTTGAACGTGTAGTCCACGGTCTCGCCTCGCAACAGCGCGGCAAGCACCCGGAGATATTCGGAATACTCGGACATCTTCATCGGCTTCTGGCCCATCGTGCGCATCGCGGTATTGCCCGTGCCAATGCCCAGAAAAACCCGGCCAGGAGCAAGCACGTTGATGGTGGCGATAGCCGCCGCCTGCACCGGCGCAATGCGCGTGCCACAGATCGCCGTGCCTGGTCCGATCCGCAACCGGCTGGTTTGCCGCGCCGCCAGGGCCAGCACCGCATAACAGTCGGAAAACAGCATCTGGCTGTCGGCGACCCAGACTGAGGCATAACCCAACGCCTCGACATGGCTGAAGAAGCCAATTTCCGTCACGTCGCTCATCAGACAGAAGCCGAATTGCATGATATGCCCCTCCGAATGCGGCAACTATAGCCGCCGACCGCTGGTCTGCTAACGTCGCCACCGAAGCCCGCACCGCAACGGGCACGGAGGAAACGACATGCGTAAAACCATAGGACGCCGGTCGGCGTTGGGCCTGCTCGCCGCCGGCGCAACTGCACGGACAACATTCGCGGCGGAAGCAGCGCCGATCACCATCGGATTTGCCGAGGCTCTTACCGGCAGTCTGGCAGCCGTCGGCAAATCCGGCATTCTCGCCATGCAAATCTGGGCTGAGGACATCAATGCCAAAGGCGGGCTTCTGGGCCGTCCGGTGAAGCTGGTGTTCTACGACAACCAGAGCACCTCGACCAACGTTCCCGGCCTTTACGAGAAGCTGCTGGACGTCGACCACGTCGACCTGGTGCTATCGGGCTACGCCACGAACATGGCGGCACCGGCCATGCCCGTGGTCATCGCCCACAACAAGATTTACCTGAGCCTGTTTTCGCTCGCGATCAACGCCGAGTTCCACTACCCGCGCTGTTTCGCCATGATCGCTACCGGGCCGAATCCGAAGATTGCCTTCTCGCAAGGGTTTTTCGAGATCGCCGCCGGCATGAATCCGAAGCCCAAAACGCTGGCGATCGTCGGAGCGGACGCCGAGTTCGCCCGCAACGCCACCGACGGCGCTCGCCAGAATGCCGCCGCCGCTGGCCTGCAAATTGTCTATGACAAGGCCTATCCGCCCACGACCAGCGACTATGCGCCGATTCTGCGTGCCGTCCGCGCGACCAGTCCCGAAATTATCTTCGTCGCATCCTATCCCGCCGATACTGCCGGCATCATGCGAGCCGCAGGCGAGATGGGTCTGACGGCGCGGCTGTTCGGCGGCAGTCTCGTGGGCCTGCAAACCGCGGCGCTTAAGCAACAGCTCGGGCCGTTGCTGAACGGCGTCGTGATCGGCGAGCAATGGGTGCCCGCCCCGGCGCTGCAATATCCCGGAGTGATGGAATTCATCAAAATCTACCGCTCCCGCGCCGCCGCCGCCGGGGTCGATCCACTGGGCGTATTCCTCCCGCCTTTCGCATACGCGAGGATGCAGGTGCTGGCGCAGGCTGTGACGGGCGCCGGAACGCTCGATGATGATAAACTTGCCGACTACCTCCGTACTCATACGTTCAAGACCGTGGTCGGCGACATCACCTATGGCAAAGACGGTGAGTGGGCCGAACCGCGCCTCGTCTGGACCCAGTTCCGCGGCATCAAGGGCAACGATCTGGCGCAGTTCGAGAACCCGGGGACCGAGGCCGTGTTGCTGCCGACCTTCGCCAAATCCGGCGATCTGATCGAGCCGTTCGTGGCGGGCCATTAAGCGGCAACACGCTTAGGGCATGCCATCGAATCGGCCGGAGCGTTCAGCACCCAACGTCAACCGTACGTAACCCCGCCGTTACGCCTCTGCCTTAAGTATTGAAACCAGGTAAAGCTGAGATGAAAAAGCACTTGCCTGCCTGGATCAGCTGTCATGGTGATTGCCTGGACTCGATATGACGTGGCAGGAAGCGGCACATGCTGACGCGCCGCTCCGCCCTTGCCGCTGCTGTTCCGGCCGTTCTCGCCGGGCCTGCGCGTGCGGCAAACAGTTTTCAGGCTTTTGTTGCCGAGGTCTATGCCGAGGCGGCCGCTGACGGTATCCGCCGCGACGTGCTGGACGCCGCCTTTGCCGGTGTCGTACCCAATCAGGCGGTCATCCAGAAAGACCGCAGGCAGGTCGAATTTAACATGACCTGGCCGCAGTACCGCGCCTTGGTCGTCAGCGACCAACGGATTGCCGACGGACGGGTCGCGGTGGCGGCAAACCGCGCGTGGCTCGTGCGTGCCGACAGTTATTTTCGTGTAGCGGCGCCGGTGATCGCCGGCATCTGGGGCGTCGAGTCGAACTTCGGTGTGTTGACCGGCAATTACAAAGTCGTCGAGGCGCTTGCGACCTTGGGCTGGGAGGGGCGCCGCGCTGCGTTCTTCCGTAGCGAATTGGTGGCGGCACTGCGCATCCTGAATGACGGCGACATCGGGCCGGCGGGCATGACCGGATCCTATGCCGGAGCGATGGGGCAACCGCAGTTCATGCCAACCAGTTATCTGCGCCTCGCGGTTGATTTCGATGGCGATGGACGCCGCGACATCTGGAACAGCAAAGCCGACGTCCTGGGTTCGATTGCCAACTTCCTGGCCCATTCCGGATGGCGGCAAGGCGAACCCTGGGGTCAACCGGTTCGGCTGCCACCTGGACTGGTTCCCATGGGCCGGGAGGAGCGCCGGCCGTTGGCCGAGTGGGCGCGTATGGGCGTCGTCCCCACCGGCGATCGGTGGGCCGCATCCGGCGACGCTCCCGCGGCGGTCGTTGCGCCGGACGGCCCGGGGGGCGAAACATTCCTGGTATTCAATAACTTCGCGGCCATCCGGCGCTACAACCCGTCCGACTTTTACGCCATCGCGGTCGGTTTGGTCGGCGACTGGGTCACGGCCTGAGCAGGAGACTGTGACATGAAACTCTCGCGCCGTCTCGCATTGGCATCCACGTTTGCCGTCTTGGCCGGGACCGCGCGGACCGTTGCCGCGCGCCCAACCAAAGGCAAGGCGAAGGAGCCTGAGGCGGAGGGCTCGCCTGGCGATACGCCGCTCGGTCCGGTTGATACGGTGGCAAAATGGGCGTTCATCCAGGATTTCACCACGGGTGCGGTGCTGCTGGATAAGAGTGCGGATGAGCCGATGCCGCCGTCCTCGATGACCAAGCTGATGACCATTTATCTGGTCTACGAGGATTTGAAGAAGGGGCAGATCAAGCTGACGGATACCACGATCGTCTCGGCGCGCGCCGCGGCGATGGGCGGCTCAAAAATGTTCATCGAAGTTGGCAAGCCGGTCGGCATTGAGGATCTGATCCGCGGCGTGATTGTGGATTCCGGCAATGACGCCGCGACCGCGCTCGCTGAGACGGTCGCCGGGTCGCAGGAACGTTTCGTCGACATGATGAATGCGAAGGCGAAAGAGTTAGGCCTGACGCATTCGAGTTTCCGCAATCCCACGGGCTGGCCGGATCCGGATCAATACATGAGTTGCCGCGACATCGCCACCGTCGCCTCACACATCATTACGGATTTCCCTGAATATTACCATTACGACTCCGAGCGGTCCTTCAAGTACAACAACATCGAGCAGGAGAATCGCCAGCCGATGGTGCAGGCCGGCACCGCCGATGGATTGAAGACCGGCCATACTGAGGCCGGCGGGTTTGGTCTCGTTTCCAGTTCATTGCGCGACGGCAGGCGGATTGTCATGGTATTGAATGGCATGACCTCGATGCATGAACGCGCCGCCGAATCGGAAAAGCTAATGAACTGGGCTTTTGCCAGTTTCGAGAACGTCAAATTGTTCTCGGCCGACGAAGTGATTGACAACGCCCAGGTGTGGTTGGGTACGGAGAAGACGGTGCCTTTGGTGGGTGGCCGCGACCTGGTCGTTACGTTACCGAAGTCGTGGCGGCAGACGGCGTCGGTCAAGATCAGCTACGATGCGCCGATCAAGGCGCCGATCGCCAAGGGCCAGCCGCTCGGCGTAATGACGCTACGCGGTCAGGGCGTGCCGGAGATGGATGTCAACCTGCTGGCTGGCGCCGACGTTGATCGGTTGAGTTTGCCGCTGCGGGGTCTCGCGGTTGTGACGCATTACGTTGCCGGCGGGTGAGTGGCGTAACGCCAGGTGGACGCCTGATCACGCTGGAAGGCGGGGAGGGCGCAGGCAAATCAACACAGGCGCGGATGCTGGCAGATGCGCTGTGCGATGTGGGGCTGCCGGTGCTGCGCACGCGCGAGCCGGGCGGTGCGCCGGGGGCCGAGTTCCTGCGCGAGGTGCTGTTATCCGGACGCATCGACTGGAGCGCCGCGGCGGAAACCATGCTGCACGTTGCTGCGCGTTTGGAACACGTTGCCAAAACGATCCGTCCGGCGATTGAGGCCGGGACCTGGGTGGTGTGCGACCGGTTCCATGACTCGACCATGGCGTATCAAGGCTACGGTCTCGGCGTCGATCTCGGCATGATCGAGACGTTGGGCACAATGGTTGGCATCGTGCCGGATCTGACGTTGGTGCTGGACGTGCCGCGCGAGGTTGCGTTGGCGCGGTTACGCGGGCGCGGCGGTGTCGATGATCGCTATGAACGCCTGAACGACGACTTCCACCGGCGGGTGTATGAGGGGTTTCGCGCGATTGCGGCTGAGGCCCGCTGCGTGCTGGTGGATGCGGCGCAAGACGCGGCTACGGTGCATGAGGCGGTGATGGCGGCGGTGCGAAAGTTGCTGCCTTGAGGGTTGCGACGTCATCCTCTGGCCTGACCCTGCCGCCGCTTCGGTCTTGCCATGTCGCGAGCGGAAACTGGCGTTGAAAGTGGGAACCTTTGCAGCTGGCCTGTTTCGGATCGTGGAGCGTCGGGTACATGTGCTGCCCCAAAGGCGAGACTCTCGGAGGCTCTGGGTCTCGATCGTACGTCCGAATAAATGCTAACCGCCGTTTAGTCTGGCGTGCTGAAACCTGATAGCGGCGCAGTGATACGGGACGATGCACGAGAAGCCGTTGGTGCCACCCGAGCTACTGGACCGGGTCGTGGAATTCTTCCACCCGCGCCGTGTTGTGCTGTTCGGCTCGCACGCTCGAGGCGAATCCGGGCCGGACAGTGACATCGATCTTCTGGTCATCCTGGACGACGACGCACCCGCCAACCACCTGACGTTACGGGCCGGCTGGGAGCCGCGGCGAGGTTACGATCATCCGGCGGATGTGATCCCGGTCAGGGACGCCGTCTACCGAAGGCGGGCTAAGATCGCCGGCACTCTGGCGTACGAGGCGGAAATCGACGGGATCGCCGTGTATGAGGGAGCCTGATCAGCCTGCCGGACCTGAAAATCGGCTTGAGGCCCGTCGATGGCTGGCGATTGTGGAGGAAGACATCGATGTCGCGGTTGCCGCGGCGGGGCTCTCGCGCCTGGGGGCGAGCGCGTATCATGTGCAGCAGGCAGCGGAAAAGCTGATCAAGGCATTGCTCGTGCTGGCGGCTGAACCGTTCCGCCGCACTCATGATCTGGACGATCTCGCGGCGCGGCTGCTGCCGGTTTACCCACAATTCGCCGGTCACGCCGAGGGAGTGCGTCACCTTTCGATATGGGGCATCGCCTACCGCTACCCGGGTCTGGAAGACGCACCCGAGCCGCTGCCTGACATCGAAGAATTGGAGCGCATGAGTCTTGCACCAGTGCGATCTGTTCACCATGTTGGCACAGAGTAGATTCAAAGTCACCAGACGAGGGATGGCGGCTTCGAGATACAGGAGCGGCAGAACCGGTCGACGGCAGCGTTTCCGATCTGACTGGGTGGTGTCCGGTAGAGAGTAAATCGCGTCCGGGTGGTAAGGCGTCGTTCTGGAGGAAATCAGATAGGAGACCACGAGGACATGCTCAAAGAAAGAGGGCTTCGCCGTCTTTGGCGAAGCCCTCTTTCTTTGAGCATGTCCTCGTGATGGATGTCAAGTTGATTCGTGCGGCGATCTGCCACACATCTGTTTTACCTCACCGGTCGTCCGGGAGAGGTAAGTATGAGGAGAACTTCAATGCTCGCAACATCCAATCGGGAGGCTCGAACGCGGCGCCCCAAGGCGGAGGAGCGCATCGACGCCAGACTGCCAGCCGCAACAAAGCAGTTGATCGAACGCGCCGCCCTGATCACGGGCGTTACCACATCAGACTTCATTATATCAAAGGCTTACGAGGCAGCTACCACCGTGGTGCATGAATACGATACCTGGACCCTCAGCCGGCGGGATAGCAAAGCGTTCATCGACGCCTTGCTTAATCCGCCAGAACCCAACGAAGCGCTTAAAGCTGCGGCCGCCCGCTATAAGGCCCACAGGTGAATTGTACTGGTATTTGACACACATGGAGGGGGACGCTATAGCAGGGTATGCGCCCCTCGCTCCGAGTAGAGCCACTTAGCCCCCGCCACGACCGCGCGGGATTTGCGTGTGGCAACTCCGCGCTTGATGACTTCATCAGGACGAAGGCGAGGAAGGAACAGGAGCTGGGCTTCTCCGCGATTTTCGTGGCAATAGCGGAGCTAAATAGTCATACGATCGTGGGATATTACAGTCTATCCTCCCACTCGATCAACGCGCAAGGAATACCGCCCGGAGTACGAAAGCGCTTTCCGAGGTATCCCGCAGTTCCTACCACTCTGCTTGGACGGCTAGCCAGGAGCCTCGAGTTTCGAGGGCAGGAGGTAGGAGAATTTCTGCTTCTGGATGCCCTAAGCCGGGCGTTGCAGAATTCAGAGCAGGTTGGTTCCTATGCGGTCGTCGTGGACGCGATCGACCGCGCTGCTATCTCATTCTACTCGAAGTTTGGCTTTCTTCCCACCGAAGATCGCCCCGACCGGCTGTATCTGCCCATGGCGTCGATAAGACGCCTGGATCTTTAGGCAAGAGGCGCGAGTTGGACATTCGCAATAATTCATCGTCCGCGGAAACGGAGGCTTCTGGTCAAGCAACTTCCATAGCGAAGATTACGCACATTCGAGGCGTCGGTCGGTTCAGGAACTACTCGTCGCATGGAGATGTATCCTTTAAGAAATTCACGCTGATTTTCGGGGAAAATGGTCGCGGCAAAACAACTCTATGCGCCATCTTCAGGTCTTTGCAGACCAGACACTCCGCTTTTATCCATGGTAGGCGTACGCTTGGATCATCGCATAACCCACAGGTCACGATCACCCTGACCTCTGGCCAGGTGATTTTTCAGAACGGAGCGTGGTCGTCGGCTTCCCCGGACATCAATTTACGGATTTTCGACGCTCATTACATCGCAGAAAATATATATTCTGGGGAGGCAATCAGCGTTGATCAAAGGCGCAATTTGTGCCGGATAATCCTAGGCCACCAGGGGGTAGCACTTGCGAACCGCTATGACGAGATCGACAAGGAGATCGAAAAACTCAACGCAACGATCCGCGTAGCGCGCGGGATCATTACGTCACATACTGGCCCCCTGGAACTCGAGAAATTCCTTGCACTGTCACCAGAGCCTGACATAGATGCTCGCATTGAAACGAAGACAATACAGGTGCAAGGGCTAAAAGAGACCGATCAGCTTAAGAGCCAACCTGGTTTGACGACACTTGAAATGCCCCCGCTTCCTTCGCACCTGGAAAGCGTGCTCGGCCGAACCTTGGAGGACGTGTCTCGCGACGCTGAGCGTTTGGTCAGGGCCCATGTTACGACCCACGGTATGGCCGCGCACGGGGAAGAGTGGATCGCAACCGGGCTCTCGCATCTCGCTGACGGGACCTGCCCATTTTGTGGCCAGTCCCTTCTGGGACTTGATCTTCTCACTGCCTATCGCGCATTCTTTAACGAAGGTTACCGGCAGCTCCAAAGTGAGTTGGTTCGATACCGTACCAACGCAGCCCGTCTCTTTTCTGACGAACGGATTGAACTGCTC